>DATJWP010000116.1:0-4318 GCA_035578045.1 Polyangia bacterium | reverse complement strand
GACGAATGGGCCTCGCTCAACCAGCTCGCCTGGCTGGACGCGCGCACGACGTCCGGCTCGTGGCGGATCGCGCAGGAGTTCCCGAACCTGCCCGCGTGGACCTGCAAGACGGTCGGCGGCACGACCGTTCACTGGGCCGGCTGCTGCGTGCGCTTCAAGGAATGGGAGTTCCGGATCCGCTCCGAGCACGGACCCATCGAGGGCGCCAGCCTGCTCGACTGGCCGATCGGCCTGTCCGACCTCGAGCCGTACTACGACAAGGCCGAGAACCGGCTGGGCGTCACGCGCACGAACGGGATCCCGGCGCCGCCGGCCAACAACAACTTCACGGTGATGGGGAACGGCGCCAGGCGCGTCGGCTACACGGGCGTCAGCACGGGCCGGATGGCGTTCAACACGGTGCCGCGGGACGGACGCCCCGCGACGATCCAGGACGGCTTCAACTATCAGGGCGACAAGCAGCGCGCGCACTGGTCGACGCTGACCACCGAGATCCCCAGGGCCGAGCAGACCGGCCGGCTTGACCTGCGGTCTTCCTCGATGGCGATCCGGATCGAACACGACGGCTCCGGCGCGGTGACCGGCGTCATCTACGTCGACGCCGAGGGAAACGAGCAGCGCCAGAAGGCACGTGTCGTCTGCGTCGCCTGCAACGCGATCGAGACGCCGCGACTGCTGCTGAACTCCGCCTCGTCGCTGTTCCCCGACGGGCTGGCGAACTCCAGCGGCCAGGTGGGGCGCAATTACATGCGGCACCTCACCGGGTCGGTGTTCGCCACGTTCGACCAGCCGGTGCGGATGTACCGCGGCGAGACGATGGCGGGCATCGTCACCGACGAGTCCCGCAACGACCCAGGGCGCGGCTTCGTCGGCGGCTACTATATGCAATTGCTCTCCCTCGGCCCGTCCTTCCTGTCCACGTTCCTGATCCCGCGGGCCTGGGGGCGCGACTTCGCCGCGATCATGGAGCAGTACGACCACATGGCCGGCATGTGGCTGGTGGGCGAGGACCTGCCGCAGGAAAGCAACCGGGTCACCCTCAACCGCGATGTACGCGACCAGTTCGGCCAGCCGGTACCCGACGTGCACGTCGACGACCACGCGAACGAGGTGGCGATGCGCGGGCACGCTTACGCCGCGGGCGAGTCGGTTTACGGAGCAGTCGGCGCGCTGCGCACGTTCCGTGTTCCGCCGTACCCGACGACCCACAACCTCGGGACGGCCCGGATGAGCGCCCGTCCGGAGGACGGCGTGGTGAACGAATTCGGCCGGGCGCATGACGTGCCGAACCTGTTCGTGTCCGACGGCAGCGTGATGACGACCAGCGCGGCGGCGAACCCGACCCTGACGATCGTCGCGCTGGCACTTCGCCAGGCCGACCACATCGAGCAGCAGCTGAAGGCGGGCACCGCGACCGGCCTCGCGGCGCGTCGGTAGCTCGAAGCGTCACCGCTGATGGAGAGCCGGTATCGGGTATCGGGCAGGCACCCGCCGCTGCGCGGCCGGGCGAGCGAATGCGCGCTGCTCGACGACCTGGTCGCGGCGATCCGCCGCGGCGAGAGCCGGTCGCTGGTGCTGCGCGGCGAGGCCGGGATCGGGAAGACGGCGCTGCTGGAATACCTGATCGCGGCGGCGCCGGATCTGACCGTCGTCCGGGGGGCCGGGGTCGAGTCGGAGATGGAGCTGGCCTACGCCAGCTTGCATCAGCTGTGCGGGCCGCTCCTCGACCGGCTCGAGCGGCTCCCAGGGCCGCAGCGGCAGGCCATGGAGATCGTGTTCGGCATGAGCGCGGGCGGAGCCCCGGACCGGTTCCTCGTCGGGCTGGCGGTGCTGAGCCTGTTCGCGGCGGTGGCCGAGGAGCGCCCGCTGCTGTGCGTCGTCGACGACGCACAGTGGCTGGATCAGACCTCTGGGCAGACCCTGGCGTTCGTCTCCCGGCGCCTGCTGGCCGAGCCGGCCGGGATCGTGTTCGGCGCCCGCGAGCCGGGCGACGAACTCCGGCACGTGCCCGAACTGGAGGTGCAGGGCGTCCGCGACGGCGACGCCCGCGCGGGCGCCAACGCGGCCGTGTGGGACTACGAGGGCTGGCTCGCCAGCTGCGTACGGCAGGTCCAGGTCGTCCGCGATGCCGGCGCGCTGGCGTCACTGCCGATCCACCTCACGTACCTGGGGATGGCCATCGTGTGGGCGGGGGACTTCGCGGGCGCCGCCTCGCTCGTCGCGGAGATCGAGAGCGTGGCGGCGGTGACCGGAAGCCGCTTCCCGCCCTACACGCTGCTGCGGCTCCGTGCCCTGCAGGGGAGGGAAAGCGAGGCCTCCGCGACGATAGCGAGCGCGATCGAGCAGTTCGGCGGCCAGGGAACGACGGCCCTGCGGGCCTACTGGGCGGCCGCGGTCCTGTACAACGGCCTCGGTCGCTACGCGGAGGCGGCGTCGGCGGCCCGGCGAGCCACGCACAACGCCCTTAACCACTGGATTCCCACGTGGGTGCTGCCCGAGCTCGTCGAGGCCGCCACCCGCGTGGGAGACGCCGAGCTCGCCCGCGACGCGCTCGAGCGGCTGGCGAAGACGACCCAGCCCTGCAGCACCGAGTTCGCGCTCGGCAGCGAAGCACGCTGCCGGGCGCTGCTGTGTGACGGGGAGGCCGCCGACGAGCTGTATCGCGAGGCCATCGAGCAGTTGAGGCGCACCCGGCTTCGTCCAGAGGTCGCCCGCGCGCACCTCCTCTACGGCGAGTGGCTGCGTCGCGAGAACCGCCGGGCCGACGCGCGCGAGCACCTGCTCACGGCCCACGAGATGCTGGCCGCGATCGGGATGGAGGCGTTCGCCGAGCGGGCGCGGACGGAGCTCCAGGCGACGGGTGAGAAGGTGCGCAAGCGGACGGTCGAAGCGCGCGACGACCTGACCCCCCAGGAGCGGCAGATCGCGCGGCTCGCCCGCGACGGGCTGTCCAATCCGGAGATCGGGGCCCGGCTCTTCCTCAGCCCGCGGACCGTTGAGTGGCATTTGCGCAACGTGTTCGCCAAGCTCGGCATCCGTTCCCGGCGAGAGCTGGCCAACGCACTGGCCGGTCCCGACTCCCAGCTGATCCAGGTCTGACCCCGGTTCCCGCCTGATCCGATCCCCGGGTGCGACCCAGGGTGCACCCCAGGGAGCAGACCCAGGTTCTTCGGCGGGCGCGAAGCAGAAGCAGGACGAGCAGGCTTCGTGTCGTAGCCACCCCCAGGGAGAAGGAGCCTGACATGTCTGCCACTACCGAAACCTCAGTGAGCGCCGCGGACGCCTTCGACGTGGTGATCCCGTCGATGCCGGGCTATGGGTATTCCGGCAAGCCCCGGGAAACCGGCTGGGGCCCCGACCGCATGACCCGGGCCTGGGTGGAGCTGATGAAGCGCCTCGGGTACACGCAATTCGTGGCGCAAGGCGGCGACTGGGGCGCGGTCGTCACGGACGTGATGGCCACCCAGGCACCTCCTGAACTGCTCGGCATGCACACCAACATGCCGGGCGTGATCCCGCCCGAGGTGGCCAGCCAGATCCGCTTCGTGACCGGCGCCCCGGCGCCCGCTGGCCTGTCACCCGAAGAAGTGCGCTGCTGGGAGCAGGTGAACTTCCTCTACACCAAGGGCGTCGGCTACGCCGTACAGATGGCGACGCAACCGCAGACGCTCTACGGGGTGGCCGACTCACCCGTCGGCCTAGCCGCCTGGATGATCAACCACGACGCGGCCAGCTACTCCGACATCGCGGATGCCTTTGCCGGGCGCCCGGTCGGCAACCTGACCAGGGACGAGGTCCTCGACAACATCACGTTCTACTGGTTCACCAACACCGGAGTTTCGTCGGCCCGCCTGTACTGGGAGAACACGTTCGGCTTCTTCGACGCCAAGAACGTGACCATCCCGGCCGCCGTGACCGTCTTCCCGAAGGAGATCTACCAGGCCCCGCGGAGCTGGGCCGAACGGGCCTACGCCAAGCTCACCTACTTCAACGAGGTCGACCGGGGCTGCCACTTCGCCGCCTGGCAAGAGCCGGCGCTGTTCAGCGCGGAGGTCCGCGCGGCGTTCCGGTCACTGCGCTAGCCAGGCGTGGCCCGGACACCTCCAAACGCCCGCGCTCGGCGGGGTCCCGAGCGGCCCAGCTCCGGCTACTCGGTCCCGCCGGGCCCGCGTACCTGGCCTCGTGCCCGGGGGCCAGGGTAACGGCCAGGGACTACCCTGGCGCGACCGCCCGGCCGGGAAACGATCATGGGTACCCGAAGGCTAGCCCCTGTGATCGAACAGCCACGGCAGAAAGGAAGGCGGTCATGACCGAGTCG
>DATJWP010000115.1:0-16683 GCA_035578045.1 Polyangia bacterium | reverse complement strand
GCGACGTCGGCGGACGTCAACGATCTTCATCGTCGGGCGTGATGTCGCCGCTGCGCTCGAGCGCGCGGTAGAGCGTGCGGCGATCGATGCCCAGCTTCTCGGCGGCCTTCTTCTTGTTGCCGGCGCACTCGCCCAGCACCAGCTGGATGTAGCGCCGCTCCAGCTCGCCCAGCGTGGGGCGGTCGGCGATGATGCCGCCGTCGGTGACGCTCACGCCGCCGGGGACGCCCAGCGCGGCGCTGCCCCCCACCTCGGGCGGCAGGTCCGACGGCAGCACGACGTTGCCCTTGGCCACCGCCACGGCGCGCTCGATGGCGTTCTCCAGCTCGCGCACGTTGCCCGGCCAGGCGTACCCGCTCAGCAGGCGCAGCGCCTCGGGCGACATCGCCGCGGCCTCGCGCCGCTCGCGCCGCGCGGTCTTGTTCAGGAAGTGCCCGACCAGGCTGGGGATGTCCTCGCGCCGATCGCGCAGCGGCGGCAGGTGAACCGTCACGACGTTGATGCGGAAGTAGAGGTCCTCTCGAAAACGGCCGGCCTTGACCTCGTCTTCCAGGTCCTTGTTCGTGGCGCAGACCAGCCGCACGTCGACGCGGATCGATTCGGTGCCGCCGACCGGGCGCACCTCGCCGTCCTGCAACGTCCGCAGCAGCTGGGCCTGCATCTTGGGGCCCATGTCGCCGATCTCGTCCAGGAACAGCGTGCCGCCGTTGGCCGCCTCGAACAGGCCGCGCTTGGCGGCCACCGCCCCCGTGAAGGCGCCGCGCGCGTGCCCGAACAGCTCGGACTCGAGCAGCGACTCGGTCAGCGCGGTGCAGTTGACCGGCACGAACGGCGCGTTGGCCCGCGGCGAATGCGTGTGGATCGACCTGGCCACCAGCTCCTTGCCGGTGCCCGATTCGCCCTCGACCAGCACCGTCGCCGTCGAGCCGGCCACCCGCGCGACCAGCTTGTAGACGTCCAGCATCACCGGGCTCTTGCCGACGATGTCCTGCAGCTGCGTGGTCTTGCCCTCGGTGGGCACGGTCTTCTGCTCGGCTACCAGCCGCCGCCGCTCGAGCGCGCGCGCGACGGTCAGGCGCAGCTCCTCGATGTTGAACGGCTTGGACACGTAGTCGTAGGCGCCGCGCTGGATCGCCTCCATCGCGCCGGTGACGTCGCCGAAGGCGGTGATCAGGATGACCGGGGTGCTGGGCGCCTTTGCGGTGAACGCGGCCAGAACGTCCAGTCCACCCGACCGCTCCATCCGCACGTCGGAGACGACCAGGTCGTAACGCCCGTCGCCCCCCTGGGCCCGCTCGATGGCGCCGGCGCCGTCGTCGACCGCCTCGACCTCGTAACCCTCGCCCCGCAGGATCTCGCACAGCAGATCGCGCGCGACGCGATCGTCTTCGGCGACCAGCACCCGCGTCGTGGCGGTCACGCGCGCCCTCCGCTCTGCGAGCGCCCGGAGCCGGTGCCGGGATCGGTACGCAGACGCGCCCGGATCTCGCCGCCGCTCTGGACGACGACCGGTGGCCCGCTGCGCGGCAGGCGCACGCTGAAGATCGAGCCGCTCCCCGGCGTGCTCTCGACGGAGATGGTGCCGCCCAGCGCCGCCGTGAGCTGGCGGCAGATGGCCAGCCCCAGGCCGGTCCCCTTGCCGCGCCCCTTGGTCGTGTAGAAGGGCTCGAAGATGCGCCGGAGGTCGTCGGGCGCGATGCCGTGGCCGGTGTCGCGGACGGTGATCAGCACGTCGTCCCCGGCGGACCGGGCCGCCACCTCGACCTTGCCATCGCGGTCGACCGCGTCCAGCGCGTTGGACACCAGGTTCAGCACGATCTGCCGCAGCAGGCCGGGGTCGGTCACCAGCTCGCCGACGGTCGGCTCCACGCGCGTCGTCACCGTAGCGCGCTTGTCGGGCGCGCCGCCGCGCACGACCTCGACGGCCTCGGCCAGCAGGCGCGGCACCGCCGTCGGTTGCCGCTCGGGCTCCAGCGGCCGGGTCGAATCCAGGTAGTCGCGCACGATCTTGCTGATGCGCTCGATCTCGCGGGCCGAGACGTCCAGCCGGTCGCGCAGCGGCACCGGCAGGTCGGGCTCGCGCAGCGCCAGCTGCACGTGCCCGGAGACCGACGACAGCGGCGTCCCAATCTCGTGGGCCAGCTGGGCGGCCAGCTGCCCCAGCGTGGCCAGACGGACCTTGGAGGCGTTCTCCAGGCGCATGTCGTTGAGCAAGCGGTTGAGCTGGCCCAGCGCCAGGTTCTTCCCCGACAGGTCGTGGGTGGCCTTCTCGATCTCGGCCGCCAGCCGCTGGTTGAAGGCGCGGATCTGCGCGTCCGCCTGCGACAGTCGTTCGAGCATGCGGTTGAAACCCTGCGACAGACGGCCGAATTCGTCCAGTGTGTCGACGGGAATTCGTCGCGACAGGTCGCCCCCTTCGACGTCGCGCATGGCGGCCGCCAGCGCCTCCAGCGGCTTGCCGATCACCCGCTGCGTGATGAGGCCCGAGACCAGCGTCAACCCGATCACGAACACGACCGCGAAGATGATCGAGATCTGCTCCTCGGTCTTCAGCATCGATTCGACCGGGCCCAGCGTCCAGCGCATGTCCAGCGTCGCCTTCCACGGCCCCTGCAGGTCGACCGGCAGCTCGATCGGCTCCTCGACCGACTCGCCGGCGTTCTGCTGGCGCGTGAAACCCAGCGGCTGCCGCACGAACGGCGCGAACCGCGTGATCTCGGGCCGATCGCCGCGCGGGGCGACGATGCGGCTCGAGGGGGTGCTGGCCTCGCGGTAGACGTACAGATCCAGGCGCACGATGCGCGTGTGCCGGTTCAGGTACCCGAGCAGCTTCTCTTCCAGGTCGCGGTCGTCTGCATCCGGCGGGACGCTCTTCAAGTCCTCGACGATGTCGCCCGCCAGCTCTTCGGCGCTGGTCTGCGCGTCCTTGATGATCCGGTTGCGGGTCAGGAACATGCGCCCCCACGACGCCACGCCGACCGTGACCGCCACGGTGACCGCGATCAGCCAGATTTTGGTCCGGATCGTCACCTGACCCGTTAATCTACCTCGTAATTCATGCGGGAACTCGAGATGCCGGAGGCCTACCTCTTCGACCTGGACGGGACGCTGGTGGACAGCGAGCGTGAAAACGTCGAGTCGGTGGTGCTGGCGCTACGGCGCTACGGGGCCGAGATGACCGACGAGGAGCGGGGCTTCGTCATCGGGCACTCCTGGAACGACATCTACCGGATGCTGGTGCGCAACCACGGCCTGACCGTCTCGATGCGGGAGCTCATCGACGTGGCGGTCCTCGAGAAGGACGGCCTGATCGCGGATTCGGGGTACCGCGCGCTGCCCGGGGCGGTCGATCTGGTCCGCCGGCTGGCCGGGCGGGCGACGCTGGCCGTCGTGTCGGGGGCCAGCGGCAAGGAGGTGCGAGACGCTCTCACCGGCCTCGGGGTGCGCGACCTGTTCTCGGCCATCGTGGCGGCCGAGGACTACACCCACGGCAAGCCCTCGCCCGAGCCCTATCTGAAGGGGCTGGCGGCCGTGGGCTCCCGGCCCGGGCGGACCATCGTCCTCGAGGACGCCACGCCCGGCATCCTGGCGGCGCGCGCCGCCGGGCTGCGCGTCATCGCCATCCGGGCCGGGAATTTCGCCGGCTATGATCTGTCGCAGGCCGACGTGGTGGTCGACACCTTGGACGACGTCTCTGACGAGCTCTGTACCCGCCTGGTGGCCTGAACGGCTGACGTTCATGGTAAAATCAGGCGGTTGTTCGACCACCTTCCGCCCGAGATCACGGTCTACGAGGTCGGCCCGCGCGACGGGCTGCAGAACGAGTCGCGCATGGTTCCGACCGAGGACAAGATCCGTCTGATCGACGCGCTGTCCGAGACGGGGCTGCGGGCGATCGAGATCACCAGCTTCGTGAACCCCAAGTGGATCCCCCAGCTGGCGGACGGGGCAGAGGTCGCGCGGCGCATCCAGCGCCGGGCGGGCGTGGCCTATTCGGCGCTGGTCCCCAACCGGCAGGGGCTGGACGCCGCGATGTCGGCTGGCATGCGCGAGGTGGCGGTCTTCATGTCGGCGTCCGAGACGCACAACAAGAAGAACGTCAACAAGACCATCGCCGAGACGCTGGCGGCTTTCCGTGAGACGGTGCCGCCGGCTTTGGCGGCCGGCCTGAAGGTGCGCGCCTACGTGTCGACCGTCTACGGCTGCCCGTACGAAGGGGCGGTCGACCCGGCCAGGGCGCTCGAGCTCTGCCGGGCGCTGCGCGAGCTGGGCTGCTACCAGGTGTCGCTGGGGGACACCATCGGCGTGGCGAACCCGCGCCAGGTGCGCGACGTGCTGGGCCGGGTGCTGGCCGAGATTCCGGCGCCCGAGGTGGCGGTGCACTTCCACGACACCCGCGGGACCGCGCTGGCCAACATCCTGGTCGCCGTCGAGATGGGCATCACCACCGTCGATGCGGCGCTGGGCGGGCTGGGCGGCTGCCCCTACGCCCCCGGCGCCTCCGGCAACGTTTCGACCGAGGACGTCGTCTACATGCTCGAGGGCATGGGCGTCCGCACCGGGATCGATCTCGACAAGCTGGTCGACTGCGGCCGCCTGGCCTCGACCTTCGTCGGGCACGAGGTCCCCTCCAAGTACTACCGCGCGGCCATCGGCGCCCGCTCGCGCGCGCCGATCGGCTGACGTTTCAGCGGGCGGGCGTGGCCGCGTTCGCGTGGGCGACGGCCGCGGCGGCGATCCCCATCTCCTCCGCGGGCGAGACGACCCGGTCGGTGTCCGTCGAGAGCGTGATGATCAGGACGGCGAAGGAGACGGCGATGCAGAGGCAACCGAGGAGAAGGCCGGGGGGGCCTGCCCAGGGCTGAACGGGAGCGCGAGTATCCATGCTTCGATCAGTATATATGCGGTCGGCCCGCTCCAGAAGAGATCAGGAAACGGCGCACCGGGATCTGCTACCGTCTTTCCCCGATGCAGAACGATTCCGGGGCCGGGCACCTGGTGGTCGATCGGCGGCGCCAGGTGGCGTTCCTGACCCTGAATCGCCCGGACGCCGCCAACGCGCTGTCGCGCCAGCTGGTGGCGGAGCTGACCCGGGTCTGCGCGGACCTGTCGCGCGGGATCTCCGAGGGCGAGGACATCCGCGCGCTGGTGCTGACGGGCGCCGGGCCGCGGGCGTTCTCGGCGGGGGCCGACCTGAAAGAGCGGCGCGGGTGGACGCTGGACGACACACGGGTGTTCCTGGGCGAGATCAACGCTCTGATGAACGCCGTCGACCTGTTTCCGCGGCCGACCATCGCGGCGATCAACGGCAGCGCGTTCGGGGGCGGGTTCGAGCTGGCGCTGGCCTGTGACATCCGCATCGCGGCCGAGACGGCCGAGATGGGGCTGACCGAGGTCCGGCTGGGCATCATCCCGGGCGCCGGCGGCACGCAGCGGCTGGCCCGGGTGGTCGGGGTGGCGGCGGCCAAGGAGCTGACGTTGACCGGGCGGCGCGTCGGCGCAGCGCGGGCGCGCGAGCTGGGCCTGGTGTCCGAGGTCGTGCCGCCCGCCGAGCTCCCCGTGGCGGCGGCGCGCTGGGCGGCCGAGATCGCCGGGGCGGCCCCGCTGGCCCTGACGGCCGCCAAGCGGGCCATCGACGAGGGGATCGCGCTGCCGCTGCACGAGGCGCTGGCCGTCGAGCGGGAGCGCTACGAAGAGGTGCTGGTGACCGAGGACCGCAACGAAGGGCTGGCGGCATTCGCGGAGAAGCGCCCGCCCGTTTACAAAGGACGTTGATGTCACGCAGCGACGAATTCAAGGCGCTGGGCGCCAAGATCAAGAAGGGCGGCGCCCCCAAGTACCACGAGTCCAACGCCGCCGCCGGCAAGCTGTTCTGCCGCGAGCGCATCGCGCTGCTGTGCGACGACGGCGGCAAGGACTTCGTCGAGGACGGCCTCTACGCCAACGCCACCGCGGGCGACCTGCCCGCCGACGGCGTGGTGACCGGGATCGGCCGCGTGCACGGCCGGCCGGTCGCCATCATGGCCAACGACTCGACCGTGAAGGCCGGGTCGTGGGGCGCCCGCACCGTCGAGAAGATCATCCGCATCCAGGAGACGGCCGGTCGCCTGCGGCTGCCGCTCTTCTACCTGGTCGACTCGGCCGGGGCGCGCATCACCGATCAGATCGACATGTTCCCCGGGCGGCGGCACGCCGGACGCATCTTTCACAACCAGGTGCGCCTGTCGGGCGCCATCCCGCAGATCTGCCTGCTGTTCGGGCCGTCGGCGGCGGGGGGCGCGTACATCCCGGCCTTCTGCGACGTGGTGTTCATGGTCGACAAGAACGCCTCGATGTACCTGGGCTCGCCCCGCATGGCCGAGATGGTGATCGGCGAGAAGGTGACGCTGGAAGAGATGGGCGGCGCGCGCATGCACTGCGAGGTCTCCGGCTGCGGCGACCTGCTGGTCAAGGACGAGAAGGCCTGCCTGGCGGCCGCGCGCGACTACCTGTCTTACCTGCCGCAGCGGTCGGGCGAGGCGCCGCCCCAGGCGGCCGGGCGCCCGCCGCGCGCCGACGCCAAGCGGATCGACGACGTCCTGCCCGCCAACCAGAACCAGGCGTTCGACATCGCGGCGGTCATCGACGCCGTCGCCGACGAAGGGAGCTTCTTCGAGATCAAGAAGCTCTACGCGCGCGAGATCGTGACGGGCTTCGCGCGCCTGGACGGGCGGCCGGTCGGCATCGTGGCCAGCCAGCCCAAGTGGAAGGGGGGCGTGCTGTTCGTCGACTCCGCCGACAAGGCGGCGCGCTTCATCTGGCTGTGCGACGCGTTCGGGCTGCCGCTGATCTTCCTGGCGGACGTGCCCGGGTTCATGATCGGCAAGGCGGTCGAGCGGCAGGGGATCATCCGGCACGGGGCCAAGCTGATCTCGGCGGTCGCCGACGCGACGGTGCCCAAGTTCTGCGTCGTGCTCCGGAAGGCCTACGGGGCCGGCCTGTACGCCATGTGCGGTCCCGGCTTCGAGCCCGACGCGACGATCGCGCTGCCCCAGGCGATGATCGCGGTCATGGGCGCGGAGGCGGCGGTGAACGCGGTGTTCGCCAACAAGATCGCCGAGAAGCCGGAGGCCGAGCGGGCCGCCTACGTCGAGGAGCTGCGGGCGCAGTACCGGTCCGACATCGATCTGCTGAAGCTGGCCGCCAACCTGCACGTGGACGCCGTCGTCCCGGGGGACGAGCTGCGCGCCGAGCTGCTGCGGCGGCTGGAGGCTGCCGGCGGCAAGACTGTCCCGGGCTATGCCCGGCGGCGCCCGGTCCTGCCGGTCTGACCCACGGCCATGGCGCGCCTGGGACGGCCTGATCTCCAGCTGCTCCCGGCCGACGAAGCGCGCCGGGTCCTGGCCCAGACGCCCGCGGTCGGCGCCGAGCCGGTATCCCTGGCCGAGGCCGCCGGGCGGGTGCTGGCCACGCCGTTCGCGGCGCCCGCCGACCTGCCGGGCGAGCGCCGCTCGGTCATGGACGGCTACGCCGTGCGGGCGGCCGACGTCTCCGGGACGCCCGTCACGCTGCGGGTCATCGGCTCGGTGCCGATGGGCGACGTTTTCAGCGGCCAGCTGGGGGCGGGCGAGGCGGTGGCCATTGCGACCGGGGGCTTCCTGCCGGACGGCGCCGACGCGGTCGTGATGGCCGAGGCGACCCGCACGGCCGGCGACGCAGGGGTGACCGTCTTGCGGGCGGTGGCTCCCGGCGCCAACGTCGTGCAGCCGGGCGAGGATCTGGTCAGGGGCGACGCGGTCCTGGCCGCCGGGCGCCGGCTGCGCGCGGCCGATCTGGCGTTGCTGGCCACCTTTGGCGTCACGGAGCTGGCGGTGTTCCGGCGGCCCCGGGTCGCGCTGCTGTCGACCGGGAACGAGCTCTGCCCGCCGGAGGCCACCCCGCGCCCGGGGCAGGTGCGCGACGCCAACCAGACGGCGCTGGCGGTTCAGGTCGCCGCCGCCGGGTGCTTGCCCGCCTCCGCCGGTATCGTCCCGGACGAGGCGGGGGCCCTGCGCGAGGCCATCCACGGCCTGCTGGCCGGGCACGACGCCGTGATCCTGTCGGGCGGGTCGTCGATCGGCACCAAGGACCTGGCTGCCGACGCGGTCGCCGGCCTGCCGGCGCCGGGGGTGCTGTTCCACGGGATTGACATCCGTCCCGGCAAGCCGACCCTGTTCGCGCGGGCCGGCGCCAAGCCCCTCGTCGGGCTGCCCGGCTTCCCCACGTCTGCGCTCGTGGTGTTCGACGCCTTCATCCGGCCGATGCTCTGGCGGCTGGGCGGCGAGGCCGACCGCGACCCCTGGCCGGCCCGGCGCGCGGCCCGGCTGGGCGGCTCCCACCGGTCGGTGGCCGGTCGCGAGGACTACCTGCGCGTCCGCCTGGTCACGCGTGACGGTGAGCTGTGGGCCGACCCCCTGCCGGGCGGCTCGGCGATGCTGTCGAACGTCGTTCGGGCCGACGCCCTGGTCCGGGTGCCCGCCGATCGGCTCGAGGTCGCCGCCGGCGACACGGTCGAGGCGCTCCTTTACAGTTGAAGGGTACGCATGCACGCCTACACGACCGCCGGCTGGGACAGCTTCTTTGTCGCCGAAGTGGGGGCCTCGGCGGCGCTGGTGGGGCTGCTCTTCCTATCGGTGTCGATCAACCTGACCCGTATCCTCTCGTTCCCGCAGCTCCCGGGCCGGGCCGCGGAGACGATGATCATCCTGATCGGCGTGCTGGTGAACGCTTCGCTGGCCCTGGTGCCCGGGCAGCCGCCCGCCGGCCTCGCGCTGGAGATGCTGGCGGTGGGATTGTTCGTCTGGGCCTACCCGATCTACCTGCAACGGCGGACCGCGCGGGGACCGGGCGCTCCCCCGCGCGCGATGGTGATCCGCGTCCTGACCCACCAGCTGGCCACCGCGCCCATGCTGTTCGCCGGTCTATCGCTGCTCGCGCGCTGGGGTGGCGGGCTTTACTGGCTGGTTCCAGGGACGATCTTCTCGTTCTCGGCCGGGCTGGTGAACGCCTGGGTCCTGCTGGTCGAAATCCAGCGCTGATCGTGACGCGACAAGGGTGTGTCACGTGCTTCACGTCATTTGACGGCGTGCCGCGTCCGCCGTTACGCTCGACGTGCTCATGATCCGGACCACGAGGTTGGCCGCGGTGGTGCTGTTGGCGATCGCCACGCTCTGCGGCCCGGGGGCGGGGGTGGTCAGCGCGCAGATGGCGGCCGCTCCGGCGGTGCCGGGCGTGCCGCTGCCACGCCCGCGCATTCGAGGACGCCAGCATCGCCTGAAGATCGACAGCTCGCCCCAGCAGGCGGCGGTCTACTGGGACGTGGGCGGCCCGGCCTCGGCGCCCAGGAGCTATGGCATCGCCGGCTACACGCCCATCACGCTGAAGGTCCCGCGCGGGCCGGTGAAGATCATCGTCGAGCTGGCGGGCTGGAAGGCGCAGGAACAGAACCTGGACGTCCGCAAGAGCCAGACGGTGTCGTTCACGCTCGAGCGGGCGCCCCAGATGGCGCGTCTGGACCTGCGCGCCAGCTCCGACGGCGGCGCGGCGGGCGCCGAGGTGTTCATCGACGGGGTGGACCGCGGCACGGCGCCCAACACCTTCGAGGTGACGGCCGGGCGGCATCAGCTCGAGCTGAAGAAGGACGGGTACAAACCGTTCTCTGACTGGCTGGATCTGGCCGAGGGCGAGCGGCGGACGCGTGATGTCTCGATGGTCCGCGCCGAGGCGCCGTCTGGCACGCTGCTGGTGATGTCGGACCAGGGCGGGGACGTCTATCTGGACGGCGCCCGCAAGGACGTGGCGCCCGCCATCGTCGCGGTGCCCGCCGGCGATCACGTGGTCGAGGTCCGCAAGGACGGCCTGCCGCCCTGGCGCCAGACGGTCACGGTGGTGGCGGGGCAGCAGATCAAGGTGTCGGCCAGCTTTGGCGCGCCGGTGGCCACCGGTGGCTCGAGCCTGCGGGTCATCGCGAACGAGCCCGACGTGGCGGTGTTCGTCGACGGCGAGGACAAGGGGCACGCCCCGGTCACGGTGTCGGACATCAAGCCGGGCGAGCACATCGTCGGCGCGCGCAAGAAGACCTTCAAGCCGCAGGAGCAGACCGTGCGGGTGGCCGCCGGCGAGAGCGCCATCGTCAACTTCAAGATGGAGGCCGCGCCGCCCGACCGGCCCCACGCCGCGCTGAAGGTGCAGTCCATGATCCCGAACGCCGAGGTGTTCCTGGACGGCTCCAGCCTGGGGCGCGCGCCGGTGGACCGCGCCGACCTGGACCCGGGCAAGCACTACGTGGTGGTGCACCGCGACGGGTACACCGACTTCAAGCGCGAGGTCATCTTGGTCGAGAACCAGTCGGTCGCGCTGGTCGCCGACCTGTCGGCAACCGGGGCGCTGCGCATCCTGTCGACGCCGGAGGGGGCCGAGGTGCGGCTGGACGGCGAGCTCATCGGCAAGACGCCGGTCTCGCGCGACACCATCCCGTCGGGCGACCACATCGTCGAGTTCAAGCTGCCCGGCTACTACGACCACAAGGAGACGATGAAGGTCGAGGGCGGGCGCGAGAAGGTGTTCTCCGTCGACCTGAAGATCATCCCGACCGGGCCGACCCCGGAGCAGCGGGCCAAGCGCCGCCAGGCGATGTCCTCCGTCGGCGCCAAGGTCAACCCGGTGGGCGGGGTCACCGTCGACTTCGGCCTGGGCTACCCCTACTACATCATGACGCGCGTCATGGTGGGCGCCCTGCAGAACAAGTACATCGGCTTCGACGTGGGCGTGCAGGTGCGGACGATGTTCGACATCACCGACATCGCCCTGCGCGGCCGGGTGCAGTTGCTGGAGGCCGGACCGTTCGCCCTGGGCGTCGACTCCAACGTCATCGGCTTCGGCACCGGCGTCAACGGCCGCGCCACCATCTTCGGCGACTACCGGGCCATCGCGTCACTGGCGTTCGCCGACATCGCGACCGTGTCGGCCTTCGCCCATTTGTCCTGGTGGGACGACCACTTCTGCCCGACGGCCCAGCAGATCGCCAACGGCACCAGCGCCGACGCCTACTGTAGCCCGACGCTGGACCCGACCAACTACATGAAGCTGTTCCCCAGCGGCGACCCGACGGCCGCCGACGTGGGGCATCGCTTCTACACCGGGATAGCCGCTTCCGCGTCGTTCGACCGCCTGACCTCTTTCTTCTTCGAGATCGAGTTCCTGCCCTTCACGGACATCTACGGGTTCACGCCCCGGAAGGCCTACGAAGGGACGTACAACCAGGACCTGATTGGCACCACCGACCACGGCATCTACTTCCAGGCTGGCCTGACGCTGAAGTTCTGAACATCGCCGGAAATTTCACTGGAATTCTGGGCCGGATTTCTTCAACTTAGGCCCATGAGCAGCGTCGCGGGGATTCCCCGCAAGTGGAATATCGCCGACTCGGCGGAGACGTACGGGGTCAAGTACTGGGGGAACGGCTACTTCTCGGTCAACGACGCCGGCAACGTCCAGGCGCACCCGGCGGGCCCAGAGGGAGCGCGCGTCGACCTGAAAGAGCTGGTCGACGAGGTCGCGCGGCGCGGGATCGGCCTGCCGCTGCTCATTCGATTTTCGGACGTCTTGCGCAGCCGGATCGTCGAGTTGAACGAGACCTTCAAGCGGGCCATCGCCGAGTACGGCTACAAGGGCGGCTACAAGGGCGTCTACCCGATCAAGGTCAACCAGAACCGCTACGTCGTCGAGGAGATCGTCGCCTACGGCCGTCCCTACCACTATGGCCTGGAGGCCGGTTCCAAGCCGGAGCTGCTGGCCGTCATGGCCATGCTGGACGATGAAGAGGCCCTGGTCGTCTGCAACGGCTACAAGGACGAGGAGTACATCGAGACGGCGCTGATGGCGTCCAAGCTGGGACGCACCGTGCTGATCGTGGTCGAGAAGTTCAGCGAGCTGTCGCTGATCGCCGAGGTCGCCAAGAAGGTCGGCGTCCGGCCGCGCATCGGGATCCGCGTGAAGCTGGCGGCCAAGGGGTCGGGGCGCTGGGAGGCGTCGGGCGGCGACCGGTCCAAGTTCGGCCTGTCGACGCGTGAGGTCGTCGAGGCGATCAACTTCATGCGGGCCAACGACCTGCTGAGCTGCTTCGAGCTGCTGCACTTCCACCTGGGCAGCCAGATCTCGGCCATCCGCGCGGTCAAGAACGCGCTCCGCGAGGCGGGGCGGTTCTACGTCGAGGTCTTCAACATGGGCGCGCCGCTCAAGTACTTCGACGCGGGCGGCGGCCTGGGCGTCGACTACGACGGCTCGCAGACCAACTTCGCGTCGTCGATGAACTACACGACCCAGGAGTACGCCAACGACATCGTGTTCTCGCTGCAGGAGATCTGCGATCAGGCGGGCGTGCCGCACCCGACCATCGTCACCGAGTCGGGGCGGGCGGTCGTGGCGCACCACTCGATGCTGGTGGTGGACGTGCTGGGCGTCGGCGAGTTCGACGTCGGCAAGGCTCCCGAGAAGGTCTCCCCGGACGGCTCGCGCGTCGTGAAGAACCTGTTCGAGACCTTCCGCGAGGCGTCGCGCAAGAACGTGCTCGAGGCCTACCACGACGCGCTGGAGTACAAGGAAGAGGCGCTGCAGCTGTTCAACCTGGGCAACCTGTCCCTGGAAGAGCGGGTCGTGGCCGAGGACATCTTCTGGGCCGTCTGCCAGAAGATCCTGAAGATCGTGCGCGAGCTGCGCGAGGTCCCGGAAGAGCTGGAGGGCCTCGAGCGGGCGCTCAGCGACACTTACTTCTGCAACTTCTCGATGTTCCAGTCGCTGCCCGACATCTGGGCCATCGATCAGCTGTTCCCGATCATGCCGATCCACCGGCTGGGCGAGGAGCCCACCCGCCGGGCCGTGCTGGCCGACATCACCTGCGACAGCGACGGCAAGATCGACCACTTCATCGACCGGCGCGACGTGAAGTCGGTGCTGGAGCTGCACCCGGTCAACGGCCAAGACTACTACCTGGGCATCTTCCTGATCGGCGCCTATCAAGAGATCCTGGGCGACCTGCACAACCTGTTCGGCAACACCAACACCGTGCACGTCTCGCTGGCTTCGGGCGGCGGCTACCAGATCGAGCACGTCGTCACCGGCGACACCGTCACCGACGTGCTCAAGTACGTCAGCTACTCGCGCGAGGAGCTGGTGGCCCGCGTCCGCCGCTTCGCCGAGCTGGCCGTCCGCGCCAGCCGCATGAGCCTGGAAGAGACCCGCAGCATGCTCCGCATGTACGAAGAGGGGCTGGCCGGCTACACGTACCTCGAACGCGCGTGACGGCCGCGGGCAGCGCCCCGTTGGTGCTCGGCCTGGCCGTCCTGGCCGCGGCCTTCTCCTGCGCCAGCCAGCAGCTGATGGCGCCCAGGCAGCGCCCGCCCGCGCGCCCCAGCGATTGCGCGGTCGACATTTTTCCTGGGGCTGCGCCGGCTCCCATGGTCGATCTCGTGTGGGCCAGCGCGCGCTGCCTGGAGACCAAGCGCAGCGACTGCCTGGAGCAGCTTCGCCGCCAGACCTGCGCGGCCGGCGGCGACACGGTCTACGCCCTGTCCGAGTCGGCCGACCAGCACATCACCTACATCACCGCGACACTGGCGTTGCGGAGCCGGCCCGTTGCATCGCCCTCGGGCCCGAGCGATGCCGCAGCGTCGGGCGGATGCTCGCCGATCTGCTCGCCCGGCTTCGATTGCCAGGCGGGCCGCTGCGTCCCGCTCTGCAACCCCCCCTGCGACGCCACCGAGGTCTGCAACAAACACCGGACCTGCGAACCCAGGGCTACTTCAGCGCCTTGAGCGAGACGTTGAGCTGGTGCGGGACGCCGTCTCCCAGGCTCACGTTGATCTGATACGTGCCCTGGGTCTGGTTCGAGACCTTCCAGAGGAAGTCGTAGACCTTCAGCAGCGGCACGTAGTTGAAGGTGGTCCCCGTGCTGGCGGTGGTGCCGGCCGTCCCGGCGATGGTGGTGGTCCCGGAGACCACCGAGCTCGAGATCTTGGTGGCCGAGAAGGTCGCGGTGAGGTTGGTGATGCCGGCGCTGGTCCCAGTCAGGTGAAAGACGACCGGGAGCGGCAGCGGGCCGATCGGGAACAACGCCTTGCCGTTGGCGAGCAGCGGTAGCAGGAAGAACGAGCCGTCGGTGGGCGTCTGGTATTGAACCCAGACGGTGAATGTCGTGGTGGCGGTGTTCCCGTGCTTGTCGGTCGCTGTGCAGGTGACGGTGGTCTTGTTAATGGGGAAGGTCGACCCCGAGGCTGGCGTGCAGGTCACGGCCCGGTTGCCGTCGACCGCGTCGGTGGCGGTCGGTGTGGTGTAGGTGACCTTTGCTCCGCTCTTGCTGGTGGCGTACGCGACGACGGTTCCCGGCACGTTGCTCCAGACCGGAGGTGTGGTGTCCGGAGGCGGCCCGATTGGTTCGACGATGGTGAACGGAGAAAAGCTGGTCGTCGTGCCGCAGATGGTCTCCGGTGGGACGCCGGTGGGGCAGGGGTAGCCCTGAACCGGGCAGGGCGTGGTCGGGCAGCAGAGGTGGCCGGTGCTGTCGCAGCGCACCGTGGTGACGTTCTGGTACCCGCTGCCCGCGTCGTGGTCGAGCGACATCGCGCAGACGTTCCCCCAGCTGGGGGACACGCCGATGCAGACCCGCGGGCTCTGGTAGCCCGGCGTTGCCTCGATCTCCCAGTACATGGGATCGGAGACGA
Source organism: Polyangia bacterium (assembly GCA_035578045.1). GTDB lineage: Bacteria > Myxococcota_A > Polyangia > Fen-1088 > Fen-1088 > JADGRB01. The sequence goes on along the minus strand of DATJWP010000115.1, from coordinate 1,948 downwards.
TCTTGTAGCCGTCCGGCGGCGCGGATCCGCCGCTGCCTGCGACGACCTTGATCTCGACGGTTCCAGCGTCGGTCGAGAACGGGCCGCCGAAGGTGATCGAGATGCCGCCCGGGACCGAGTCCCCGCCCAGCAGATCAACCGACGTGTTCGGGTTACTCGACGAAGGGATGGAGACACACTGGTTCGCGGGTAATGTGGTTGGCCCCGGGCAGATTCCGCTGGCCCCGGTGCAGGTCCCCTGTGTCTGGCAGAGATCCGCGGGGGTTGCGCCGCAGGCGGTGCCCGCGGCGACGAGCGCATTGGCGGGGCAGTCGGCCGAAGCCCCGGTGCAAGTCGCGGAGAGGTCGCATTCGCCGGTGGACGAGCCGCATTGTTGGCCGGCGGTCACGAGCTGGTCCTGCGGGCAATCCGGGCTCACGCCGTCGCAGACCTCCGCGACGTCGCACGGGCCCGCGGCGGGGCGGCACGGCGTCCCCGCGGCCTCCAACGAGCTGGTTTGGATTTGTGCCGGCGTCATGACGCCCTCCGGCGAGGTTTGTCCGAGACCGGCGGGCCATCCCCAGCACTCGAGGCGCCCGTCGGCGGTGACGGCGCACCCGTGCGTCCAGCTCAGCGAAATGGATGTCAAACCCGCGAGATTCGGCTCGAGGGTTGGCGCCGTAACCAGATGGTCCGCGTTGCCGTCCCCGAAGACGCCGTAGTAGTCGTCTCCCCAGCACATCACGTCGCCGTTGTTCAGCAGGGCGCACGAGCCAGGGGAGTTGTCTGGCGAAACGATCCCGACGGCGCTGCTCACCCCCGTCATTGTGACGGGCGTACTGGAGGCGGCCATGGTGCCGCCCTCGCCGGCTTCACCTGACGGCTGGGCGTATGAGCCCCAGCAGGAGACAGCGCCGGTGTCGAGGACCACGCAGGTGTGCTCGTTCCCGGCGGTGACCGCGGTGATGCCCGAAAGTCCCGGAGGCGCAGAAGGACCTCCAAAGCTGCCAGCCATTCCCGCCCAGATCTGGCCGAACGAGTTCTCGCCCCAGCATGTGACGGCTCCAGTGTCGAGCACAGCACACGAGTGATCCGGCCCGACCGAGATTGAAACAGCCCCGCTGACACTGGGAACGGCGATCGGCGTTGCCGAATCGCCCAGGAAGCTGACCATCGGGGTGTCATGGCCCCAGCACGTGACAGCACCGCTGGTGAGGAGGGCGCAGGTGGACCGGCCCGACGCAGAGATCGCGCTCACGCCGGTCAGACCGGAAATCGCTGCCGGGCTCGGCGCGTTCGTGAAACCGCCGTTGCCGAGCTGCCCGTTCACGTTCTTGCCCCAGCACTGGACGGTTCCGTCCTGCATGAGCGCGCACGTGTGGTCCTGGCCGGCGGCGAGCGCCGTTACGGCCGTGAGGCCGGGAACGGGCTGAGGCGTGGGCGTAGAGTCAGTGGTCCCGTCGCCCAGCTGGTTGAACGTGTTGTCGCCCCAGCACTCGACGGTCGTGTCGGCGAGCAGAGCGCACGTGTGCATCTCGCCAGCCGTCACGGCGACGCGGCGCTTGGCACAAGCACCGGGAAGGACGCCGCCGTTCCCCTGTATGCCTGCGATCTGGATCGGCAGCGGCTCAGGAGCCTGATCTTGCGGCTTCAAGCAGGAAGACAACAGCGCAAACATCAGCCATTCGAGCCATCGAGCGCGCGTTGGTCTCTTCATTTACGGATCCCCCTTCACTTGATCGCCTTGAGCGAGACGTTCAGCTGGTGCGTGACCCCGTCGCCCAGGTCGACGGTGATCTGGTAGGTGCCCTGCGTCTGGCTCGAGATCTTCCAGAGGTAGTCGTAGACCTTGAGCAGGGAGACGTAGTTGAAGGTCGTCCCCGTGCTGGGCGTGATGCCAGTGGTGCCGGTGATGCCGGAGACGGTGGTCGTTCCCGTGACTGAGCTCGAGATCTTCGTCGCCGAGAAA
>DATJWP010000114.1:0-7551 GCA_035578045.1 Polyangia bacterium | reverse complement strand
GCCGGGGTCCGGCCGGCCCGTCTGGGCATGCTGTCCTTCCACCTGCTGATCTCTGGGCTGGGCGCCGTCGTCTCCCGGCTGACCGGCCGCGCGCTGGCGCGGCGCGCGCGCCGCCAGCGCCGCGAGGCCGTCCCGTGGGACGTGCGCCTTCGACGGCCGTCCTGGATCGAGCTGGAGATGTCCGGAATGCTTCTCTGGGGGGCGGGCCTGCTGGCGGCGCTGCCCGCGGCCGCGGGGCTGAGCTCGGTCAGCGTCGGCGTGCTGCTGACGCTCGTGGTGATGGTCGAGGTGCCGCTGTTGAGCGACGCGTTCATGTCACCGGTCGACCTGACGTTCCAGGTCGGCGGGCTGCGCATGCACCTGGGAGCGGTCTCGTTCCAGGTGCCGTGGGAGCTGATCACGCGCGTCGAGCCGGTCGGGCCCGACCATCACCGGGTGTTCAACCTGCACCTCGCCGATCGCGCCGCCCTGATCGCCTCCACCACGCCGCCCACCGCCTCGGCGCGGGCGCGCGTGGAACGGCTGCTGTCGATGCGCAGGGGTTCGGGTGTTTCGTTGTTGGTGCCGCTCTGGACCGCCGGGGTGGACGGGCTGGTCCTCGAACGCGCCATCGAGGCCGGACGACGACAGGAGTCCCGGCGCGGCGGGGCGTTGAATTGACGAAGCTGGGTGGCGCCGTGGCGTTCGCGGCGGTCGCCGCCGCCGGGGCGGTGGTCCGCCAGGTGACGCTGCTGCTGCGCCGGCGCCGGGAGCGCGCGCAACGCGAGCTCCCGGTCGCCTGGAACGTCGCGCTGCGGGATCCGATCTGGAGCCGCGCCAGCGACGCGGCCACGGTCATCGCCTGGGGCAGCGGCGCCTGCGCCGTCGTGGCCGCGTTCGGCTTCGTGGGCGTCGCCGTCGGGATGGCGGCGACGTTCGGCTTGTTGACTTTTGGGATGGCGAGGGTCATGGGCGGCTGGGAAGCGCGCGCCCTGACGTTCACGAGCGACGGCCTGCGGGTCCATTTCCGTCGCGCCGAGCTCCTGGTGCGGTGGGACAACATCGACGGCGTCGAGCTGACCGGCGCGAAGCATCATCTGGTCGAGATCACCGTGCGTTCCGCCGAAGCGGTCCTGGCGTCCGTGCACCCGCGAACGGCACGCACGCTCCGGCAGGCGACGTACCGTCTGGCCGACCGCGACGGGCCGATCGCGCGGATCATGTTCTCCGACTGGACCGCCGGCCTGGCCGCCGCGACGCTGGCGCGCGCCATTCGCGACGGCGCGGCCCGAGGCGACCGGGCCGCGACCAACTGACCGCACCTTCAGAGCGACGCCAACAGCTTGTCCAGCGCGGCGTAGCTCTGGTTCATGCCGCCCTCCATCCCCGAGCGGAGCATCCCCTCCAGCTCCTCGGGCGTGTGGAAGAGCGTCACGACGACCAGCTTCGTGCGGCCGTCGCCCAGGTCGTGCAGCGTGGTGTCGTTCACGCAGACGTAGCCGGGCATGCCGTCGAACTCGAAGGTCTGTACGACCCGCGACGGGGGCGTCACCTCGCGGAAGCGGCCGCGAAAGCCGTGCTGGTTGCCGGCGGCGTGCTCGACGAAGCGCCAGAACCCGCCCACCCTCACGTCCAGCTCCTGGACGTCCAGCCGGTTTCCCCGCCCCCACCACTGCGCGACCAGCTTGGGATCGGTCATGGCGCGCCAGACGCGCTCGCGGGGGGCGTCGAAGATGCGCTCGATCTGGATCTGCCGCTCGCCCGTCCGGGCGACGGAGGCGGCCCGGGGGTTCTTCGTCGTGCTCATGGCTTGTCTCCTTTGGTGCGCGCCAGGAATTCGCCCAGGCTGTCGAGGCGCGCCTCGAGCATCCGGCGGTAGTTGTTCATCCAGGCCGTCTCGTCGTCCAGCCGCCGCGGCCCCAGCCGGCAGGTGCGGACCCGACCGGACTTCTGCGTGGTGACGAGGCCCGCGTCCTCCAGCACCCGGACGTGCTTCTTCACGCCGGTCAGGGTCATCCTGAACCTCGTCGCCAGGTCGCTGATCGACGCGTCGCCGGCGCCCAGCCGCTCGAGGATCCCCCGGCGGGTGCCGTCCGCCAGCGCCGCGAAGCCCGCATCCAGCCGCGGTGAATACTGAACCATAAGGTTCACTATATCAGAGCTTGACGGATGTGCAATAGTAAGCCATTACTTACGTAAGCAATGACTAACGCTTCCGTCGGTGCCGCAGTCGCCTCCGCCTTCGCGGCCCTGGCCGATCCGACCCGGCGGCAGATCTTCGAGCGGCTGGCCCAGCGCACGCGGTCGGTCGGCGAGTTGGCCGCCGGGCTTCCGGTGACCCGGCCGGCGGTCTCGCAGCACCTGCGGGTGCTGGCCGATGCGGGGCTGGTCGCGCACGAGCGCGACGGCGCGCGCCGGGTCTACCGGATCGATCCCCGCGGGCTCGAGACGATGCGCGCCTACCTGGACCGCTTCTGGGACCGGGCGCTGGCCGCCTTCAAGGCTGCGGTCGAAGAACCAGAAAAAGGAGAACGACGGTGAGCACAGTCCCCCCGGTCCGCAAAGAGCTGGTGGTGGCCGCCTCGGCCGACCACGCCTTCAAGGTCTTCACCGACGGCATCGACCGCTGGTGGCCGCGCCAGCACCACATCGGCAAATCTCCGCTCAGGCGCGAGGTGCTGGAGGCCGGCGTGGGCGGTCGCTGGTACGGCCTGTCGGAGGACGGCACCGAGTGCGACGTCGGCCGGGTGCTGGTCTGGGACCCGCCGCACCGCCTGGTGCTGGCCTGGCAGATCACGAGTGACTGGAAGTTCGACCCCGACTTCGTGACCGAGGTCGAGGTGACCTTCACGGCGGAAGGACCCAGGACCACCCGCCTGGTCCTGGAGCACCGCGACCTGCACCGCTACGGCCTGGCGGAGCCCGCTTACCGTCGCTCGATCGACTCCCCGACCGGCGGCTGGGGCTTCATCTTGCAGCGCTTCGCCGACGAGGCGGCCCGCGCCTGACGGACAAAGGAGAGATCATGCTTGCTCGTTCGATTCGCATCCTGTCATTCCTAACGCCGCTCTTGGCGCCGCTCTCGCTCGCGCTGGGCGCAACGGCGACACCGCTGGATCCGAAGCCCCTCGCGCCGCTGAAGAAGCTGGTCGGCACCTGGCAGGGCAACATGCAGATGAGCGGCAAGACGGTGCCGGTCACGATCACCTACGCCTCCACGGCGGGTGGGACGGCCATCGTCGAGCACCTGTTTCCGGGGACGCCGCACGAGATGCTCTCGGTGTACACGGTCGAAGGCGACGGGTTGGCGATGACGCACTACTGCGCCTTGGGGAATCACCCGAAGCTGACGCTCAAGAAGGCGGACGCCCACAGCCTGTCGTTCGAGGCGAGTGGCGGCGAGGGTCTCCGGTCGCCGTCCGAAGCGCACATGCACGCGATGACGATCTCCTGGGTCGACGGCGATCACATCCGGGAGACCTGGACGTCCTTCGACCAGGGGCGGCCGAAGGACGAGAAGGTCTTCGAGCTCACGCGCAAGTGATCAGGCGACCGCGCGCACCTCGGGAGCCGGCGCCAGCGACGACGCGCGCTCGGTCAGCGGCGTGCGGGCGCGGAGCATCGGCGCGAAGGCGGCGCGGTAGCTCCAGGCCAGGTAGAGCTCGGCGGACAGGACCGCCAGCGGGATCGGCAGACCGGAGGGCTCCAGGAACAGGTGGAACCCCACGATGTTGACGATGATCGGCGCCAGCAGGGTCAGGGCCAGCGGGACGAAGCGGCCGGACAGCAGCAACAGGCCCGCCGCGACCTCGGTGGCCTTCAGCAGCGGGAACAGGTAGCCGCTGGCGAACAGCGCGCCGGCGAAGGCGGCGGCCCGCGGCGGAGCCGGGGGCACCGGCAGGAAGTGCAGGAAGAAGTTCAGGCCGAAGACGGTGAAGACCAGCCCCAGAAACAGGCGCGCGGCCGTGGGAACATGACGACGGATGGTGCTCATGGCGTTCCTCCTTTGGAACTCCCACAGCTTTCGACACCGAAGCCCTGACAACTAGAGCAGCTCGTGGCAACTTATCGTTGCCGTGGCAGCAACAATGGACGGGCTGGACCTGAACCAGGTGGGGGCTTTCGTGCGCGTGCTGGAGCTGGGCAGCTTCACCCAGGCGGCGCGCTCGCTGGGCCTGCCCAAGTCGTCGGTGAGCCGGCGGGTGGGCGCGCTCGAGCGGGCGCTGCGCGTGCGGTTGCTTCAGCGTAGCACGCGCAAGCTGGTGCCGACCGAGGCCGGGCGCGTCTACTTCGAACGCGCGCGCGCCGCGCTGTCCGGCCTGGCCGACGCCAGCGCCGCCGTCACCGACATGAGCCGCGAGATCGCCGGTCCGGTCCGCTTCACCGCCGGCGGCGACAACACCGGCCTGTTGATGGGCCTCATCGCCGAGTTCCTGGCCCAGTACCCCAAGGTGCAGCTGGACGTGGCGTTCACGCCCCGCCGGGTCGATCTGATCCAGGAGGGGTTCGATCTCGCGCTGCGCGCCGGGCCGCTGGTCGATTCGTCCCTGATCGTGCGGCGCCTCGGTCGCACCGACCACGGGCTGTTCGCCTCGCGCGCCTACCTGCGGCGCGCGGGGACGCCGCGCCGGATGAGCGATCTCGCCCACCACCAGTTCGTGCTGTTCGGCGATCCCAACCAGCGCGAGCAGCTGCGCCTGACGGGGCCGGACGGCGAGCAGACCGTGCGCATCGGCGGACCGCTGGTCGTGCACGACATGTCCGTCGCCGCCGACGCCGTGGCGGCCGGCGTCGGGATCGCGCTGATCCCGAACGCGTACCTGGGCTGGGCGGTGAAGGGCGGGCTCCGTTCGAACTGGACCCAGCTGGTTCGCGTGCTGCCAGACCACGGCCTGCGTGGCTCGGAGCTGAGCCTGGTCTCGCCGCCGGTCGCTTACGAGCCGGCGCGGGTCGGCCTGTTCCGCGACTTCCTGAGCGGCCGGCTGGCCCCCATCTTCGAGGCCTGCGCGGTCGCGGAACGAAACGGTCGGAAGCCCGGCGCCAGCTGAGGGCGCCTACTTCTTGGCCGGGGCCTCGGCGCCCTTGGCCGACTTGTCCGGTTTTCCTTCGCCCTTGGCTTCGATCGAGGTCGCCGTCATCGTGTACACGATGGTGACCTTGGCGCCGACCTTCAGGTCACCGGTGACCTTGGTGTCCTTGCTGCGCGCCAGCTGCCACTTCTCTTTCCCCTTCTGGACCGTGACCGAGGAGTCGGTCACCTCCAGCACCGGTCCGGTGACCTGGTAGGTCTTGTCGGCGGCGCGCGCGGGGGCCCCGGCGAGAGTGGCGCCCAGCAGCAGCGCCGCAACGAACGTGAGCCTCAACCTGGTCGAATGTGTAGCGGTTTTCATGCCGCGGAATGTACACCCCAAACCCAGAATGTCACGAGGCGGCGCGGCCCCGATCGTTCGGCCGGGACGGCTTGATGGCCGACGGCGGAAGCACGACCCAGGCTGCCGGCAGGCTGCGCACGTGCGCCGCTGCCTCATTCAGGCCCCAGCGCTGCAGCTCGTCCAGCTCGGTGGGGGCCAGAGCTTCGACGATCTGCCACCAGGCCCCGTCGAAGAACAGCTGTTCGACCAGCAGCTCCAGTCCGGTGATGGGGGATACGTCGGGATCCTCGCGGCGGTGAAGCTCGTAGGCCTCGGCGTCCCATCCGATGAGCGGCTCCCCGTCGGCCTTCTCTAGATCCGTCCGCGTGCGCCGCGTGCGGTCCGCCACGTCGGTCACGATCGCGAACAGGCGATCCAGCCGGCGCGCGTCGATGTCGTAGTCGATCCCCAGCCGATTCGGCGACCACCGCCGCGCCAGGCGGTCGACGATCAGCGGCTGCCAGGCCTGCCGCCAGGTGGACGGGCGATCGAACGCGAACGACAGGTCCAGCGCCGCGCGCAGTGATCGAGCGGCTTCGGCGCCCGCGGCGGCGGCCGCCGCGGCGAACAGGCGATTGAGCTCGCCGAGCAAGCAGACGATCACCTCGGCTTCGCTCGGGTTGGGGTGGCGGCTGGTCCAGTCCTGGACGTCGCGAACGAAACGGCGGAGCGGCTCCTCGTAGAGCGCCACGTCGGCGGCGGTCAGCCCCAGCAGCGACAGGAACGGACGCGTGCGCTGCAGGCTGATGACCAGCAGCGTGGCGGGCCAGGCCAGGCGCAGGTGAGCATCGGCGAGCTCTTCGTCCTCGATGACGTATGGAGCCTTCGTCATGTCCGGTTTTCGGGCAGTCGCGACGCGCATGTCGTGCTCATCTTCCGGCCAATCGGGCGTCCGTCGAATTTTGTTGCGATCGCTCATGTCGGATCGACCGCCCGACCTGCCTCCTGGCGCGCCGCGAACGCTCTCGATGCCGTGGTCGTCGAGCGTTCTTCAAGCGTCATGTCCGCGAAGAATGATAGCCGCTTTCGGCTGCGCACCCACCGGCGCAGGAACAGCTCCGCACGCTTTTTGACGCCGGGAGTCCCAGATTCGGCGCACAGGAATTGGTGATCGAGAAAGCGCAATCTACGGTCGCGAAAACCCGCGACCCAACACTTAAGTATCTACTTGACCGTCGCGGCCCGGCGACAATACTTAGGCGCATGCTTAACCATCAGCCGACGCTCGACGGGGTGTTCCGGGCGCTCGCCGATCCCACGCGCCGCGCGATGGTCGACCGCCTGAGCCGCGCGCCCGCCGCTGTCAGCGAGCTGGCGGCGCCGCTGTCGATCTCGCTGGCCGCCGTCATGCAGCACCTGCAGGTGCTGGAGCAGAGCGGGCTGGTCCGCAGCGAGAAGGTGGGCCGCACCCGCACCTGCCGGGTCGACTCGGCGGCGCTGGGCGTGGCCGAGAAGTGGATCGCCGACCGGCGCGCCCTCTGGGAGCGCCGCCTGGATCGCCTGGGTGAAGTCCTCGCCGAAACCGCCAGCCCCCGCCCCGCGGGGAGAAAGAAGAAGAAGTCATGAGCCTCGAGCCGACCGACAAGCCAATCGTCCACACCACCTTCACGCTGGAGCGCACCTACCCGGCCGCGCCGTCCCGCGTGTTCGCCGCCTTCGCCGACCCCGAGGTCAAGGCCCGCTGGTTCATCGGCCCCGAGGGCTGGCACCAGACGCGTCGAGAGCCTCGCCACAGTGGTTTTGATCGATTGGTGAACGGGGGTCACCCGGGGAGAGGCGCAGATACCACGTCGGCTCAACCCGTCATCTTCTCTAAGGTGAGGTCCTAGCTGCAATGCCGACCAGTCAAGGCGCCAGGACGCGCAGATCCGGCGCTCTCTGCGCCTCTCCCGCGAATGCGGGGGAGGCCGCCGAGCCGCAGGCTCGGCGGGTGGGGTCCGGACCTCTCCCCGACCCTCTCCATGCTTTCGCATGGAGAGGGGGAAGGAGCCCCTCCGAAGATTGGGGCGCCTTAATTAATTTAACTGAACGGCATTGGTCCTAGCTGGCGTCGCGCCAGCGCGCGAGGGCTTCGGGGCGGGCGCGGACCTGGAAGACGACCGCGTCGTCCTCGTAGCGCTCGCCCAGCACCTCGCAGTCCGCGAAGATCTCGCCGCGCAGC
>DATJWP010000113.1:0-2302 GCA_035578045.1 Polyangia bacterium | reverse complement strand
GAGTAGCGCCGTCGGGCGCTACTCGCTGTACGCGTAGAACTGGGTCGCCCGGGTGTGCGTGGGGTTGCGCTGCCCGGGCGGCGGGCTGTCGTCTTCGACGACGTAGGCGTGGAACGAGACGATGCGGTCCTTGGGGCGGCCGGTGCGCTCGGGGTAGCGCAGGACCCACTCGCGGAACGCTTGCTGGTAGTCGGGGATGAAGGGGACGCGCAGCGCCCACTCGACGAACAGCGCCTCCTGGTCCAGGTGTGGCGGGATGCTGTTCCCCGGGAAGGGGTGGCCGGGGCTGGCCAGCTCGTTGAACGGATCGACGTGCCGGCCTTCGCTGGTGACGGCGTCGATCGAGACGTTCATGTCGGTGTGGGGGGCCTCGGGCGCGAACATGTACCAGCGTTCGTAGAGCATCAGGTACGACTCGGCCTGCTCGAACCAGATCGGGCCGCCACGCCACCGGGTGTTGCTGGTCGCCAGACGCTCCGCCGCCAGCGCCACCAGGGCCAGCAAGGTCAGTCGCCGGATCAGCGCGCCCGCCCGCCGCGCGCGCCCGACGATGGGCGCCGCGGCGGCCGCCGGCTCGGGCAAGGGCGTCAAGCCGGCCAGCACGTCCAGCAGCGAGGACGTCGCGCGCGCGGCTGCCGCCAGCGGGGGCCAGGCGCGCAGCCGGTTCCAGCGCGCCGTCCACCAGCGCTCGAACGCCGCCGCGTCTTGGCCGCGCAGCAGGAAGGGCAGGTACGCGAGCATCGCGGGCGTGAACATCTCGAGGTTGATGAACAGGACGAACCCGATGTGCAGGCTGGCCGCCAGGCAAAGCGCGGCCCGTCGCGTGGCCAGCGGCGCCACCGGCGAGGCGAGCAGCACCGGCAGGGTCCACTCGACGGCCAGCGTGCCCCAGGTCAGGGCCTTCGAGAGGCCGGGCGTGATCCAGCCGCGCACCCACAGGCCGATCGAGGTCACGATGGTGTCCTGGTGCAACACGTAGTGCACCGCCGAGCCGTCCCGCCAGGTCGCGCCGTTCTTGTGAACCGCGTTCAGCAGGTAGATGAAGAAGAGCTGGCCCAGCAGCACGGCCACCGCCGGCGCGACGACCTGCTTGTCGCTGTCGTCGGTGCGCGCGCCGCGGCGCCGGTCCAGCGACGCGTCGACCGACCAGACCCGCCCGACCGGCAAGAAGATCGACCAGAGCGCCAGCTCGCAGAGCACGATGTCGCCGCCGTTGAAGAAAGAGCGAGCGTTCAGGCTGAGCACCGCGATGTAGCTGGCCACCTGCGCGGCCTTGGTGCGGTACCCGACCAGCAAGGCCAGAAAAGCCACGCCGCACAGCACGAAGGCGGCGGCCGCCATGGCGGGCGTGGACGCCACGAACAGCAGCGAGAACACCGGCCACTGTTCGGGGCGCCAGAGCAGCGTGTGGTTCGGCAGCAGCCCGTCGTTGGAATAGAAGTCCCGCAGGACCAGCGCCCGCATGATCAGGTTCGCCAGCAGGACCAGCGCCAGCCCGATGCGGCCGAGCGCGAGGCTCCTCAGGTCGGTGGTCAGGTAGGCTTGTCGAACGCGCCCGGGGAGCCGCATCCGGGCGAACGCTATCACCCGGCAGCGAGCACAGTCACCGGCTACTTGGATGACGGAGGGCCGGCTGGCGATTGTATGGTAGACATTGTCTCGTATGTTGGAGAGACGAAGGCTCTCGCTCGCCGGGCTCGCGGTCGCCGCGGCCTGTCTGGGCGGATGCGGCAGCGGTTCTTCGGGAGGATCTGCCACGGGCGGAGCAACCGCCACGGGCGGAGCGACCGCCACGGGCGGCTCGGTCGCCACGGGCGGGGCGGCAGGGCGGGGGGCTCCAGGCGGCGGCGCGGGCCAGGGCGTCAGCTCGACGGGGGGCAGCAGCGCGGGCGGTTCGGGCTCCGGCGTGGCCGGAGCGACGGGTGGAAGCCCCATGGACGGCGGTCGGGGCGGCGTGGGCGGCTCGCCGGGGCTCGCGGGCGCCGGCGGCATGAGCGGCGGCTCCGCCGGCGCTGGGGGCGGTTCGAACCAGGCCGAGGCCGCGAGCTGCGCGAAGAGCGGACCGGGGCTCACCACCTGCGGCGCGAACGGCGATGAGAGCTGCTGCACCAGCTTGCCGGTGGCCGGCGGCACTTTCTACCGCACGTACACCTATTCGGGCTCGGCCAGCTCGGCCAGCGGAACCGCCGATCCGGCGACGGTCAGCTCGTTTCGTCTGGACAAGTACGAGGTCACGGTCGGCCGTTTCCGGCAGTTCGTCGACTATCTGTCGGGCGGTGGTTCGCCACCGGCAGCAGGCAGC
>DATJWP010000112.1:0-27689 GCA_035578045.1 Polyangia bacterium | reverse complement strand
GCTCTTGCGCTTGCCGTGACCGACGCCGAAACCACCGCCGCGTTCCTGCTCGATCGCGTGCGCGCCGCGCGCGGCAACCTGTGGGACGAAGGGCTCGGTCGCGTGCCGCCACCGGCGCCGCCCTCTGGACCGGCGCTGCAGACCTTTGCCGAGCGGCGGGTGCGCGGCGTTCCCGAGGATGTCGTGCTCGGCCTCTTTGCCTGGGATCGCGGGGAGCGGCCCGTCGATCTGCTGTGCGAGGTCCCCTCGGCTCGTCGCGTGCTCGCCCTACAGGCGAGCGGCCGGCGCTGCGTGTGCATCCTGGAAGATGCGGCCGCGCGCGCCCACGGCGATCCCCGCCACCCCGACGGCCTCGCCTTCGCGCTGCATGATCTCTGCCACCTGGAGAAGTTCGTCGCGCCCGAGCATCACGCCGGTCAGGTCGGATTCTTCCGCATCGTCGCGCGCGCGCTCGACGCGACCGAGATGATCGCTCTCGATCGCGAGCTGGACGACGTCTGGCGCGCCGATCGTGACTACGTCATCGCCGACATGAACGGCTCCGCCGTGTTCCTGTTCGCCGCGCTGAAGGTGAAGCTGGCGATGGCGGCCCGCCGGCGCGGGACCGCGGCGGAGCCCGCCATCGACGTGCTCCTTCGGGCCATGGGCCTGCCCGACGACGTGAGAGAGGCGGCCCAGGCGGTTTCGCGCCGCCGCGACCGGCCGACGGCCGCCCGCCGCCTGCTCGACCACTTCGAGGCGGCGGCCGCCGGTCAGTAGCCTCGCTCGCGCTCGTACCGGTTTTCCAGCGGGTGCCCCGCCAGGAACCGCTCGAGGTTCCCGGCGAACAGCGCCGCCGCCCGCTGGTAGTAGAGCGGCGTCACTCCGGCCACGTGCGGCGTGAGGATCACGTTCTCGAGATCCCAGAGCGGGCTCGTGGCCGGCAAGGGCTCCTCCTCGAACACGTCCAGCCCCGCGCCCGCCAGCTTGCCGGCCCGCAGCGCCTCGACCAGCGCCGCCTGATCGATCACCGCGCCGCGCGACACGTTGTAGAGGAACGCCCCCGGGCGCATCCGCGCCAGCCGGCGCGCGTCGATCAGGTGGCGCGTGGCGGGTGTGAGCGGCACGGTCAGGCAGACGTGGTCGGCGCGCTCCAGCGCCGCATCGAGCGCGTCGAGCGCCACCAGCTCGTCGACGGCGACATCTCCGTCGTGCCGGCGCGACGGATCGTGCTTCACCCCCACCAGGCGCATCCCGAACGGCCGCGCGCGCGCCGCCAGCGCCTCGCCGATCCGTCCCAGCCCGACGATCAGCAGGGTCTGGCCGGTCAACTCGCCGGGCCCATCCGAGCGCGAGTTCAGCGCGCGCTCCCATCGCCGCGCCAGCTGCGCTCGAAACAGCTTCGGGAAGCCGCGCGTGAACATCAGGATCATCGCCATCAGGTGCTCGGCGACATTTGGCCCATGCACCCCGCTGGCGTTCGTGACCACCACCCCGCGCGCCAGCAGCGCCGGCGTGACGATGTCGTCCAGCCCCGCCGCCACCGAGCTGAACCAGCGCAGCCGTCGCGCCGACGCCAGCGCCTCGTCGGCCAGCCGGCCGGCCACCACGACGTCTGCCTCCGGCAGCGCCCGCGCGTAGGCGTCCCCGCGGGCGCACGTGACCGCCACCCGCCCCTCGAACGGCGCCAGCGCCGTCCGGAACTGCTGCTCGTCGGCCGACCCCGGCTGGACGTCGATCAGGACGCGCAGCAGGCCCTCCGACGGCGGCCCCGCATGCACCCCGCTGAAAGCCGGCGCATCGCTGGCCGGAAACGTCTCCTCGTCCGCTTCGTCGATCGGGTCTTTGGTTGGCACACAGGAAGCTTGACGCCCTCCGGCATGCTTGCCAGCGGATCCTCAGCCCTGCCGACGCCGGCGCCAGGACCAACCTCTACGTGGTCAAGCTGACCTCGAGCCTGGATGTGGCGTGGACCGCTCCCGTTCTCGACACGGCCGACGGTCCTCTGGGACCGGACAAGGATGGCGTTGAGCCCGGCGCCCTCGATTCGGCGGGGCAGATCCACGTGAAGTCGTTCGCGCGGTCGTACCTGACGCTGACCAGGTTCACCCCCGACGGCACGCCGATCCACGACGTGGCCTTGGCCTCCGGCGCGCTCTTCACGAAGCTGTCGCCGGACGAGAAGTCGTCTACCTGATTGGCCAGACCGGACATTCTGATGTTCACCGCGCTCGCCCCGGACATCACCACGTCGTCCGTGCTCTGGACGGTCAGTCCGGCCGGCGATCTGAAGGAACGGTCCCCGTCTCGACAACCCGCCCCCTCTTTTGCTAAACCGACGACATGAAGCTATTCGTCGAGGAGCTGGACGTCGCTGGGAAGCGGGTGATCGTGCGGGTCGATTTCAACGTCCCGCTGAAGGATGGGAAGGTGGAGAGCGACAAGCGGCTCAAGGAGTCGCTGCCGACCATCGAGTACCTGCGCAAGAAGAACGCGAAGGTGATTCTGATGTCGCACCTGGGGCGGCCCGACGGAAAGCGCGTTCCGGACATGAGCTTGCGGCCGGTGGCGGACGCGCTGTCCACCCTGCTCGGCGCGCCGGTGGTGTTCGCGGACGACTGCGTGGGTCCCGCGGCCGAGAAGGCGGTCGCGGCGCTGGCGCCGGGTGGGGTGCTGCTGCTCGAGAACCTGCGCTTTCACGAGGCCGAGGAAGAGAACGACCCGGCCTTCGCCAAGCAGCTCGCGGCGCTGGCGGACGTCTACGTGAACGACGCCTTCGGGAGCGCCCACCGGGCCCATGCCTCGACGGAGGGGATCACCAAGTTCGTGCCGCAGGCGGCGTCGGGTTTCCTGATGAAGAAGGAGCTCGACTACCTGGGCGAGGCGCTGGGGAACCCGAAGCGGCCGTTCGTGGCCGTGATCGGCGGGTCCAAGGTCTCGGGGAAGATCGACGTCATCAAGAACCTGCTGCCGCGGGTGGACAAGCTGCTGATCGGCGGCGGGATGACCTACACGTTCCTGAAGGCGCAGGGGCTGGAGACCGGCAGGTCGATCGTCGAGAACGACAAGATCGATCTGGCCAAGAGCCTGATAGCCGAGGCCGGCGACAAGCTGGTGCTGGGGACCGACTTCGTGGCGACCGACAAGCTGGACTTCAAGGGGCGTACCGTGGGCGCGCTGAAGACGGTCACCAAGACCACCATCCCGGCCGACTGGGAGTGCGTCGACATCGGGCCCGAGACGACGGCGGAGTTCACCAAGATCCTGCTGGGCGCCAAGACGGTCGTCTGGAACGGCCCGGTGGGCGTGTTCGAGATCGACGCCACGGCCAAGGGGACGATCGCCGTCGCCGAGGCGCTGGCCAAGGCGACCGCGGCCGGCGCAACGACGATCATCGGTGGCGGCGACTCGGCCTCTGCCGTCAAGAAGGCGGGCGTGGCCAGCAAGGTGTCGCACGTCTCGACCGGCGGCGGCGCTTCGCTGGAGTACCTGGAAGGCAAGGTCCTTCCGGGGGTCGCGGCGCTGAGCAACAAATAGTGCGGGACCGTCGGCGGGTCCCGCTCCCCCCGCGATGAGCTCCGAAGTGAGCGAGCGGCGGGCGTTCTCGGTCGCCGTCTTCTGTCGGAACGGCGGCGAGATCCTGCTCGTGCGCCACAAGCGCCTCGAGTTGTGGCTCCCGGTCGGGGGTGAGATCGAGCCGGGCGAAACGCCGCTGGAGGCCGCGCGTCGCGAGCTGCGCGAGGAGACGGGTCTGGACGGTGTTTTTCCGGCCGGCCTCGGCGTGGACGGAAGCCCGCCGGGGCTCATCGGCTACGAGGAGCATCCGGCCGGCAGCAAGGGGCTGCACATGAACTTCGCCTTCGTCGCCGACGTTGCCACCCGCGACCTCTCGGCCTGCGACGAGTACACCGCGGTGCGCTGGGTCGGCGATCCGGTCCCGGTCGAGTGCCCCCTGAATGTCCGCCAGCTGGTGCGCCTGGCGCTCGCTGCGGCGCGTCGCTAGAAGCCCAAGCGTCGGTCGACCTGGGCGGCTGGCGATCAGCGCCGACGCGTCGGGCGAGCTGTTCGCCTGGACACTCCCGCCGGTCGCTTAGCGAGCCACCCGGCCGCGCGGGGTGACGGGCCCGTCCTCGTCGCGGAGCAGACCGAACCGCACGCCGATCAGGTCTGACGGGCAGAGCGTGGTGAGAGGGACCAGCCGTTCCAGGTTGCCGCCGTATTGCAACCTCAGGATGTGGTCGGGCGCGACGGTGACCCAGCCGTCGAAGTTCTGCGCGTCGGCGACGCGCGCGCTCGCGTCCGCGGCGATGGCGACGGCGATGATCGGCAGCGCCACCAGGGCCGCCACCGCGACCGCGCCGCCGATGTTGCCGCCGCCGCCGCCGTGGTGGCCACCGCCGCCGCCGACGTGAATCGCCGGGGCGCGCACGACGGGGCGCGCGATGGGCGGGTGGAAGACGGGACGGGCGACGGGCGCGCGTGCGACCGGTTCGCGGAAGGCGGGCGGACGCGGGACGACCGTCACGCGAGGAGCGGCGACCACGACGGGCGGCGGGCTGACGTCGACGTCGACGGAGATGGCGCTCTCGACCGGCGGCGGCGGCGTCTCTGCTACCTGCGGGGCCGGCATTTCAACCAGGGGCGGCGCTTCCACCGGTGGCGGCGCTTCCACCGCTGGCGGCGGAGGGGGCGGCGGCGGCATGACCTGGGCCGCGGTCAGTGGCGGCCCGACCGGTGTGCTGGCCGGCACGATGCGGATCTCGTTGCCGCGCGCCTCGGGCGGCAGCTGCACCAGCCGCTGCATCTCCGACGAGGGCACGCGGTATTGCACCGTGCCGCAGCCGCCCGCAAGTGATCCCAGCACCACCAACGCAAGGCCCAGGTATCCGCGCATGCGCCGGGCAAATTCAATTTCGGGGCCACGCCGGGCGACCCCGGATCCATGCGGGTTCTCACGCCGGGCGCGTCAGCCGTGAAGTTGAAGCACACCTCGCCGCCGAGCAGCGAGGTGAGGAGCGCACAGGGCGCTCAGTACCAGAGCTTGAACGCGCCGCTGACGTGAAGCAGCGCGATGGTGTAGAGGGCGCCGTCGTAGTACCGGTAAGTGCCTGTCGGAATGGCCGCCGACCAGAGCTTGGAGACCCACGACATGCCGCTGGACGCGGGGAGGCCGAACCCGAGCAGGGCGTTGCAGGCGAGCATCGCCGTCGAGCCGTTGCTGTGCGAGCCGATATAGGTGGCGTACTCGCTGGCGTAGGTCGCCTCGAAGGGATCGGCGTCGAAGAAGTTGTAGTCGCTCATGAAGTTGGCGACGATGCGCAGCTTGTCGTCGCCGCCCGAGTTGGTGGTCTGTCCGGCGAAGGAGGACTGGTCGCCGATGTTGCCGGTCGACCCGGCCGCGGTCTGCAACCAGGCGCGCGTGTTCGTCAGGGCCTTGTTCCAGAAGTCGGCGTTGGCGGTGTCGAAGCAGGCCCACGTTTGATAGAACGCCGGCAGCATGTACGAAGCGTCGGTCCCGTTCCCGTCGCTGCCCGTGAAGTAGCGGACCAGGTACTGGGTCTGGTTGAAGTCGGTGGTTCGCACCAGGTCCAGCGTCTTCTGCGCCTCGGTCCCGTAGTTGAACTTCCCCGATGAGTCGCCCCACCGGTAGTGGGCGAAGACCAGCGCGGCCGCGAACCACTCGTCTCCGTCGGGCGCGCCGCCGGAGCCCGTGACGCTGCCACTGGTGCTGGTCTGCCACGAGATGGTGTTGCCGCTCTTCCACATGTGGTTCTTGACGAACGTCCACAGCTCGTCGAACTCGGTCTGGTGATCGAGCTGGAGGGCGATCATCATCCCGTACGACTGGCCTTCGCTGCGGACGGCGTTGTCGGCGACGTCCTCGACGTACGCCTCGCCCGTTCCGGGCCCGGTGTAGAAGATCGTGTTCGAGTTCTTGGGGTTGAACAGCTGCGACCAGGCGGCCTGGACCTTGGTGTCGCTGGCGGCCTGTGTCTGACCGAGCAAGCTGACGAAGAGGTTCGCGTACTGAGCGGGCGGCGTGCACCCGTTGCCGGGGATCGTCGTCGTGGCCGCAGAGACGCCGCCGTCCGGCAGGTCAACCGGCCCGGTGCTGCTGCCGCCGGACCCGCTGCTGGCGCTGCCGCCGGTCCCGCCGCCGGTCCCGCTGCCGCCGGTTCCGGCTCTTCCCGCGGTGCCGGTCGTTCCGCCGCCGCCTCTACCGCCGGTCTGCGCGCCGCCGCCCGTCCCGATTGACCCGCCAGTGCCGGTGCCGTTGACGCCGCCCGTCTCAGTCCCGCCGCTGCCGCTTTCGCCGCCGGACTGGCCAGAGCTGCAGGCGCCCAGACACGCTGCGGCGAGACAAGAAACGAGAACTAGGTTCGATCTGGGGGGCCGATCGAAGAGATCCATCGCGATCCGAAATTCCCGTGCCTCCGGATACGGATCAGATCCGGAGACACTTTTTTTGCGGGCCGCCAATCTACTGCGTGACGGTGAAGCTGCCGACGGTGAAGCTGCCGCTGCCGCTGCCCCCGCCCGCCTCCAGCAGGAGCTTGGCCTCTTCCATCTTCCCCAGCGTCATCCCCGCCGCGGCCCAGGCCTTGAAGTGATCGCTGAGCGAGATGTGGCCGCAGGCGCGGGAGGTGGCGCGCACGCTGTAGAACTGCACGAAGCTGGAGCTGCCGTCGATGGAAGCCCCGCTGGCCTGGCGGCTGTAAAAGGTGTACGTGGCGCCGTCGATCATGGCGCTGCCCATCTTGGTGCCGCCCGGGTTGACCGGCATCTTCCCGTACGAATCTTCGACGATGTAGTACTCGTGCGTCGGCGACACCGACCAGCCGTAGATGCCGATGTACGAGTAGCTGCCGCCGCTGCCGGTGTGGGTCTGCGCGAAGTCCGCCCCGATCGTCCCCAGCTGGTCGTACGTCTTGGTCCGGTCCCACTGCAGGCCGACGCGCGCCAGGAAGTCGCCGGAGTTGTTCCAGGTGGCGCTGAACGCCGCGTCGGCGCCCGTGTAGGTCGTCATGCAGCCCCCGCCGCCGCTGGACCAGATCGTCCAGGAGTAGCCGTTGACGGTGCCGTTGGTGTTGGACGAGCAGTGCTGGCTGCCGCCGCTCAGGGCCGGGGCCGAAGCGCAGGCATCGATCGCTCCGCCGGCGCCGGTCGCGCCCGTCGCGCCGGCCGTGCCGCTCACGCCCGCCGCTCCGGTGGTGCCGGCGTGGCCGGCCGCTCCCATCGTTCCGCCGCTGCCGGCGTGCCCGCCGGATCCGCCCTTCCCGGCGGTGCCGGGAGTGCCGCCCGTCGCGCCTCCCGTTCCGGTGGTGCCACCGGTGTGGCCGCCCGTGCCGGTCACCACGCCCCCGGTGCCGGAGCCGCCGGTGCCGACGATCCCGCCGGTCCCCGGCTCGACGATCCCTCCGGTCCCGGGTGTCCCGCCTTCGCCCGAGCTGCCGCCGTCCCCACCGAAGTCTATCGACTGGGAGCCGGTGCACGAGGCCAGGGCGGCAGAGGCGAAGAGCAGGCCGATGACGCAGTTCGACTTACGGTGAGTGGGGGGGCAGCTCATCGTATCGGCTATTCCCGAGATCCCGAATACGGATCTCGGGCGACCAGTTCTGCCAAGACGCGCCAAGCCGTCTCGGCCCCGGTGGAGCTTCCCCCGCGCCCCTCGGCGCTTCCGGTCACCGCCCGCAAGTGTCGGCCTTACATTGATTTTCTACCGGAGGGAGGTCGTCCCATGGCTCAAGCATTTCTGGTCGGGCGTGTGATCCTTGGCGCCTACTATTTGATGGGCGCGTAGCACCACTTCGCCGACGTGCACATGATGACGCGCGCGGCCGCTGCACACGGGGTGCCCTCGCCTCAGCTGGCGGTGCTGGTGGCCGGCGTCCTGCTGGCGATCGCGGGCGTGACGCTGCTGCTGGGCGTGTTTCCGCGCGTGGGCGTGCTGGCGCTGGCGCTGTTCCTGCTGCCGGTCAGCTTCTTCATGCACCCGTTCTGGTCCGAGACGAACCCGGCGCTGCGGATGGCCGACATGGTCAACTTCACCAAGAACATGGCGCTGCTGGGGTCGGGGCTGATGTTCCTGGCCATCCCGGAGCCCTGGCGCTACAGCGTCGGCCGCCAGGTGGGTCTGCGCCGTCGCGTCCGCGTGACGGCCTGACCGCATTTTTGCGAAGAACCCGCATCTGGTCGCGGCGCGCGCGGTCCTACCTTAGCTGTCATGTCGACAGGTGAAGCGCTACGTGTGGCCCTGCGCCGGGTGGTGGTGATCGTGTTGCTGGGCGTCTGGTTCTTCCCGGCGACTGGCCTGACCGCGCCGCCCGCGCCCATCCATCGCTCGGATCCGTCCGCCCAGGAGGTCGCCCGGAGCCCGGGCGCGTCGGAGGCGGCGTCGCTGGCCGCGCGCGAGCGACAGACTCCGGCCCTGCAGAACTTCGAGGGGGGTGGCGTATCGATCTACATCGGGAGCGGCGTGTTGCTGGTCCTGGTGATCATCCTGCTGATCATCCTCATCTGAGCCTCACGTCCATCCGCTGGCGCGGGATCGCGAACCGCATGCGTGCCGCGAGCAAGCGGCACCAGGGGACCATTCTGGCCGGCGGCGTGGCCTTCTACGCGTTCCTGTCGATGCTCCCGGCGCTGGCGGCGCTGGTCTCGCTGTACGGGCTGGTCGCCAACCCGGACGACGTCACCCGTCAGGTCGACGCGCTGGCGGGGGCGCTGCCGTACGAGGTCCGGCGCGTGATCTACGACCAGGTCACCCGCCTGGCCGCCCGATCGCGCGGGACGCTGAGCCTGGAGGCCGCCATCGGCATCGTGGCGGCGGTCTGGGCCGCGACCAAGGGGATGAAGGCGCTGATCACCGGCCTCAGCCTGGCGTTCGGACAGAAGGAGACGCGCGGGTTCATTCGCCTGAACCTGACCGCCTTCCTGTTCACGATGGCGGCCATCGTGTTCGCGGCGGTCTCGATCGGCGCGGTGATCGTCTTCCCCGTGGTCCTGTCGTTCTTTCGGCTGCCGCACGTGAGCGCGCAGCTGATCCGCTGGCTGCGCTGGCCGACCCTGACGCTGGCGACGCTGCTCGCGCTGAGCGTCGCCTACCGCTACGGCCCGGCGCGCCCGCTCCCCGGCCGGCGGTGGGTGTCGATCGGGTCGGTGGCGGCCACCGCCCTCTGGTTGCTCGGCTCGGCCTTCTTCTCGTGGTTCGTGACGGCCACCGCCAGCGGCGATCGCATCGAGGGATCGCTGGGCGTGGTGATCACCCTGCTCACCTGGTTCCTGCTGTCCGCCTACGTCGTCATCCTGGGCGCCGAGCTGGACGCCGAGATCGCGCGCGAGCGGGACCGCGCCGCCTCCGGCTCGGCTTGAGTTAGGCTGCAGGGGTGGCGCTCTCATCGCACCTGCAACCCATCTTCGACGCCCTCAAGGCGGCGCACCCCAAGGGGCTCACGCTGGACGAGCTGGCCGAGGAGCTGATCCGGAAGCCCGTCAGCTATCCCGACATCGAGGAGCTGATCGGGGCCCTGGAGGCCGACGGCATCGACCTGGAGGGCCCCGGCACGCCCGCCCGCCCCGACGAGCTGGCGGCCGTCCTCGACGCGGCCCGCGCCTTCGTCGCCGAGCGCGGGCGACGCCCGACGGTCGCCGAGCTCGCCGAGCGCGCCGACCTGTCGCCCATCCTCGTGCGCCGCGCGCTGCGGCTGGGCAAGTCCGCGGCGGGGGAGGGGTCATGACGTACTGCCTGGCCGTTCAAGTCGAGGCGGGGATCGCCTTTGCCGCCGACACGCGCTCGAACGCGGGCGTCGACTACGTGACCTCGTACAGCAAGCTGCACTGCTTCCGGACCAAGGAGGGCACCGTCGTCGCCTTGCTGTCGGCGGGGAGCCTGGCCACGACCCAGGAGGTCGTGTCCTGGATGCAGCGCGATCTGGATCAGGACAACAGCGAAAACCTGAACCACTTCTCGCGCATGTTCGAGGCGGCGGCGTACGTGGGCCGGGTCAGCCAGGCCGTCCAGGAATCACACCGCGCCGCGCTGGCGGCGACCGGCGTCAGCGCGCAGGCGACGTTCATCCTGGGCGGCCAGATTCGCGGCGAGCCCCCGAGCATCTACCTGATCTACCCCGAGGGAAACTTCATCCGCGCGTCCGCGGACACGCCCTATCTGCAGGTCGGCGAGACCAAGTACGGCAAGCCGATCCTCGACCGGTTGGTGGACGCCAAGCTCAGTTTGCCGCAGGCCACCCGCCTGGCCGTCCTGTCCCTGAACGCGACCATCAAGAGCAACCTCTCGGTCGGCCCGCCCCTGGACCTGGGCATCTACCGCACCGACAGCTTCCACCCATTGGTCACCAGCCGCCTCGACGAAGAGGACCCCTACTACGCCGAGGTCAACGACGGCTGGAACAACGCCCTCAAGGACGTCTTCTTCCGCCTCCCGGACTACCCCTGGGACAAACCGGGCGGCCGGTGATCGGGCGTCGATTTTTCCCCAGCCGCAAGGTCGACGCGAGGGATCCGCGCTATAGCTGGTAATCGGAATGACGCCGGACCAACCAACCATCGAGCGGAAGGGCTACTCGGACCAGCGGGCGACAGCGGCGATGAAAGAGGCGCTGCGCGGGCGGGGCGCCAAGCTCACCCGTGGCGACGCCGTGGTCGCGTCCGGGCTGTCCGACGACGAAGCGGGGCGGGCGCTGGCCGTTCTGGTCAAGCAGTACCGCAGCCACCTCAGCGCGACCGAGAGCGGCGAGCTGCTGTACGAGTTCGACCCGATGTTCACGCGCCGCGACGGGAGCTCGTGGCGAGAGCGATGCGCCGTCGTGGGACGCCAGCTCTGGAAGGGGTTCACGTTCCTGTTCAAGGTCGCCATCGTGGCCACCCTGGTCGGCTACTTCGCGCTCTTCGTGGCGATGATGGTGGCGATGGTCGTCGCGCGCAGTTCCTCCGACCGCGACGATGACCGGGGCGGCTTCGGCTTCGAAGGGTTGCTCTGGTTCTGGGGGTGGGACACCAGACCGGTCGGCGCCGGCTATGCCCGGGTGCAGGGCCGGCCCTTCGAAGGCAAGGCCCGGCTCCCGTTCTACAAGCGCGTCTTCGCCTTCGTGTTCGGTCCCCCCGCGCCGGCGATCGATCGGCTGGCGGACGAAAAACGGATCGTCGCGTACATCCGGGGCGAACAGGGGCGGATCGCCGCCGTCGACCTGGTTCGTCTCATGGGGTGGAGCTTCCCGCGCGCAGAAGAAGAGGCAACACGCCTGATGATCGACTACGGTGGCGAGCCGGAGGTCAGCGACGAGGGCGTCGTCGTGTACACCTTCAAGGACCTCCGGAAGACCGCGGGCGGCGACACCCGCGCGGTCGCGCCGTGCTGGGCTGCTGAGCGCCTGGAATCGACGCCGCCGCTCACCGGCAACGAACCGGAGACCAACGTCTGGATCGGGGTCTTCAACGGATTCAATCTGCTGGCGCCGTTCTGGATCGTGCCCGCCTTCGAGGCTCGGCTGCACGTCTCCCTGGCGAGCTGGCAGTTCCTGTTGCGGGACTTTCCGCTGGCGTTCTCGGCGGTCTTCTTCGCCGTGCCGGCCGGCCGCTGGATCAAGGCGCGCCTGGAGGCGCCCCGGCGTCAGGCCCGCAACGACCGCCGGCGTTTGCTGGGCCGTATCTTCACGCGCGCCGGCGCGCGGTCCCCGGAGGAGCTGGCCCCAACAGCGGAGCTGGCCACTCTGCTCGACCGCGAGCTCGTCGCGCTCGGCGGCGACATCGCGCCCGAGCCCGACGATCGCGGACGGCCGCTCTACACATTCCCGCGCATCGAACAGGAGACCGCGGCCGTCGCCAGGGCCCGCGCGGCAGCACCCGTCACCGAGAGCGACGCAGGCGCGGTGGTCTTCTCTTCGCGCGACTGAGCCTGTGCAGCACTTCTCGTCACTTGCAGCGGTGAACGATTGGAACAGCCACCACTTCGAGGTCTCCAACGGCGCCGTCGCCGGGGCGGAGCGAACACTGCGGGGGCCGCCCCCACCTGTTTAGGCGTCAAGCTTCGTGGCTGAAGCGGGGATCATCGTGGACGTCCTTGTACTCGAGGCCGAGCGGGCCATTCCCTGATACCTGCGTGATGTACTCGCCTGCTTGCGCGAAGTGGAAGTGAAAGGTGCCGCCAGGCAGAACGACGACGCTGCCGGGCGGGTGCGCCCGCAGGGCGTCCAGGTCGAACCGGTCGCCCAGCCCAATATAGAAGACGCCCGAGATGACCGTATAAATCCGGTCCTCCGGGTGGCGGTGGGGCATGAGCTTGACGCCGCCCGGGACTTTTACCCTGATGACGTAGGGCCCAGGGTTTGCCGGGTCGCCGGCAACGACCGCGAGGCGCGCAGACGGTGGAAACGCGGCGAACGGCTTCCACTCGATCTCCTCCGGCAGAATTGATCGAAATGCTGAACCCATCGTTCCTTGTTCCCTTCTACGCCGCGAATTCTGGGCAGTGATCGAAGCGGGTCAAGATGCGCGCTTGCGTGACCTCAGGGCGTGGACATCGTCGACGGCGCGAACGGATCGGCCTTCGACGCGATGGTCATCGGCGTCGTGATGACGGAACGATCGCGGTGGACCTAGCGCGCGTCCGGGCGCGGGCCCAGGCGGTGGTCGCAGCCTCGCGCGACGGCATCCAGGTCAGAAGCGTGTGGGGTGGTGGTCAGGGCAGCAGCAGAACATCGTCGCCCGCCGAGAATCCCTTCACCTCGCTCCCGATCGCCATGACCTTTCCCGCTACGTCCCACCCGAGGATCGCCGGAAAGGTGGGGTGCCAGTCCTCGACTTGCCCGGCGCGCTCCAGGGTATCGATGGGATTGATGCTCGCCGCGGCGACGCGGATCAGAACCTTGCCCGGGGCGACCTCCGGTTCGGGGACATCTTCGATGTGCAGCACCCCGGGCTGGCCGTACTCGCGAATGACCGCCGCCTTCATGGCGTCAACCGTAAGTGAAGTCGGCCTTGCTCTGCCCAACCTCGATGATGTAGCCGTCAGGGTCGCGGATGTAGCAGCGCGTCTCGCCGTACTTGTCCTTCGGCTCGGTGATGAACTGGGCGCCGCGACTCTTCCACAGCTCGTAGCAGGCTCGAATGTCCGCGACGCGGATGTTCATGAAGCTGCTGACCTTGTCGGGGTCGGCGGGGACACTGAGCGTGACCGACGGCTTGTCGGGGGTCGGTCCGCCCCCGGGGTTGACGATGAGCCAGGTGTTCGCGATCCGGAGATATCCCGGGGCGCCCTCGCTGTCGCCGTGGCTCAGAACGCGACCGCCGAAGACCGTTTCGTAGAAGCGGAGCGATCGCTCGACGTCGGCGACGGTGAGAAAGTGCGCCACGGTGAACCCGTCCCGCGGGGGCATCTGGTAGCTCTTGTGTTCGACTTCTACGTTGTTCACGAGCTCACCGCCTCTCGTACGGGTGGAAGATGTGGCCGTCGGTGGCGACCGTCTGGTAGCCATCGCCGCAATTTGGGGGGCCGATCTTGTCGGGCTTGGAGCGCATGGCGCGTTTTGTCCCGCCTGGACCATAGGGTGCTACCGAGCGAAAGTAGCCAGCGCTACGCTTTGTCAGTTCATAGGCATCATCGAGGCCGGAACCGAACGGATGGAGTCGCAACGATCGGTGCCCGACTGAAATCCGACCGCC
This sequence comes from Polyangia bacterium, assembly GCA_035578045.1. GTDB lineage: Bacteria > Myxococcota_A > Polyangia > Fen-1088 > Fen-1088 > JADGRB01. The sequence continues at coordinate 14,030 of DATJWP010000112.1, read as the reverse complement.
CACGGTAGCTACGATCGAAGGTGTGGCCACGTTCAGGCCGGCCACCTCACCGGACCGAATCGTTCGCCCGGTGTGGAGACGAGAGGAGTTATCGCCATGGCGAAGGTACTGTTCATAGTCAGCGGGGCCACCTACTGGGTCCTCAAGGATGGTACGCGATACGCGACCGGCTACTGGGCCGAGGAGTTCGCTAACCCCTACAAGATCATCACGGATGCTGGCCACGAGGTCGTGGTCGGTACCCCCAACGGCGTGACCCCGAACGTCGACATGATGAGCCTGCGTCCCGAGATGGCGGGAGGAGTGCAAGGAGCCCTCGAGCTCGAAGCGATCATCCGGTCGGCGGAGGCCATGCGGCGCCCGCTCAAACTGTCGGACGTTCGGCTCGAGGACTACGACGCGGTCTACCTGCCCGGTGGTCACGGGCCGATGTCCGACCTGGCATTCGACGCCGATGTGGGACGGCTGCTCACGGCACAGCTCGCCTCCGGCAACCCGCTGTTCATCGTGTGTCATGGTCCCGCGGCGATGCTGGCGACCAGAATTCACGGCGTGTCGCCGTTCAAGGGCTACCGGGTCACGGGCTTCACCAATGAAGAAGAGGAAGCCGTTGGGCTGGCTTCCCGGGCGACGTGGCTGTTGGAAACCGATCTCAAGGAGAAGGTCGGCGTCGATTTCAGCCGCGGCGAGATCTGGAAGCCCTACATGGTCGAGGACCGAAATCTGGTCACCGGACAAAACCCCTCGTCGGCCGCGGTTCTGGCGAGGCGGCTATTGGAGGTCCTCGATGAGAGGACCTCCGAGCCGACGCGTAGCCCCCGGTCGTCGCAAGGTCTGGCATCGGCCCATCATTAGAGCGCGTCGCCTCGAGCGAGAACGCTAGGTGCTCGCTCGTCGGAGCGGGAATACGCCAGGGAGCATTCCGGAGATTCTGGCTCACCCGCCCAGCAACCCGGCATACCAGGTCCCCAATGGATCCGGTTTCCGCACGGCGAAGTGCCCCCGCCATCGATCAACTCGATGCTTACAACAGCAGGAGCGAGAGCACCGCGGCGATCTGTCAGTTCGGGCGACGCCGCGCCCAACGGCTCGATTGGCCGAGTCTGGGCGTTCCGTCAACCCTCCGCGAGTCTCGGCCGCCCACTCTCAGCGGCCGCCCGAGCGAACCGTTGGAGCACCACCGAGGGATGTCACGCCGAGGCGGCCGCGCGAAACGAGATCCAGGATCGCCTGAACGCGGGCGACTCGCCGGCTCATTTGACGAGACGGCTGTCAACGTCGCGATGCCGTCGTGCACGCTGACGCCGACGTCGTACGAATCGAGGCGCGGATCGTAGAACATCGCGTCTCGAACCGCCTGGGCGACGGCGCTGTCCGGCGCCAGGGCCGTGGCCGGCGCGTGCGGCTCGGAGGGGAACGCGCCTGGGTCGACGACCAGCTTCGACACGTCCACGCCGCGCCCCCCGGTCACCTCTGCCAGCACCGCGGCGCGGTCGAAGTCGGCCGGCGTCGCCACCTTGCCGTTCAGAGCCACGCGGCCGTGGTCGGCGCCGACGCTGATGTCGCGCGCGTCCAGGGGCAGCGCCCGGTGAATGTCGCGTCGGGCCGGCTGATCGTCGAAACGCCGAGCGGAGCCGTCCTGCTCCGGGGCCGCCCCGATCAACTCGGCGGGTTGAAGGCAGGCGACCGCTCCCCCGACGTCCGCCTCCCTCCAGACCGGGTCGGGCGGCTCTGAGGCGAGCACGCGGTGGACGCCAGCGCCGTTCCTTGGCTGGGCTGATTGCTGGGCGCCTGGCAGTTCGCATCCACGTTCTTCTGGCCCCACACGTCGACACAATCGGGCAACAGCTGGACGATGGGGATGCTCATCAGCGCCGTTTCACTGCTCACGCTCCGGATCCCGGCGGTCCGTCACGTCAACACCGCGGTGGGTATCTGGTTGGCCGTGCCGACCTTCTGGCTGCCGAGCAACTGGCCGGCGACGCGCTGGAACGACGTCCTGGTCGGGATCGCCGTCGCGGCGCTCTCGCTGGTCGGCAGGGAGCCCGCACGCGGGACTAGATGACCGACACCACGAACAGCCGCCGGGCGGACCGAGCGTTCGCCCGCACTAGGTCCGCGGCGATCGCGACCCCATGTTTCCGCGCATCCCGATGACGATCGTCCAGTTCATTCTCTACTGGGGGCTCGGCTGGTGGGGTCCGGGCCCGTTTTTCGCCGGTGCGCCTCCGCTCGTTCACGGCTACTTCTACCCGCCCGGACGCGCGCGCGGTGGCGCATGGCGAGGGCCGCGGCCGGGGGGCTGGCCGGGCGGCCGCCCCGGCGGCTTCCACCCTGGCGTTCACGGCGGGCACCATTGAGACCGCGCCTTCACAACCATCAGCCGGGAACCCTGCGAGGGTCCCCGGACCTTCCGGCGACGACTCCAACCCATCCCGCGAAGGCGGACCTTCGCGGGGACCCGGGGCTGGGCAAAGCCCGGCTCCGTCGACGCGATGCCTTCTGGGCGCTGTTTCTGGTGGGGACCGGTGCCTGCGCCGGGCGTCCCCGGCCGGTCGCGACCTCGAGCCTCGCACCGGCCCTGGCCGCGCCCGCGGCGCCGCCGGCTGTCGACCTGGGGATCAGGGATCCTGCCGTCGATCCCTGTACCGACTTTTACCAGTACGCCTGCGGCGGTTGGCTCGCGTCGACGGCGATCCCGCCCGATCGTCCGGAGTGGAGCCGCAGCTTCTCCGAGCTCAACGAGCGCAACCTGATCCGACTGCGCGACATCCTGAACGCCGACGCCGCCGGCGCGCCCGCGGGGGATCCCGACGCCCGCAAGCTGGGTGATTTTTACGACACGTGCATGGACGAGGCGAAGGCGGAGTCCGCGTCGGCCCAGACGCTGGCCGACCGGTTGCGGCCGCTGGCGGTGATCTCCGAGTGGTCCTCGCTGACCGCTCCCGAACCGCGAACGGGTTTGGCGCGGCTGGTCGCCGAGCTGCAACTCGCCGGAGCAGACGTCCTGTTCCAGTTCGGTTCGCAGCAGGATTTCCGGGACGCCCGCCAGGTGATCGGCGGAGCCGATCAGGGTGGCCTCGGGCTGCCCGACCGCGACTACTACCTCGATTCCGGGGCGCGATCGGTCGAGATCCGCGACGCCTATCGGGCCCACGTGGCGCGCATGTTCGAGCTGCAGGGGACCCCGGCGTCCGAGGCGGGTGCGCGAGCCGCCGCCGTGCTGGCCATCGAGACGGCGCTGGCACGCGCGTCCATGTCCCGCACCGACCGTCGCGAGCCGGCGCGCCTTTACCATCGGCTGGACCGGGCCGGGCTCCGGGCGCTGGCGCCGAACTTCGACTGGGACGCGTACTTCAAGCTGCTGGGACATCCCGACATCCGGGACATCAACGTGATGGTCCCGGGGTTCTTCGAAGCGCTGAACACCAGCTTGGCCACCACGCGCCCCGCCGACCTGGAGAGCTATCTGGTCTGGCACCTGATCTCCGCCGCCGCGCCGGCGCTGGGGCGCGCCTTCGTCGAGGAGAGCTTCCACTTCCGCTCGCGCAACCTCACCGGCGAAGGCCAGCTCTTGCCCCGCTGGAAGCGGTGCCTGGCCGCCGTCAACAGCGGGATGGGGCAGGCGCTGGGCCGGCCGTTCGTGGCCGCGACCTTCGGCGCCGAAGGCAAGGCGGAGGCGGAGGCGCTGGTCACGACCATCGAGGGGGCCTTCCGAACGAGCCTGACCCAGTTGACCTGGATGGACGCGCCGACCCGCCAGCAGGCGCTCGCCAAGCTGGAGCTGGTCGACAACCAGATTGGTTACCCGGCGCGCTGGCGCAACTACGACGCCCTGCTGATCGGGCGCCAGAGCGATCTGCAAAACCGCATGAACGCCGCCGCGGTCGAGATGGAGCGCGATCTCGGAAAGATCGGCAACCCGGTCGATCTCGGCGACTGGGACGCGCCGCCCCAGATCGTGAACGCCTACTACGATCCATCGAAGAACGAGATGGTGTTTCCAGCCGGCATCTTGCAGGCGCCGTTCTTTGCGCGGCTCGGTCCGCCGGCCCTCAACGACGGCGGGATCGGCGTGATCATGGGCCACGAGCTGACCCACGGGTTCGACGACGAAGGACGACAGTTCGACGGTCACGGCAACCTGCGGGACTGGTGGACGCCCGCCGTGGCCAAGGCGTTCCAGGATCGGGTGGCCTGCGTCGTCTCGCAGTTCGACGCCTACCCCGTGGCGGGCGGGCTGCACGTCGACGGGCGGTTGACGGCCGGTGAGAACATCGCCGACCAGGGAGGCCTCCGGCTGGCATACGACATTTTCCGTGCCCGAAGTCCGGGAGCCCAACCGGACGGGTTGACGGCCGACCAGCGGTTCTTCGTGGCGTTCGCGCAGGACTGGTGCACCAAGCGGCGCGAGCCCTACGCGCGCATGCTCGCCACCGTCGACCCACACGCGCCGCCCCGCGACCGCGTCAACGGCTCCGTGTCGAACCTGGAGGCCTTCCAGCGCGCCTTCGCCTGCCGGACGGGCGCCCCGATGGCTCCGGCTCACCGCTGCCGCGTCTGGTGACTGGCCGCCTGCCGCTGTGCTGAAAGAACTCCAGCCCGGCGGCGTTTATCCGGGTCATGAACAGCAAACACGCTTGGCGACTCTGGCGCAGCATTCTCCCGGTCGCCGGCGCCGCAACCGTGAGCTTCGGCGTGGCGCGCGCGATCGCGACGCCGGCCAGCCCGCCCGCGCAGCCTGCCGCCTCCGCGGTCGTGACGCCCAAGACTGACCGGCCGCCCGCCGCCGGCGCCCTGTCCGAGGCATTCGCCGGGACCGCGCGCGCCTCGCGGGCCAGCGTGGTGCGCATCGACGTCGAGATGTCGGGGCGCCTGCACGCGATGGCCCCCGGCGCCGAGCCGCAGCCGGACGACCAGGACGCGCTGCCGCCCGGCACGGGCTCCGGCGTGGTGGTCGACGCGAGCGGCGACATCGTCACCAACAGCCACTGTGGTGGATCACGCCAGCGTGACGGTGGATGGCGGCGAGCAGATCCCGGCCAGCGTGATTGGCCGCGATCCGCAGACCGATCTGGCGACCGTCTAGGAGCAGTGACCGCCGGGCGGCGGCTTACTTAACCTCCCGATTGGTGCCGCTCTTGCGGGGAGCTCTGCCCATTGCGGGCGTCCAATGCGGGAGCAGACTCTGGGGACATCGGGGCGCGTCGCGGGAGGTGCAGAGATGAGACGCGAAGATTGGCTCGAGCGGGATCTGACCGGAGACACATCGGGGCATGAGGCGCAGACGGAGATCTGGCTCGCCTCGGCTGCCAAGGTGACCTTGCGAAGCCGCCCGCTGCTGGCTGCGGCGCTGCTGGGTTCGGCCGGCGCCTGCCTGGCGGGAGCCTGGGCCTTCCTCTGGGCCATCCCGGTCTTCTACGCGCTGCGGTTCGCGGGCGCGCTCCTGACCGGTCGGGTGCGCCAGGCCGCGCTGCGCCGGGCGCGCGAGCAGCCGCTGGAGCTGCCGCCGGGGAGCTGCTTCGGCGACGGCCGGGCTCGCAGCCTGGTGGAGCGGCTGCGAGGCGCGCGTCAGGCCGTCGAGCGGGCGATCGGGGCCGGTCCCGTCGGAGCGGCGTTCGACGTCAAATCTCTCGTCGAGGGGATCCCCCGGCTGGAACGCGACGTCCTGGCGCTCGCCGCGCGTGTCGAATATCTCAAGCGCTTCCTCGATTCCTCGCCCCCCGATTCCCTGGTCGCGGAGCTCGGCGAGCTCGAGAAGAAGCGTGACGGATCGGACGCAGAGCTTTCGAAGCTGTTGGACCGGGTGATCCTGCGCTACCGCGAGCGCTTCGACCTGCTGAGCGGCCTCGCCAGCCGCGCCGATCGCGCCTACGCCGTCGCCGAGGAGCTGGTCGCCGGCATCGAACAGGTGCCGGCCAGAATCGTCAGGCTGCAGCTGACCCGGCTCGAATCGTGCGACGTCCGTTCGGTTGACGCGCGCGAAGAGGCCCTGGCCGTGTTGAATCAGTTCGGTGCCCTCGAGGGCGCCATCTGTGAGCTGCAGGCCGGCGCGTCGCCGCCGCAGTAGCGCCGTGAGGCCGGCTACCGCCGCCCATGGACGCCGGCCTGAGCCTGGTAGAAGGCAGCCTCGCCGGCCCCGGCCAGGCACTCTGCCGTGAACGCGATGAGGTGATGGCTCACCACGGCGGTGTGAATCAGGGACTCGACCTGGCCGCCCCGGAGCGTCGTCCAGGCCAACCGCCAGAATGCACGGCAGCAATGGCCGCGCACGCCGATGCGCCACAGGACGCGCGAGCACCGCTGGGAGTCGCCGTGACCGACTCAGTCGCCGAATAGCTCGAGCCCGGCTGCGAGCGCGTCCGTCATCGTCGTCTGGGTGATGAGCCCGACCACGGCGCCTGGCGAGTCCACGGTCTCGCCGCGAGCTGGACGGACGACCACCGCGACGGAGGCGCGCGCGGAGGTCGTCCGGATCAGGAGATCGGCCAACCGCGAATCGGCGGCGATCGTCACGAAGTCGCTGCGCAAGAGGTCGCGCATCGGAGGATGAGGCGTCTTCTTCATCTGCTCCGAGAGCTCGGCCCGTTCGGCGAAGCCCAAGATCTGATGACGACTGCCGTCGACCACCACGACATGCTCCGGCGAGCTCGGTCGGTCCGGCAGATCGAGCTCCGCCAGCGCCGCCCCGGCCGGAACGACCAGGACGGCCTGGAGCGGAAGGTCCGAGACGCGGCGAACCAGGTGCGCATTGGCTTGCAGCGCCTGCGGCATGGTGTGCCCCCGCCGGGTCAGCTTCATCGTGTAGATGCTCTCGCTGCTCAGGACCCGGCGGAGCCCGTAGCTGATCGCCGCGGTGATCGTCAGCGGCAGGATCACACCGTAATCCAGGGTCATCTCGAAGATCATCACGATGGCCGTCAGGGCGGCGCCGGTCGCGCCGGCGACCAGCCCCGCCATTCCTGCCAGGGCGAAGGTGGCGGGATTGACGTGGAGACCGGGAACGACCGCCTTCAGCACGGATCCAAAGGCCGCTCCGAGGGTCGCTCCCATGAAGAGGGACGGCGAGAAGACGCCGCCCGACGCGCCCGATCCCAGGGTCAACGACGTCGCGAGCAACTTGAAGATCGGGAGTGCCACCAGCAGCCCGACGACGAGCAGCCGTCCCGACAGCACGTCGAGGATCGTCGCATAGCCGACTCCTTGGACGTAGTAGTGTCCGGCGAACCGCATCAACAGGACCGACAAGATCCCGACGCCAAGCATCCCCGTGACGTGTCGAACATAGGGATGCGGTATCTTCCGCTCGAACAGATCCTCGGTGCTGTAGAGCCCGCGAATGAAGACGACCGAGGCCAGCGCCATCAAACAGCCGAGAGCGACGTACGCGGGTAAGAGCGCCATGTCGGAAGCGCCCGGCGTCGCCGAGGCCGGCACCTCGAAGGCGGGGTGGCTACCGAGCAAGTAGCGGCCGACATAAGTGGCGGTCGCCGTGGCGAGCGCCACCGGGACCAACGTGCGAACGCTGACCTCGAGCATCAGAATCTCGACCGCGAAGAGGACACCGCCGATCGGGGTGTTGAAAGTGGCCGCGATGCCGGCGCCGCCGCCGGCGGCGACCAGCGTGGCGAGTTGCCACCGCGACACCGCGGCCAGGCGCCCGAGCGCCGAGCCGAACGCCGCGCCGATCTGGATGATCGGTCCCTCGCGCCCGACCGAGCCGCCACTTCCGATCGACAGCGCCGAGGCCACGGATTTCACGAGGGCCACGATGGGTCGGATGACGCCCTTGGAGTAGTAGACGGCGTCCATGACCTCGGGCACCCCGTGCCCCCTGGCCTCGGGCGCGAAGTTCTTCACCAGAAACACGACCACCACGGCCCCGAGGGCGGGCGCCAGCGCGACCCCGGGGCCCCAAGGCCCAGGCGCGGTGTGAACGTTGGTGTCGTAGACCCACGAGAGGCGGCCGAGGAAGAAGAGATTGTGAAACAGGCCGATGAGGTTGCGGAAGGCGAAGGCGCCGAACCCTGCCAGCACCCCCAAGGCGATCGCGAGCAGAGAGAGCGCGAGAGTCCCTCGCCGGCGAGGGGGACGAACGAGCTGTCCAACACCGGCGCGGCCCGCCCGCGGCGCCCGCCCCTGGTCCGGATGTTCCATGGCTCCCAGCAATATGGGAATGCTTCAGGCATTCGCGACCAGTAAGGCGGAGACCGTCCGGGAAGGCCCTGGGCCTGTCGGTCCTCGGCAAGCTCGGGCGTCGCGCGTTCCCGGTCATCGCCGTGACGGGTGGGCTGGTCGCGACCTCTGCCTTCTGGGTGAGCATTCGCGCCGAGCCACCGCCGAACCTGGGCGTCGTCATGTCTCCCGGTCTGGTCGCGCGGGTGGCGCCTTCGATGGAGGCAGGCGCCTCGTTCATTCCCCGCGAGGGGAGCCTCGTGTCGGTTGTGCGGACAAAAGGGCGTTTCATCTTGATCTCGGCCGGCGGCAACCGGGGATGGATCCCGACCGGTGGTGTCGAGCCCCAGAGCAATGCCCAGCTCGACGCTTTGGTGCTCATCCCTGCACCTCCTCCAGACAACCTTGGCCGTCGCGCGCGAACGCCAAGTTGATTCGTTCGTTCGACGCCGGGCATTAGCTTTGTGGAGAAGGGAGGTCGTCGATGACAAGAGCAGATGGACAGCGGAGGTGGCGGCTCGTCGGTGTGATCGCATTCGCGGCGCTGCCGTTGGTGGCTGGAGGTGGGGCCTGGGCGCAGGGTTCGTCGGCCGGGTCGGGCTCGTCGCACCCAGATCCGGCTCGCTCCGGCTTGGCGCTGGATCCTTCGCAGCTGGTCGCCACGCTACACCAGGTGAACCAGATGGAGATCACGGCCGGACAGATGGCTCAGCAGAACGGGTCCATGCCCGCCGTCCGCGATTACGGTCAGACGCTGGTGCGCGACCACCAGGCTGCCGACGACCAGATCACGTCGTACGCCAGGAGCAAGGGCATCCCGCTGAGCGACGTGCCGATGAGCTTCAGGAAGCAGCAGCAGGCGCTGCAGGCCAAGATGGACGAGCTGCAAAAGATGACCGGCGCGCCGTTCGACCACCAGTTCGCGCTCGACATGGCGAAGGCCCACAGCAAAGTGATCGCGATGATCGAGGCGTCCCGACCGGCCGTCCGGGACGAGGGTCTGATCGTCCTGCTCGATCGGCTGGTGCCGACGCTGCGCAAGCACCGCCAGATGGCGGAGAACATCCTCAACGGCAACACCGGTACGGCCAGCAACACCGCCCACGCCGGGAACGCGCAGGGGCGGCGCAGCGCTGCTCGCTGACCAAATCCGCCGCCTCGGGCCAGCGCCTGGCGATCCACCAGATGGCTGGCGCCGGCAGTCCGAGCCGTCAACGTCAGCGGCCGCCGCCCCACCGGCTGTCGGGCGAATCGGGCTTCTCACTCACCGACCGGTGTCCAACACCCGGGGTGACCCTGACGGGTCTCGGTTTCCGGCTGAGCCGGGTCGGGGGGAGCTCGACTGGGCGGGCGCGGCGGCCGGTCAGCGGGGTTCCTGATGGCGTTTGCGTCCACGGGCCGCAACGTTCAAGGGTGAAAGGCGGTGACGAGATGGACTGCGACCAGCACCAAAACCACGATGGCCACCAGCACGGCCCCGGATGCGGTCATACCGCCGTGCAGCACGCCGACCATACGGACTACCTCCATGGCGGTCACCTCCACAACATGCACGCCGGCCACGTCGACGACCATCGGGTGGCGGTGAGCTCCGCGAACCCGAACAGCTGCTCGACAGGCCATGATTGCGGCGGGCACGATCGCGCCCATCGCCACGGCCCGACCTGTGGGCACGAGCCGATTCCCCATGGCGATCACACCGACTACCTGATCTCCGGGCATTTGCACCACGACCACGGGGATCATTGCGACGACCACGGCCGCGTCACCAAGGCGTGACTCGTGATCGAGCAACGCGTCCAGGTCGTAAGCTCGAGATGCCGAACGTCCTGATCGTCGACGACGATCCCGACCTCGTCGACGTGCTGAAGGTCGCCCTGGAGGACGAAGGCCACTCCGTTCGGACGGCCCTGAACGGGAGCCGCGGGCTGGAGGTGGTCCGCGGCTGGCGTCCCGACGCCGTCGTGCTGGACGTCGACATGCCCGTCCTGAGCGGTCCCGACATGGCGTACCGGATGTTCATCGACGATTGCGGCGAGGAAGACATCCCGATCCTGCTGCTCTCGGGGACGCGCGACCTCCGTCAGGTGGCCGAGCGGGTCGGGACCCCGTACTACGAGTCCAAGCCCTACTGCGTCGATCAGGTACTGGAGATGCTGCACCGGCTGCTCGCCGAGCGCCGCAAGCCCGTGCCCCTCGCCGCGCGGCCCGACGGCGAACGGTCCGACTCGCACTAGCCAAGCGCCCCGATCCGGACGCCGGTGGCCGGCGGGTTTGCGACCTCGTGCAAACGGGTCGGAAGCTCGGTGCCAGCTTGGCCAACCCCGGGCGTGCCGCACACCGAGATGGGCTCGGATCGGTTCGCGGGCACGCCGGAGGCGCGCTGGCCGGACGAAGCGGTCGCACGCGGGTCAGGACGGCGATCGGGGACGATCTGCGAGCTGGCCAAGGTCCCGGTCGTCTGTGCGCACTCGATGCGGGGGCTGCACAGCACTCTGGCGATGGACGCCGTTGTCACGGGGCACGTCGTAGCGGCGTCGCTGGGCCACGAGTCCCGAACGTAGGTGAGAAACCGAACGGACCAGTCGCCGGAGCCGGGCGATGATTCGACGGGGTCACCTTGTTGAGAGTGAACTCGACCTTCGGGTTCGACATCCCGAGCATGGCCAGCCGGTTGGTCGCGACCGCAGAATCGGGGCCACCTGGTGAGCCGAAACATCAACGGCGGCGCGGCCTTACATCTTGTGGAGCTGAACGGGATCGAACCGTCGGCCTCCTGAGTGCGATTTCGGGGTGAACCGAACAAAGACCAGCAGTTACGGACCGCAACCGTTCCCTCGAACAGCGAAACGTCAGCAGTTTCAATAGGTTGTGCTGGGAACGATTGGATCGTGCGAGCCCCACTTCCGATGGGCAGGGGGAGAACCCTCGGAAGCTGCGAGCCACTTGGGCGGGCCGGGGCTCGCACTGCCCGCGCGCGGAGCAGTCCGCGGGGATCCCAGGCGCGGCACACATCTTTCCGGCAGGGCAGTCCTGGGCAGCGGTCGAACAGTCGGCCGCGAGGAGCGCCAACCAGAGGGCCCTCCGCTATCACCGGGGCATCGTGTCAGCTATCGGGAGTAGCTTCTGCTCGGGCTGAACCGACACTACACGCTCAAGTGAGCGTGTTCCCGGGGGAAGGCGAAGTGTCCGCCGAGCTTGTAGGCCGTCGCAGTCGAATCAGAGTTCGATCTGAAACGCCGGCTCGAATGCTTCCAAGCTTTTCGGCTCGCTCGGATATCCCAGCGGGTTAGCGACGATCCGCGTCTTGCCAAGGACGTAGTCGTAGCGGTCGTGAGTGTGACCGTGAATCCAGAGCTTGGGTTGGCGTTCGGCGATATACGAGGTCATGTCGCAGACGAAGAAGGCGTTCGCGATCGAGCGCGCGAATCTCATCGGAGTGCTCTGGGGAGCGGGCAGATGGTGTGTCAGGACAACGTCGGTCGCCTTCAGCCGACCGATGACGACTTGCTCGAACGCGGCATTCTGCTCGTACACCCAGGGCTCGAAGTCCTTGATGAGCGAGAAATCATGCATCACGCGCTTGCCGTGTTCCGCCGCCGGGTCGGCACGGAACCACATCGTGCCCGCGATGAATCGCTGACCCGCGATCACCACGGTGCCGTTTTGGGGAATCACGAGCTCTGGGACCGCCTTCGTGAGTTTCGCCAGGTTGCGCGTGACCTGTCCGGGTGACGACTTGTAGTACTCGTGGTTTCCAGGGACGTAGAGGATGTGGCGGTACTTTTTCGCCAGCGGCTTGAACACGCTTTCGAGGTCCTCATAGTACCGAGCCATCGTGATGTCGCCGGCCAGCACCAAGACGTCCACGCCGGTCGGGTCGAGCCCGCGAATGAGCTCGGCGCCGCCGTCCGCGTGCATCTCGAGGTGCAAGTCGGACATGATGTGAAGCTTCACCGCCGCCGACCTCGCTTCCGCAGCGATCCGAGTTGACCGCCCCGGTGCGCGAGCGCCCGGGTACCCTCCCGACGGGCGCGAACGTCCGCATCCATTCTCGATCGTTCCAAGCGCGTGGCCATTCCTTTCCCTACTGCCCCTGGACGCCGGTTCGACGCTCCCAGGCGCGACACAAACGCCGCTCGGTCGTCTGGGAGCAGCAAACGCCTTAAAAGTCAGGAGAATCATACCGCATACCCAGCCGAGAGCTGAACCGGACCCGGGTTGCGTCTGCGTCGTCTGAGGTTGCGTCTGGGTCGAATATGTACTACCCTTCAGGTCATGGAAATCACCGCCGCCCGAACCATGGAGGGCCAGATCCGTCGCATGACTCCGGTCGCTGCGCCGCCGGATCAGCAGGCGGACGTGGCTGCACTCTTCAAGGCGTTGGAGGGCATGAGCCATGCGCGCTCGCGGCGCGGACCCAGGTGCAAGCTGGTCGGTCCAAACAGAGAGACGATCGAGCTGCCCGAGTCCGTCTTCTATGTCCTAGAGCGCGTGGCCGAGGTCATGGCCCGCGGCGATTCGATCACCGTGGTACCCGTTGGCCGAGAGGTGACGACACAACAGGCCGCTGACCTGCTCAACGTATCTCGTCAGTACCTGGTGCGACTACTCGAAGAGAAGCGAATTCCGTTCCGCAAGACCGGCAAGCACCGTCGCTTGCGAATCGAGGATGTCCTCGAATTCAAGGAGAGGCGGGACAAGGATCGCCGCGCTGGACTCCGCGAGCTCTCTCGGATGAGCCAGGAGTTCGGCGGCTACGACGCTGAGACGAAGTAGTAGAGTCGGCCCAGCCGATGGGCCCGGTTCCGTTCATCGTCGTCGTAGACGCAAACGTCCTGTACCCACTCACCCTCAGGGACACGGTACTTCGCGCTGCGGCGGCCGGTTTCTACCAGCTCCGCTGGAGCACAGACATTCTCGACGAGATGGAGCGAAATCTCGTCGCCAAAGGGAAGGTGCCGACGGACAAGGCAGCGCGCCTCCGTGCCACGATGGAGAAGTACTTTCCCGAATCTGACGTCAGAGGCTATCAGCCACTCGTCGATGTCATGCCGAACGATCCCAAGGATCGGCATGTCGCTGCCGCGGCTGTGAAAGCTGGCGCTCAGGTGATCGTCACTGCGAACATCAGAGACTTTTCGGTTCTGCCCGACGGGGTGGAGGCACAGCCCCCCGACGAGTTCCTGTGCAACCTTTTCGACCTCGATCCGCCCGCATTTGTCGAGCTGCTCCGGGAGCAGGCCGCCGACCTCACCAACCCGCCTGTGACTTTTCAGGAGCTGCTCGATCGCCTGGGACGAGTGGTCCCCGATCTTGTGGCGGCGGTGCGACGATCGTTGCCGCGTCCCTGACCGGGATTCGGCGCCGGGCATTGAACCTGCCCGGCAAATGACCCAAATACCAAGCACCGCGCCGACTTGCACGGTCATTGCGCGGACTTGGGTGCTTTCGAGACAGAGCAGGAGAGGGGGGGTGAGATTCGCTGAGATCCGGTGACTCCGGTTGGTCTGGGCGACAGGTGGGCGACAAAGTTCCAGCGTGTTTAGGCGCTGGGATCTGGTCTCGTCGCGCCTCGACACTCTGTTCCAGCGGCTCGAACGCATCCAAAACACCGTGGACCTCTTCGCCATGGCTTTCGCGCGCTATGTCGAGGCGTGGTGTCGTTTCCTACCGCCTTCACTCCCGGCGCCGGACTCCATACAGAGGGGGGATGTCGTCGCTCATCCCGAACCGCGTGAATCTGGACGGACGGCCGGCGGGAGGGTGAGCGGAAAGTCGCGGAGCGGGGCGGTTCGGGTTACCTGAAGACCGCCACTCCCGGAGGGAGGAGGGACTCGGCGGCAACCGAGTCC
>DATJWP010000111.1:0-49617 GCA_035578045.1 Polyangia bacterium | reverse complement strand
TCGTTCAGCATGCCTGCAGCCGGCGCGCGGCCTGCCGGTGCTGGTCCAGCAAGGCGGCCAGCTGCTCGGGTTGAAGGCCAGCCAGGCGGCCGTCACGGACGACGGCGCGGCCGCCCACCAGCACGTCGCGCGGCGCCGAGGGCCCGCACCTCATCCAGGCGTCGACCGGATCGGAGACCGCGCCCGCGAACAGCAGCCCCTCGATCGGCCAGACGGCGACGTCCGCGTTGGCGCCGGCGGCCAGCACGCCGATCTCTCCCGCGCGCCCCAGGCAGGCGGCGCCGCCGCGGGTGGCCAGCTCCAGCGCGTCGCGGGCGCCGAACGCCGCCGGCCCGGAGCGAAAGCGGTTGGCGATCATCGCCATGCGCGACTCCAGCCACATCGACGCGCAGTCGGAGTTCGACGAGCCGTCGACGCCGATGCCCACGGGCGCGCCGGCCCGCCGCAGCTCCACGACCGGCGCGATGCCCACGCCCATGATCAGCGCGGCGGTCGCGCAGTGGGCCACGCCCACCCCGGCCGCCCCCAGGCGCTCGATCTCCGCGGGGCTGGGGAACAGGCAGTGCGCCACCCAGGTGCGCGGGCTGGCCCAGCCCAGCGACTCGAACCACTCCACCGGCCGGCAGCCATGCAGGCTCGAGCAGTAGCCCTCGTCGGCGCTGTCGCCCGACAGGTGCGTGTGCAGGCGCAGGTCCAGCCGCTCGGCCAGCGCGGCCGTCTCGCGCATCAACGCCGGCGTCGCGCCGAAGACCGAGTGCGGCCCCAGCGCGACCTGCACCATCGCGCGCGGCCCGCGCTGGTGATACTTGGCGGCCAGGCGCTCGGCGTCGGCCAGCACCCGGTCGATCGTCTCCAGCATGTGGTCAGGCATGGGGCTGCCGTCACGCTGCCCGCGGTCGACCGCGCCGCGCGTGGCGTGAAAGCGCAGCCCCACCTCGCGCGCGGCCTGGATCTCGACCTCGACCAGGCTCGGCTGGTCGGGCGGCTGCAGGTACAGATGATCGCTGGTGGTCGTGCAGCCCCCCAGGGCCAGCTCGTAGAGGCCGACCTGCGTCGACAGGGCAATGGCCTCGGCGTCGACGCGCGACCAGAGCGGGTACAGGGCGCCCAGCCACCCGAGAAAGTCGGTGGTGGTCATCGGGCGGTAGGCGCGCGTCAGGTTCTGCCAGATGTGGTGGTGCGTGTTCACCAGCCCGGGCGTCACCAGGCACCCGGCGGCGTTCAGACGTTCGCGGGCGGGTGGCTCGGCGCCCGCGGCGCCCACCGATTCGATGACGCCGTCGCGGATCGCCACCCACCCGCCGGCCAGCTCGCGGCGCTGGTCGTCGACCGTCACCACCGAGACGGCCCGCTCGATCAGCAGGTCGACCGGCGGCGCGCCCGGGGTCAAAGGTGGATGCTCGGGTCGATGAACTCGTTGGTGACGATGTCCCCCGCGGTCAGGGCGGCCGGCACCTTCACGCCGCGCGCCGCGAAGATCGCTTTGAGCTGGGCGATGGTCTTCTCGACGCGGGCCAGGTCGAAGTTACCCAGCGTCTTGTCGGGGCCGTTGCCGACCAGGCCCAGCTTCTTCATGGTCACCACCGCCGCCGCGTTGGCCGACGCCGTGATGGGCGGCCCGCCCGCCAGCTCCTTGCCGATCCGCACCAGCGCTTCGTTGGTGGGTCGGGGGTTGGTCATGTAGTCGACCTGCGCCTGCTGGATGATCGGGACCAGCGCCTTCAGACAGGCCTTCTGCGGGGCCAGTTGCGAGGCCCGCACCGCCAGCCCCTGCGGGTAGATCTGGTAGCCCGAGTCGTGGACCAGCAGGTACTTCACCGGCTTCTTCCAGCCGGCGACGTCGTGCTCCCAGCGATAGGGCTCGTTGCTGGCGTACCCCTGCTGGATGATCTTGCCGCGCTCGGCGACGAAGCGGCTGGGCGTTCCGTCGAACGACGCGTCCAGCTGATCCTTGGTCACGAACCCCTTCGAGATGAGGAAGTCCATGAAGGGGAGCCCCTCCAGGTACAGCACCTTGGCCCTGGTCTTGGCGATGTCGGGCCAGCCTGCGACGGTGAACGACGCCGGATCCCAGATCAAGACCTGCGGGTTGATGTCCAGCGGCGCCACCACCGCCTTGGTCGGGAACTTCGCCGCCGCCTGCACGGCGTCGTCGGTCGCGACGTAGCCCAGCAGGATCTCGGGGTTCTGGTACATCAGGGCCGGGATGGGCTGGAAGCCGATGAACGGGCCGCCCAGGCGCACCTCGACGCTGACCCCGGTGGTCCCCAGCGGACCGCTGTAGGTCCCCTTCTTCTTGTCGATGGTGCCGTTGGGGCCGGCCAGCTGGTAGGCCGCAGCCCGCTCCGGCGTCGAGAACCAATCGGTCTGGATGACGATCTTGTCGGGACAGACGCCCTTCAAGGAGGCGGCCGGCGCCGCCAGTGCCTGGCCGGTGATGAAGGTGGTCGCCAGCAGCGCGAATGGGATCTTCGTCATGCGTTCTTGTCTCCTCTAATGGGGGCCCTTGGCCCGCCGCAGCTTGTCCACGTGACTTCCCCAGAGGTCGAAGCTGAAGAACAGCGCCAGCCCCACCAGCGACGAGAGCAGCAGCGCCGTCATGAGCTGCTCGGTCTGCAGCCGCTGCCGGTAGACGTCGATCAGCCGGCCGATGCCCGGCTCGCCCTGGCGGAAGAAGAAATCGGCGACGATCGCGCCGATCACCGACAGGCCGCTGGAGATCTTGAACCCGGTGATCATGGCGGGCAGCGCGGCCGGCAGCTGCAACCGCCACAGGCGCTGCCAGCGGCTGGCCCCGTACAGCGTGAAGAGATCGTGGTGGCCCGTCTCGGCCGACTTCAGTCCGAACAGCGTGTTGGTGATCATCGGGAACAGCGAGACCAGCACGCAGACGATGACGCGACTCAGGAAGTCGAACCCGAACCAGAATCCCAGCAGCGGCACGACCGCCAGGATCGGGATGGTCTGAAGCACGATGGCGTACGGGTAGATCGAGTGCTCGACCCAGCGGGCCTGGCTCATGAGGACGGCCAGGGCCACGCCCAGCACCATCGCCACGGCGAGCCCCACCAGCGCCACCCGGATCGTCGACCAGAGGGCCGCCAGCAGCTCGGCGAGGTTGGCCCGGTCGAGCAGGCCGGTGCGCAGCACGTCCCCGGGCGGCGGCAGCAGGAAGCGCCGATCGGGATCCAGCAGCACGTGGCTGGCCAGCGACCAGAGCGCCAGCACGGCGGCCAGCACCAGCAGCGGGGCGACGATCCGCCCGGCCGCTCCTCGGCGAGGCTGCCGGATGACGGTCGGGCGCGGCCCGAGCTCGGTGGCTGCCGGCGGCGACTTCTGCTGGGGCAGGTCGGTCCTCTGCGAGGGGGCGGCCTGGGCGCTCACGACGACACCTCGCGCAGGGCCGCCGAAACCTGGCCCGCCAGCGCCGCGAACTCGGGCTGGTAGCGCAGCTCGGGGGCCCGCGGGTAGGGGAACGGCACGTCGATGTCGGCCACGATGCGCCCGGGACGGGCCGACATCACGATGACCCGCGTCGACAGGAACACCGACTCCGGCACCGAGTGGGTGACGAACAGCCCGGCGAACGGCTCGGCCACGAACAGCGACAGCAGCTCTTCGTTCAGACGCTCGCGCGTGATCTCGTCCAGCGCGCCGAACGGCTCGTCGAACAGAAAGACTCGCGGCCGCAGGGTGAGCGCGCGCGCGATCGAGGCCCGCATGCGCATGCCGCCGGACAGCTGGGCGGGACGGTGGCGCTCGAAGCTGGCCAGGCCCACGCGCCGGAGCGCCTCGCGGGCCTGCGCCCGGCGCTCGTCCGGCGCGATGCCCAGCAGCTGCCCGGGCAGCTCGACGTTGTCCAGCACGGTTCGCCACGGAAGCAGCGTCGCGTCCTGAAACACGTATCCCAGCGCTTGCCCCGGCGACGTCACGCTGCCCGCCGTCGGTCGCTCGAAGCCGGCGACCAGGCGAAGCAGCGTCGACTTGCCGCAGCCCGACGGGCCGACCAGCGAGACGAACTCGCCCAGGCGCACGCGCAGCGAGACCCGGTCCAGCGCGTGCGTCGCGCCGTGATAGGTCATGGAGACCGTGTGGAAATCGATCGGTGGTTGGTCGCCGCCTTCGACCGCCCGCTCCATGACCGCGAAGCTATTCGCGCATCGTGATCCTGGCGGTTTCCGCTCGAACCAGAGTGTGTAACAAGTAAGTGTTCATTTACCGCCGGCGGACGGGCGGCCGCCGCGCACCCGCGCCAGGGCTTGCTCGACCGTGAAGGCGCCTTCGTAGAGGGCCTTGCCGACGACCACCGCGGTGGCGCCGGTGGGGACCAGCGCGTCCAGGTCCTCGAGCCGCGCGACGCCGCCCGAGGCGATCACCGGGCAGGGGGCCACGTGCCCCGCCAGCCGCCGCGTCGACTCGAGGTTGGGGCCGCCGCGCATGCCGTCGCGGCCGATGTCGGTGTACAGGATCGCGCCGGCGCCCGCCCGCGCCACGGCCTCGCCGACCTCCAGCGCGTCGGCGTCGGTCGCCTGGGTCCACCCCTCGATGGCGATCTTGCCCTCGCGGGCGTCCACGGCGACCACGATCTTCCCGGGCCAGCGAGCGCAGGCCGCCTGGACCATCCTCGGGTCCTTGACCGCGGCGGTCCCCAGCACGACGTAGGCGACGCCCGCGTCGAGCAGGCGCGCGCAGTCGTCCAGCGTGCGGATGCCGCCGCCGCTCTCGACCTGGACACCGGCCGCTTCCACGATCTTCTTCAGCGTGTCGCGGTTGTCGATCGGGGCGGCGGTGCCGCGGGTCAGCGCCGCGTCCAGGTCGACCACGTGGATGCGGGTGGCGCCGGCCGCGGCGAACCGGGCGGCGATCTCCCAGGGGGCGCGGCTGTAGACCTTGGCGCTCTCGCGCCGTCCTTGCTCCAACCGGACGGCGGCGCCGCCCAGAAGGTCGATTGCGGGGTAGACCTGCATGCGGTCCGCGGTTTTACGCGACCGCGAACCGCCTGAGAAGCGCCAACCCGGCCGCCTGGCTCTTTTCCGGGTGGAACTGCGTGGCGAAGATCGGGCCCCGACCGACGGCGGCGCAGAACGGCGCGCCGTGCTCGCTGGTCAGTGCGACGTCCTCGGGCCGCGCGGGATCGGGGAAATAGCTGTGTACGAAGTAGAAGAACGAGCCGTCCGGGACGGCGTCCGTGGCCGCCGGGCCCCGCCGCGTCTGGTTCCACCCCATGTGCGGGATCTTGAGCCCCGGCCTGTCCGCGAACCGCCGCACCCGGCCCGGCAGCACGCCCAGGCCCCGGGCCTCCGGGTTCTCCTCGCTGCTCTCGAACAGGAGCTGCATGCCGATGCAGATCCCGAAGAACGGGCGCCCCGTGGCCAGAAACGCCTGCAGGGCCTGCCTCAGCGCCCCGCCGTTCCGGTCCAGGGCGGCCGCGCAGGCGCCGAACGCCCCCTGCCCGGGGACGACCAGCCGTCCCGCGCCCGCGATGGCGTCGGGGTCGCCACTGACGGTCACGCCGGCGCCGACCGCCGCCAGCGCCTTCTCGACGCTGCGCAGGTTGCCGCTGCCCAGGTCGGCGACGACAACGCGTGGACGGAGCTGGGCTTCGCCCAGCGGAGTCCGTCGCGGGAGGGTGTGGGAACCCTCTGAGGGTTCCCGCGGTTGATCGTTCATGCCGTGAGCGTCCCCTTGGTGGACGGAACGCCCACGACGCGCGGGTCCAGGCGGGCCGCGGTCGAGGTGGCGCGCGCGAACGCCTTGAACAGCGCCTCGATCATGTGGTGGGCGTTCTCGCCGTACCGCACCTCCAGGTGCAGGTTGCACAGCGCGGAGGCCACGAAGCCCCCGAAGAACTCGCGCCCCAGCTCGAGATCGAAGTTTCCCACCCAGCGCCCCTTCAATGCGTCGGCGCGATAGACGAAGGCCGCCCGGCCGCTGAAGTCCACGGCCGCCGAGACCAGCGCCTCATCCATGGGGATCGTGGCGTCGCCGTACCGGGTGATGCCCGCCCGGTCGCCCAGCGCCTCGCGGAAGGCCTGCCCCAGGCAGATCCCCACGTCTTCGACCGTGTGGTGGGCGTCGACCTCGACGTCCCCGGTGGCCTGGATGTCCAGGTCGAAGAGGCCGTGCCGGGCGACCGCCTCCAGCATGTGGTTGAAGAAGGGGACCGGCGTCTGGATCCGGCGCTGGCCGGTGCCGTCCAGGACCAGGGTGAGGGCGATGTCGGTCTCCGCGGTCTTTCGCTTGATGGTCGCTCGGCGCGTCATCGGAAGTCAGTAATTTACCCCGGGAGCCGCCCGATCGCGCGACAAAGACGGCGAGAAAGGCGCGAGATCTTCAAGGTATTTGCCATGGCGCGCGATATAATTTGCTGTTCGTCCGATGTCGAAGCCACGCAGCCCGGTGCTCGGCTACAACCACAACCTGCGGTACGGCGGGCGTGTATTCCACGTCCAGACCGAGGACTCCGGACAGGGCTACGCGCGGCTCTACACGCACCTGTTCTTCGAGGGGACGATCCTGTCCTCGAAGAAGCAGGAGTACGATCCCGAGTCGGCCGAGGACTCGGTCCGCTCGGCCATGCAGCAGCTCCACAAGGCCATGATCAGGGAGCTGACGCGCGGCGAGCACGACCTGCGCATCGCCGCGTTCTTCTCGGCGCGCGGCGAGCCCGCGATGCTGGAGCCGCGCCCGGCGCTGGCGGTCGTCCCCGCGCCCGCGGAGCCCGCGCCAGCCGCCGCGGCGGCACCCGAGGCGGTTGCTGCGAGCGCGCCACCCGCGGTGGTGCCGCTCCCTCCGCCCGCCATCAGCAAGACGCCCGGCCCCAAGCCGATGGTCACCCCGAAGCCGATCGTCACCGTCCAGCCGACGGCGCTGAAGCGCTCGCCCGTGGTGGTGTCGAACCCGGCCGACGGCGTGGTGGTGCGCCGCAACGTCGTGATCGACGTGGGCGCCGGCAAGCCGCCCGTTCAGGCACCCTCCTCCGCGTCGACCCCGCCGCCGATGGCCACGCGGCCGCGCGCCGGCGCTCACATCGCCACGCGCGACGGGGCGGGGTTCATCGCGGGCAACCGCGCGCGCCCCGTGCCGGGCGAACAGCAGCCGCACCAGCCGCTGGCGTCGACCCGCGAGATCCGCATGCCGTGGGAGACCCCCTCGCCGCGCCGGCCCGCGCCGCCCGTCGCCTCCGCGCCGACCACGCCCGCGCCAGCCGTGCCCGCGGTGTCCGTGGTGACCGCCACCGGGAAGATCCGCATGCCCTGGGATCCGCCGGGCGCCTCCACGGAGACTTTGGTCTCCGACAAGAGCCTCGACGAGGTCATCCTCGAGTACCTCGCGGACGATCCTCAGGACCCGCCGGCCCAGTAGGTCAGCCCAGCTTGGCGACCAGGCCGGCGTCGCCGTCGACCAGGACGCGATCGCCGTCGGCCAGCGCATCCAGGGCGCCGGCGGCGCCGACGACGGCGGGGATGCCGCGCTCGCGGGCTTGAGCCGCGACGTGGTCCAGCACGCCGCCGGTCTCGACGACCAGCGCGGCGGCGGCGATCAAGGGCAGCTCGGTCGGCAGGATCGTGCGCGCGACGACGATCCCCGCCTCGTCGCTGGTGCCGCTGATTGGCCACCGGCGCACCCGGCCGATGCGCGCGCCCGGTGACCCGGGGCGGCCGCGAATCACACCCGCTTCCGTTTCGACCGCTGCGTCGAGCGAAGGGGGTTCGGTCCGGGCGCGCTCATTCCCGGCGCGGGCCGCGGCGACGTACCTGGCGACGAAGTCTCGCGGCACGGTCACGTCGCCCCGCGCCAGGCGGCGAACGATCTGCAGCGACAGCCAGAAGACATCGTCGGCGCGGGCCAGGATGCCGGCTGTGACCAGGCGTTCGCCCTCCGCCAGCAACGCGCGTCGGACATGGGCCTGGGCGCGGGCGTAGAGCCCGTCATCATCTTCTGCGACGGCCGCCGCTTCCCGAGCGCGCGCCAGCGCCTCTTCCCAGCGCTCCTGGTCATCGGGCGGCAGCCGATCGCGGACGGCGGAGGCGACCCCCGCGTCGTTCTCCCGGACGGTGGCTGGAGGCAGCCGTGCCGGGATCGCCATGGGTTGCTCGCTCCAGGTCGGCTCCGCCACGTCCCAGACCGGCGACTCGTCGCCGAACGCCGAGACGTAAGCGGCGCGGGCGCGATCCCGCTCGCTCTCCGTCGACGCGCGCGCGATCCGGTCGGCCGCCTCTGCGCGCGCGGTCGCGGCGCTCCGCACGCCGGCGAGCAGCGCGGGCAGCACCGTCGCGGTCTCCGCGCCGGCCCGCCGCACCAGCCGCGCCAGCTCCTCGCGGGCGGCGCGGGTCGTCGGCTGCACCACGCCGAAGAGCTGGTCGTAGATCGCAACGAAAGTCTCCAGCGCTTCTTCCAGCGACTCGGGCTGGGCCAGGCGCCGGTTCGCCATCTCCTCCAGGATCGCGAAGGCCTCGCGGGGCGAAACAGGGCCCCGCGGCCCGCGCGCCGTCCGATGTTTGTAGAACAGGTAGCCGCCGGCGATTCGCTGCGCGAACGGCACCTGGCAGCGCTGGTCGACCAGCTCGACCAGCCCCGCCTGTGCCGCCGACAGAGGAAGCGGATTATGGGACGCGTCCCAGCGCCAGTCGTCGCCGGCCGACACGATTGGCCGCCGGGCGCCGGGCTGGTACGGGCGGAGCTGCAGGAAGACCGGCGCGTCGTCGCTGGCGACCCATTCCACTTCGACGGCGCCGTGACGGGCGGCGAGCACCTCGAGCGCGTTCTGCAGAGCCTGCTGGACGGGGGCGCTGGCCGTTCCTCGGGTCTCCATGACCGGTGTGGTCCCGTCGGTGGCGGCGGTTCCGGCCGCTCCTCCGCGGAGGTACGGGTGGATCACCACCGCCAGCACCGGCTCCGTCGCCCGGCCGCGCGCGGCCAGATAGGCGATCACGCCAGGACTCAGCGCCGTGGCCAGGACGTCCCGCAGCGCCTGCTCGACGGACTCGCGCGCGACGCGCAGCCGCGAGGTGAAGAGGCCCGCCGCCAGCGCGCCGCTTTCGTCCTCGATATCCCCGGACGACCGGATCGAGAGACGCTCGCCGGGAAGCCAGGCGAGCGCGCCGGTCAGCTCGTCCAGGAAACCGTCAGGCCAGGGCGCCGCTCGCAGCGCCTGCCCAGCCTGCGCGATCGTCTCCAGCGCCCCGGGGGCCGTCAGGTCGGCCGGCAACGGTGGCCCGCCTCGACGGAGCGCCGCGAAGAGCTCGGACGACACCGCGAAGGCCGGCGGCACCGGCAGCCCCGCTTCGGCCAACCCGATCAGCGAGCGCGCCTTGCCGCCCACCCGGTCGAGCGGCGCGCCCGGGCGGAGCGGGACGCAGAAGGAGATGACGGAACGGCCCGACATGTTCGCTCAGTTGCTTGCATGTTAGCGTGCGGGCGACATGCGTGGTCCTTTGCTCTCCGGTCCCCTTGGCAGCCAGCCCTCGCTGGAGGCGTTGCTGCGCTGGACGCAGGGTCATGCCCCGGTGGTCGTGCTGGGGCCGGCCTGGTTGGGGTCGGCGCTGGCCCGCGGCGGCACCGCCCTGGTGCTGGTCGAGAGCGAGGTCCGGCCGCAGGCGCTGCGGGCCCGGCGGCGGGCCCGCAAGGAGAATCGCCCGCTCGAGGTCGCGCTGGCGGCCGCCGAGCTGCCGTTCCGGCGTGGGTCGCTGCCCGCGCTGGTGATCGAGAACGTCGCCGGGCTGCCGGCCGCGGAGGCGCAGCGCTGGATCGGCGCGCTCACGCCGGCGCTGCGCCCGGGCGGCCGCTTGATCGCGGCCGACGCCACCTCGAGTGACGAGGCGGTGGCGCGCATCGCCGGCGCGTTCCTGTCGGCGGCTCTGCAGGAGATCGTCCAGGAGTGGCCGCGCGACGGGGCGGTCCTGACCGTCGGCGTCGCGCCCCCGGCCACCGTCGTGGCCGCCCGCTACGGCGGCTGAGCGGCCCTCACGCGATATAATCCGCCGATGGCGCGACGGTGGGGCTTCGCGCTCGCCCTGTCGGTGCTGGCCCACATCGGCCTGGCGCTGGGGTTGCTGGGCGCGGGCGCGCGACCCTGGCACGGGACCATCGACGTCGAGATCACCGGCGTTTCCAGCGGTCAGGTGACGGAGCTGCCGCTGGGCGGACCACCGCCCGGCGGAGAGAAGCGGGCGCCCGCGCCCCGGCGCGTGCACCACCACGCGGCCGCCGCGCAGCCCAAGGAGACCGACTCGGAGGCGGGGCAGCTGACAGAGAAGGAGCAGCCCGGCCAGCCGCGCGCGCCGGAAGAGGGCGGCGGCCCGGCGCCCACCGACGACCTCACCGCCTACGGGCCGCGCGGGTCGCGGCTGACCGTGCTGCTGCGGCTGGATCGGCTGCGCGCGAGCGATCTGGCGCCTGGCATCGACGCTCTGCTGGCTCGGCTGCCCGATCACCAGGACCTGCTGCAAGGGACGGGGCTGGACCTGTTCAAGTCGTTCGACGCCCTGCTGATCGCGACGCCCCACCCGCTGGACCCCACGGTGACGTTCCTGGCCGCCCGCCACCACCTGGAGAGCGGCGAGCTGCGCCAGGCGCTCACCGACGGGGCGCGCGCCACCGATCGGACCCTCGCCTGGCGCGCCGATCACGGCCGCTGGATCGGCGAGCGGCACGCCAAGCGCAGCGGGCAGGGATCGTTGGTGACGCGCGACGACCGGTTGATCGTCTTGCCGGCGCAGGGGCTGGTGGTGGTGACGCCGCCCGCCTACCGCGCGCTGCTGCTGGCGCCCCCCGCGCGACCGCCGCCGGCCGACGCGGGGAGCGACGCCGACGGTGGGGCACCGGGCGGCCTCGACTGGACGTCGCTGCTGTCGCGGATCGACGCCGAGGAGGGGCTGATGCCCCCGGACGGTGACGCGATGATGAGCGCCGCCGACATCTTCAAATCGGCGGGCGGCGCGACGCCGCTGGTCTACGGCATGGAGGTCCCGGCAGCCGCGCGCGCGGTCGCCGGCATGGACGGCGACGAGCCGTTCCTGGACCTGACCGCCCAGTTCGCCGACGAGGCCCAGGCGCGCCACTGGGAGACCGAGTGGCCGAACCTGCGGGGGCGGCTGCGCACGAACCCGTTCGTGATCCTGGGCGGCTTCTCGGCGATCGTCGGACGCGTCACGCTGGAGCGTGACGAGCGGACCATCCGCGTCCACCTGACCGCGACCCACGACGAGACGGTGCGCCTGCTGGGCGTCGCCCTACGCTTGCTGGGCGGCTGATTGACCGGGTTCCCGCCGGACGGTTCAGCCGTTCCCCGTGCAGGTGACGTCGCAGGGGTGCGTATGGTCCAGCGTGGTGCTCGACTCGACCGATCTCGTCACGCCGGCCTGCAGGTAAGCAAAGTCGTAGCCCGACAGCGTGAGCGTGTGCGTGTGGCCGGTTCCACCGTCTTCCAGAAGGTAGGGCGTGTCCTGGTACCCGCGCTCGACGTCGCTGCCGGGCACGGTCAGCGGGTGGGTGTGGTTCAAGACCATCTCGACGACGCTCGTGCACATGATCGTGGTTCCCCCGTCGCCGCCGGCAGCCCCGGCGCCGCCCGCGCCGCCCTGCCCGGCAGCGCCGCCGCCCGCGCCGCCGGTCCCGCCGCCGGCCCCGCCGTCGCTGCAACCGCTCAGGCTGAGGGCGGCCCAGGCCAGCACCGACGTGAGGAAGGTCTTGCGGTCGATCGTCGAATCCGTCGCCACGGGGAAATCGACCCTAGCACGCCGTCGGTGACTTATCCTTCAGCCAGGGGCAGCGTCATCGGATGAAACGGAAGATCGCCATCGTCGGGGCGGGATCCGCGGGCCTCTTGACCGCGACCCACCTGTGCACCTGGCTGGATGACTCGTGGGAGGTCTGCGCCGTCCACGATCCCGGCAAGGACATCCTGGGAATCGGCGAGAGCACCAACGGGGCCTTCATCAGTGTGCTCGAGCGCGGGACCAACTTTTCGCTGGCCAATCCAGGCGACATGGCCGCCCTGGACGCCACGCTGAAGTTCGGAAGCAAGTTCGTCGGCTGGCGGGCGCGCCCCTGGATCAACCCGCTGCTCAGCGGCAACATCGCGATCCACTTCAACAACCGGCGGTTCAAGGACTTCGTGTTCGAGCGGCTGCGCGCGCTGTGGCCCGGCCAGTTCACGATGCTCGAGGCCGGCGTGCACGAGATCGCGAACTACGCGGATCGCGTCCGTCTGGACACGGATCGTGGCGCCTTCGACTTCGATTACGTGGTGGACTGCATGGGGACGCCGCCGGCCTTCGAGGGCTACACGCTCAGCGACTGCACGCTGGTCGATCGCTGCCGCATCCACGTCGTGCGCGACTACGCGTTCGAGCCCTTCACCGATCACATCGCGACGCGCGACGGCTGGATGTTCGGCGTGCCGCTGGACGGCCGCAAGACCTACGGCTATCTGTACAACCAGGCCATCACCGACGAGCGGGCCGCCGAGGAAGAGATGATGCGCCTGCTGGGCGCGCCCAGCCTGGACGCCGGCGGCTACAAGCAGTCCTACGCGTTGCGCTGCTACCACGCGAACCAGCTGATCTCGGGACGCGTGTGCAAGAACGGCAACCGGGCGCTGTTCTTCGAGCCGCTCATCGCCAACTCGATGTTCCTGTACATCTACGCCTCCCGGCTCATCTACGACCACGTCGCCGGCGGACAGGAGGCCGGCAAGTGCAACGACCTGTTCGTCAAGGCCGTGCAGGAGATGGAGGACGTGATCAGCTACTACTACCAGGGCGGTTCGACCTTCGACTCCGAGTTCTGGCGAACCGCCGCCGCTCAGGCGCGCGCCCGCCTGGACCGCCGCCCGCAGCTGGCCGAGTACCTGCAGAAGCTGGCGACCCTCAAGCGCCGGGGCATCCTGAACGCAGCGCCCGGCTACGCCCTCTCGCCTCACACCTGGGAGATCGTGGACGCCGCCCTCGGCTACCACTCGTTCGAGGCCGCGCCCGCATGAAGCGCTTGTCCCGTGCCAGCGCCGTCATCTGTGCGCTGCTGGTCCTGGTCGGTGCGTCGGCGATCCTCGCGACGTGGCTGACGCGACGGTTCGACGTCGGCGCCGTGCGCGCGGCGCTGCCGCCCAGCAGCCAGGGGGCGTTCGACCTCTTGCTGGCGCTTCATCCGCCGCCGGGGGGCGACCCTGACTGGGGAAGAGCGGAGCGGATCTGCCGCGACCTCTGGTGGCCGCGGTGCGATCGGCCGGCCCTCGACGTCATGCGGAAGCACAGCGCCTCCCCGATCGGCACGCGCCGCGACGCCGTCCCCACGTCGGCGGCGGCCACCGCGGACCTGATCTGGGGCTTCGGGAGCGAGGACGCCGCGCGGAAGATGTTCCGGACAGAGCTGGATCGGCTCCCGGAGTCGGACGGTCCAGGGCGAGCCCGGGTGTTCCTGCGGTTCGGGATCATCGACACCAATCCGGACGGTCAAGCGGCGCTCTTCAATCAGGCCTGCGCCGCCGACGCGCAGATCTGCGATCACATGAAAGAGGCGGCGCTGCGCGAGGTGCACGCGCGCTTCATGCCGCCCGGGAACGTGCTGCCGCTCTATTTCGGCAACGGCCGCGGTCACCCGGCCATCCCCGGGAAGCCGTGACGGACGGACGGGTGCACCTCAGGGTGGTCCGCGACGCCGCGACGGGCGAGGAAGCGGTCGCGCTGGCCGCGCCGGTCTTCGACCAGGAGTGGCAGAACGAGATCGCCGCCGGCGCGGCCAACACCGCGCACGCCGCCTGTGCAGGCGCGCCGGCGCTGGCCGCGATGGTCGCGCTGGCCCGCGAGGCGATGGCCGCCACGTCGCGCATGAGCGAGGCTCTGCTGGCGCGCGCGCCGGCCGGGTCGGTGGCGTGCCGGGCGGGCTGCGACCACTGCTGCTATCAGAGCGTGGGCGTGACGCCGCCCGAGGCCCTGGCCATCTTCGATCACCTGTCGCACGCGCGCTCTGACGACCAGCTGGCGCGGCTGGCGGCTCACGTGAGCGCGCGCCGCGCGGAGACGCGCGGGCTCTCGGCGGCCGAGCGGTTCTCGCCGGCGCACCCCTGCGTGTTCCTGGAGGCCGGCCAGTGCACGATCTACGAGGTCCGTCCGCTTTCGTGCCGCGCCATGAACTCGCTGGACGCCGGCGAGTGCGAGCGCCGGCTGCGCGATCCCGAGGCCCGCGCGGCCTTCGTGGCGGCGGGCCTGGGTGGGCATTCGTTCCTCGAGCCAATCCGCGCGTCTCACGCGATCAGCGCGGGCCTGCAGCTGGCGCTGGCCGAGCTGCACGGGCTGGACATGCGCCCGCTGGACCTGATCGGCGCGATGGACCTGCTGCTGAACGGAACGCGGGAGATCCCCGACGCCTGGATCGACGGTGAAGCCGCGTTCCAGGCGTCTTACTCTTCGGGCAAGAGCCCCGTCAGCCCGCCGAAGTGATCTTGGTGACCTCGCCGGGGTTGGTGATGCCGCCGGTCGTTCCGGTTCCGTCGAACTGACCGAACGCGGTGACCTTGCCCCCGGTGGGCGTGCCGTCGGCCGTACAGCCAAGCGCGTTCATCAGCGTGACGTACAGCTTGTTGATGGGGAGCATGCCGCCCGTCGAACCGGTGTTGCCGATGGTCCCGGTGGTTCCGTCCTGGCACGAGCTGTCGCTGTTGCCCATCTGCGGGGTGCCCGACGACTCGACGTTGATCACCTGGCCGGTCTTCAGGTAGCCGCCGCAGTTGCCGGAGACCACCAGCGGAAGGTTGTTCAGGTTGTGGGCCGCGCCGTCCGACAGCTCTTGCAGCCACATCGTGGCGGTGTTGTCGAGCAGCGTGCCGCTTCCTTCCTGGATGCTGTCGAACAGGCCGACCAGGCGGGCGTACTTGCCGGCGTACCAGGTGTCGATCTGGTCGATCATGTCCAGCACGTTGGTGACGCCGCAGGCGCCGCCGACCGAGAAGTCGCCCGTGCGGTGCGACAGGCCGTGGTGCTCGTGGGTGTGCATGATGCCGTCCCAGTTGAACGTCACGTAGCCGGGGTACAGCATCAGGATCACGCGGTTCAGGTCGCAGATCATCTGGAGCGCGATCAGGTCCTGGAACATGTCGCCGCCCTTGGTGAACGAGATGGCGAGGTTCGCGTCGCCCACCGGGTCCGGCGTGTTGCCGAGGACGCTGCCCAGCGTGACCTTCCCGGTCGGGCTGGCCGCGGCCACGTAGGCGGACGTGGCGTTGAGCGTCGACGATTCGGCGAACATCTGGGTGCACTGGGCCATGGCCGACGTCGCCGTCATGACGCCCGTCTCGGTCGTCCGGAACAGATCCAGCCAGGTCTGGACCAGGTTCTGATCCGCCTTGCTCATGTTCAGCGACTGGTAGTGCTGCAGATCGGCCTTGCACAGATCGATGGCGCTCTGCCCGCGCTGCACCTTCCAGGCGGCCTCGCCGGTGGTGGCCCCGCCGCCCGAGTTCTTGCCGAACACGCCGGTGAGCTGGTTGTAGACGGTCGTCGGGTTCACGGTGGCCGGGAACGCCGTGTTCGCGTCAGAGAAGGACAGCACCTCTTTGATCGAGGTGCTGGCGGCGCCCACCGACAGCACCAGCGGGGCCGCGCCGCCCGGGTTGATCTGCTTGGCGATGACATGGTCCAGCGACGCGGCCGTCGCGTAGCGCTTGTTGTCCGAGCCGATGGTCGCGCAGGTCAGCTTCGAGCCCATGGCCTGATCGTGCGGATCGATCGACTGCCCCGAGCCGTACTGGTTCATCGAGCGGAACCCGCGCGGGATCATGATCTTCTGGATGTAGGGCGTGAGCGGCTCCAGCGTCTGCCCCTTCAGCATGTCGGCCGTCAGCGTGGCCGCGCCGTTGGTGTAGGTCGACACCTTGGGCCACCAGCGGTCGGTGAGGCAGCCGTTGTGCGTGAAGTGGATGACCAGCCGCTTGGGCGTCGTGACCGTCGTTCCCGCGGCCTTGGCCTTCTTTTCGAACACCGACGGCAGGAAGGGCGCCGCCAGCGCGACGCCGCCGATACCCCTCAGGAACACTCTGCGGTTCATTGGGCTGCTCCCACGGCTCGGGTTCGGAACTGGATGGTTTGGGTCAGGTCCGTGACCAGGTTCTGAATCGTGTAGCCACCGGGCGCGATCTTCGTCGCCAGGTCGTTGACCGTCCCGCAGTCGTTCGGGTCGTCCTCGCGCTCGTACAGATACGACACCAGGAACTCGGCGTAGCGGTGCTGCGCCAGCTTGGACGCGGCGATCTTGTTCATCAGATCGGCCGGTCCGGTGACGTGCACCGTCTCGTTGTCGATGACGACATCCGCCGTGGAGTCGATCGGCGCGCCCGTCGACTGTTCCGTGGTCTGCCAGGTGCCGACCGCGTTGAAGGACTCCATCGCGAAGCCGGCCGGGTTGATGTAGCTGTGGTGGCAGCCTACGCAGGCGTCTCCGCTGGTCTGGGCGTCGACCTGCTTGCGGTTGGTGTCCAGGTCCGCCGTGGCGTCCGGCAGCGCGGTCTGAGCCGCGCCGGGCGGCGGCGAGCCGATCGGCATCCCCAGCACCTGCTTCATGATGAAGGCGCCGCGATGGATGGGCGACGAGCGGTTGTAGAACGCGTAGGCGTTCAGGAACCCGACGCGGGTCATGAACCCGGGGCGCTGGCTGGCGTCCAGCGTGGTCTCCTGGAAGTCGCCGGTGAACCCGGATGGGTCGAGCCCGTACATGGGCGCGGTCGCGTTGTTCACGTAGGCGAGGGGGCTGAGGATCAGATCCTGGAACGTCCCCTTCTTGACCATGGAGACGCCGTCGAAGAACTTCTCTTCTTCAGCCTCCAGCGTGGGGACCATCGAGGGGTCGAAGTCCGGGAACAGGCTGGTGTCCTTGTTGATGTTGTCCCACCGCGTGTTGGGGGCCATCAGGATGTAGTAGCGGTGGAAGTCGGCCATCTTGAGGCGCGCCTTGTCGTCGGTCAGCATCCGCTGCGCCTGGGACAGGATCTGCGCCGGCGTGGTCAGCGCGCCGTTGTCCGCGGCGGTGTTCAGCGTCGCGTCGGGGATCGATCCCCACAGCATGTAAGACAGGCGCTGAGCGACCTCCCAGCTCGAGAGCTGGAGGTTCCCCGAAGGATCCATGGCCGTGTTCGTCTCGGCGCGCGTCAGGAACGACGGCGAGATCAGGAACATGTAGAGCAGGGTGGTGGCGATGTCCTGCGGGCTGCTCGAGGCCGACATCGACGCGCCGTTGGCGACGATCTGGTCGAAGCGCGAGATCTCGTCGGTGCTGAGCGGCCGGCGGAAGGCCCGGCGCCCGAAGCTGACGATGGTGTCGTGCAGGCACTGCGTGCCGTCGCCGCTGGGCGTGCACGACATGAAGTTCTTCGACAGGGTGGGATCCGCCATGACCTGCTGAGAGATCTGGTCGGCGACCGTCTGATAGCTGCTCCAGCCCAGATCGGTCAGACCGCCCTCCTGATCGGTCGCCAGGATCGTGGACGGCTGCACGCCGCCTGACGCGGTCAGCGTCTGCAGGCCCAGCAGGTCGGCGATGGTGCGGTCGTACTGCGCGTTGGTGAGGCGCGGCACCTGCGAGGTGATGGCGACGCCCGAGGAGGTGCAGAAGCTGACCCCCGTTCCCGGCGCGCCGATGATCACCTCCGTGGCACCGGAGCCGCCGCTGCTGCCTTGTTGCGTGGCAGAGACGCCGGAGTTGCCGGTTCCGCTTGCGGCTCCGCTACCTCCCGAGCCGTTCCCGGAGGACGCGCCACCGGGATCACTGATTCTTCCTGTACAGCTGACCACGAGCGTCGCTGCCAGCAGGGCCATCGTCCGAGACTTCCTCTCCATGGCGCTCACCTCGACACGGGGTTGCGGGCTTCCAGAGACGACGATCACAGTAACGGCGGCTTGACAATTCAGCGCATAAAGCGAGCTGTCCGCCACAAATGGGAGATCAAACGATGAGCCGCGGCGCTTGTTGGTGCGGCGATCGCTGATTATTTGTGGCGCCGCGCCGGCCGATTGCGCGGACCGTTCAGAGGCAACGGTGAGGCGAGCGGGTGATCGATGACGTTGCTCGTTCGCTTTCCCAGCAACAGCGCCTTGAACACGGGATTCCCTACGAATTCGGCGATGGAAGGATCGTCGGCGGCCGCGCGCACCAGCGCGGGCAAGTCATCCCCGACCAGGTCGCGTTCGAGACCGTAATGGAGCAGATCGAGGCCCGCGTTTCTTGCGGCGTTGGCGATCTCGGTGAAGTTCACGTCGGATGTCAGGTCCTGTGCGCCCGGGTGGGAGTAAGGATCGTTGTTCCGTGGAATGAACGGTTCGTTGCCTCCGTAGACACGGAAAGGGAACTCGCCGCGCCGCGCGCCTTCGACCAGGTTCCAGGTCGTGTCGCCGTAGTCGGTGGTGAGGACGAAGCCGGCGCCGACGATCTCTCCCAGCTCGCGGATGAACCGCGCCGCGTGGACGTTCACGTACAGCACGATCCCGGCGTCCTCTGCGGCCAGCGCGCTGGCGTACTCGGCCGCGTTGTCGGCCAGATGGGCGGCCAGCGCGGGGAGGGCGGCGGACGGGACGTACGCCTCTTCGAACCAAACCCGATCGCGCAGCGGTTCGGCGCGATCCGCGGGAAGCTCCGCCAGCGCGGTCATGACCTCGGTGAACGTCTCGGCGTCCAGGATGAGATCGTTCGGATCGCTCCCGTGGCCCACCAGCGCGAACCTGTCTCTCAGCGCGCCGTCCGTGTCGCGGATGCGGCGGGCGAGGTCGGCCGCCAGCGCCTCCAGGAGCGATCGCTCGACGCGGGGCACGACCAGCGCCGCCGACGCCGCAAAGCCCAGCTCCGTCGGCTCGGCGGTCAGGGTCACCTTGTGGACCCCGAAGGCGTCGGGGACCTCGTTGGTCAGGATCAGGCCCCGAAGGCCGTCGGGAAAGTCGCCCCTCAGCGTCTCCGCCGGATGGCGGGCGTCCCCGGCCGCGATCCGCGCGCGGTCGCCCAGAAGCGCGCGCTGCCTTTCGCGGAGGGCGGCCGAGGTCTCGTACACCCGATAGACCATCCGCGCGGCGAACCGTCGCCAGCGATCGCCCGTGCCGGCCGCGACGGCGTCGACGATGTCGCGCGCCAGACGGCCGTTGCCGGCTCCGAACTCGACGATCGGGAAAGGCTGCTGATGGGAGATCAGGCCGCGCTCGAGCATCTGGCTCCAGCAGCGGAACGCCAGGGACGCGATCCAGCCGCCGTAGCGCGGCGACAGCGCTTCGGGGTTGGTGATGAAGTCACCGCCGCGGCCGATCGACACCCGGTGGGCGTAGTAGCCCCAGCGGGGATCGTGGAGGGCCGCGTCCATGTACGCCTCGAAGCTGGGGAACGCGCGGACGGCCTCCGCCTGCAGGGCCGCGGGGAAGGCGAGGGCGCCGTAGATCTCGCGGTTCGCGAGCCTCCGCTGGACCAGGCGACCGGAGGTCTGGCCCAGGCCGGCCAGCGTCCCCTGTTCCTGGTCGGACAGGGAGCGGGCGAACGAGAGCCTCCGGCGCAGCACGCGCGCCGCGGGGACGCGGGCCAGCAGGTGGTCCAGGCTGCGGTACGGCCAGTGCGCCAGCAGCGCGCCGGCGATCGACGCGCGCCTGTCCGGGGGCGCTCCGACCTCCTCGAGCAGCGCCAGCAGGTCGTCACGCCGGAGATCGTTGATGCGCGTCCCGGCCCCCGGATCGATCTCGACGCGCCCGATCTGCCGGGACAGACCCTCCACCAGCGAAGCCAGCGCGCGGGCCTCCGCGCCGGCGCCCGAGGCTGAATCCTGGCGGGCCCGCAGCTCGAGCACCCCCAGCTTGGTGCGCAGGGGGATCAAGCGCCACCATCGCTCGCGAAGGTCGTCCCCGTAGGCCAGCGGCAGGCGGCCGGCCAGGAACCGCTCGGTCCAGGGTCGATAGGCCCGGCCCAGGTGCGAGCGGCCAAACTCGCCGATCCAGCGCAACGCCTCGCCCGCCCCCTGTTCCTCGGGCCGACCCAGATCCCGCCAGCGGTAACGCCGCCCGCGCACCAGACCTTCGAAGGCGACCGACGGGTTCGAAGCCAGCACCGGCAAGCCGACCAGAGTGCCGTTGGCCACCCAGTCCTCGTAGGCCATCAGCTGACTCAGGTAGAGCAGGAGCAGGTCCGGGCCGATTCCACCCTCGCGGCGGCGGGCGGCGGTCAGTCGCAGGTCGAACCCGCCGTCGGCCCGGCGCCGGACCACGAAGTCTCCATCGTTGATGAAGACGTCGGTCAACGCGGTGCCGCCGGCCTGGTCCGCGTCGTAGTGATAGACGAGCGCGGCGATCATCTCGGCCAGCAGGTCGGCCGTCGTCGTCGGACCGAGCGGGACCAACCAGGAGCGGTCGTCTTCCAGCAGCTCGACGTGCAGCCCGCCGCGACCCAGGCTGAGGACATGGTGGTCCGCCGGGGCCCCGAACGTCGCGGCTGGTACGCCGTCGCCCAGCGTGACCAGCTCACGCGGCTCCAGGACGAACCGTCCGAGCCCCGCCGCCGCGAACCCCCGCATGTTCTCGAGATTCATGCGGGGCACGTCGCGACGGGCGCGCCCCCGCGTGCCGGGCTCATCGAGCGCCGCGGGGACCTGCACGACGAACGGCCCATCCGGCCCCAGGCAGGCCGCGTCCCAGGTCAGCACGCCCAGGCGCGCGGCCCCGACTTCGAGCGGCCCCATCCGCCCGGCCAGCTCGCCAATCAGCGACGGAAGCGCGTCGACGTCGAGGCGTTCCTGCACCCGTCCGTCGTAGAGCTGCGCGGGATGGAACGTGATCAGGTTGTCGCGCGACCACCGGCTCGACAGCAGCGAGGACGCCGCCGGCAGATCGTCGTGGCGGTCGATCATCGATGGGTATCGTCCACGATCCGGCGGCCGGCGCCACTGTTCTCGTGTCCCCGCCCTCATCGGGTCGGTCCGGTGTCAAAAAAACCATCGCCGTGACCGAGGTGTGTCAAACGTTTCCATCAGACGAGACGGACAACGCCCGCCGGGCGCCGCGATCCAGCGGTTCGGCATCTGGCTCGTGGCTTGCTCGACGACGAGGACATGCGGATGCTTGCGCCCCTCTGTCTCGCAGTCGCGGCAGGTTGCACGGCCGGAAGGATGTTGCCAGCCGCCTCCGCCCAGGTCATCCCCGGCGCGCCCGAAGCGGCGGCGGTGGAGATCGACGGGCTGCGCGTGTCGGCCAACGGGGATGACTGGACGGCGTCACCCGCCGACCTATCCAGGAAGCTGACCCCGGTGAAGGTGCGGATCGTCAACCACAGCGGGGCGCCGGCCCTCATCACCTACGACCGGTTCCAGCTGGTCGGCGGCCACGGGCGCATCTACCGGGCCATCCCCATCGTCCCACTGGACCACCAGGCGCCGCTCGACGGCGCGGGGACGATCGAACCCATCTACGCGGCTTCGAAGTTCTTCATCGCGCCGCGCTACCACGATGTCTACCCGACGCTGGATGCGTGGCCGCATCCGCTCGATCGGGAGAGCGCCGCGTCCGACAGCGCGTACGCGGGCTGGGGGAGCAATCTTCCGAGCCAGTCCATGCGGAGGATGGGGCTGCCGGAAGGGGTTCTGGGCGATGGCGGTGAGATCTCGGGCTTTCTCTATTTCGAGAACGCCACCAAGCGTGAGCGTCGTCTGACCTTCCAGGCGGACATCGGCGACGCGCCAACCGGCCAGCAGCTGGCGGAGATCGCGATCCCATTCCGCGTCGAGTGATCCTGGGCCCCCGCCGCCTCGCGGCGGCAAGGGCGCCGCCGGCGAAGGCGAGCAGCCCCGGGTGAGTGCGGGCCCACATCTTCGTGCTGTCCCGCTTGGCGGGCTCAGGCCGAGCCCGTCCCCGACCGGCGCCACACGACCCTTCGTTCACCGTTGCCGCGAGGCGAGTGGCAGGGTGAGCGTGAACGTGGAGCCGCGCTCGATCCCGCTGTCGACCGAGACCCGCCCGCCGTGCGCGCTGGCGATCGCCTTGACCAGGCTGAGGCCCAGGCCCAGCCCACGCTCGGCCCGGCTGGGGTCCGCCCGGTAGAGGCGATCCCAGATGCGCGGAAGCGACTCGGGCGGGATCCCGTGGCCGGTGTCCCGGACGCGGACCCAGGCCTCGCTTCGGGGGCCATCCAGGCCGAGGGCAATGTCCACCCGACCTCCCCGGGGCGTGTACTTGATGGCGTTGTCGACCAGATTCGCCAGGGCCTGGCGGATCCGGTTGGCGTCGGCGGGTGCGGTGACCGCCGGCCCGGGCTCCAGGCTCAGGGCCACCCCGGCTTCCTCGCCCACCTGATCGTAGAGATCGACGGTCTCGGCGGCGATCGCGCGCAGGTCCGCTGGCGCCAGGTCCAGCCGCATGATCCCCGCTTCCGCCTCGGAGACGTCCATCAGGGTGCGCAGCATGAGCAGCACGCGATCCGACTCCTCGATGCAAGCGCCCAGCGCCTCGCGTGCCTGGGCCGCGTCGTCCCCGCCCAGCGCCACCTCGGCGGTGCCGCGCAGGCGGGTGAGCGGCGTGCGCAGATCATGCGCCACGTTGTCCAGCGCCTCTCGCATGCTGCGCACCAGAGTCTGGTTGCGCTCGAGCATCTGGTTGACGAGCCCGGCGAGGTGGTCGAGATCGCCGCTCCCGCCGGGGCGCACCTCGACCCGCCGCGAGAGATCCCCGGACTGGATCACCGCGCGCGCCGTTGCCGCCAGCGCCGCGACCGGCCGCAACGCGCGACGCGTGAGGTGTGAGCCGCCTGCCACGCCCAGCGCCAGGCAGCCAAGTAACACCAGCGCGACAGCCAGCGTGACGGCCGGCTTGATTCGGTCCCAGGGGTCGGTGCTGGCGGCCAGGTCCAGGACCAGGTCGCCCGAGACGGACGTCGACACGAAGGCGGTCCCGGTGGCCACGTCGCCGTGGCTGTAGAGCGTCCGCCCCTGGGCGTCGCGGACCCGGACCGGTCCGGGCTCGCCCTCCAGCTCGCTGGCCGAGCTCACCGCGCTCTCGAACCGCGGCAAGCCCACGCGCTCCAGCACCTCGCGGTGGTGGTCGATCCGCTCGTGGATGACCGCCTCCTGGGAGCGGGCCACCGCTCGCCGGACGCTGAACAGCGCCAGGCCGCCCAGGAGCGCCAGGCCCAGCAGCAGGCTCCCGGCGTACCAGGCGCCCAGGCGGAACGCCAGCGATGAGCGCCGCTCAGTCTCTTCGGAGGACATAGCCCACCCCCCGCAGCGTGCGGATCAACCTGGTGGCGAATCCGCGATCGACCTTGTTGCGGAGACGACAGACCAGCACATCCACCACGTTGGTCTGCGGATCGAACGCATAGTCCCAGACGTGTTGCAGGATCATGGTCTTGCTGAGGACGCGCTCCGGGTTGCGCAGAAAGAGCTCGAGCAGCGCCAGCTCCTTCGCCTGCAGCACCAGCGGCGTGCCGTCGCGGGTCGCCTGCCGGGAGAGCAGGTCCAGTGACAGGCCGCCGTAGGACAGCTGGGTCACCGCGGGCCCGGCGGTCGCGCGGCGCTGGAGTGCGGCCAGCCGCGCGACCAGCTCCGCGAACGAGAACGGCTTGGTCAGGTAGTCATCCGCGCCCGCCTCCAGACCGGCCACGCGGTCCTTCACCGCGTCGCGCGCCGAAAGGACGATGATGGGCGTCGGGTCGTTCTTGCGACGGCGCGATCGGATCAGGTCGAGGCCGTCGAGGCCCGGCAGCATGAGGTCCACCACCGCGGCGTCATAGCGGGTCTCCTCGAAACGCAGCGCCCCGTCCCCACCGGACCGCACCCAGTCGACGGCGTTCCCCTCCTGCCGGAGCCCCTTCTCGATGAAGGCTCCGATCTTCTCATCATCCTCGACGACCAGGAGCCGCATGCCCTGTGGCTGATCGTAACATCGCGGCTCAGAGGCGCCGTTCGGCGGGCGGAAGAATCGTCTTCACCCCACGGCTCGGGATCCAGCCCTGTCCTTCGGGTCCGGCCACCAGCAGGTAGTCGCCGTGGGCCCGCTCGATGGTGACGGCGGATCCTTCAGGCGCAGAAAACGCGGGGTCGGCTTCGGCAAAGGGGGCGATGCGCGCCACCAGGTCGGGCGTCACCACGATCGCCCGCCCGGGTGACGGCGACTGGTCCACGGCGGCGACGAACCCGACCGAGGACAGCACGAGCCCAGCGGCCAGCAGCGCAGCCAGCCCGGCGCGGCCGATCACGCCCCAGGCGAGCGCGACCAGGCCGACAGCCGCCGAGGCGAGGCCGATCAGGCCGATCCAGGTCCATTCGTTGGGCGACAGGTGACGTTCGAGCCGCTGCCAGCCGGTCACCGTCACGGGCGGCAGCGCCGCGGTGGTCCGTGCCCGCTCCAGACCGGTCGAGATGGCGGGCGAGCGGGGCGCGAGCAGCCGCGCTCGCTCGAAGCCCAGGATCGCGGAACCTGGGTGGCCTGCGGCCAGGTCGCTTTCCGCCTGGGCGGCCAGCGCGCGGGCCGAGTAGCCGGACGGCGCGACGGCATGCGCCGGGGGAGTGGCGGCGGCGCGTGCCGGCGCCGCGGCGGCCAGGCCGGTCAAGACCGCGAACGCGACCACCGGGGCCGATCGCCGAGCTCGAAAGAGCGATGTCCATCCAGTCTGCGTGCTCATGTTCGTGACTCCAGGGCGCGGAGCTCGGCGGAGATCCGCTCCGGCCAGGGCTCCAGATCGAGATCCGCCTCGGTGCGATTGCCGGCGTAAGAGAGCCGGTCGGCGCGGTCGAACACCTCGCGGATCCCATCGCCGCTGGGGCCCAGCCTGCGCGCGACGTCGGTAGAGGCGATCGCTTCGGGGGGCACGCCCCAGGCGCCCGCCAGCCGCGCCTGGAGCGCGCGCCGGCCGGCCGCGAACAGGGCGGCGGCGTCGCCCCGGCGCACCGCCTCGCAGAGCGCGCGTTGCTCCCGGGCGATCTCGCGCGACAGCCGGCGCGCGGCCCGCCGGCGGGTGAGCGTGCCGCTCTGCCCGAGGAAGCCGAGCAGCGCGAGCGCGGCGGTCACGAACCCCATCGCCGCCAGCAGGATCGGGAAGCGGCGCGTGTGGATGAACGGAGTGAGCGTCGGCCGAACCAGGTCCGGCACGCCTGGCTGGCCGGGCGGGTGGGCGAGGGCGAGCCCAGGCGCCAGCGCCGAATCCCCCGGCTGTCCGGTCGATGCCGGCGTCCCTGACGAGCCGGCCGGACCCGCGGCGGCGGCCACCGCGATCCGGATCGGCGCGGTCCGGCGCGTGACGTAGCGACGGGCCACGGGGTCGAAATAGACGAGAGCGAGCGAGGGCACCACCGTGGCGCCGGCTTGCCGCGGGACCAGGGTTTGCGCGAAGGTCCTCTCACTGGTGTCGGCCGGTGAGCCGGCGGCGGTGACGGCGTAGCTGGTCAGCTCGGGTGTCGACGTCACGCCATCCAGCGCCAGCCGGGCCAGGCTCCCCCGTCCCTTGACGGTCGCGCGCAGCGTGGCCGGCTCTCCGACGTGATAGGGGCCGGCCGAGAGACCGGCCGCGATCTCGAAGTTGCCGACCGCGCCGGTGAATCCCGCCGGCTGCGGCGCGGGAAGATCCAGCACGCGCACCGAGTCGCCGGGCCCCTGCAGCGTCAGGTCGCGCTGTCGGACCGTCCCCATCAGGTCGGTCATCATCCCGGCGAAGGGATCTCCCCCCTTGAACATCCGCGAGAAGAACGGATCTTTCGCGAGCGGTGTCTGCTTGAGGAACGAGGAGAACGGATCGTTCGCGTCGTTCTCGGAATCGTCGCTCGAGCTGTCCTGGTCGCTCCGGGGCAGGGCAGGGGCGGGCTGGCGATAGCTGATCTCCACCGGCAGGGCGACGTCGGTCCGCTCCTGCCCGGCGCGCGCGGCGGTGAGTCGACCCGTCCAGGTCAACATCGTGTACGGAAACCCGCGGACCTGGACCGTCGACTGCGCCGGCTTGTCCGGGAGGTCGGACAGGGTCAGCGCGTCCGACGTGAGGTGCGGCTGGGCGGTCAGCGAGACGCCGGTCCCGTCGAGAAAGTAGGCGCGTATGACGACCGGGATCGTCTGTCCCACGTAGATCTCGCGCGGGGCCGAGCCACCCGCCCGCAGCTCCAGGCGCAGGAAGGCCCGGACCGGTTCGGCGCTTCTCGCGGTCGGCCCAGGGCCCGGCCGTGCCCAGGCCCGCTCGTGCCCCGACCCGAGCGCCAGCGCGCCGGCGAATGCCAGCACCCCCAGTCTTCTGCTTCTCGTCGTCATGTCTCACCAATCCTTTTCCGGCTCGGTGTCCGGGGCGGCCGGCCGCCGGCTGTCGCCCGCGGCGGGAAGCGGCCGCATCTCGCCCGTCACGGAATCGAGGAGCTGAGTCGCCTCGCCCCGCGTGAGCGCGCCTGGCGCGGAACGTTCGCCGCCAGGGCGCTCCGGGGCGTTGGATAGATTTGCGCCGCCCGAGATCTGCCCCGGACCCTTGGGGGTGGGCGCGGGTTGCGCGGGTGCTGGCTGCAGGCCCTGGCCATTCTGCGGGAGCGAACCGCCCTGACCGGCCTGGGCCTTCTCTTTCCCAGACCCCGGCTGGTTCCGAGGTGACTGGCTCGGGCTCGACTTCGATTGTTGTTGCTGCTGCTGCTGTTGCTGCTGTTTCTGCTGCTGCTGCTGCTCCAGCGCCGCCAGGCGGCGCGCGACCAGATCGCGGTTGAAGCGGGCGTCGGCGTCCTTCGGCTGCAGCGACAGCGCCCCGTCGTAGGCGGTCAGCGCGTCCTTCCAGGCGGCAATCGTCCCGTCCCGGTCGTGACCCTTGGCCAGCGCGGCTTCGCCGATCCGGTAGCGCGCATTGCCGAGGTCGTAGTACGCGTCCTCTTGCAACCCGAGATCGGTCGTGTGGGTCGCGCTCTGGAAGCGCTGCTTGGCCGCCTCGAAGTCCTGCTTTCGATAGGCGGTCGTGCCGTCGTTGTAGGTCGACGTGGGCTCCGCCGCCGCGGCCCGCCCCGGCGCGCCGGCCAGGAGGACCAGCGCCGCCGCGGCGCCGACCGGGATGGCGCCGCGACCGCGCCGCCGGTCGCCGAGGATCAGCTCGAGCAGCAGGCAGGCCAGGGCGATGCCCAGGGGAATCTGAAAGCGCTCGGTCCAGACCTTGTGGCTCTGCTCGCCGGTGGAGCGCCGCGGGATCTGGGCCAGGTGCTGGCGGTACAGCGTCTCGAGGCCGCGTCCCGAGGGTCCGAGCGCCGCGTAGGCGCCGCCGGTGACCGCGGCCAGTCGCCGGAGCGTCGGCTCGTCGAGCTTCGAGCGGACCGGCTGGCCGGCCGCATCGAGCATGGCGCCGGGCCGGCCCTCGCGATCGACGGGCACCAGCTCGCCCGCCGGCGTCCCGACGCCCACGGTGTAGATGACCAGCCCGGCGCGGGCCGCGTCCCGGGCTGCCGCCAGCGCGTCGCCTTCCAGGTTTTCTCCGTCACTCAGGATCACCAGCAGCTTCCGGTGGTCGGGTTCGCTGGCCATCGCGGCGACGGCGGCGCGAATGGCGGAGGCGATGTTGGTTCCGCCGCGCGGAATCACGTCGGTGTCCAGCGCGTCCAGCGACTCGCGGAAGACGGCCTGGTCCAGCGTCATCGGCGCCTGCACGAAAGCGGTGCCCGCGAAGGCGATCAGCCCGGCGCGGTCCTCGGGGAACTCGCGCAGGAGGTCGGCCACGGCCAGCTTCGCGCGCGTCAGTCGGTCAGGCGTCAGGTCCTTGGCCAGCATGCTCTTCGAGGTGTCGACCGCGAACATCAGATCGATGCCGGTCCTCCGCTCGGCCTCCCACCGATACCCCCAGCGCGGTCGGGCCAGGGCCACGAACGCGCAGGCCGTGCCCAGCAGGACCAGCGCCCGCTTGGCCAGTCGCCGCCCGCGCGCGACGGTGACCACCGCGCGCCCTCCGGCCAGAAGCGCGGCCGTCCGGCGCCGCAAACGCTCGGCCCGCGCCATGAGCATCAGAGCAGCCAGGCAGACCACCGCCCCGATGATCAGCCAGTGCGGCTGCGCGAAATTCACGTGTGTCATGGCGCCCTCCGCAGGACAGTGGCCCCCAGACCGACCTCGGCCAGCAGCAGCGCCAGGCCGGGCAGCGCCGCCCAGGCGAAGCGCTCCTCGCGGCGCTCGCGGTGATCGACCGAGCGGGTCGTCTTCTCCAGCGCGTCGATGCGGTGGTAGATCGCTACCAGCGAGTCGGTGTCGGTGGCCCGGAAGAAGGCTCCGCCCGTGACGGAGGCGATGTTGCGCAGCGTCTGCTCGTCGACCTCGACCTCGCCCATCACGATGCGGCGGCGGCCCGCGTCGTCGACGACGGGGATCGGCGCTCGACCTTCTGCGCCCACGGCGATCGTGTAGACCTTGATCCCCAGCGCCGCCGCGGCCTTGGCGGCCAGCGAGGGCTGGATGCTGCCGGAGTTGTTCATGCCGTCGGTGAGCAGGACGACCACCTTCGACTTGGCGTCGCTGGGCCGCAGGCGGTTGACCGCCGCCGCCAGCGCCGAGCCGATCGCGGTTCCGTCCTCGTTGGCGCCGATGCCCACCCGATCGAGGCTCTTTTGCAGCCAGTCATGATCCAGCGTGAGCGGGCTGACCAGGTAGGGGCGGCCCGCGAAGGCGACGATCCCCAGCCGATCGTTCGGGCGGGCGTCGATGAACTTCGAGACGACCGACTTGACGACCGTGAGCCGGTCGGCCCTCTGGCCGTCGAGCTGGAGATCCAGCGCCTGCATGGATCCCGACACGTCCAGCGCCAGCATCATGTCGATGCCGCTGGCCTTCACCTTGGCGCTGGCGTGGGCCACCTGGGGCCGGGCCAGCGCCACGATCAGCAGCGCGGCGGCAGGCAGGCGCAGGTAGGGCAGCCAGCGCCCGAGGCGCGCGCGGGTGGTGCGCGCCACCTGTCGGGCCGTCGCCACGCTGGCGTAGCGGACGGCCGGCGCCGGCCCGCGACGCGAACGCAACAGCGCCAGCAGGGGCAGCCCCAGCAAGAGCCAGAGGGCCTGGGGATGAGCGAAGGTGATCATGCGGCGGCTCCTGTTCGGGCGCGGGGGGAACGACCCGCGGGGGTCGGCTGAGTGGTGGAGGTGGCGCGCACGAAGGTCTCGGCGCTGTCCACCATCGAGGTCATCTCGGCGGGCGAGAGCGACCAGCCCGCGAACTTGGCGAGGTCGCAGTAGCGCAGGAACTCGCCCAGCTCGGCGCGGTGGGCGGCGACCGGGCTGGCGTCCCGCATCAGATCGGCCAGCAGCTCCTCGGTCGTGCGATGAGCTGCCCGCAACGTGAAGGCTTCTTCGACGTACAGGCGAACGATCTCGGAGACGTTGAACGAGAACCCGCGCGCATCCCCCGCGGTCCGCGATCGCGCCTCGGCCAGCGCGCGCAGTGCCCGTTCGCCCGGCGATGCGGGTCGCGCCTGCCGGCGGCGGCGAAGGGCGAAGGCTGCGCCGGCGGCGGCGACCGCCCCGGCGGCCGTCAGGTACGGCCAGAGCGGTCGCGGCGGCGCCGGGGCGATCGGTCCGTGAATGTCACGGATGTCTTCGGCGGGCCGGCTGGTGGAAGCCGCCGGAACGCCGGCGGCCGGCGCCGCCCGGAGGTCCGCGCCGCGCAGCAGCGCCAGCAGCGCGAAAGCCAACCCTGCCAGCCAGAGGCGCGGCCTCATCCCAGC
This sequence comes from Polyangia bacterium, assembly GCA_035578045.1. Classification (GTDB taxonomy): domain Bacteria; phylum Myxococcota_A; class Polyangia; order Fen-1088; family Fen-1088; genus JADGRB01. Next base: position 19,968 of record DATJWP010000111.1, on the reverse strand, counting down.
CTCCTCTCGCGAGACTCGAAGAACTCGAGCAGCTCGGGCAGGTAGGGCCGCGCGGGATCGAGCGGCAGCGTTTCCACCCGCACGCGCCGGAGGGCCCGGCGCATGTCCTCGTCCCGCTTCTGAGCCTGCGCGGCGAAGCGCTGCCGAACCCGACGCCGGCCGGTGTCGAGCGCGATCACCTCGCCGGTCTCCGCGTCCTCGAGCGAGATCAGCCCCAGGTCCGGCAGCTCGCGCTCGCGCGGATCGCGGAGCTCGAACCCCACCACGTCGTGGCGCGCGCCGACCGGGCGAGCCGCTCGGAGGAGCGCCGCCAGCGAGGTGCCCCCGTCGTCCGGGAGCTCGAAGTCGGAGATCAAAAACACGATTGAGCGCCGGAGCGCGGTCCGCCCCACCAGATCGAGCGCGGCTGCGATGTCCGTGCCGCGGCCGGACGGGCGGCAGTTGAGGATGTCGCGCACCACCCGCATCACGTGGGCGCGCCCCTTGGCGGGCGGCACCTGAACCTCGACGCGGTCGCTGAACATCAGCAGGCCGACCTTGTCGTTGTTGCGCACCGCCGAGAGGGCCAGCACGCAGGCCAGCTCGGCGGCCAGCTCGCGCTTGGTCGTGTCGGCCGACCCGAAGTCTCCGGAGGCCGAGACGTCGACCAAGATCCAGACGACCAGCTCGCGCTCCTCGCGGAACATCTTCACGAACGGGCGGTTGGCCCGGGCCGTCACGTTCCAGTCGATCGCGCGCGTCTCGTCGCCGGGCACGTACTCGCGCACGCTGTCGAAGTCGATGCCCCGCCCCCGGAACACCGACCGGTAGTGCCCGGCCAGCATCTCGTCGACCTGCCGCCGGGTCCGGATCTCGATCTGGCGGACCCGCTCCATGATCCGGCGGATCCGCTCTGGATCGACGGGCTCGACCGGCGACGCCGCCCCGAGCCGTGGTTGTGACGCCGGCGAGGTCATGGGATGGCGACGCGATCGAGGATGGAGGCGACGACGCCGTCGGAGGTGACCCGCTCGGCCTCGGCTTCGTAGGTCAGCGCCACCCGGTGCCGCAGGACGTCCGGGGCCATCATCTTCACGTCCTGCGGGGTGACGTAGCCGCGGCCGTGCAGGAAGGCCCAGGCCTTGGCGGCCAGCGTGATCCCGATGGTCGCGCGCGGTGAGGCGCCGTAGCGGATGAGGCCGTCCAGCGACAGCCCCAGCGCCCGCGGATCGCGGGTGGCGACCACCAGGCTGACGATGTAGCGCTTGATCTTCTCGTCGACGTAGACGCCGTCGACCAGCTCGCGGGCCGCCAGGATCTCGGCGAGCGAGGCGACCGGCCGAACGTCCAGACGCGGGGCGCTGGTCGACATCGCGTCCAGGATGGCCAGCTCCTCGTCGGGGTTCGGGTAGCCGACGTTGACCTTGAGCAAGAAGCGGTCGACCTGCGCCTCCGGCAGCGGGTAAGTCCCCTCCTGCTCGATGGGGTTCTGAGTGGCCATGACCAGGAACGGCGTCGGCAGCCGGTGGGTCTGGTCTCCCAGCGTCACCTGACGTTCCTGCATCGCCTCCAGCAGCGCGCTCTGCACCTTGGCCGGCGCGCGGTTGATCTCGTCGGCCAGGATCATGTTGGCGAAGACCGGGCCCTTCTTGGTCTCGAAGGTGCCCCGCTGCGGATCGTAGATGAGCGTGCCGACCACGTCGGCCGGCAGCATGTCCGGCGTGAACTGGATGCGCTGGAACGAGCCGGCGATCGCGCCGGTCAGCGTCTTCAGCGAGAGCGTCTTGGCCAGCCCGGGCACCCCCTCCAGCAGGACGTGCCCGCCGGTGAGCAGGGCCACGAGCAGTCGTTCGGTGAGCCCGGTCTGGCCGACGATGACGGTGGCGACCTCGCGGCGCAGCGAGTCGACCCAGTGGCCGTGCTCGTGGATCGCCCGCTCGAGCGCCTCCAGCCTGGGTGGCGGTCCCGCCTCCGGCCGGCGCGCGGCCCGCGCGAACAGCGTGTCAGAAGAAGCGGCGGCCAGGTCGGTCCGGGCGGGCCCGGTTTGCGGTTGAGTCTGGGACATCGGGATCTCCTCGGCAGTTGGCGACGTATGGAGATTGCGCGCGTCGAATTGCGCGCACCTTGCCCGGACCTTTCATTTTCGTAATGAACCGTCTCGAATCAGCCACCAGGGCAGAACCATCGAGATGCCCTGGAGGTCGCGATCCGAGGACTCGCCGGGGCGACGGAGATCGCGGGCCGGCGTGGCATATTGACTGAGCAGTGTCACACCTGCTGTCTCCCGCGCTGATCCACAGCCTCCGCTGGCAGGACGCGGTCGACATCGCGCTGATCACCCTGCTGTTCTCGTCGGCCTATGGCTGGCTCAAACGGACGCGCGCCGTCCAGGTGACGCTGGGGCTGCTGACGTTGCTGGCCGCTTCCTGGGTCGCCAACCGGATCGGCTTGATCCTGACGTCGTACCTGCTGTCGGCGGGGGGCGCCGTGGCCACTCTGGTCGTGGTGGTGGCGTTTCAGCACGAGATCCGCCGCGCGCTGAGTGGGGTGAGCCCCTTCAACTGGCTCTGGCGGCGGCGGAACGAGGATCTGGCCGGCGGGACCTTCGCGGCCGTCGCCGAGGCGGCCTTCGCGATCGCCGGCCGCGGAAAAGGCGCTCTCATCGTGCTGCCGCGCCGCGACCCGCTGGGCGACCTGGTGACGGCGGGGACCGAGGTCGACGGGCGCCTCTCTGCCCCCCTGGTGGAAGCGATCTTCACCTCGGCCGCACCGCTGCACGACGGAGCGGTGGTGGTGCGCGAGGATCGCCTGTCTCGGGCCGGCGTGGTGCTTCCGCTGGCGACCGGCAACGTCCCGGCGGCCCACGGGACGCGCCACCGGGCGGCTCTGGGGCTGGCGCAGGCCAGCGACGCGCTGGTGATCTGCGTCAGCGAGGAGACGGGGGCCGTCTACCTGGGCCACGACGACGCGCTGGAGCGGATGCCCGATCCGGTCAAGCTGCGCGAGAAGCTGCGGCAGCTGGGGAGCCCGGGGTCGGGCGGAGGCCGCGTTCGCCGGGTGAAGCTGAGGCGGCGACTGTTGGGCGCGGTTCCCTACGCGGCCATCTTCGTGGCGGTGCTGCTTGCCTGGGGGGTGCTGGCGCTCGATCGCACCCAGGTGATTGCGCGGGCCGTCCCCCTCGAGATCCGGGGAATCCGCGCCGGACTGGCCATGGACGCTCCCCGGACCACCAGCGTGGTCGTCGAGCTGCAGAGCTCGCGCGAAGAGCTGGAGCTGTTGCCGCCCGGGGCCGTCGAGGCCTACGTGGACGTTTCGGGCTCGACGGCGGGAACCCGGAGCTATCGGGTCCTGACCCGGGTACCCGCGGGGATCGAGATCGCCAGCATCAGCCCGTCCAGCGTGTCGATCCCGCTCCACCCCCGCGAGACCGGGCGCCCACCAGAAGCCCCCGGCGGGGTCGCGGTGGCGGCCGGCAAATCGCGCTGAAGGCGCCGCACGGCGTGACCGTGGCGCTGGGCTGGCGTAGCAGTGAGTGCCATGCAGTTGCGCCCGCTGGTCTTGTTGGCCGCTGCTGCCGTGGGGTGCTGGTCGCCCGCCCATGGCGCGCCGGCCCCCTGGCGCCGTCCGATGCTGGTCGAGCTCTACACGTCGCAGGGTTGCAGCTCCTGTCCGCCGGCGGACGCCTTCGTGCGCCAGCTTCCGGCTCTGGGCCTCGGGCGGGACAAGGTCGTCCCCTTGACCTTCCACGTCGACTACTGGGACCGGCTCGGCTGGAAGGATCCGTTCGCGAGCGGCGCGTTCACGGAACGTCAGGAGTGGTACGCCCAATCGAGCAAGCTCCGCTCTCCGGATGGCGCCGCCGGTCTGGACGGGCTCTACACGCCGCAGATGATCGTGGACGGCGGCGTTCAGTTCTCGGGCCAGCGCCGGCAGACAGCGTTGCACGAGATGGAGCTGGCGGCCGCGCGGCCACCCCGTTTCGAGCTCACCGTTCGCGCGGCGGTGAAGGGGGCGACGGTCGACCTGACGGTTCAGACCGCTCCGGCCGGCGAGGCGGCGCATGTTCGCGACTGGCGCGTCGTCGCCGCGCTGGCCGCCAAGACGGCCCACACCGCGGTGGCCCACGGTGAAAACGCGGGCGAGACGCTGGAAGAGGCGGCGGTCGTTCGGGCGCTCTCCGACCGGGTGCCCCTGCCGGCACAGCCGGGCACCACACGCATACAGCTGCTCAAGCCGAGCGATCTCACCTGGTCGGAGGTCGAGCTGGTCGTGTTCATCCAGTCCGAGACGACCCGCGAGATCGGAGCGGTCTGGGTGAGATAGGTGGTCAGAGGTCGAGCTGGCGAGCACCGAGCCGCCCGAGGCGGGGACTGGATCTCCGCGACCGGACGCCCCGTCCGAGGATTGGCGCGGCGCTCGGGGTTGGTGGGAACAAGAAGCGCCCTTAATCGTTCACGAAATGATGCTTCCCGCCAGACGAACTCGGGTACTCTCCGCCGCCATGCAAGGACGCCGCCAGCCTCGATCTTTTCTGCTGATCAGGGCCACGGTCGCCCTGGCGCTGGCGGCGGCCTGTAACTCGTTGCCGGCGTACAACCCGGATGGCGGCGAGACCGGGGGATCGGGCGGCGCGCATGGTGGCGCGGGCGGGAAGGGCGGCGGAGGCGCTGGGGGCCACGCGGGCAGCGGGGGCGCGGGTGGAATGAGCACCGGCAGCGGCGGGGCGGGGGGAATGAGCACCGGTAGCGGGGGCGCGGGTGGAATGAGCACCGGCAGCGGCGGCGCCGGGGGAATGAGCATCGGGAGCGGTGGCGCGGCCGGAACGGGCACCGGTGGCAGCGGGACGGGCGGCAACGGGACGGGCGGCAGCGGGACGGGCGGCACCGGCACGGGTGGAACCGGCACCGGTGGTGGCGGCGCGGGTGGAATGGGCGGCAGCGGCACGGGCGGCGCCGCGGGTTGCACCGATCCGACGTCCCCCAACACCTGCGGCTCCGCGTGCGTCAAGTGCACCGCTCCGACGGGCGGGACACCCACCTGCGTCTCCGGCGCGTGCGACTTCACCTGCGGGTCGCAGAAGAAGTGCCCCGGCGGCACGACCTGTATCGCCTCGACCGGCTGCTGCTCGAACACCGACTGTCCGATGATGGCCTCCGGTCAAACCGGCACCTGCGACTCGGGCACGCACACCTGCAGCTACGCGTGTCCGTCGACCATGCAGGCCTGCACGATCGGCGGCACCACGACCTGCATCGCGCTGGGCGGTTGCTGCACGAACAGCGATTGCACGGGAACCTGCCAGACCTGCAACTCCAGCCACGCCTGCGTCGCCGCCGTGAGCCAGGACGACCCCAACGGGCGCTGCGCCGGGACCTGCGATTCGACCGGCGCGTGCAAGAGCAAGAAGGGGCAGGCCTGCACGGCCACCACCGGCGGCTGCATCACGGGCTCGACCTGCACGAACAGCTACTGCTGCACGGCGTCTTGCGGCACCGATGCGAAGTGCGGGGGGACCTGCGCGGGGAGCTCGACCGGGACCTGCACCTACCCGAGCAACACGACCTCGTGCGACGACGGTCTGTGGTGCAACGGCACGGACACCTGCAACGGCTCGGGGACCTGCAACCATCAGTTCGCGTCGGGCAATCGCTGCACCGGGACGGACCTTTGCGACCTGCAGACCTGCAGCGAATCGAACCAGACCTGCTTCAAGTCGGCCAGCACCCAGTGCGGGATCCGCACGGCGATCACCTGCGCGGACACCACCTCTTGCGGTGGGCAGCCTCAGAGCCAGACCTTCACGCGCAACTGCAGCGGAACGGCCTCGGCCTGCCCGGCTACGGAAGTGGCCGGTACCCTGACCCCTTTGACCAAGTGCGCGTCCTCGCAGCTGTGCTCGGGCGCTGGATCCTGCTCGACGGACATTGGCTGCCAGCCGACGGCCGCCTGGTGCGACCCGAACACCGGGCTCTGCTGGCAGACGAACCACAGCACCGCCGCGGTGAGCTGGATGGACGCCACCACTTACTGCCAGAACCTGGTCCAGGGCGGGCGGTCGGACTGGCGGCTCCCCACGATCGCGGAGTTCTTCGCCGTCTATCGCGGCTGCTCGAACGGCAGCAACGCCGTGGTGACCGCTGTGAGCCCCTGTCGGCTCTCGTCGGTCGACGATCCAACGCCTATCCAATGCTCGGCATGCCCGCAGGGCGGCGGACCGGACAAGGTGAACGGCGGCTGCTACTGGGCTCCCAACACCGTGCCGACCGCCTGCAACTCCACGTTTGGCCCATGGTCTTCGGATCAGCTGAGCGACGGGAGCACGGCCTGGCAGGCGATTCCCGAGTCGGGTACCGCCCAGGCCACCATGGACGACAACTACGCCGAGGGCGTCGCCATCTGCGTCCTCAACCGGTGACCGGGCGCTGCCCGTTGCTCAGAAGCGGCCCTGGCAAGAGATTCCGAACCCGGTAGGCGACGGCCCGCACACAGGCCAGCGCGAAGCCTGCTCGGCGGGCGCGCCGGAGGACGACGGCTCCGTGAGCTGCAGGACCAGAAACGTGATCGCAAACGCGCCGGCGGCGGCGAAGCCGACGATCTCCAGGGTCTGGTCGGTGTTGGTGGCGTCCAGCGCTGACTGGCAGGCCGGAATGGGGGTCCCGTTGCGGTCGACGCCCTTCCCGTTGTCGTTGAAGCACCCCTGGTTCGTGAAGCTCGAGGCGTTGTGGCTGTGCAGCACGGTGCCGACGATCCCCGTCACCAGCCCGGCGCCGGCCATGCCCGCTGCCGTCCACTTCAGGACTCGCCTGGTCTCGGACGGGCCTTCGTCCGCCGGTGCCGGCGTCGTCGGGCTGACCGGGTTCGTCGCCGGCGGCGTGGTCGGTGTGACCGCGACGCCGGGCTCCGGGACCTTCACCAGGTGGAAGGCGATGCGCTGGTACTGGCCGCCGACGAGCGAAAAGCTCCGCTCCTCGGAGAGGTAGCCCTCGGCGCTAACCCTCACCCCGACCTGCCCGGCGCTGACCAGCACCGCTTCCGGCAGCGGCAGCTCGCCGACCGACCGGCCGTTCACCGAAACCGCCGCTCCCACCGGGTCGCCGGTGACCTCGACCCGTCCGACGTGCGGCTGGACGGCCGCCAGCGACTGCTGAAGCGTGTCGCGGTTCTTCGTCACCCAGGGGTCGTCGGTCGCGGCCAGCGCCTCGTTCAGGTGCCGCTCCGCGTCTTCCCAGCGCCCCAGCGCCTGCTCGGCCAGCCCCAGCTGGGCCGCCGCGCGCGGCGTGTGCACCAGGTCGTACGCCTTCTGAAACTCCCGGACCGCGCCGTCGTCGTCCAGTCTCCGACGAAGCTCGATCCCGTGCTTGATCAGCTTGTCCGCCTGGTGATTCGCGTCCTCCGCCAGCGCCGGACGACCGGCGACGGCCAGGACGGCAGAGACCTCGATGGCAAATATGGCAACCCGCACATTTTTGAGCGACATGAACAGTTCTTTGAACGACGCCCCGGCAAAAAAATCCACCGCATCGGCACCCGGGGCCGAGCGATCGAAATTCAAGCATTTCCGGTGCGTCGACGTCAAAGGTGTCCCGATCTGGTCTGTTTCCGGGGGCGCACGGGGCCGTCGCCCCGGTAGAGACACCGCGGCGAAGAGCATCCTTGACGACTTGCTTGGGTACGAACGGAGCGAGGTCGATGACCATTCGGCACGGGAAGGTGTCGCCCTCGGCGTGGATGCCGCAGCGTGCGGGGCTGATGTTCCACTGGCCGGCGCGCTGGAGATCATCGACCGTGGAGCACGGCGCGGAAGTCCTCGTCGTCGTCCGAGCACGCTGCGCGCGCCTACGCGGTCGGCGTCCGGGACCGGTGCCATTTCTCCCACGCGTCGACGGCAGCCCGACCGTCCCTCACGAGACCGGAGGTCAACGTTTGCGCCGGTCCCTCGTCGGTCGGCAGCTGGCTCACGGCGTCGAGGAGGCCCGCCACGCGCCCCAGCTGATTCAAGAGATCGGACGGGGCTCGCGCGACGATTGCCAGTTCCAGGGACGTCTTCACGTTCCGCAACAGATGTCGGAGCTCGCTCTGCTTGTCGATCTGTCCTTCGGGTTCTTGCATCGCATCCTCCAGCGTTCAGCCGGTCCTTCCAATGGTCACGAAGCGGACGCCGGAGCGTCCAAAAGCGCGCATCTGCAGGTGGGACTGCCTTCTTTTCGCGCGCTAGACGGCGGCGGACATGAAGCTGGGCGGGCGCCGCCGCTCTCGGCAGCGGTCGCCCGCCCTCGGCGACGAATCGCCCGGGGACCGTGCCTCAGGCCTTCGCGTTCGTTTCACCTCCTTTTCCGATCGCGATCCGCTTCGACTGGACCTCGGGCTTCTTCGGGACTCGCACCGTGAGCACGCCCTGCTCGAGGTCAGCGGTCACGCTCTCGGCGTCCACGCCGTCCGGCATGGTGAAGCTGCGTGCGAAGCTGCCGTGGCTCCGCTCCATCGCGTAATAGCTCTCCCCTTCCTCCTGATGCTCCTCTTCTCGCTTCCCGCTGATGGCGAGCAGGTTGCCGCTCAGCGACACATCCAGCTCCTCGTCCTTGACGCCCGGCAGGTCCGCGGTGATGACGTACGCGTCCTTGGTCTCCTTCACGTCGAAGTGAGGGACGAACTCCAGGCTCTGACTGAGGCCATTCCAGTCGCCGCGGAAGGGATCCCAGCGCAGAAGCGCGTCCATCATCCGGAACGGATCCAGCCGGTGCTCCGGGGTCGCGGTCCGGGCTACATCTCGGTTCTCTCGCTTGACCAGGTTTGCCATGTTGTTCACCTCCTTCGTTGCGGCGGATAATCACCACTTCGAAATCGACAAGCTCCACGGTTGGCCGGTAGCTCGGCGGTCTGAGGTGGCGTTCCGGATGCTCAACCGAGGTCCGCTCGAATCTCATCCCGCGGGGAAGGCGGCGCGTCCTGTCGAGCGTGACTCGCGAGCGAGGCGCGGGAATGATTTAGCGCGCTGCTCAGTTCCGAAAGACGGTGATGCCAAGGAGTTCGAGATGCTGGGCGTTTCGTTTTCAAGCATGACCGCGGCCCGGGCCGCCGTGAGCGTGCTCGAGGATTACGGGTACGCGGCCAGGCAGTTCGGCTGCGACGTTGTCACCGACTGTCCCACCCTGCTGGCAATCCCCGCGATCCAGAAGCGGGTCGGCTTCGCCGAGATCGAACGCCTCGATTTAAGGGGAAGCGGCTCGGTCGAACCGATGGCCGAGCTCTTCCCGACGGGCGTGGCGATCCCGGCGGAGCCGGCCAGGCAAGCGACCACCTGAAGCAATCGCCAGCCGGGCCTTGACGCCCGCTCGGCGGTGATTTTCCTTCGCCCGCCAAGGCGAAGTACCACATCGAATCGGGCACTTAGCCCAGGAGGTCAACCATGCTCGTGCGACGGGTCTGGCCCTCGAGGCCAACATTCGAAACTCCCTTCTCCGATTTCGACCAGATACGGCGCGAGATGTTGCGGCTGCTGGACGCGGCCGCCGACGGCGCGCCAGAGCCAGCGGCGGGCGTCTTCCCGCCGATCAACATCACGCAGGACGACGAGAACTTCTACCTCCGGGCGGAGATTCCCGGCATCAAGCCGAGCGAGCTTTCGCTCTCCGCGCTGCGGAACCGGGTCTCGATCTCCGGGAAGCGCGAGATCCCGCGCGAGCACGAGCGCGTGAGCTACCACCGCAAGGAGCGGCCCGAAGGAGTATTCAACCGGGCGGTCACGTTGCCCACGGAGGTCGACGCGGACCGCGTGGACGCCCGCTACACGGACGGGATCCTCACGCTCACCCTCCCGAAGGCGGAGCAGGCGAAGCCGCGGCAGATCTCGGTGAGGAGTTGAACGCCAAGGACAAGGACAGCAGGAGGGAAAACGTCATGGCCACGGAAGCCACCACGGATGTGCAGAAGAAGGACACGGCGAACGTCGCGACCGTTCCCGAGCAGACCCGAACCGGCCCGGTCTATCAGCCGGCCGTCGACATCTTCGAGAACGACAACTCGATCACGTTGCTGGCGGACATGCCGGGCGTGAAGCCGCCGGATCTGGAGATCGACTTGCGCGAGAACGTGCTCACGCTGACCGGTCGGATCACAGCGCCCGGGACGGCGAAGGAATCGGACGTTCTCCATGAGTACCGGCCCGGGATTTTCTTCCGTCAGTTCACTCTGTCGGAGACCATCGATCAGCCGAAGATCGACGCGCAGCTCACGGACGGCGTGCTGAGGCTCGAGCTGCCGAAGGTCGAGAAGGCGCGCCCGCGGCAGATCACCGTCCGCGCCGCCTGAACCCTCGTCATGGTGCCTCGTGGAAGGAGCGCGGGCTCCATGGACAACTTCTGCCTGCGGGCCCACGTGTCCGTGGAGTCGCAGGGGGTGAACGAGAGGAGCTAACCCATGTGGTTCGAATGCAGCGAATGCGGTGGACACGTCCTCACTCAGGTCGCGCCGAGGGTATGTCCCGAGTGCGGCGTGGCCGGCGCCATCTTCATGCCCGCCGATCCCGACGATCTCATGACCGGTGATTCAGACGGCAACGGCCTGCGAGCGAGCTGGCTTCGCACCGGCATCGAACGACCCGATCTGGTCGGCCGAGCGTAGCCGTTTGTTACCCGATTGCTACCCACGGCCCCAGGCCGTCCGCCAAGACACCCGCCGACGCTGACAATCTCTACAAGATCAGCAACTTCAGGAGCCGGATACCGGGTTCGAACCGGCGACATTCGGCTTGGGAAGCAAGGAGGGCGGCCTGAGGAGGGGGTTGCTGGGGGTGGTAGCTCGTTGCAAGGCGGCGAGAAGATTAGAAGCGACGGAGCAGCGCGTTCCCACGAATCCCGGACGGTAGCACCGGTTCGCTCGCCGTTTGTTACCCGGTTGTTACCCGAACAAGCGGCACGCCTGGCCGTCCTCCAAGGCGGGAGCGACGGACTGCTGTCGGTGCGCCAGGCGGCCGATCAGCTCGGCATCTGCACGGCGACCGTCTATGGCCTCTGCGCTGACGGAGCGCTGGCGCACATCCGGATCCTGAACGCGATCCGGATCGCTCCGGCCGATCTCGCAGCGTTCATCGCTGCGAGACGCGTGAGCGCAACGCGACGCGGGTGACTCGACACCGCGATAGCGACGCCGTCTAGTACCGGCTCGATACTTTCGCCAGCAACTTACGCTGGTATTCGAGGTCGTCCCACACTCCCTTCCGGAAGACCTGGAACCACTGCTTCTTTTCCGGGAAGGAGCGGCCCTCCAGGGCGCTCTTGTCGACACCGAACTGGAGCAGGCGAGTCAGCCTCCACCTGCCCAGCGGCAAGTTTAGTTTTTTGACTACACGTGCGGGCAGCCTCGCGTGTGCCTCCACCAACACTTGTTCGTACTTCGCCGCTGCCTCGTCCACGTAGGCGTGGCGCAGCTTCAAGTCGCTGGAGGCGCGCTCCATGTCGGAGCACTCGTGGTCGAACCAAAGACTATGGGTGAGCTGCGCCTCCAGCACGTTCAGGAAGTCCAGGCCCGCCTTGACCACGCCGACGACGAACTCGCGGTCCCTCGCCGGTCGGTCGAAGAAACGGTGCTTGATGTACCACCCTGCGCCGGTCAGGACGCCACCGGACACGGCCACCTTCAACGCCAGCTTGACGAGGTCGATGGTCGAGTCGGGCACGGGCCCATCTTAGCGCCTCTGCCTTACTCGGTCGCACCAGGTGAGCCGAGGAGTCAAGCACGCCTACTACCTCCGTCGGCGCCATCCCTTCTGCTTCGCGTACCGCTTCGCTAGAACACTAAAGGGCTGCACGATGTTGTCCTCGTCCCAGGCGAGAAGCGAATCTATTGTGCCCATCTTCCATGAGAAGGCGCTTCCGAAGGCTCTCTTGGGTAGCAGGTTCAACCCTGCGTCGGTTCGACTGAGGAGCACGTGATAGTGGATCAAGTTGAAGATCGCGACGTCGCCCAGGACGCCCCCGGCGGTGCTAGGTCTGACGCCCACGAGGTGATCGTCGGTCAGGTACCAGCCTGCGGCTCCCTTTTCTTCCTGGAGAAACGCCTCCTCGGTGTTGGCTACGAGCTCCTCGCCCTTCCCCTCGCCGTAGCGAATGAACCGGCGGATAGCATCGAACTCCGGCTTCAGTACGAAGGACCCGCCCGCGTGGTAGGCGAGGTAGTTGAATACGATCTTCGCCATCAATCGTCGCGTGATGTCGTCGTAGACGATGTATGCAGTAGTCGAGACCGTGTTCGTGCCGTCGTTGGGCATCTCTTTGATCTCGCCCCAGGATGGCGTGACGCCGACGCGGCCCAGCGCCTCCCTGATGACCTTCGCGTCTTCGAGCGAGACGATGAAGGCCCGGTAGCCCTTTGCCTTGTCGAACTGGCCGATATCGGTGATGTCCTCGGGAAGGAAAGTCTTTTTGGTTCCATCCTCGTAGGTCACGAGCACCTGTGGCTTGTAGCGGATCTCGACTTCTCCGTCCTCGCCCTCCTCGAGGTGAGTCTTTAGGTCCTTCCAGCCGGGATCCTCCACCTCCCACCGGACTCGTCCCTTCGGCATTTTGAGGAAGCTGTCAGTGCCCATCAGCTTCGCAGCTGTGAACCGATGGATGCCCTCAACAGAGGCGCGCGTCCCCTTAACTTCCAGCTCCTCCCCGAAGTTGGCGTTGCAATCCTCGCAGACCTCCTTGCGCAGCAAAAGGTTGTGCGGTCTAAAGACGCCGAAGGCTTGCGGCATCACGTGCTCTCGCTTTCTGTACTCAGGATCGAGAGTCGTGACAGTGCAGTAGATGCACGTAGGCACTCGCTGAGACTAACAGCTATCTTTGAACCGGCGTCCGCCCGGTCGGCGCGCCGATCGCGTTCGGCATTCGTGGCGCTGCGGGCGCGAGGGGCGGGACCCTAAGACCTCGGGGCGGAACCGTTTCGAACGCCGGGGCCAGGTTCAGACAGCCTGACGGTTTAAGAAGGCCGCTCGTGCGCGGTCCCGACGCCGTCTTAGGCGCCACCGTCGGCACTTGTTAACGCGTCGGCGCCACTGCTTGTAGTCGTTGCAGGAGTCGCAGAGGCGGTTCCGATGAAGGACAGTCCGGGGAACCCGCCGACACCATTCGCAGCGGCGAATTCCGTTAGGCGATCGCTTGAGCCTCGGTACATCAGGTAGGGTCCGAGTGACGTAGCCGCAGGCGTGGCATCGATACGCCTTCTCTCCTGGAAGGATGTTGCCGAGCCAAGGAGCAACTCGTGGGCGGCCACGTTTACGGGGCGCGGGTCTCTGAATCGCCGCTAGATGCTCGGCACGGGTCAACCGGCGCGCAAGATGACGGCAGCTGGCGCACTCGATGTGCTGCACCCTGGGTTGTCGCTGCAGCTTCGGTGTGCCCGCCTGCTGCCGCGCTGCCATCGACGAATACGATACCCCTAAAGGCTGATTCTCCGACGGGAAGTTATTTGTAACCGGGCACGGATCGCGCGGTCCTGTACATCTGGATCATGTTGTCGCGGCAAGCACTAAGACCCCAAACGTTGCAGTGCGGCGATCGCGACGGCTCGATTCCAGCGCGGGAAAGACATGTTCCAGCGGGCATTCCCGTGTCTCCATCCGTTGGTGAAAGGAGGTACGCATGAGCAAGTCAACAGGTGGTGCTACTCCGGCCTGACCAGACTCATCCATGGAGCTCGATGGAATCCTGCCGCGGACCCTGGCGGAGCATACGCCGGTTGCGTGCTGCCTGATACGCGGTCGGCGATCCGCCTTAGCTGCTACTCGAACCGATAGCCCAGGTTCGCTAGCCGAATCATGAGCGCCTGCTGACTCACGCCATATCGACTGGCCAAATCGGCGACGGCGCTATTCGAATCCTCCAGCACCTCGATGTCCTCGAGATCTCGGAGAAGGAAAGAAGCGGGCATCAGGAGTTCGGCCGCAAACGCGTTCGCCTCACGCTCATCCGGATCGGTGCCTTTCGAGGATTCGGAATCACGACGCTTCACGCGGAATACCGTATCGCGATCGACATGCACCTCCTCGCCGGCTGCATGGAGGAGAAGATGGCCGAGTTCGTGTGCGATCGAAAAGCGCTGCCGGTTTACGTGATGGTACTTGTTGACCCCGATGATCGCGCGCAACTCACCTGGAACTGCAGGGCCTCTGAGCAAGAAACCCGAAAGACCATCGTCGTCCGTTGCCTCGTAGCGCACGTCGACGCTTTCCTTATCTGCGATCTCATCGACCGGCACCGGCGCATTCTCAATGCCGTTCTTTGCAAGGAGATCCTCGACGAGACGGCGAATGACCTTTCGTCGAACAGCCATCTGTCAACCTGACTCGGATTCGCGCGCGGCGACCGCCGCGCGAATCCATCGTTGTTCCGGCTCGGGCCGCGTCTTCAGGGCGGCGCTCAGCGTTTCCGCGGCGTCTTCTGTCTTCGCTGGGAGCAGCGAGTAGATCGACACGCACAAGACGTCAGCGAGCTGCATCAGCGTGTGCGCGAGAAGTTGTTGCCGGCCGTTCTCGATGTTCGTGATCGAGGCGCGTTTCAGCGAGAGACGGTTGGCGACCGCGTCCTGAGTCAGCCGCTTCGACTGTCGCGCCGCCCTGACGCGACGTCCCACGTCCTTGTAGAAGGCCGCCGAGTCGACGTTCATCCCGCCGCCTGATCCGCTGAAGATCCGCGCACTTGCCATCTTTGATATCGCGCCCGCGGCCGCCATGTCAATAACGATATCAGGTCATTATTAATAGCGCAGCAGATTCTAACGATACGGAAGTTGACGTCACCACGGTTTCCAGGATACGGTTCAGGCCATGCTGTTGCTGAACCAGCGCTTCGAGAACTTCATCAGGTGGACTCGCCCCGAACCGGAGACGATGGCTGACATCTCGCGTCAGCGGGACGACGTTCGCTCCCGCGTCAGGGGGCAGGCAGAAGAGGACGGGCTGACGGTCCGATCGACGCCGAATTCCGGGTCGTTCGCCACCGCGACCGGGTTGCGTCGGCACATGCGCGGGCTCTCCGAAGTCGAGGGCCAAGACGTCGACGTACCTTTCGTTGTTGCACCCAAGACCGAGGACGACGAGCGGCTCGAGGTGCTCCTGCCGCGGTTCGAGAAATACGCGCGGATCTCCTATCCGGACACCGAACGCGAGACCTCGAAGAGCTCGGTGAAGCTGAAGTTCACGAGCAACCTCAGCTACGACCTCGTGCCGCTGCTGGCGACGCGGGACCGCGATCGACAAATCCTGATCCGCGCCGACGGCGAGCGCCGGGAAACATCGGTCCAGAAGCACGTCGAGTTCATCACGTCGAGGACGAAGAAAGGCCTGACTACTGGCGTTGCCGTCGAATTCAACGAGCTGATCCGACTCGGCAAGTGGTGGCGCTGCGTGCGTCAGGCCGAGGACGGCTCCAGCCTCACCGATGTGCCGAGTTTTCTGATCAATCTGCTCTTCGCTCACGCGTTCGACGTGCGCGGCCTGCGCGAGACCTACGCGGCCACGACGGCCGACTGGTTCGGCCATCTGGCGCGCGTCGTCCGCAAGCGCATTCCCATCTCGTTCAGCGACTACGGCACGGGACCGGCGGCAAGCACGGCGCCTAGCACCGTATGGGCCGTCCACGATCCCGTGAACCCCGACAACAACATCGTTTCGAAGTGGACAGGCATCATGTGCGACGGGTTGGCGGAATGGCTCGAGGAGGGGCGGGACGCGATGTACGACGCGATGGCCGCGTTCGACGACGACCGCGAGACCGACGGAATCGACCATCTCGTCAAGGTCCTCGGGACCGCTTTCATTCCCCACTCGGAGGCTGCGACGTGAGCTACGCGGCAACGGCTACGGCAACGCAATCGACCACGATGACCGAGGCCCGGGTCCGGGCCGTGATGCAGAAGGTCGCGGCCAACCTGAAGGCGTTCGAGATCGTGGGCCTCCTCTCGGCCGCGAAGGCGCGCAAGTGGGCCGACGACCTGACCTACCTCCAGCTCGTCGAGGCCCTGCTTTATTTCGAGATCAGGATTCGCAGCGGCGCCACGGTACGGGGTTTTCGTTACACCGTCAGCTCGGACGGGTCGCTGCAGCAGGACTCGCCGTCTGGCGGGATCGGCCTCTACGGCCTTCCAGCGGATTCGACCGTCGACCTGGTCGCGGAACTCCGGACCGGAACGCCGGCGAGCGTCTACAGCGAGCTGAAGGGCCGCGGCTGGGGATTCAACGCGAGCCGATTCGACGGGCCCGAGTCCGACCGGCGCGCTTTCAGTAGCAGCGGATACGGCCTGGTGCGCACGACACTGGGCGAATGGCCATGACAACTGTGAAACTGCACCAGACGAAGCATCCCGACGAGGGCGCGGCGAAGACGTACGACGGGCTCATCGGCATCGAAGCGCAGAAGCTCGAGCTAGCCGACCACCTGCTGGGTGTGCTCGATCCCGACCGTGTCGCGCGCTGGGAGAAGAAGCACCACCCCCGGGGCCTGCCCCTTGCCCGCCGCCTCGAAGGACGACCACCGCTGGCGATCCTCGCTGGCGAGGTCGGCTGCGGCAAGACCGCGCTGGCGACATCGGTCGCGACCCCGATCGCCCGCCTGCTCGACGGTCGGGTCGTGACGCTCGAGACGCCGTCTGACATCCGCGGTGGCGGCCTCGTCGGCGAGCTTTCGGCGCGGGTCACCGCCGCCTTTGACGAGGCGCGAACGATCGTCGGCAAAGACGGGCGCGGCATCCTCGTAATCGACGAGGGCGACGATCTCGGCACCAGCCGTGCGCAGATGCAGGCGCACCACGAAGATCGCGCCGGTCTCAACGTGTTGATCAAGCAGATCGACGGCCTCGCGCGCGAACGGACGCGGCTCGCCGTCATCCTCGTCACCAACCGGCTCGCCGCGCTTGATCCCGCGCTGGTGCGGCGCGCCCACGTTCTGCGTTTCGAGCGCCCAGGCGCCGAGGCGAGGCGCGCGCTTTTCGAGAAGCTGCTCGAAGGCCACGACTGCGAAGCCACCGCGCTGGATGAGCTGGTCCGGGTCTCCGAACGCCAGCCGCCCTTTACGTACTCGGACCTGGTTCATCGTGGCCTACAAAAATCGCTCCTGTCCGCGATGCGAAGGGATCGCCCGTTCTCGGTCACGGAACTGGGCGAGGCGATCGGGCGGCTCGAGCCGACGCCCCTGATCGAGGACGCCGGCGTGTGACACAGAATGCTGCCGCGCAGGGCGTCCTGATGCTCTGTCAGCAGGGCCTGACGCCCATCGACCAGGGGCACGCGCTCGATGCGCTGCCCGACGCGATGAGGCGCGGGCCGCGTGACATCGTGTCCGTCGACTCGATGGACGCGAATGCCCGAGCGGTGGAGTCGCATGACTGGCACGAGGCGGGCCGCGAACTCGCCGACGAGTACCGCAGGCGCGTGCAGCCCATTCTTCACGCTAACCCGGGTTACCGCGTCGCATACTTCGGCACTGTTTCAATCCCGCTGGCGTTCCAACTTGGGTATCACGTCAGCACCTGGCGGGCGGCCGAGGCTTTCCTGCACCATCACCGACGCAAGGACTGGAGATGGGCCGACGGTGAGCGCGAGCGCCCGACGCCCGAGGTCCACGTGGGCGGGGTGCCGCCTGCGGGAAGCCAGGCGGAAGGCGATCTTGTGGTCCGCGTCTCGACATCACATCGAGTGCATTCGGAGCAGACGCGTGAGGTCGTTCCCCGGCCCCTGGCCGAGGTCGACATCAGCTTGGCGGCGCTCGGGGAAGACGCGCTTGAGCGTCTCGAAGACCTGCAGGCGGTTGCCGAGGCGTTCAAATTCGTCCTCGACCGGCTACGCGAGCTCTTCCCGAACGCAGAGACGGCGCATGTGTTCGCGGCGGTCCCGGTCGGCTTGGCCTTTCTGCTGGGAACTCGCGTGAGCCCGATGATCCATCCGACGGTGCAGACGTACCAGTTCGACTCGCGGTCTGTACCGAAGTACCACGCAGCCCTGCGCCTGCAGAGCGAGGCTGCGCCCACGCTGGCCCTCTCGGACGACGAGCGCATCGCCGCCGCGAGAGAGCGAGCGATCTGGGCGGAGGAGCTCGATAGACTGAAGAAGTTCGCAAGCAACATGCCCGACCATGCAGGCGGATGGCTCGCCGATGTGCTGCCGGCCGAGGGACTCATTCATTTCGGAGGGAGCTGGCCCAGCCTCCCGAGACTGAAGGCTCTGGAGCTTTGCCACAGCAGCATCGATGCCAATGCGACCTCCGCGCCCGGAGGCTTTCGCTACGTGCCGACGGACAGGAAGTGGGTCCTCGCCGACGACTTTCTTGTCCCGCTCATGCGACGCGTGGCCGACGAGGGCGATCGCCGCCGCGCCGCGCGCCTGTTCCTGCTGCACGAAGGCCTCCACCTATGGCAGGCACTCACTGCGTGGACCAGCCCGGGGATCGGCCGTTTCGCGAAGGTCCTGGAAGAGATCGACTACGTGGCGGACGTCTGGGCTCTGTTGCACGAAGGCAAGCTCGCTGCGGCGGAGAACGGCGCTCCAGCGGACGGCCCGATCTTTCTGCGCTCCCTGATCAAGCTGGCGGTCGAGACGATGCTGTCGTTCGACGATGGGCCCGCGCCGGCCCTAGCCATGCAGGTGCGGCGCGTGGCGCGGTACCTGATCTGGTCGTGGCAATACCTCGAGACCGAACGGCTGGCGCCCAACGACGACCCGTGGCGGGTGCTAGCGACCAAACCTCTCATCGAACTGGCCGGGCCCGAGATCCGCGCGCGCGACGAGCGGGTCTGGTACCTGCTCGATCCGGCGCACACCCACGCGGCGGAAGTCGCCCTCTACCGTTCGCACCGGCTGCTGCGGTTCCCGGCCGGGCCGTCGACGCCGCACGAGGAGATTCTCGAAGCCCTCCGGACGAGGCAGGGCGACAGGATGCGCAGTGCTCTCCGCGGCGTCTTCGACCAGGCGCGCGGGATGACCGGATAGGCACACCGGCTGGAACACGGTCCCGCGACGACCCGCTGTCGTCACATTCGACCAACGATGGCCGCTTTTCATCGTGGGAGGACCGACATGCGGGAAATTCCGTCGCCTGCGAACGCAGGACTCGCGGGGCAGTTCGCGCAGGACGATTTGACTCTCCGGCCACCAGAGCAATGCTTGTCCACGTGCA
The DNA here is from genome assembly GCA_035578045.1 of Polyangia bacterium. Taxonomy (GTDB): domain Bacteria; phylum Myxococcota_A; class Polyangia; order Fen-1088; family Fen-1088; genus JADGRB01. Next base: position 841 of record DATJWP010000111.1, on the reverse strand, counting down.
GGACCTCGGACGGCTTCGGCGCCGACCGGGCGGGAGGGGTACCGCCCGAGCGCGGTCCTTCGCGGGGTAGCATTTGAGCCCGGCAGCGGCGCCGCCTCTCACTGAGCTTGAGGCAGAACGGCAAGGCTTATGGACGACGAAGGAGGTCGCTGCTTTTCTGCGCGTCAGCCGGTCGTGGGTGTACCACCAGGCCGAAGCCAAGCTGATTCCGTGCCTGCGCGTTGGATCGTTGCTCCGATACGACCCGGAAGCGATCCGACGGTTCGCACGCGGCGAGTGGAAGCCCGCGAACGTGATCGAGTTGGCGAAGAGGGGTGACGGATGAACGAGCGGTCACCAAGTAAGGCGAAGGGCTGACATGGCCTCCGTCTACGAGAAGTGCGGCAGGTGGTACCTGCGCTACAAAGACGAGCGCGGGCGGTGGACGGCACGGGCGTCGAGCGCGCAGAGCAAGACCGAGGCGCGGCGGCTCGCCGAGGACTTCGAGCGGAAGGCGGAGCGGATTCGGCTCGGGCTCGAGCCGGCGATGGTGGCGACGGGCGATCGGACGGTCGGCGACATCGTCTCGTGGTGGCTCGAGAACGTGTGGATCGGGCGACCGTCGTACTCGAAAGCGAAGAGCGCGATCTCGGCGCACATCCTCGTGGCGCCGTTCGCGTCGAAGCGGCCGCAGGACGTGACGTCGGCGGAGATCGAGCACTGTCACTCGCCAGGGGGATGGGGCCACGTCTCGCCAGGACCATGGGGCCAGGTGACGGGCATCGAAGGACCAGGGATTGAGATGCCACAGATCGGCGTCCGGGTCGAGGGCGGAGGGCCCCGACAGGGCCGACGTGGGCGG
>DATJWP010000110.1:0-9501 GCA_035578045.1 Polyangia bacterium | reverse complement strand
GCTGTCGCCGGGATCCAGCGCCAGCGCCGCGTCGTATTCGCGGAGCGCGTCCTGGTAGCGTTCCAGCTGCAGGTAGGCGTCGCCGATCAAGAGCCGGCCGCCGACCTCGGCGCCGGCGCTGATCGCGTCGCGGCCGCGGCGGATGGCTTCCTTGTAGTCGCCGCGGTCGAAGGCGGTCTGCCCGCGGCTGAGCAGGGTGGCCGGATCGGCGTTGGGGTCGGGCAGGCGCGCGGCGCTGGCGACCTTGATCGGCGGCGGGTCGCCGTTGGTCCGGCGCGCGGCTGCGGTGCGCAGCGTCGACGGCACCGAGTCGGCGGTGACAGCGCGGCGGGTCCCGGCGGTCACGACCCGCCCGCGCAGCGGCTCGGGCGCCGGCGCGACCAAGGCCTCGGCGGCCGGTGGCGGCGGGGGCAGGGGAGCCGGTGGGCGCGCCGCAGGCGCAGGCGCAGGCGCCGGCGCTTGAACGGCGACGGCCGGCTCCTCGGCTGCCGTCGCGCGCACGGCCTCGCCGCTTCCCGAGCTACGCGCGAAGCGCAGCCCCAGCAGCGCAATCGCGATCACAGCGGCGCCGCCGATCAGCACGATCGGCCGGACCTGGATCCGCCGCACGCCCTGGCGCGTGCGGCCAGTCGACACGAGTCCCGCGGGCAGGCGGGGCGTGGTCAAACCGCTGGCCGGCAGCCGCACGGGGGCGGGCGCCCCTTCGGCCGCCGCCAGGCAGGCCAGGATGTGCTCTTTCAGGGCCGTCATGTTCGGGTGCCGCTCGGCCGGGTTGCGGGCCAGGGTCCGGTTCACCAGGTTCTGGACGTCCTTGGGCAGGTTGGGGCGAACGTCGCCGACCGGCTTGGGGTCCTCGTTGGCCTTGCGCTGGAGCACCTCGATGGCGTCCTCGCCCGAGCAGGGCGCGGTCCCGGTCAGCATCTCGTAGAGCAGGCCGCCCACGCCGTAGACGTCGGTGAGCACGTCGGCCGTCCGGCCGGCCGCCTGCTCGGGGGCCATGTAGGCCGGCGTGCCGATCGCGACGTCCGGGCGGGTCAGCGCTGCCCCCACCGCCAGGTCCAGGTCCTTCGAGATGCCGAAGTCCAGCACCTTGACGAAATCGTCCTCGTCGCTGCGGTTGACCAGCATGATGTTGGCCGGCTTCAGATCGCGGTGGATGATCTCGGCGCCGTGCGCCGCCTCCAGCGCCCGGGCGATCTGCGCCGCCACCAGCAGCGCCCGCTCGACCGGCAGCGCCCCCTTGTTGGCGATCAGCTCTTCCAGGTTGATGCCGTCCAGGTACTCCATCACGAAGTAGAACGCGCCGTCGGGCGTGGTCCCGGAGTCCGTGACGTCGACGATGTTCGGGTGGCCGATCTTCGAGGCGGCGCGCGCCTCGCGCCGGAACCGCTCGACTAGATCGGCGCTGTGGTGGAAGCGGGCGTGCAGGACCTTGATGGCGACCCGGCGGCCGATGTCGATGTGCTGGGCCTCGTAGACGCGGCCCATCGCCCCCTCACCGCAAAGCCGCCGGACGTGGTAGCGCCCGCCCAACGTCGTCCCGATGCGCGGGTCCGCGCCGCCGGGGGGGCGTGCCGTCTCGTCGGTGGGCATCGCCGAGGTCACGGACTCCGAGTTGATTCCGCCCGAGAGCAGCAGCCGGGCCGCCGCGATCAGCCGCTCGCGCTCGTTGCGCTCGGCGCGCGCGTCCTCGGCGAACAGCGAGCGCAGGAAGCCGGCCAGCCGGTCCGCGTCGGTCTTGGGCGCCGTCTCGGCCAGGAACGCCGCCAGATCGGCCCGCAGCAGCTCGGCCGTCGGGTAGCGGTCCTCGCGTTCGGTCGCCAGCGCGCGCAACACGATCCGATCCAGCTCGGGCGGGACGCGGCCGGCGATGGTCGACGGCGCCGCGATCTTCGGCTCGCGCGCGCGCGCCATCGCGTCGGCGCCGGGCGGCGCCTCGTTCTCGCTCGCCACCGGAAACAGCTGGCGGCCGGTCAGCAGCTCCCACAGCAGGATGCCGGCCGCGTAGATGTCGACCCGCCCATCCAGGGGCTGCCGGCGCGCCTGCTCGGGCGCCAGGTAGCTCAGCTTGCCGTACACCACACCCGGCGTGGTTCGCTCCATCTTCAGGATCGACATCGCCAGGCCGAAGTCGGTCAGCTTCACCTCGCCGGTGTAGGAGAGCAGCACGTTGGCTGGCGACACGTCGCGATGGACCAGCTTCAGGTCCTCGAAAGCGTGCGCGTAGACCAGGGCGCGGGCCACCTCCTTGACGATGTAGACCGAGATGTCGACGGGGAAGGGGACCCGCCGCTCCGCGCACCGGTTCCAGGTGGCCAGCAGATCCTTTCCGTCGACGTGATCCATGGCGAGGAAGATCTGCCCCCCCTCGATCCCGGCGTCGAAGACCGACACCATGTTGCCGTGCGCCAGGCGCAGCGCCACCATCGCCTCGTCCCGGAATCTGCGGGCGTTTTCCGGCGCGACCAGGTCGGGAATGACCTGCTTGATGACGCACATCTTCTCGAGGCCGGGCGTCCCTGACAGCGCCAGATACAGCTGTCCCATCCCGCCCCGCGCCAACGGCTTCAGCAGCACGTAGGAATCAAACCGCCGTGGATACCCACCAAGACCCGTCACGGGCGGGCATTTTACATGGCAAGCACGTTAGAAAGGTAGGACGTGACATATTCGGGGCCGATGGGGGACATGAGCACAGGTGAGGCCGTGGCTGGGCTGTCCGGCCGTCGCATCGTTCTGGGCATCACGGGCGGTATCGCCGCGTACAAGGGCGCCGAGCTCTGCCGTCTGTTCGTGAAGTCCGGCGCCTCGGTCCGCGTGGTCATGACCGAGGCGGCGACCCGGTTCATCACCCCGCTCACCCTGCAGGCCCTTTCAGGTCAGCCGGTGTCGGTCGACCTGTTCGACCCGGGCACCGAGGCCGAGATTGGCCACATCCGCCTGGCTGACGAGGCCGACCTCATCGTGGTCGCGCCCGCCACCGCCGACAGCATCGCGCGCCTGGCGGCCGGCATGGCCAACGACCTGCTGGCCGCGGTCGTGCTGGCCGGGCGCGGCCCGGTCCTGCTGGCGCCCGCGATGAACGTGAACATGTGGCAGAACCCGCTGACCCAGGCGAACCTGGCGCGCCTGCTGGGCCCCGGCGGGGGCGGCCGGTTCGCCACGGTGGGGCCCGATCGCGGTCCGCTGGCCTGCGGCTGGGTCGGGGCCGGCCGCCTGATCGAGCCGCCCGAGATCGCCGCGGCGGCCGCGCGGCTGCTGGCGCCGGGTGACCTGACGGGGCGGCGGGTGGTGATCACGGCCGGACCCACCCGCGAGCCGATCGACGACGTGCGTTTCATCGGTAACCGATCGTCCGGGAAGATGGGGGCGGCGCTGGCGGCCGCGGCGCTGGCGCGCGGGGCCGACGTGACGCTGCTGGCGGGGCCGGGGACGCCGGAGGTTCCGGGCGGGCCGGCGCGCCTGACGCGCGTCGACTTCGAATCGGCGGCCGACCTCGAGCGTGCGCTGGCGGCGGCCGCGTCGCAGGCCGACGCGGTGGTGATGGCCGCCGCGGTGGCCGACTTCCGCCCGCGCGAGCGGATCGCCGGGAAGCTGTCGCGACGGAAGGAGCCGGGCGTCAGCCTGGAGCTGGCGGCGGTGCCCGACCTGCTGGCCGGTCTGGGGCGGGCCCGCCACGACGGACGGCCCTACCTGGTCGGGTTCGCGGCCGAGGTGTCGCCCGGAGCGGGCTCGGACGCGGGGCTGGATGGGCGCGCGACCGCCAAGCTCCGCGAGAAGGGTTGCGACGCCATCGTGGCGAACGACGTCAGCGCGCCCGGGATCGGGTTCGACGCCGACGAAAATGCCGTGACGGTGCTGTTCGCCGACGGCGCCCGGTTCGACGTTCCCCGGGCGCCCAAGCGGGCCGTCGCGGACCGGCTCTGGGACCTGTTCACGCCGCGGTTTGGCCATGGCTGACCCGCGGCTCAAGACGTCGGTGCCGCAGGCGGCCCGTCACTTCGCGGCGGCGGGCACCGTGCTGGTGGCGCGCCAGGCCTCGGCCGGCGTCCACACCGGATACGTGCCTCCCTGGCCGGGGGCGGTCGAGCCCGACTTCCACGCGACGGCGGCGGCTGTCTGGGTCTGGGCCCGGCACCAGAAGCTCACCCGCAGCGAGAAGTTCGCGGCGGCACGCAACACCGCCTGGACCTACCTGACCGAGGCGGCGGTCCGGTTCATCCCGAACGTGATCGACGCCGACGCCAGCGACGAGGCGGCGTTCGACTGCGCGATGCTGCTGCGGGCAGTCACGGCGGAATTGCCGCTGGGGCGCATGGATCCGACCCGCCAGGCGCTGGCGGCGCGCGCGGCGCGGGTGCTGTCGGCCCACCTGGGCGCGCTGGATGACCTGGCCGGACGCGACTTCCGCGACCCGGGCTTCCTGGCGCTGGCGGTGCTGGAGTATGCGCGGACCGTCGAGGACCGCGGGCTGCTGGCGGCCGGGCAGAAGTTCGTCGAGCGCGCCTTCGGGATGCGCAACCCCGGGACGTTCGCGCGCGAACCCGAGCCGCCCGGCGGCCTGTTCGATTTCTCGTCGACGACCGCCACGCGTATCCTGGCCGTGATGGCCGCCGAGGGGAGCACGCCGTTCGTGGGCGCCTGGCTGCGCGAGCGAATCGCGGCCGGCGCGCCCCGCAGCTTCACCGCGCGGAGGCTCGACGAGAACGGCTGGAACGCCTGCGTGGCCTGGGCGCTCGGGCGTGCCTACGTCGTCTCGACAGATCCGGCGCTGCTCGAGGGGTACACCGCCATCCTGGACGAGATCGAGCGGCGGGACGCCGACCGGGACGGCGCGATCGGCCGCGACGCCACGGTGCGCGTCGCCGAGGTGATGCCGACGCTCTACTACGCCCTGGCCGTCGATGCCCTGGTGACGCATGTCTGACGAGCGCGATGAGCTCCGCGCGCTGGTCGGACAGTTCCGCACGCATCTGGCGATGCGCGGGCGGTCGGGGCTGTTGGGCGTCGTGGCCAGAACAGAGGGGCCTCCGGCTTCCGACCTCCGGCCTCCGGGTCGGATCAAAGCGGAAGCCGCTAGCCGGAAGCCGGAAGCCTTGACGGCTCGAGAGCCGGAAGCCGGTGGTCTGCCTCGGGGCGCCGAAGGGCTGAAAGTCGTGCGCGACGATCTCGGCGATTGTCAGCGGTGCAAGCTGGCGCCCAGCCGCACCAAGCTGGTGTTCGGGGTCGGCAACCCGAACGCCGACCTGCTGTTCGTGGGCGAGGCGCCCGGGGCCGACGAGGACGCGCAGGGGGAGCCGTTCGTCGGCAAGGCCGGACAGCTCCTCACCAAGATGATCGAGGCGATGGGCTACCGGCGCGAGGACGTCTACATCTGCAACGTGCTCAAGTGTCGGCCGCCGGGCAACCGGAACCCCGAGCCCGACGAGGTCGCTTCCTGCGAGCCGTTCCTGAAGCGGCAGCTGGGCGCGATCCGGCCGCGCATGATCGTCGCGCTCGGCAAGTTCGCGGTGCAGTGCCTGCTGCGCGACGACTCTCCCATCAGCCGGCTGCGTGGAAACTTCCGCACGTACGAGGGGATCCCGCTGATGCCGACCTTCCACCCGGCCTACCTGCTGCGCGATCCGTCCAAGAAGAAGCTGGCCTGGCAGGACCTGAAGGACGTGAACGCCGCGCTGGCCCGCGTCGGCCTCATGCCTCCCAATCCGCCCGCACCCTGAACGGATCCCCTCGCGGGTATACTGCCCACATGTTCGCGGATAGGGGCCAAAACGGGAGCCGCGCCGGCTATGAATCGGCGCGCCTCGCTCTCGCGCGCCTCCGCCTCAGCGGCGCCGAAGCCCGCGCGACCGCCGTGAGGCAGATCGCCGAGACGGGCGCGCGGGCTCTCGAAGTGACGCGCGCCAGCGTCTGGAGGACCAGCGCCGCAGCCGAGGGATCCGCGCGGTGCGAGCACGTCTTCGAGCTCGGAGAGGCCGCCCCGGCCGGCGTGACGGCCGTCGAGGAGCTGCGCGTGCCTGCCTTCCTCGGCGCGCTGGCGGCACGGCGCGTGCTGTCCATCCCCGACGTGGCCGCCGATCCGCGGGCCGTCGACCTGCGCGGTCGCGGGATGCGCGGCAGCCCGCTGCGCTCGCTGCTGGCGGCGCCCGTCATCCGCGGCGGCGCCACGCAGGGCTTCGTCTGCTTCGAGCAGATGGAGACGTCGCGCGCCTGGACGCAGGGCGAGCGTGATTTCGCGGCCTCGGTGGCCGATATGATGGCGCTCTTCCTGGAGCAGGCCGAGCGTCTGGAGATCGAAGCCTCGCTGCACGCGCGACGGGAGCTCGAGCTGGAGGGCGAGAAGATGACCGCCCTGGCGCAGCTCGCCCGGTTCGTGGGTCACGACATCCGGAACGTCCTGGGGGCGCTCGATCTCATCGGGACCACGCTCGAGGGCGACGCCGACGGCGAGGTGGTCCAGCAGGGCGCGGCCGTCAGGCGCGCCGTGCGCATGGGCGCGCGCATCGCCGAGCAGCTGGCGCTGTTCGCCGGGGGCGAAGCGGTCCCCCGGGAGACCCTGGATCTCGGGGCCCTGGTGCGCGAGGCGGCGCCGATGCTGGCACGGCTGGTGGGCGGCGCGCGACTCGAGCTGGATCTGGCCGTCGAGGCGGCCGTGACGCTGCCGAGCAGCGAGCTGCAGCAGGTGCTGCTCAACCTGTGCGTGAACGCCGGCGAGGCCGTGGCCGAGCGCGGCCTGGTGCGCATCGGCCTGCGCGATCCCAGCGCAGACGAGCCGCTGAGCCCGACGACCGTCGTGCTCACGGTGTCCGACGACGGTCAGGGCATGGACACCGACACGCAAGCCCACATGTTCGAGCCGTATTTCTCGCGCAAGCGGCCGGGCCGCGGCCTGGGCCTGGCGATCGTCTACGGCGTCGTCGAGCGGGCAGGGGGCACGATCCTGGTGGAGAGCACTCCCGGACGCGGCACCACCTTCAAGATCGCGCTTCCTCGCTCGTTCGATCCTCCTCCGCGGCCGCCGGAAAGACGGTGACGGCCCGATGGGCGGCCCTCCACCAGACAAGCGGCGTGCCCTCTCGCTTTCGTTCGTGCCGGACGATCGCGGGCGCACGGCGCGCCTCGGCTTTCTGCTGGGGGTCGGGACGCTGCTGCTGGTGGGCGGGAGCGCCGCCTGGGCGCAACGCCGCCTGCGCCTCGAGGTGCGTCGCCAGACGGCCGACGACCTGAGAGCCGTCCTCGACACCGCGGTGCGCGGCGTGAGCGCGTTCCTGGACGGCGCCGAGGGTCTCGCCAGCGTGGTCGCGGGGACGCGCGAGGTACGCGCGGCGGCGCGCGGGGACGGGACGTTCGCCGGCGCGCTGGACCCCGTCCTGCACGGCGGACAAGTGACTGGCTACCTGGTGGTCGATGCGCGCGGCATCGTCGTCGAGGCCAGCGCCGGGTTGCCCGCTGCGGGACGCCCCGCGCCCGACGGCGTGTTGCCCTTCGACCCGCGGGCCGCCACGCGCAAGCTGCCGGCCACCGGTCCGCCCTTCCGCGATGGGGCCGGACGCCTCCGGCTGGTGGTCGCGGCGGCCGTGCCGCAGAGCCCGCTCGTGCTCGGTCTCGCGCTCGACGCGAACCGCCTGTCGGCGCCGCTGCTGGCCGCGCGCGCCGGCGCGACCGGTGAAACCTACGGTGTCGACGGCGCGGGCGTCATGATCTCGAGCAGCCGCTTCCCCGCCCAGTTGAAGGAGGTCGGTCTGCTCGGCCCGGGCGAGGACGACTCCGCGCTCCGACTGGAGCTCCGCGATCCCGGCGGGGACCTCCTGCGCGGCTTCCGCTCGCAGGGCGTGCGCCGGGAACAGCCCCTGACGCACGCGGCGGCGCGCGTCTCCAGCGGGTTGGACGGCCTGTCGGTCGAACCCTACCGCGACTACCGAGGCGTCGACGTCGTGGGCGCCTGGACCTGGCTGCCGGCGCGCGGCTTCGGCGTCATCACCGAGGTGGACGCCGCCGAGGCCTTCCAGCCCCTCGACGTCCTCGAGCGCGTCTTCGGCGCCCTGATCGCGCTGCTGGCGCTGGCCGTGGCGGGCACGGCGGCGGGGATCCTGTCCGTCTCGCGCGCCCACCGGCGCGCGGTTCACGCCGAGCGCGACGTGCGGCGTCTCGGGGAGTATGTCATCGAACGCAAGATCGGCTCGGGCGCGATGGGGGATGTCTACCTGGCCAGTCACGCCTTCTTGCGCCGGCCCACGGCGCTCAAGCTGCTCCGTTCCGGGGATCGCGTGGCCCTCGAGCGCTTCGAGCGAGAGGTGCAGGTCACGGCGTCCCTCACCCACCCCAACACCGTCGCGATCTACGACTACGGCAGAAGCGTCGACGGCACCTTCTATTACGCGATGGAGTTCCTGGACGGCGTCGATCTCGAACGCTTCCTGCAGCGGTTCGGGCCCATCTCCGATGCGCGCGCGGTCCACATCCTTCGCCAGATCTACGGGGCGCTGACCGAGGCGCACGCCCGGAACCTGGTGCACCGGGACATCAAGCCCGCCAACGTCATCCTGTGCCGGCGCGGCGGCGTGCCCGACCTGGTGAAGGTGGTCGACTTTGGCCTGGCGCGCGTATCGGGCAGCGCGACGCGCGGGAGCGTCGTGGTGGGCACGCCCGAGAACATGGCGCCCGAGCTGTTCGAGTCCGCCGAGAAGGCCACGCCGGCCAGCGACCTGTACGCCGTCGGCTGCGTCGGCTACGCCCTCATCACGGGCCGGCCGGTCTTCGACGGCGTCTCGCTGGCGGAGCTCTGCAACGCCCACCTCTCGCGCACCCCCGTCCCGCCGTCTGAACGGGCCGGTCGGCCGGTCGACAGCCTCCTCGAGCGCCTGATCCTCGCCAGCCTGGCCAAGGACCCGACCCGCCGCCCGCGCTCGGCGCGCGACATCCTGGCCATGCTCGAACGTTCGCCCCTCGCCAACGCCTGGACGGCCGCCCAGGCCAACGCCTTCTGGGACGAGCGCGGTGACCACGTGGCCCCGGACCCGGAGCCTGCCGGCGGCGCCGAACCCATCGGGTCCCTGGCCGTGGGGCCTCGCTGACCCGGGGCGGGATCCCCGGTCAAGGCGACCGGCCGTCGTCGCAGCTGGCGGGCGCCACCGGCTCCGGCGCCGGCGGCGGGACGCGGCACCCTTCCACGTCGTCGATGACGCGCGCGTGTCGGAGGCGCTCCGGGCGCGGAGTCGCCGGTCGCCTGGGCTCGAGACCAGCGGTCGACGAAAGGAGGAGCAGGGTCAGGGTCGCCAGGGTTCGGGTCAGCATGTCCGCCTCGCTTTCGTGAGGGCGGCGTGACCTTCGACGGAACGGGCCGTTCCAACCGGGACGCACGACCAGAACCTGAATCTGGATGATCTGAGGTACCATCCAGCCTGTATGCCCCCCCGCTGCGGCGCAAGGGTTGCCTTCGCCGGTCTGATTGGTTTCGTACTGAGCGTCGCCGCCGGCTGCAGCCCGTCGCCCGACGAGCTC
>DATJWP010000109.1:0-7800 GCA_035578045.1 Polyangia bacterium | reverse complement strand
GAGACGTTCTCGACGCGCGGCACGTTCACGGTCGAAATTTGCTCGAACTGCCACCCGTTCTACACGGGCAAGCAGAAGTTCGTGGACGCTGCCGGCCGCATCGAACGCTTCCAGAAGAAGTACGCCGGCGGCAAGGGCAAGGCCGCGCCCGCCTCGTAGTCGTCCTTGCTCGACGAACTGCTGCTCGGCAAGCTCGCCGCGGTCGAGGCGCGCTACGAAGAGCTGTCCGGGTTGCTGTCCGACCCGGCGGTGCTGGCCAACCGCCAGCAGATGCAGAAGCTCAGCAAGGAGCACGCCGATCTCCGCGACCTGATCGAGGCGCTGCGCCAGCACCGGGACGTCACCCGGCGAATGGCGGAGGCGCGCGAGCTGCAGAAGGATCCCGAGATGCGCGAGCTCGCCCGCCAGGAAGAGGGCGAGCTGGCCGGCGAGCAGGAGCGGCTGGAGAAGCAGCTCAAGGAGCTGCTCATGCCCAAGGACCCGAACGACGAGAAGAACATTCTCCTCGAGATCCGGGCCGGCACCGGCGGCGAGGAGGCGGCCCTGTTCGCGGCCGATCTGTTCCGGATGTACAGCCGGTTCGCCGAGCGCCACCGGTGGGGCGTGGAGATCATGTCCAGCTCGGGCGCGTCGGCCGGCGGCATCAAGGAGATCGTCGCCGCCATCACCGGGCGCGGCGCCTACTCGCAGCTCAAGTACGAGTCGGGGGTCCACCGCGTGCAGCGCGTCCCGTCCACCGAGGCGCAGGGGCGCATCCACACGTCCACCGCCACGGTCGCGGTGATGCCCGAAGTCGAGGACGTGGAGATTGCGATCGACCCGAAGGACCTCAAGATCGACGTCATGCGATCGGGCGGTCCAGGAGGGCAGTCGGTGAACACGACCGACTCGGCGGTGCGCATCCACCACTTGCCGAGCGGGCTCATCGTTCACTGCCAGCAGGAGAAGTCGCAGCACAAGAACCGGGCGATGGCGATGAAGCTGCTGCGCGCCAAGCTGTTCGATATCGAGGAGGAGAAGCGGCAGACGGCCGAGCGCGAGGCGCGCCGCAGCCAGATCGGGTCGGCGGACCGCTCGGAGAAGATCCGGACCTACAACTTCCCGCAGGACCGTCTGACCGACCATCGGATCGGCCTGACCCGCCACAACCTCCCCGGGATCCTGGACGGTGACCTCGAGGACGTGATCGGGAGCCTGCGGGCGCACTTCCAGGCGGAGGCGCTGAAGCAGGCCGAGGCCTCCAGGTGAGCCGCACGGACGACAGCGGCACGAACGCCAACCGCATCGTGCTTCTGGACAGCTTCGCCATCGATCAGGGCGAGCCCGACAGCGTCTGGAGCGAGCTGAAGACTCTGGGCGAGCTGGTCGTCTACGCGCACAGCGAGCCGGGTGAGGTGGCGGCGCGTGTGGGGGACGCGTTCGCGGTGCTGACCAACAAGGTCGAGCTGGACGCCAGCGAGCTGCGCGCGCTGCCGCAGCTCCGATACATCGGGGTGACCGCGACCGGCTCCGACATCGTCGACCTGGCGGCAGCCCGCGCGGCCGGCATCGCGGTGACCAACGTCCCCGGCTACGCGACGGACTCGGTCGCCGAGCTGGTGTTCGCGCACATCCTGCAGGTCTCGTTCGACGTGGCCGGTCACAACGCGGCGGTCAAGGCCGGCATCTGGGCCGCCTCGGCCGACTTCTGCTTCTTTCGCCAGCCGCTGGCCGAGCTGGCCGGCAAGACGCTGGTGCTCGTCGGCTCGGGCGCGATCGGAACCACGGTCGGCCGCATCGCCGAGGCCTTCGGGATGCGCGTGCTGCAGGCCGCCGTGCCCGGCGCGGCCGAAAGACCGGACCAGCCGCGAATCGCGCTGGACGAGGCCCTGCCGGCTGGCGACTTCGTTTCGCTCCACTGCCCGCTGACCGAGCAGACGCGCGGTCTGGTCGGGGCCGACTTCCTGGCGCGCATGAAGCCAGGCGCCGTCCTGATCAACACCGCGCGCGGCGGCCTCGTCGACGAGCTCGCGCTGATCGCGGCGCTCGAGAGCGGCCACCTGGGCGGCGCCGGACTGGACGTGCTGTCGGGGGAGCCTCCCCCACCTTCGCACCCGCTGACCGACCCGCGCGCGCCCTGGGCCGGCCGGGTGGTGATCACGCCGCACATCGGGTGGGGGAGCGTGGAGGCGCGCCGCCGGCTGGTCGAAGAGATCACGCGCAACGTGGCCGCGTTCCTGCGCGGCGACCCGCGAAACCGGATCGTTTAGGCGGTCACTCGCCGTTCAGCGTCACGACGACGGTGCGGGCGCCGCCGTGATCGCGGTGCTCGCCCAGGTAGATCCCCTGCCAGGTGCCCAGCGCCAGCCGGCCGTCGCGGATCGGGACGATCACGGAGGAGCCCAGGACCGCCGACTTCACGTGCGCCGGCATGTCGTCGTCCCCCTCGGCGGTGTGCTGGAAATAGGGCGCGCCTTCGGGCACCACACGATCGAACCAGCGCGCCAGGTCCGCACGCACGTCCGGATCGGCGTTCTCGTTCACGCACAGCGACGCCGACGTGTGCAGGATGAAGAAGTGCGCCAGCCCGATCTTGAAGCGCGCGAGCTCGGGGATCGCCGCCGTCAGCTCGTTGGTGATCAGGTGAAAGCCGCGGCCGCGTGGTTTCAGATGGACCTGCGTCTGGTGCCAGGACATCGTCGATGCCTTAGCACGTCCGCACCGTGATCGGCGACACCGCGCTGCGCGACGAAGGTTGCCAAAATCCCGCGCAAACCTTAAGGAGAGTCGGATGAGCCACCTCCGAAAGCTCGGCATCGGTCTCGTGCTCGCGACGGCGCTGGGGACTGCCTCCGCCGCGCACGCGCAGTACGCCCCAGGGTACTACCCGCCCCCGCCCCCCCCGCCGCCTCGGGGCGTCTACCGCGGCGGGATCGTATGGGGCTTCTCGCTGGGCGCGGGCGGCCTGACCATGCCCGACTGCGGCCAGGTCTGCGGCGCCGTCGGGATGGGCGAGATCCACTTCGGCGGCATGATCGCCCCCCGGCTGGCCGTGATGGGCGACTTCTGGGAGAGCTTCCGGTACTTCTCCGACGCGAACCTCGGGTCGGGCGAGATCTACAACGGCATCTACACCGCCGCGGCCCAGTACTGGGTCAACGACATCATCTGGATCAAGGGCGGGATCGGCCTGGGCTATGTCCAGATCAACGCCGGCCGCGACTACTACGGCTACTCGGTGCCGGTCAACAGCGACAGCGGGTTCGCGCTGATGCTGGCCGCGGGCCTCGAGATCATCCAGAGCTACAACTTCGCGCTCGACCTGCAAGTGCGGTACGGCAACGGCTTCTACTCGTCGCGATCGAGCGGCGGCGACGGAGACGCCAACCAGTTCGGCTTCCTGGTCGGCTTCAACTGGTACTGAGCCGATACCTAGCGCGCGCCGCGGTCGCTGGACCAGGTGCCGGTCACCGTCAGCATCACCACCTGTCGGTGCAGGGTGGGGTAAGTGTTCGAGCCGACCGTGTAGCCGAGCTGGTCCTGGATGCTGTAGTCGAGCGACGCGACAAAGGGCTGCTGCACCGGCTGGTAGGCGATCCCCAGATCGGCCGCCAGCAGGTCCATGGCGGTGTCGAGCCCGTCCGAGGTGATCGCCCACTGGCGGCTGGCGGTGCCCAGGCCGACCACCCGGAAGCGCTCGCGCCGATCGAGCGGCACCAGCGTCCGGGCGGTGGCGGTGGCCGCCATGAAGGTCTGGCCCAGGTAGACGTTCATCTGCGACGACTGCGACACCTGCAGCTCGCTGATGACCGTTCCGGACTGGTAGTGGATGGTCCCCTGGGCGACCGGCTGCACGGTCAGCTGGCTGCCGTCGGTGGTGTCGAGCATCAGCGCCCCGCCGTCGATCGAATAGAAGAAGAAGGGGGAGACGTCCCGCCGCCAGCCCACGGTGCCCTGAGCTTCGAACATCGGGCTGGGCTGCAACGGCAGGTAGCCGTCCGGCGCCAGGGTGCTGGCATCCAGGTAGCTGAGCGTCAGGTCGACCAGGAGCGCGTTCCGGGCGCGCTGCCGTTCGAAGTGCCCGCTCTGCACCAGCGCGACCGAGTAGCCGGTCTCGCCGGCGGTCGGGACGAACGAATTGACGGCCGTCAGCTCGGACCAGAGCGTCGTCCCCGAGGGCCGGTAGCTGGCGGCGGCCTGCGCGGTCCCGCCGAAGTAGGTGACGGAGCCCTTGGGCAGCGACACGAACCCGGAGGTCGCCACCACCTGCGGGTTCAGCGTGGCGGCCGCGGCCAGCGGGTTGATGCTGTTGAGGTGGGCATAGGTCGCCGCGGCTTGCGCCCGCACCTCCGTGCGTCCAGTCGGGGTGGCGTTCAACGTCCAGATCAGCTGGTGCGCATTGCCGTTCGCGTCGGTGTACGTGGCGTAGAACGTCCCCGTGTAGACGTACGACAGCGTCTGATCGACGAGGCGGCCGCGGTACTCCCCTTGCAGCGACGCGCGGACGGTCGTGAACTCGTCGAGTCCCAGCGTGGACGCGCCCTCCGGGGCGAGCAGCGCGTTGTTGGTGGCGCCGCCGGTCACGTTCGCGACCGCCGTGGCGATGGCCTCGGCGCGGGCGATTCGCCCCGCCAGCAGGGCCAACGCCGCCCCCCCGACCAGCCCCGCTTTCCTGTTCATCCGGGCGCCAAAGCTAGCAGACGGCTGTGCTGGGGTACATGCAAGGATCTATCCTACATCCGCGCCAAAATCGTACAAATCGGGGTCCCCTTCGACTGCGGGCGCTTGCCCGCCAATATCCTCGCTACGTATCCTCGAAGACCCGGGCGCGAAGACGCTCGCTAGCCGACATATAACCGCGCGCCCACGCGTGCGGGTCCTAACCGAAACTAAGGACGCGATGTCTCGCAAAACAACCTTCCGTTGGTCTTGGGTCGCGGCGCTGGCGCTCGCGACCGGCTGCGCGGGGCGCGGCAGCCTGGGGACCGGCACCGGCGGGTCGGGCAACGGCTCGGGGAACGGCGGCAGCACCGGCAACGGGGGGAGCGGGAACGGCGCCGGCGGCGGCGGGACCGGCGGCGGCGTCGTGACCGAGCCGGCCCCAGCCGGCCTGGACCTGTTCACCGACAGCTGCAGCGGCGGGCCCAGCGTCGGGGCGACGCCGGTCCGGCGCATCTCGCGCATCGAGTACAACAACATGGTCCGCGACCTGGGGCTGGATCCCAACGGCACCCTGCCGGCCAACCAGTTCGTCTCCGAGCAGAAGATCGACACCGGCAAGGCCGGGAACTTCAACACCAACACGTACGCGACCGTCTCGGGGACGCTGATGAACCAGCAGTACATCGAGGCGGCCGAGGGCCTGGCGTCGGCGGCGGTCGCCAGCAGCAACACGCTGAACAACCTGGCGGGCTGCAGCACCCAGAACGCCGCCTGCGCGCAGCAGTTCATCACCAACTTCGGAACCAAGGCGTTCCGCGGCCAGCTGGACGACGCCGAGAAGACGAACCTGACCAACCTCTACACCACCGTCAGCGGCCAGTTCGACTTCGCGACCGGCATCCAGGCCGTGATCGAGGCGGTGCTGACCTCGCCGCGATTCCTGTTCGTCATCGAGTTCGGGCAGCCCGGTGGCGGCGGCGCGATTCCGCTGACCCCCATGGAGCTGGCGACACGCCTGTCCCTGTACCTGTGGCGGTCGATTCCCGACCAGACGCTGTCGGACGCCGCCAACAACGGCCATCTGGCCAGCGCGTCCGACGTGGCGACGCAGGCGACCCGCATGCTGGCCGACGCCAAGGCCAAGGCGGCGCTCCAGGACTTCGCGAACCAGTGGCTGGACATCGAGAACATGGACGCGGTCACCAAGGACACGCAGTTCAAGAAGTGGACCGCCACGGTCGCGACCGACATGCACAACGAGACGCTGACCACCTTCGCGCAGGCGGTGCTGGGCAACAGCGACTACAAGACGCTGCTCACGTCGCCGTCGTCGTACATCGACGCCAACCTGGCGTCGTTCTACGGGGTCAGCGGCGGCAACCCGACGTTCGACAGCCCCACCATGGTCAACTCGTCGGCCAACCCGCGCATGGGGATCCTGACCCAGGGGAGCGTGCTGGCCGCGCACGCGCACACCTCGCTCCCGTCGCCCACCAAGCGCGGCCGGCTGATCCGGCAGCAGATCCTGTGCGAGGAGGTGCCGGACCCTCCGGCCGCGGTCGGCGGCATGCCGATCCCGCCGCCCCCGGCGACCTTGACCACGGGCGCCACCACGCGCGACCTCTACATGGCCCACTTTTCCAACAGCACCGACCCCAACAAGACGGTCTGCAACAACTGCCACCAGTTCATGGACTGGATCGGGTTCGGGTTCGACAACTACGACGCCACCGGCGCGTACATGACGACCGAGAACGGGAGCAACATCGACTCGAGCGGCAAGTTCGTTCCCGGGAACAGCACCGACATCTCGGGGACGTTCACCGGGATGAGCGACATGGTCACGCAGCTCTCGACGTCGCAGCAGGTGATGCAGTGCTTCGCCCTCGAGGAGCTGCGCTACGCGCTGCTGCGGTCCGAGACCGACGCCGACGCCTGCTCGGCGCAGCAGATTTACCAGGCCTTCATGTCGGGCGGATACAACCTGCAGGAGCTGATCGTCGCGGTCGTGAGCAGCAACGCCTTCATGTACCGCTCGCCCGTGAACGCCGGAGGGGCCTGCCAATGAATCCGCGCAAGGTTTCCCTCGAGCGCCGGCGCTTCCTGCAGCTGGTGGGCGCCTCCGCCGTCACCTACCCGTTCCTGCGCGGCGTCCCCAGCTACGCCGCCGCCAGCGGCGCCTCGCCGACCTACCTGGTCCTGGTCTTCACCCCCTGCGGGTGCGTCCGCCCGGTCTGGGGCGCCACCGATTCCAGCGGCAACTCGATCGCCCGCCCGGCGGCCGGCAGCGCCGCCACGGTGACCGGCAGCTTCACGTTCCGCAACTCGCTGGCTCCCTTCGCCAAGGGCGGCAGCGTCGGTGGGACGACGGGCGGCACCAGCTGGACCACCAGCCTGCAGAACAAGGTGATCGTGCTGGACGGCCTCAACAACAAAGCCGCCCAGGGGTCGCACGAGGCCGGGATGGCGTCGCTGTGGACCGGGCAGATCTCCAGCGGCAGCCCGGCCACCAGCCTCAGCATCGATCAGCAGATCGCCACCAAGCTGGCCGCGGGGACGCCGTTCCCGACCATCCAGCTGATGGTGCGCGACCCCGCCGACTTCACCGACCGAGAGGTGAAGACGCGCATGATCTACAACTCGTCGGGCGTGTACGTGGATCCGATCGACAACCCGACCAGCGCCGCCGCCACGTTCTTCCCGGGCATGTCCGGCGCCGGGTCGGGCGGCCCCGACAAGAACACGTTCATCCGCCAGCAGCTGTTCGGGTCGCCGACCGCGACGCTGAACAGCGAGCTGAACAACCTGATGCCCAAGCTGTGCACCGAGGACCGCGCGCAGCTGCAGGCGCTGCAGGACGGGTGGAACAACCTGTACACGCAGCTCCAGGCGGCCGCCGCGGCCGCGCAGAAGTGCATGCCGCCCGGCTCGGTCCCGGCCAAGCCGGACTTCCCCACCAGCTGCAAGCTGCAGATGGACATCCTGGCACTGGCGCTGGCCTGCGACCTGACCCGGGTCGCCAGCCTGCAGTTCTCGACGGCCACCAGCCAGGTGACCCACAGCTGGCTCGGGTCGAACCAGACCGACTGCCACCACAACTACTCGCACGACGGGCCCACCTACATGGGCGCGCTGGCGATGTGCGCCGGCTACGACAAC
>DATJWP010000108.1:0-38101 GCA_035578045.1 Polyangia bacterium | reverse complement strand
CCAGCACGAGCGCGAATACTCGAATGCGACAGCGAGTCGACTTCCTTCCGCACCTACAACACTCGAACGCATCGCCTCGACGGAGGCACGACGCGACAGATCTAATCTTGTGGGGCCAGCCACTTCATACTGCAATCAAGTCGGGTCCAGGTCGGCAGATGCGGTTGCCTCTCACGGTGGCCAGGACGTGGGGCGGGGCTCGGAAGGGCGCGGGACGCAAGCCGCGTGGCCGGCCCTCGATGCCGCACATCACCCGATCGAAGATCGACCCGCGCTACCCGGTGCAGGTCACCATTCGGGCGATGCCGGGGCTGCCATCGTTGCGCTCGCCCCGGGTGTTCGGGGCGCTCCGGCAAGCCATTGCCCGCGCCTCGGTCGATCGCTTCCGGGTGATCCACTTCTCGATCCAGCAGGACCACGGCCACTTCATCGTCGAGGGGGACGAGCCGCGCCGGGCCCGCGGCGGGATGCACGGCTTGGCGATCCGATTGGCGCTGGCGGTCAATCGTGTTCTGGGCCGCAAGGGGAGAGTGGTCGGGGATCGCTACCACGCCCGCCCGCTGAGGACGCCGACCCAAACCCGAGCGAGCATGGTGTACGTGCTCCTCAACTTCCGGAAGCACCTGCGCGCCCCGCCGTGCATCGACCCACGGAGCTCGGGGCCGCACTTTTCCGGGTGGCAGCGAGAGCCGGCGGCCACGGACGTTCCGGCTGCCACGGTCCTGCCCTCCACCTGGATGGCGCGCCTCGGCTGGATGCGCGCAGGTGGGCCGTTGCGGGTGGAAGAACAGCCGGCCGCTTCGGCGCGACCGCGCCCAACTTGAATTGAAGCATGTTCCGGCTGGGGCGCGCATGGCCTGGATGTATGGGAGGGAGCCCCGAAGAGTCGGGTCGCCCTGCCGATCGCTCGGCGGACCGCAGATCCGGACGTGCGGATTTCCCGGATCCGGCTCAGCCTCTCGCGACCGGCGGCGGCGGCAGCAGGTAGTCTCTGTACTGGCCGGGGTCGCCCGTCATGCCGTCCATCGCGGCGATCGCGATGTTGTACATCTCTCGGGCCGTCACGTAGTGCAGGGCCCAGCGGCGGCCGTCGTTGTAGCGGGTGGTCAGCTCGCGGTGCATGGCCTCACCGCCGCCGCCCAGCAGCGACGTGGCCAGACCGTCTTGCGTGCCGTGGGTGTGGATCTTCACGAAGACCCATTCGGGGCGGCCGGCCACGCCGATGCCCTGGTTGACCCAGGTGCGGACGCGGGCGGGCGTGGCCGGATCGTTGCCGGTGACGCCGGCGTTCTCGATGCGGGGCGCCGGCAGGCGGCCGGGGCGAAGCGCGAAGGCCAGCGGGCCCTCGATCATCAACAGACGGTCCGATCGCCGCTCGCCGACCCGGGCGGGGGTGCCGGCGTCGAACGCGCGGCGGCGGGCCAGGTCGCCCTCGGGCCAGTAGATCTGGTTCACGATGGCCGGCTGTGACTCGTCGGGGGCCGCCGGGAAGGTGTAGTCGGCGTAGCAGCCGGTCTCGTGCAGCAGCGGCAGCTCCTCGTCGACGCCGCACCAGCGGCCGTCGGAGCGAGCGTTGGCCAGGCACCAGTTGCCGTGGATGAAGGCGTAGCGCAGCCGGCCGCCGGGATCGCGCGACAGGTGACCGTGCCGCGCGAACAGGCCCAGGTAGGCGAGGATCTTCTCGCGCAGCGCGGGCGCGGTGTCGCCGTCGTGGTGCAGGTGCAGCTCCACCTCGCCCAGGCCGCGCGCGGCGAGCGTCGCGAGCCCGTCCAGGTAGTTCGGCTCGTACTCCTCGCCCGGGAAGAAGAAGCTGTGGCGGGGCGGCCGCCCCTCGGAGTCGCGGAAGCGCTGGGCCAGCGCCGGGTATCGATCGACCCACAGCTGCACGCGGGCCGTGCCCAGCGCCCGGTCGGACGTGTGCCAGAGCGGCTCGTAGTGGTCGCAGAAGGCGAACAGGAGGTGGCGCGGTCCGCCGTTGCGCTGCAGCGCCGCCCGCGCGCGCGGCAGCGACGATGCGGCCAGCCAGCGCGCGTAACCGGCGGTCCAGACGCCCAGTTTCTTGCGGCGCACCTTCTCGAGCAGGCCCATGGCGGTGGCGGCCAGAGTATCAGTCGAAGAGGATCGCGCCCAGGTTCTTGGCCGCCGGCAGGAAGCGCGCCATCCTCTCGACGGGCCCGCGGCGCGAGCGGCCGGCCCGCGCCAGCAACACCACCCCCTCGACGGCGTCCAGCGCTGCCGGCATCGTTCCCGGCTCGCCGTAGTCGGCCAGGTTGACCAGCACCAGGCTCACGCCCTCCGGTCGCCGCGACAGGGTCGCCCCCAGGGCCGCCGTTGCCGCGTCGGCGTCGCCGCAGGGAAGCGGCGCGATCTCGAAGACGCGCGGGCGCAGCGGGCGCTTGCGGTAGAGCGATCGCTCCCCGGCCTCCATCGCTTCGCCCCAGCCCCAGGTGCGCCAGGTGTCGACGATCGCCACGTCCGTGGTGACGAAGCCCAGCACCGCGCCGGCCACGTGCGCGATCAGCGGCGCCAGGTCGCTGCCCGCCGGGAGCGCGCCCGCCGCGGGCACGAAACCGACGCTGGCGACGTGCGCGCGGACCAGGTGCCGCGCCACCGGCACGCAGGCGCCCTCGAGCACCCCGGGCGCGACGCCCGGCCAGCCATATCGCTCTTCGTCGGAAGGCCCGATCATCAGAACTGCGACAGGAACGACCAGATCGCGGCGCCCGCGAACGGCGGCGGCTGGTGCACGCCCATGAACGGGCACCAGACCACCGGATAACCCGGGTCGCACCCCTGGTAGGCGAGGCAACCGTTCGCGTCGGCGGGATCGGTCTGGGTCATGCTGCAGTGGTTGCGCTCGAGGTAGATGTCGCGGACCGCCTCGCCGTTCGAGATGTCGATGGTGGGGTCCATCATGCCGTGCGAAGCCCAGTAGGGGATCGGGCGGGTGTCGGGGCAGGTGTTGCCGCTCATGATCTCGCCCGACATCGCGGCCACCGCCCGGAAGGTCGACGAGGCGTTGCAGCCGACGGAGATGGTCATGATCCCGCCCATGCTGAACCCGGTCGCGAAGATGCGCGACGTATCGACGCAGAGCTGCGACTCGAAGCGGGTGACCATCGCGTTCACGAAGGCGATGTCGCGACCGCCCTGGTTGGTCCAGCTTCCGCTGAGCGCGTTGGGGGCCACCAGGATGACCGTGTCGTGGGCTTCACTCTGGATCCCGTAGTACGGCCCGCTCTGGGGGGGGTCGCCGTCGACCACCCACTGATCGTCGTACGAGCCGCCGTGGAACGCGATGATCAGCGGGTAGGCGTGGGTGGGGTCGTAGTTGGCCGGGAGGGTCAGGATGTACTCGCGCGACGTGCCCGACACGTCGATGTTGGTCTTGCCGCCGGTGGGCGCGGTCATGCCGCAGCCGGTGCTCTTGACCGGCGCGCCCGACCCGGTCGATCCGGCTGATCCACTTTGGCCGGTC
Organism: Polyangia bacterium; assembly: GCA_035578045.1. Taxonomy (GTDB): domain Bacteria; phylum Myxococcota_A; class Polyangia; order Fen-1088; family Fen-1088; genus JADGRB01. The sequence goes on along the minus strand of DATJWP010000108.1, from coordinate 34,623 downwards.
CCGGCGCCGCCGCCGGTCGCCGACCCGCCCGTGCCGGCCCCCGCGGCGCCGCCGGTCCCGTGGCCGGCCGCCCCGCCGTCCGCCGCTCCACCGGTCGCCACCGTGCCCCCGGTGCCGCCGGTCGCCGACCCGCCGGTCGATCCCCCGGACGCGCCCCCGGACGCGCCCCCGGCCCCGCCGCCGGTCGCCGCGGTCGACCCGCCGGAAGCGGTCATCCCGCCGCCGCTCCCGCCCGTGCCGGAGCTGCCGCCGGACGAGCCACAGCCGGCCGCAACCATGGCCATGACGACGGGGAGCCACGCGCTGCTTCTAGACCTCGCCATGGGGTACCTCTTCCGGGGGGGTCGCCCCAGTTTGGAGGCACCGCCCGGCCGGATCAACCGCCAGATGTGCGAGGGGGGGCGATCACCTGGTCGACGCCAGCATGTAGCGCTGGCCGCCCCGCTCCACGGCCAGGGCCGGCGGGATGCCGCGCGCCACGGCGCGGGCCAGCGCGGCGCGGCTGGCCGCGGTCTGGCCGCCCGGCACCCCCAGCAGGTCGCCGCGCGCCAGGCCGAACAGCACCAGGGCGCCGGGATCGACGACGAAGAACCGCTCGGAGCTTTCGGCCAGGGCCTGCATGTCGTCCATCGAGAGCTCGGGGTAGAGCATGCCCAGCGCGGTCAGGCGGCGGGTCACGCTGCGGGCGGCCTCGACCGGGATCTCCACGATGGTGAAGGGGCGCTCCTGGGGAATCAGCCGCGGGGCGAAGGTCGCTATCACCTTGGCCAGCGCCGCCTCGATCGCCTCCATCGCCGCGCGCTTCTTGCCGTCGGGGCTGACCTCGAGCTCGTTGGGGGGGCCGCTCTCGACCGTCTCGACCGAGCCAATCACCTCTTTGCTGCCGGCACGCCGAACGTCGATGTGGGCGTGGATGTCGACGATCAGGCGCTTGCCGACCAGGAACCCGGGGAGCGCCGCCGCGCCCGCGACCAGGCGCCCCCCCACGCCGACCGTCATGGTCAGCGTGATGGCGCGGGCGGGGTCTTCCCCCAGGCTGCGGAGCGCGGCGACCACCGCCTCCTCGTCCTCGCCGGTCGTCAGCTCCTCGGCGATGACGGCGTGCCCGCCCGAGGTCGCGATCAGGCTGTCGCTGGTCCGCCGCTGGATCCGCCGGAGCTGGGCGTCGCCCCCGAAGCCGAGGCTGATGGGCAGGCCCACGACGGTGTCCACGGTCGGGGCCAGGGCCCGCGCCATGGGATGTACCTCGACTGTCGTGGTGCATCCCACCACCGGCACGACCAGCAAGGCGAGCGCAGACCAAACCGCACGCTTCACAGGAGCGATCATCGGCGCGTGGCGGCCGGCCTGAACCTGGGCCGCTGGCCAGCCTAGAAGCAGCTCAGAAGACGGTGACCAGCGCGGCGTAGAGCTCGTTCGAGTCACCTACAGCCGTCGACGGTCCGGTCGTGCCCCCCGTCACCTCCGGGGTGTAGAGCCCGATCGCCCGCCGGTACGCCAGCCGGAGCCGCAGCTCGCTCACCAGCCCGGGCGGCAACAGCGGGAAATCGACCCGAGCCCCGGTGTGGATCACCCAGCGGGTCGCGGCCCCGGTGGTGCGGCCGTCGCGCTCGTATCCCAACCCCAGTTCGGCGGCCACCGCGCGCAACACCCGGAACCCGTACCGCAGGTCATCGGGTCGGACCCGGGCGGCGGGGCGGAGGACCCCGAACGCGTCCAGCGCGAGGCGGTCGACCGGCGCGGCCGTGGCCACGGGGTAGCGGCCAGAGGCGGACGAGGCGAAGGCGCCCAGCTCGAAACCCGCCAGGCCGTCACCGAAGCCGCCGCCCGCGAAGAACGCCGGGATGGCGTGCGTGCCGTCGGAAAACCCGGTCGAGTCCAGGCACGCGCCCATGCCGACCCCCAGCGACATCCGCGGCCGCGGCGGCAGGTCGGGCGGCGGCGCGCTCTCGATCATCGGCGGCGGCTGCATCGGGATCAGCGGCGCCAGCTGGACCTGTTGCGCGCGCGCGGCCGCGACTGGTGTCAGCAATCCGACCAGCGCGCCGAGCAGCGCGGCACGCCGGCGCGACCAGGGGCAGATCCACCGGACCATCGCCCGCTTTTAACACGCGCGGCGGCGCTGGTTCGAGCTATGCTCGCGCCATCGTGGAAGGAGGCCGCTTGTGATGGAACCAGCATCCCCTGATGTCGCGCCAGCATCCGAGAAGGGCGTGGCTGACATCCTGGTCGAAGCCTTCCGGCTCTATCGGGCGCACGCCAAGCCGCTGCTGACCATCTGCGCGCTGCTGTTCGTCCCGGCGGCCATCGTCAATTCCCTGGCGCGGGCGGCCATTCTGGGCCCGGCCTTCATGATGGCGCAGTCCGGCGACCCCGCCGGGGCGGCCGGCAGCTTCACGGTCTACATGCTCGGCCTGGCGGGCACCCTGGTCACCGGCTTCTTCCTGTACGGGATCATCGTGCCGCTGACCAACGGCGCGCTCACGATCGCGGTCGCCGACCGCATCCTGGACGGCAACGCCGGCTGGCGCGAGGTCTGGATGCTGCTGTTCCGCAGGCTCGGGCTGCTGCTCTCGGCGGTGGTGCCGGCGGCCATCGTGATCGCCGTCGGGTGCCTGTTCTTCCTGATCCCGGGGCTGGTGTGCGCGGTGCTGTTCGCGTTCGTCTCGCCCGTCGTGCTGATCGAGGGGATCGGCGGCCGGGCCGCGCTCGAGCGGAGCACCGCTCTGGTCCGGTCCGACTGGCTGCGGGTCGCGCTGGTCCTGTTCACGTTCGCGCTGGTGCGCGGGGCGGCCCAGATCATCGGGACCGCGCTGGTGGCGCCCGGCTCCATCTTCTTCGGCTCGCTGCTGTCGGACCTGGTCACCATGGTCCTGCTGCCGGTGCCGGTGCTCGGGGCGGTGCTGCTGTACTTCGACATCCGCCGCAAGCGCGACAACTTCACGCCCGACCGCCTGCGCGCCGACCTGGACTCGCTCAAGAGCAGCTAAGGGTCAGTTCACGCAGAAGACGGTGTTGGGGTCGCAGCGGAGGAGGCCGGGCGCGGTGAGCGCGAAGCTGGCCGACACGTCCATGCCCCGCATCGTCATGCCGAAGCCGCCGACCGTGGCGACCAGCCGGTGCAGGCACGCCCCGGAGGTCGCGCCACAGTTGGGCAGCGGCAGCGCGGCCATCTCGAACCCGCCCCCGACCGACTGGAACACGTTGTCGGGGATGTGCATGTTGTCGAGCGCGATCACGGACCCGATCGAGCGGACGATCACCAGCTCCTGATCGAACCCCGGCACGCCCGCGAATGCCAGGCTGGTGAGCAGCGCCTTGGCGTCGGCGCCGATCGCCAGCGACAGGGTCGGCTCGCAGTCCATCCCCTGCGTGACCAGGATCGGCTTGCTCCCGACGATCGTGAACGGCGCGCTGGAGACGCGGGTGAGCGACTCACCGGCGTGCAGCCGGATCGTCTCCGAGGCCGGCGGGCCCAGCTGGACGTCGGTGTCGTCGTCGTTGGCGACGACCCGCCAGATCGAGCCCCCGTCCGTGCCGTCGCCGTCGCCGTCGGCGAAGAACGACGTGCAGCCGATGCTCCCCTGCGGGGCGAGCGGCGCGGCCACCCAGGTCTTGCTCCAGCTGGACAGCGGCAGCATCTGCTCGTGCGCCATGTCGGCCGAGTTGATCCCGGTCGTGCTCGAGCCGTAGGAGGTCGAGATGTTGCCGGAGAAGACCGCGACCGGCGCGCCAGAGACCACGCTCACCAGGGTCCCGGTCAGGTCCTCGTCCGGCGCGTTGGTGTAGATCTGAAAGACGTCGCCGTCGTTCAAGATGAGGGGCAGCGTCTCGCCCGCCGCCAGCGGCGGCGTGTCGCCACCCGGATCGCCGGAGACCGCGCTGGCCGGCGTGAGCTCGACCCGGGTCCCGGGCTGCGTCCCCACGATGATCACGCGCGCGGCGCCGCCCCGGCTGCCCACCACCTGCTGGACGTCGGGGGTCGACTCCTGGGGATAGGTCACCGCGCGATAGCCGGTCCCCAGTGATTGGACCGGCAACACCACGGTCGCGCTGCTGCTGCTGGCGGGCTGCGACTGGTCGTCGCTCTCCACCTCGGCGACGGTGATCGGGCGGTCGCTCTCCACCCGCAGGGCCCCAGCCGCCACCGTGCCGGCGGCCCGCACCTCGAGCTCGGCGGCCTGCAAGCGGGCCGCGGTGCCGGCCGCGACCTGGACGCTGCCGATCGCGGTCCAGGTCGCGGTGCCGTTCGATCCGGGCGTCGCCTGCTCGAGCCGCACCTGCGCCGGGTCGGTCCCGGCGTTGTTCAACAGGTAGCTGGTCTGGGCCGCCTCGTCGGCGGTGACGTTGTCGGCCTGCACTGTATAGAAGAGGCAACCCAGCAGCGTCCGGGTGCTGGCGGTCTCGATGTCCCGGCAAGCCTGGGAGGTGCACCGCCCCTGGCTGCACAGCTGGCCGCGCGACGGGCAGTCGTCCAGCAGCGCGCCCACCACGCCGCTGTCACAGGAATGAACGGCGCCGCCGTCGCAGATCAGCGGGACCGAACAGGTGGTGGGGAGCGTGGCGTCCTGGTCCGAATCCGGGCGCAGCGTCGAGGCGGGCGAGCTCGAGCAGGCCGGAACCGCGCACATGACGAGCAGGAACACCGTGCAAAACGAGGCGGGCAGCGTGTGGGGCAACCGGATCCGTTGCGCCACATCGCCGTGCGAAGGTTGCGCTGCAAGGGGGGGCGGTTGCGCCACTGTTCGAGTCGTCATCACTCGGCTCGATTCACGTAGGAAGACATCTTACCGATAAAGGATCGGAGCCAATGCCAACCTTGCCAAGCGCTGCGCGCAAGGGCTACGATTTTTGCGCGTTGGTACGTGCCGCCCTCGTGTTCGCGCTGGCCTTTGGGCTCACCAACGGGACCTCGGCGTTGGCCGCGCCCCAAGGGGCGGCGCCTGCGCAGAACCCGTTCGAGGATCACGCCGACGACGCGAACGCCGACGCCGACACCGCGCCCGAGGCCCAGGGCCCGGCCGCCGACACCGGCGGCGACGACGAAGGCGAAGCCGAGGAGTCGGCCGAATCGGCGTTGCACGGACTGGCCTGCCTGGAAGGCGACGCGACCGGCGGAAAGCGCAAAGGGGTCCAGCGCCGCGACTTCCTCAAGCGACATCGCTTCGAGCTGTCTGGCCTGGGCGGCTTCTACGCGTCGGACGCGCTCTCGTCCACGTACAGCTACGGCGGCGCCGTCTCGTTCTACCCGTCCGAGGACTTCGGCGTCGAGGCGCTGGTCACGCGGACGCCGATGCAGTTCCGGCTGGAGCAACCGTTCACCGCCTTCGATCAAGAGACGCACTTCCAGTCCAGCCTGGCCTGGCAGGGGATGTTCTCGCTGCTCTGGTCGCCGATCCACGCCAAGCTGAAGTTCAGCGAGACGACGATCCTGCACGGAGATCTGTTCGTCGTGGCGGGCGCCGGACGGACCGCCGATCCGACCGTGCAGGGACTGACCTGGGAAGCGGGTCTGGGCGCGAAGATCTACTTCAACCGCTTCCTCTCGTTCCGCCTGGACGTCCGCGACTTCCTGCTGCCGCAGGAGGTGCTGGGACGCGGTCGCATCACCAACAACGTCACGGTGCTGGCGGGGCTGAGCCTATGGCTGGGCTGACAGGCACCTTCCTGGCGGCCGCCCTGCTGGCGGCGGCCGCGGCTCCCGCGCGGGCGGACGAACCGGCGCCCGCCCCCGCGCAGCCGGACCAGAGCGACGAGGCCGCCGCCCCCGCGCAGCCGCCGATGTCGCTGCCACCGCCCCCGGCGAGCAAGCCCGCGTCGGGGGAGGGCGAGCTTGGCTCGCCCGAGCCCATCGCGGGGGGCGCGGGACCCTCTCAGGGTCCCGAACACCAAGACGCGTGCATCGACGAGAACGTCAAAGCGGACCTGTTCGCCAAGCGCAAGCAGCGGACCAGCCGCGAGCGGCTGTTCCAGCAGACCAACCGGCACGAGCTGACGCTCCAGGGCGGCTACTACGTCTCGGACCTGTTCGACGGGACGTACACCTTCGGCGGCGCCTACACGTACCACATGACCGAGGACCTGGGCGTCGAGGCCTCGGGGGGCTACACGCGGCTCACGTCGTCGGGCGGCCCCGAGCTGGAGCGGACGTTCGCGGTGCTCCAGAACAAGCCGCGGCGGCAGCTCACCTTCGACGCCGATCTGATCTGGGCCCCGGCTCACGCCAAGATGCGGCTGGGGGGCGGGATCACCCACTTCGATCTGTACGTGGCGGCGGGCGCCGGCGTGGTCGATTCGGTGCTGTCGCAGAACGTGGCCGGCAACGGCGGCTTCGGGCTGAAGTTCTTCGGCCGGCGCGCCTTCGCCGTGCGCCTGGACGTGCGCGACCACGTCTACCGGCAGCAGCTGCTCTCGCAGGTGATGTGGGTCAACGACCTGACCGCCACCGTCGGCCTCAGCCTCTTCCTTCCCGTGACGGAGTGACGATGACCAACCCGGCCAACATCATCCTGGTGTCCGTCCTGCTGGTGGGGGGGCCCGCGTTCGCCCAGGGGCCGGCGTCCGCGCCCACCCCGGCTGGCGGCGCCGAGCCGGCCGCCGCGCCCGAAGCCATGCCGCCCCCCGCGCCGCCCGTGGTCGACCTGGCCAAGCTGCGCGCCGAATACGACCGGCTGCGCGACGAGCTGTTCCGGGCGCGGGCCCGGGCGGCGCTGGTCGAGCAGACGATCTACGCGTCCAAGCTGGGCGCGACGCTGCGCTGGAAGGGCGCCCCCAGCTTCGTGCTTCACCGGGCCGAGATCCGCCTGGACGGCATCGTCATCTGGGACTCGGGCGAAAAGCCCATGGTCGACGAGCTGATCAAGGTGTCGGAGCGCCCGATCAAGCCCGGGCCGCACAGCGTGACGGTCAAGATCGAGGTGCGCCCCGGAACCAAGACTGAAAAGGAGCACGCCGACCTGGGCTACGAGTCGGAGCAGACCTTCGTCGTCAACGTCCCCGACGCCCGCACCACCACCGTCTCGTTCATCGCCGACGACGACGGGGATCTGCCGGAGTACGAGCCGGAGATCGAGATGGAGCTGAAGAGCGAGAAATGATCGCGCTGCTCGTCACCCTGCTGGCCCAGCCGGCCGCCGCCACCCCGGCGCGCCCGGCCGCCGACGTGGATCCCGTCGGTCACTACCTGGCCGATCTGGAGAAGGCCGGCGTGCTGGGGGACCAGAAACAGCCCGCGACGCTGGACCGCCTGCGCGAAGAGCTGGCCGGCGCCGAGGACGATCTGGTGAACGGGAACGCCGAGGTGGCCAGCGTGCGCCTGTACCGCCTGGTCGAATCGCCCTACTACGCGCAGTTTTCGTACGCTCCCGACTACGCCACCGCCGAGCTGACGCTGGCGCGCGCGCTGTCACGGGCGGGCGGGTACAAGTCGGCCGAGCGGTACCTGCTGCGCGTGCTGGCGCGCGGCCCGGCGGCGCCGCAGTTCGCCCCGGCCTATCGCGCGATGGTCGACATCGGCCTCGAGACCAAGGAGGAGGCGGCGATCCTGGCCGTCCTCGACCACGCGCAGGAGCAAGTTTCGGGCGCGCTGCCGCGCGACGCGGTCGCCGAGCACGCCTACCTGGCCGGCAAGGTCGCCTACGAATCGGGCGACCCGGCCCGGGCCGAGGGCTCGTTCAGCCAGGTCGACCGCCAGTCGCGCTTCTTCGCGGCGGCGCTCTACTTCCGGGGCCTGATCCAGGCGCGGCGCGGGCACTTCGCCTCGGCGCGCGCCAACCTGTGCGAGATCGTCGAGCAGGCCGACCAGGACCGGTTCACGTTCTTCATCGACGGCCGCTACTTCGCGATCAAGGACCTGGCCTACCTGGCGCTGGGGCGGATCGCGCACGAGCAGCAGAAGTACGACGACGCCTACTACTTCTATTTCCGCGTGCCGACCGATTCGGACCGGCTGCCGGACGCCCTGTTCGAGGCGTCCTGGTCGATGTTCCAGAAGGGCGAATACGAGGCCGCGCGGGCTTTTCTCGACGAGTTCGACCACGACTTCCACACCACGCCGCTGGCGCCCGACGTGATGCTGCTGCACGCGATGATCGACCTCAAGTCCTGCCAGTTCGATCAGGTCAAGGCCACGCTGTCGGCGTTCGTGCAGACCTACGGCCCCATCGAGGAGCGCGTGACCGAGCTGCTGAAGGATCCCAGCAAGCGCGGCGCGATGTACCGGCGGCTGCTGGGCAAGCGCTCGATCGCCACCCCGCACGACCCGATCGCCGAGCTGCTGAAGGTCGATCCGCGGTTCTACAAGTTCACCAGCGACATCCTGGCGCTGGATCGCGAGACCGGCGCCATCCCCAACGAGGTCGCGGTGTGGGACGAGCTGACCGCGCACCAGCAGGGCAAGACGGGCGCGGCCGACGCCACCGAGGCGGTGCGCCTGGTCCAGGACGTCGAGGCGCTGCGACCGCTGGCCGCCGGCGATCCCGAGATGGAAGAGCGGGTCGGCCAGCTGGCCGACGAGGCGCACCGGGCGGCCCGCCTGCAGAACGTGGCGAGCGGCCCCTACGCCAGGGAGGCGGCGGCCACCCAGGCGCTGGGCGCGGAGGCGCGCCGGTTGCGCGCGCACCTGGTGGCGGCCACCGGCCTGATCGCCAACCAGGCGCTGGTCGACCTGGACCGCCGCCTGCGCGATCTGCTGCGGCAGGCGCGCCTCACGCAGATCGACGCGATCATCGGGAAGAAGAAGAAGCTGGAGATCGAGATCGAGCAGCTGCGCGACGGCCGCTACCCGGCCGACCTGTTCGCCACGCTCCAGCTCGAGGGCCTGATGGGCGACGACGAAGAGTACTGGCCCTTCGAAGGTGAGTACTGGTCGGATGAGTACGAGAATTACAAATAGTTGCGCCCCGATCGCGTCGGGCTTTTCCCCTCGCCCCGCGGAGCGGGGAGAGGCGGCCGAGCCGCAGGCTCGGCCGGAGAGGGGACCCTCTCCTTTATCCTCCCCCGCGAAAAGCGGGGGAGGACAAACGGCTTCATGGCTCCGATTGTCGCTGGTGCTCCCGGCGCTACTGCTGCTCGCGCCGGCCGCTGTCTCGGCGGCAGCGCCGAAGCCTGCGGGCAAGCCGGACGCGGCTGCCGAGGAGCCGGGCGAGAAGAAGCTGCCGCCCATCCTGCAGAAGGCGCTGGAGCAGAAAGAGGGCGAGGTCACCGACGCGCGTCGCGAGGCCATCCGGCTGATCGAGGACTACCTGCGCGAGAACCCGCGCGGCTCGGCCGGGTTCCGCGCCAAGGAGCAGGCCGAGGCGCTGTACAAGCTGGCCGAGCTGTACTGGGAAGAGTCCAAGGCGGTCTATCTCGAGAAGATGGGGGCGTACCAGGCGGCGGTCAGCGCCTGCCACGCCGACCGGTCCGCCTGCCCGCGGGTGCCGCACCGCCCGCCCTCGATCGACCTGAAGCAGGCGCAGGCGACCTACCTGCAGCTCATCAGCGATTACCCCAAGTTCCGCAAGATCGACACGGTCATCTACCTGTACGCCTTCTCGCTGCGCGACCAGGGAAAGCTGGGCGAGTCGATCAAGTACTTCCAGATCATCCTCGATCGCTTCCCGCGCTCTCGCTACATCGCCGACGCCTGGATGGCCATCGCGGAGTACCGCTTCTACGAGCAGCAGAGCTACCCGACCGCGCTCGAGGCCTATGAGAAGGTCCTGAAGCACCCGAAGTCGACGCTCTACGACCTGGCGCTGTTCAAGACCGCCTGGTGCTACTGGAAGCTGGGCGACACCACCAAGAGCGCGTTGCGCTTCAAGGACGTGCTGGATCTGGCCAAGAAGAAGGCCGGGCGGACCGAGGCCGAGCAGAAGCGCGCCGAGGAGCTGCAGGGCGAGGCGCTGGACTACCTGGTCGAGCTGTTCACCGAGGACGACACCAAGACGGCCCGCGACGCGTTCGAATTCCTGGCCCAGATCGGAGGCAAGGAGTACTCGCGCAAGGTGCTGAAGCAGCTGGCCGACACGGTCTTCGACCAGACCCGCTACGAGCGCGCGGTCGAGGCCTACCGGCTGCTGATCGAGCTGGACCCCAACGCGGGCGACGCGCCCGACTACGCCGGCAAGATCGTCGAGGGCTACCAGCTGCTGGGCGACACCAAGGGGGCCGTCGCCGAGATGCGCAAGCTGGCCAGCGACTACGGCCCGCGAAGCCCCTGGGCGGCCGCCAACCACGATCGCCCCAACACCGTGGCCCACGCGCGGACGATGGCCGAGGCCCTGATCCGCAACCTGGCCAAGACCATGCACGGCGAGGCGCAGCAGAACGAGAAGACCACCAAGGTCGTCGATCGCGACCGCTACGCGCGCGCCGCCGAGGCCTACGAGTTCTACCTGGCCAACTTCCCCGACGCGCCGGACGCCGCCGAGCTGCGCTACCTGCGGGCCGACATCCTCTACTTCAAGCTGGGCAAGTTCGAGGACGCCGGGCGCGAGTACCTGGCCGTCGGCAAGACGCAGCCGGTCGGCAAGTTCCACAAGGACGCCCTGCTGCAGTCGATGGCGGCGTTCGAGAAGGTGCGAAAGCCGCTGTCGTCGGGCGGCGCCAAGCGCGAAATCACCGACAGCGACCGGCTGTTCGGCGAGGCGGCGGATCTGTACGCGACGCTGTTCCCCAACGACAAGGAGATCGTGACCGTCATCTACAAGAACGGTCAGTTCTTCTTCGATTACGGCGACTACGACGAGGCGGTGAAGCGGTTCGGCTTGATCATCGAGCGCTACCCCGACGATCCCAACGCGGGCTCGGCGGGGGATCGGATCCTCGAGGCCCTGAACAAGGCCAAGAACTACGAGAACATCGAGGGGTGGGCCCGCCGCCTCAAGAAGACCAAGGCCTTCGCGTCCAGGGACGAGCAGGATCGCCTGGACAAGCTGATCGTCGGCGCCGTGATGAAGTCGGGCGAGAAGTACGCGCAGACCGGCGAGTACGACAAGGCGGCGGCGTTCTTCCTGCGCGTGCCGCACGAGTACCCGGGCAACGGCTACGCGCCCAAGGCGCTCAACAACGCGGCGGCCGTGTTCGAGAAGGCCAAGAAGGACGACGAGGCGGTGGCCGCCTACAAGGAGCTGGCCGACAAGTACCCCGGCGCCAGCGAGGCGCCCGAGGCGCTGTTCACCGCGGCCCGCATCGAGGAGAACGTCGCCTACTACGACAAGGCGGCCGGCCTGTACGAGCAGCTGGCCCAGAAGTACCCGCAGGACCCGCACGCGGCCGACGCGCTCCGCAGCGCCGGCGTGCTGCGCCAGAGCCTGGGGCAGCACGATCGCGCCATCAAGCACTACGGCGAATACGCGCGCCGGTACAAGGATCGCCCCGACGCCAAGGAGGTCGCGTTCCAGGCCGCCGTCGTCCGCGAGGATCAGAAGGACTGGCGCGGCGCCGCCGCCAGCTTCGCGGCGTTCAGCAAGACCTACCCGGGCGACGCGAAGACCATCGAAGCGCTGGCGCGCGAGGCGGACGCCCACCTCAAGGCGGGCAACGACGTCGCCGCCAAGGAGACCGCCACCCGGGCGCTGGCGCTGTACAAGCACGCGCATTCAGGTGACGAGGCGACCGCCTACGCCGCGCAGGCCCGCTACATCCAGGGCGAGGTGGCGTACATCGACTACGAGCGGATCAAGATCGCGGGCAAGCCCAGGCAGCTGGCCAAGGTGCTGGAGGAGAAGGCCAAGCGCCTCGAGGAGGCGAAGGCGATCTACCTGGACGTGGTCAGCTACCGCTCGCCCGAGTGGGCCACGGCGGGCCTGCTGCGCATCGGCCAGGGATACGAGGCGTACGCCAAGGCCATGCGCAGCGCGCCCGTCCCGCGCGACCTGAAGGAAGACGAGAAGCAGATGTACCGCGACGAACTGGAGAAGGTCATCGTCGTGATCGAGGACAAGGCGATCGACGCGTACAAGTCCGGGTACGCGCGCGCGCTGCAGATCGGCGTCTACAACAAGCACACGCAGGCCATCCGCCAGGCGCTCTCGCGCCTGGCCGAGAACGAGTATCCGAAGGAGGCCGAGCAGCGCCTGTCCACGCGGCCCGGCGAGCCGCGCATCTCCCTGGACCGCATCGAGGAGATCCGCCGTGACCAGTAGTTCCGCCATCCGTCTCCGCCTGGCGCTCCTGGTGTCCCTGGCGCTTCCCGCTTGCGCGCACCACGCGCCCCCGCCCGGCGCGGCGGCCGCCAACCCCATCGCGCCGGTGGTCTTGCCGAAGACCAGCCCCGAGGCGCAGTCGGCCTTCGAGGAGGGCGTGCGCACCATGAAGATGGGGCGCAAGCACTACAAGGACGCCGTCGAGCCGTTCACGCGCGCCACCCGACTCGACCCCCGGCTGTACGAGGCCTGGCACGACCTGGGCGTCATGCAGACCGCGGTCGGCAACTTCGACGCGGCGGTCGACGCCTTCAAGCAGGCCTTGAACGTCCAGCCGGGCGCCCGCAAGACCGTCCTGGCCTACGGCGAGAGCCTGCGGCGCAACCACGACGCCAAGAAGGCGTCCGACGTCTACGCGCGCTGGCTCGGGTCCGACCCCTCGGACTTCGAGATGCGGGCCCGTTACAGCCAGACGCTGCGCGAGGCCGGACCCGATTCGCTGGACCAGGCGCTGGAGCAGGCGCGCCTGCTGCTGACGTCCGCGGGTGGGGACGTGTCGCACACCGTGATTGCCTATAACGCCCTGGCGCTGACCTACTATAAAATGGGGAAGTTCGAACTTGCCGAGGCTGCGCTCCACAAGGCCGCAGACCTCGATCCCAAGAGCGCTTTCGTCTGGAACAACCTGGGCCTCGCTGCTTTCGAGCGCGGTCACGACCAGGAGGCTTTCTTGGACTTTCAAAAGGCGTCCGAGCTCGATCCCAAGTACGTCGAGGCGCGCCTCAACAAGGCGGTCGTCTACCTGGACTGCGGCGACTACAAGCACGCGCGCCAGGATCTGGAGAAGGCGGTCGAGATCGACCCGAACGATCCGGAGTCGCAGGTCGCACTGGGCGTCGCGGCGCGCGGCGACGGCAAGCTGGACCAGGCCCGCAAGGCCTACGAGCGTGCGCTGGACATCGAGCCCGACTACCCGCCCGCGCTCTACGACCTGGGGATCCTCTACATGGACTTCGACAAGGTCCCGGCCAAGGCCAAGGAGTTCCTGGGCCGCTACCTGCAAGTCGCCGGCAAGAACGACCCACGTCGCGCGGACGCCGACGCCCGTCTGAAGGAGCTCAAATGAGACTGCTCGCCCTCACGAGCCTCTTGACCCTCTCGCTCGCGACCAGCGCGGTCGCCAAGCCCGCCCGACGTCACGTGGCGGCTGCGCGGCGATCCACCAGCGCAGCCGCTCCCAAGCGCGCGCCGGCCCCGGCGGCCACGCCCGCCCCGGCGGCGACCTCGACGGAAACGGCCGCCGCGACCTCCGGATCGAGCGACGACGCCGCCCCGGCGGGCGACGCCAAGGGGGCAACCCCCGCCACCAAGATCAAGACCAAGACGTACACGTTCGGCGCGATGGACGTCGAGGGGAAGCTCAAGACCCCGCAACTCCTCTACTTTCTCAACCGCGTGAAGCTGGAGCTGGACATGTCGGCGCCCGACAAGCGTTCGTTCATGAAGGAGCTCGCGCAAAGCGCCGATGACAAGAGTCTCTGATGACGTCTTTCATGTAACGCACAGGTGATCTCGTGGCATCCATTCACTCACATGCTCTCCCGCCGCCACCTCCTGGCCCTGCTCCGGAGCGCCGTACCTCGGCGCCGCTGCCAGTGAGCGGCCACGCGCTGTTGCAGGTCGCCGCGATCTGGCGAGGCCAGATCATCGGCTACCGCCTGCTCAAGCGGCGACGCCGGATCACGGTGGGACCGTCGAAGCGCGCGACGTTCAACACGCCGGCGCTCGACGGGCGCAGCCGGTACCTGCTGATCCGCCCGCGCAAGGGCGCGTACGTGGTCCACCTGGCCTCCGGCCTGCGCGGCGACATCACGCTGGGCGGGATCGCCACGTCGATCGATGAGATCAGCAACCGCGACGTCACGCTGTCGCCCGGCGACAAGGCCAAGCTGATCTTCACCGAAGGCGAGCTGCGGCTGGAGCTACGCTGGGTCGAGCCGCCCGAGGTGATCGCCCGCCCGCGCGTCCGGGACCCCCAGATGGTCCAGATCACCGTCGGGACCGCCGCGGTGCTGGGGCTGTTCGCGGTCCTGCTGAACCTGATCTGGACGCGCGACGTTCCGACGCCGCCGCTGGTGCTGGACACCAGCCGGGTCGCCAAGATCGATGCGCCGCAGGCGCTGGACTTCGAGAAGCAGCAGAAGCAGAAGCGGGAGGCCGCGGAGAAGGCGGCCGAGAAGTCCAAGGAGAAGGAAGGCCAAACCAAGAAAGCCAAGGAGAAGGCGGGCCGCCTGGGCCGCGAGGACGCGACCCAGAAGGACACCGTCATCCCCAAGGGCAAGGAAGACGTCCTGCGCGAGAAGGTGCAGAAGGTCGGCATCCTGAGCGTGCTCGGCCACCAGAAGGCGCCGGGCTCGGGCCTGTCAAAGCTGTTCGCGCAGACCAACGACGTGGAGCAAGCGATGGCCGGCATGGCTGGCGCCAAGCTCGCGGTCGGTCACGGCGCGGGCGGGCTGTCGACGGCCGGCTCCGGTCCGGGCGGCGGTGGCACCGGCTACGGCCACATCTACGGGTCGGGCAACCTGGACACCGGCGGCAAGGGCTCGCACGGCCGCGGGCGCGGGCCCAAGCTGGCCGAGCGCGGTGAGCACGAGGTGGGTGTCAGCCTGGGCAAGGGCGGCGGCGAGACCGACGGCTCGCTGTCCATGGAGCAGATCCTGAAGGTCGTCCGCGCGCACATGGCCGGCGTGAAGTACTGCTACGAGAAGGAGCTGCAACACAAGTCCTCGCTCGGAGGGGGCATCGACATCTTCTGGGTCATCCAGCCGGACGGCTCGGTTGGCAAGGCCAGCGTCAAGCAGAGCGCGATGAATGACGCTGCCGTCGAAGGGTGCATCGTCCGGCAGGTGAAGCAGTGGCAGTTCCCGAAGGCGCCCGGACAGACCATCGTCGGGCGCTTCCCCTTCATCTTCAAGGGTGGGATGTGAGAGCCGGCCAGGCGCTGCAGGCGATGATCGTCCTCGCGCCTGTGGTCTGCGCCGCCTGCGACATGAACACCCCGCTGTACTTCCCGTCGCCGGAGCCCGCCCTGGAGGTGAGCGGCATGCCCGACGCCAAGGGCAACCCGTCGCGGGGCGAGAACGGCCTGAGCCTGCAGTTCCGCAACCCGACGGCCGAAGAGCAGAAGCTGCTGGATCAGCAGGCGGCCTCGCTGGGCTTCGACGTCCCCTGGATCCAGCGCGACAACGTCCACATCGAGCTCATCTACACGGTCACCAACAACGACGATCCGATGAACCCGTCGACGGACGGTGTCCCCCAGTTCGCGATCGGGATCGACGGCGCCAACGAGTACACGAAGTACGACGAGAACATCGTCTCGATGGCGTTGCAGCAGGGGAACAACGACCCGCCCACCGTCATCCCGTTGATCCCGGTGACGCCGCAGGTGATCCAGCCCGGCCAGACCATCACCGGCACCGTCCGCGAGGACGATTTCGCCGAGGCCGAGCTGGATCTGTACGCCATCGGCGAGTGGATGGCGCCGTACGCCGCGGTGCTGATCAACAACTCGCAGGTGAACCCCGTCGGGCTCGAGATGGTGCCCCCCAACGCCGTCATCCCCGCCCTCATCGAGATCGACGTCAACTTCACCGCCAACCGCGACATGACCGTCAAGTACGACGTCCGCGTTCGCGACGATCACAACCAGCTCCTGCACCTCACCACCGACACCCTGTTCTCGCCCACGCCGGCGCTGTTCCAGCCCCCGGCCCCGGCCCCGTAACGACCCTTGAGATCGCGACCTCCCTGGAAGCTGATGGCGGCACTGGCCACCTCTTGGCTGCTCTCGAGCGCGCCCGGACGGGCCCAGGTCACGTCCGAGCCCAGCGCCGTGGTGTTCCCCGACCCGGCCAAGTTCGCGCGCGGCCTGTACACCGAGGGTGAGGTCGGCGCCGTGGCCTTCTTCGGCCACGCCGGCGACGTCGTGTCGCCCGGCTTCGCCGTCGGCGCGCGCCTGGGCTACGACCTGACCCGCTGGGCGGCGCTGCAGCTGCACGTGCTGGGCTCGACCCACCAGATCACCGGCGACAACGCGCTGAACGGGCAGCTGCTGCAGACCTACCAGGCGGCGGTCGAGGGCAAGCTGACCTACCGCTTCGGGCAGACGTCGATCTTCGCCGAGGGCGGGCCGGGCATCGAGCGCCTGTCCACCAACGCGCTCTACGTGCTGGGCGTCGAGCCGCAGTACCGGGTCGGCGTGGTGCTGGGCGGCGGCGCCGGCTTCGACTACCACTCGCTGTCGCGCCACTTCTCGATCGGCGTGCGCGGCGACTTCAAGGTGATGCAGCAGCTCACCTCCAGCCAGGAGCTCTTCGCCTCGACCTACCTGAGGTACACGTTCTGATGCGGCGGGGGTTGTTCGTCCTGTTCTTCGTCGCGGCGCTGGCCGGCTGCGAGACCGTCGACCTGGGGACGCCGCCCGCCGACGTGAACGTCTGCATGCCGGGGCAGATGTGGTTCGCCGAGCAGATCTGGCCGAACTTCCTGGGCATGGAATACAACGGCAAGCACTGCTACGACTCGGCTTGCCACGGCAGCGGCAGCAAGACGCCGATGACGCTGGTCAACCCCGTCGAGCCGGCCAGCTTCCCGCTCCCCACCGACTGGGCCAACAACTACACGCAGGCGACGCACGAGATGAACTGCTCGGACGTCCTGGACAGCAACCTGCTGCTCCTGCCCGAGAACGTCCGGGTGCACGGCGGCGGCCAGCTGATCATGAAGGGCGGCCCCGAAGAGGCGCTGGTCGAGCAGTGGATCATGAACCCATGAGGCGGGGGGTCGCGCTCGCGGTGCTGACCCTGGTGGTGGCCGCCACGCCGGCCGCGCGCGCCGACGACAGCGCCCTGGTGCGGGTCATCTCCGAGGAGGCGCAGGTTCACACCGGCCCGGGGTTCGGCTTCCGCGTCGTCTACCGCGCCCGCCAGGGCGAGGTGCTCCCGGCCATCGGCCGGGCCACCCACGACCACTGGTTCCGCGTCGAGCTCCCCGACGGGACCTACGGCTGGATCCTGGGCGACGAGGTCTTCCCGCTGGACGTCGACACGGCGGCGGCCCACCAGGGGCCGTCGATCTGGAAGCGGATGGGCACCGCCATCTTCTCGCCGCCGCCGCTGATGGAAGAAACGTTCGGGTTCGCGTTCTCGGCGGGCGTGCTGGGGGGCGACGGCCTGTTCATGTTCCGCCCCTCCTGGCTGCTGGCGCCCCACGTCTCACTGGAGGGGATGGTGGGCGAGACGGTCGGCAACCAGGTCGACGTCCGCTACGTCGGCGGCGGCTTCAACGCCTTCATCTTCGCCTCGTCGCCGGTGACGCCCTTCGTGGGCGCGGCGGCGGGCGGCGCGCTGGCGCGCAAGAAGGCCGACCAGTTCGCGGTTTCGACCGGCAACTACTCGATGCTCAACGTCGGCGGCGGGCTGCTCGTCGCGCTCAAGAAGCGGCTCACGCTGCGGGGCGACGTCCGCCAGTACGTCATCTTCAACGCCAACCACACCCAATCCATCCAGGAGTACAGCGGTGCACTGTCTGTGTATTTTTAGATCGGGACCCTCGAAGGGGCCCGCGCCCCCCGCGATGAGCTCGCGCGGGCAAAGCCCGCGCTCCCTCACGCGATCCTGGCTGTTGGTCGTCGCGCTCGCCCTCGGGTCGGGCGGCTGCGCGGCCTCGAAGTGGACGGTGCGCCCGCACCAGCGCGAGCTGCTGGCCGACCGGATCATGCAGCTCGACGCCGAGCCGCAGGAGCGCGCCGCCGAGGACCACGTCCTGTCCAACCGCGAGGGCGCCGTGGGCGGCAACGGGACGTCCGGCGGGGGGTGCGGTTGCAACTGAGGCCCTTCGCTCGCCCGCTGCTGGTGGTCACCGCCCTGGCGGCCGGGCCGGCGCGCGCCGCCGAGAACCCCACCCAGGCGTCGCTCCGCCTCACCTATTTCGGCGAGCCGTCGAACGACGACGCTCCGGTCAGGGTCATCCACCCGCAGGTCGACGTCTCGGCGCCCGTCGGCGGCGGGGTGGGCGTCGCGGCCGGATGGGAGGCCGATGCGGTGAGCGGCGCGACGCCCAAGGTCTTCGGCCCGCACACCGGCGTCGATGCGGTCACCGCGGCCACCAAGTTCAGCGACTTCCGCCAGCTGGTGCACGGCGGCCTCAGCTACGACCGCGCCGATGGGGGCATCTCGGCCAGCTACGCCTACGGCTGGGAGCATGACTACCGCTCGCACTCGCTGTCCGCCACGACGCACGACGACCTCTACGATCACAACTTCACGCTGGCGCTGGCCTACTCGCACAACTGGGACAGCGTCTGCGACGCCAACAACGACGCCGCCCCCGGGTTGCTCGAGCTGCAAGCGCTCACGTCTTCCCAGCACTGCTTCACGTCGTCGCCCGACGTGGTCACGCGCCACCTGAGGATCGACGCGGTCGAGCCGTCGCTCTCCTGGACGATGACGCCCCGACTGGTCGTGCAGGGGGGGGGCACCATCATGATCCTCGACGGGTTCCAGTCCAACCCGTATCGCGAGGTCAAGATCGGGCCCGAGGGCGCGGTGCCGCAGGAGCACGAGCCGACCTACCGCCAGCGCTACGCGGTGTTCGCCCGCGCCGCCTATGCCTACCCGCAGTGGCGAGCCTCGGCGCAGGTGATGGGACGGCTGTATCAGGACAGCTGGGCGGTGCAGGCGGCGACCGGCGACCTGCTGGTGAACAAGTACCTGGGGCAGTCGATGCTGCTGACGCTGCGCGGCCGCTACCACATACAGGGGGGCGCCAGCTTCTACCGGAACGGCCAGGAATACGTGACCCTCGGGCCCCCCGGCCAGTACTGGACCGGCGACCGCGAGCTGTCGCCCATGAGCAACACGCTGGTCGGCGGCCGCATGGCGTTCCTGCGGCGCCCGCAGCAGGAGCGCTCGTCCTGGTTCGTCGAGATGGAGGCGGACATCAAGTACGAGCTCCTGATGTACCACCTCGAGTCGGTGAACGCGCCCAACGCCGACCGCCCGTACGCCCACATCCTGCAGGGCGCCTTCTCGGTCCGTTTCTGACGTGCGATGATGACCCCCGCCAGCCAGGCGGGCCCAACGATGTCACTCTACGAAGAGCTGATGGACAACACGGTCTTCCCGTTCTGGGACGGGAAAGTCCGGCACCGGCAGACGTTCGAGCGTCTCGACTACATCCGCTCCACCCAGTGGCGCTCGCGTGACGAGCTGATCGAGCTCCAGGGGATAGAGCTGCAGCGGCTGCTGCAACACGCCTACGCGAACGTGCCGTTCTACCGCCGCCGCTTCGACGAGGCGGGGCTGAAGCCCGCCGACATCCGCGACGCCCGCGATCTGTCCCGGTTGCCGCTCATGGACCGCCCGACCGCCATCGCCTCCGTCCCGGAGCGAACCGCGACCGCCGGCGCCAAGATCGAGATCAAGAAGGCCACCAGCGGCACGACCGGGATGCCCCTGACCATCGGGTACGATCGCCCGTCCGACGACTGGCGCCAGGCGGTGCGCATCCGCGGCTACGGCTGGGCCGGCTACCGCCTGGGCCGCCGCGCCCTGCACTTCTGGGGCTTCGACAACCCGAACCTGACCCGCTACCGCCGGCTGAAGCTGGACGTCGACCGCTTCATCCGCCGCGACCGCTTCTTCGATTGCGTGAAGCGCGGCGAGGCCGAGCTGGAGGCGTTCGCCCGCCAGATCGAGACCTACAAGCCGCGGCTCATCGTCTCGTACAGCCAGGCCGCCGGTGACTTCTCTCGCTACGTGCTGGCCAAGGGGCGGCGGACCTGGGGTGACATCCCGATCATCTGTGCCGCCGAACGCCTGTTCCCCGAGGACCGCCGGGTCACCGAGCAGGTGTTCGGGCGCGGCGTGTTCGAAACCTACGGCTGCCGCGAGGTCATGCTGATCGCCGCCGAGTGCGACGCGCACCAGGGGATGCACACCTCGATGGAGAACCTGGTCGTCGAGGTGGTCGTGCGGACGCCGGAAGGCGAGCGCCCCGCGCGCCCCGGCGAGACCGGCGAGATCGTGCTGACCGACCTGCACAACTACGGCGCCCCCTTCATTCGCTACGTGAACGGCGACCTGGCCACGGTCGGCCCGGATGAGCCCTGTCCCTGCGGCCGCGGGCTGGCGCGCATCCAGAGCGTCGACGGTCGGTCGGCCGACACGCTGACCGACGGCGACGGGAACCGCATCGCCGGCCTGCTGCTGAGCATGCTGCTCTCCAGCCTCAAGGACATCATCAACCAGTTCCAGATCGTCCAGCACCTGGATCGTTCGGTGACCATCCGTCTGATCCCCGGGCCGCGCTACGAGGAAGAAGGGCGGGCCAGCGTGAAGGCGATGGTCGAGAAGTACCTGCGGCGCGTCCCCGTCGAGGTCCGCGAGGTCGACGAGATCGCCGTCGAGGCCAGCGGGAAGCGCCGGATCGTGGTGGTCGAGCGCGAGCGCCCCCAGCCGGTCGCGGCCAGCGCGGCGAGCTGACCATGAATCGGCGGTCCGCACCGGCCTGGATGGCGGTGGCGGCGGGCGTACGCGACCGGGTCGGGGCTGCTTCGGGCTGGGGCGGGCGCTGGCGCCGCTTCGCCGGAATGGCGTGTTGATCACCGGGAGCGGCTTCCTCACGCACAACCTGGGCGCCCTGGATTTCCGGCCAGGCGCGACGTGGACGCGCTGCTCGACTACCGGCGCCGGGCTCCCGGGGTGGAGCAGGCGCTCCCGACCCACGAGCACTTCGTGGCGGTCGTCGCGGCGGCGGGGGCGGCCATCGACGACGCCTCCGCCCAGGCCAGCTCGGCTGAAGCCTCTTCAGTTCGGCCGGGACTGTCAGGGCCGTGACGTTCTGTCAGGCCAGAACAGGTGGGACACGGCGGCCTCGATGCCGTCCAGCGAGGGCTTGAAGAACACCGGCGCGTCGCAGCTGACCGCCAGCATCGGATCGTTGGTGGCCGTGATGGCCACGCATGGGATGTCCCGGTGCGGCCCCTGCCGGATGGACCGCAGAAACGACAGCCCGGCGCGCTCCGGCATGTCCAGGTCGATCAGGAGCAAGCCCGGCCGTTCCAACCCCAGGATCGCCACCGCCTCGCCCGAACTGGCCGCGCAGCGAAGGCCGAACCCGTCGGCCACCGCCATCTCCAGAAGAAGGTCACGGGTCTCGGGGTCGGCGGTCAGGGCCAGGACGGCCGCCGGGACCTCCCGAATGCTTCGTCGCTGTTCGGCCGACCTTCCGGGGTGCGTTGGCGATGCGGAAAGCATGACACTCAATCATCGCAAACGTGTGTTTCGGTCCGTTTTCGGCTGCGCGATTTCTCCGTAACGGTAGGCGTTTACGACCGGCCGTCAGTGGAGCTGCTGGGGGATCTGTCCGCGCGACAGCGACACCGATGCCCCCGTCAGGGCGTCGGCGCTCACCGCCACGTCCAGCTCGGAGCCGCTGATGCTGCCGTGACAGCCGCCGCAGATGTTGTTGAAGACGGCGCGCGGCGGACCGGGCGTGATGTACTCGCCGGGGGTCACCTGGTGCTCTTCCGTCATGGTGAAGAGCGCGTTGCCGCTGGAATCATCCACCTCGAGGATCAGCGGCACCCCGGCCGGGACCAGCGTCATCAACGAGTGGTCGCTCATGGAGGACGCAGACCCCAGCGGCATCCGGTTGCTGTAGGTCGGGATGGTCGTGCCCGTAAGCGTCACGGTCGCGGGCGTCGAGCCGGCCGGAGGTGGGAGCTCCTGATACACCTTGAGCGACGCCGCGCTGTCGTACGCCGCCACGTTGCGCCCGTGCCGCAGATTGGCGCCCAGCAGCGTGGCCAGGACCGGCAAATCCGGAAAGTGCATGACGCCGTTGGTGCCCACGTCCGGCTCCCCCGAATGACCGCCGAAGACCAGCTGCGGCAGGTTCTGGAACAGCTCGGTCTCGCCGCGCTTGTAGCCCAGCGCCGCCTCCACGAACGACTGCGCGCCCCCGGCGGCCAGCGACCGCCGGCTGCCGTCCAGGGGGTTGACCGCCACCAGGTCGTAGCGCGGCACGTCGGTCAGCGGGTGGGAGACCCCGGCGGCGTAGGAGACCAGGATCTCGCCGTTCGGCAGGGAGAATGGCGACCGGTAGACCCCGCTGCCGTTGTCGACCGTCGCGCCGGCGTCG
This sequence comes from Polyangia bacterium, assembly GCA_035578045.1. Lineage (GTDB taxonomy): Bacteria > Myxococcota_A > Polyangia > Fen-1088 > Fen-1088 > JADGRB01. The sequence continues at coordinate 12,289 of DATJWP010000108.1, read as the reverse complement.
ATGACCACCATCGACTTCACGAACGTGACCTCGGTCCGGTCGGCCTCGAACGGGCCGATGGACCGGTTGAACGTGGCCAGCGCCCCCCCGCCCCCCAGCGCCTGGTCGTTCGACAGCACCAGCAGGAAGTTGCGGTCCAGCCCCTCCCGGATCTCGGTGGCCTGCTGATAACCGACCGAGGGGTACAGGGTGTCCGTGAACGTGTCGGTCGACTGCGCCCGCTGCGCCAGCAGCGGGTGGTAGTCGGTCAGGTCCCAGTTCATGCGGCGTCCGGACAGCTGATAGAAGTCCGGGGTCGCCTTCTCGGCGGTGAAGCTGACCCGCCCGTCCTGCATGAAGGCCGGCGCCAGCTCCGAGTTCAGCAGGAAGGTCATCTGCTGCGGGTTGTCGAAGCTCCCGCCCGGGGCGACCCGAAAGAGGTCCGAGTTGGGCAGGAAGTTCCTCAGCGTCAGGGTCCCGCCGCGGGTCGAGGCGAACACCACGGTTCCGTCGGGAGCGTAGACCGGGTCGAAGTTGTGCACGCGCACGGTGGTGCCGGCCACCAGCCGGCCGCCGTCATGGGTGAGCTGCGTGCAGGTGCCGGCCGCCAGGTCGAGCTGCCAGAGGTCCAGCCCGCTGGCCGCGCCGGGGCGGGCCGCGAAGACCACCTTGGTCGCGTCATAGCTGAACTCGGGGCCGCGCACGTCGACGTCCTGCCCGGACAGGCCGGCGCACGGCCCCAGCGCGCTGCGGACGTTGCCGACCGAGACGACCTTGCCGGCGGCGTCCAGCGTGGCGTCGGCCAGCTTGAGGTCGGCCATCCCCTCGTAGCTGTCGAACTGCAGCAGGGTGTCGCCGTTGGGCGGGCGCGCGACGAACGCCAGCGGCAGCACGTCGCCCGACTTCATGGGCGACACCGACGCCGCGCGATCCTGGCGCTCGGTCTGCTGCCAGGCTTGAAAGACGCAGAAGGCACGGGTGTTGGTGGCGGGGTCGAACGGCTGCGGGCAGGGATCGTTGGTCGAGGCGCCCTCGTCCTCGAGGATCGGGCCGGCCCGGTGGGTGGTGCCGCCGTTCTGGGCCAGGATGTTCTTCTTCACCGCGCGCGACTGCTTGATGTCGATGGTGTCGAACGCCATGAAGTCGTCGGCCAGCGCGTGGTAGTTGCGGGTGAGCGCCGCCGGCGCGAAGAACCCGAACGCGCCCGACCGCAGGCGGAAGTCGTTGAAGCCGTCGGGGCTGTGGCACCCCTCGAGGTCGCAGCCGCGGACCAGCAGCTTGGGCATCACGTTGTCCTCGAAGAACGTCTGACCGGCGGTCTTCACACCCACCGAGAGCGGCGTGGCCTGGACCTCCTTGGCCCAGTCCTCCCAGCTCTTCCAGGTGTCGTCCGAGCGCGACTGGAAGAAGGTCCCGCCCGTGTGGCTGACCCCGCCCGCCGCCGGCGCCAGCGGGCGCAGCAAGATCTCGCTCTGGTCGACGTTGACGACGGTCGGATCGGGATCGGCCGCGATCACGAAGCCGGCCGCCTGCGCGTAGTTGAACTGCAGTTGGTCGTCGTCGGAGCCGCAGGTCAGGTAGAGATCGGCCTGCACCGAGCTGTGGCAGGTTCCGTAGGCGCACGATGACGCCAGCATCGGCTGCACGTTGTTCACGAAGTCGGCGTAGGCCTGGGTCGTCGTGTCGACCGGGACGCGCTGGCTGGCGGGCGGCAGCGCCGTGTTGCACGACCCGACGCCGACGCTGGCGACCGCTTCGGGGGCGATGCCGTCGATGTTGGCGCCGTTGTCCAGCCAGTTCTTCAGCTCGAAGTAGGCCTCGCTGTTGGGCGCCAGCGGCGAGCCGCCGCTGTGCCGGATCTCGCTGGTGTAGAACTGGCCCCGGTAGGGGATCTGGATCCCCGAGGCCGGCAGCGCCTTCAGCAGCAGCAGCGGCTGCGGGTAGCTGCCGTACGTGCGGAGCACGTCGCGCCGCTTCTGGACGCCTTCGAACGAGGACAGGTCCAGGTTCCCCAGCGCCGTCCCCGTCGTCGGGTCGACCTTGTGGCAGGGCGACGTGTTGCCGACGCAGGACGTGTTGAAGATGGTCTGGATGTGGACGTCGTAGAAGTGCTGCTCGGGCGGCTTCTTCACCGTGCAGCCCGCGGCCGCGAAGGCGACCGCCAGGGTCCAGCTCTTTGCGGGGACACGCATCGAGGGCATGCCGATTGTATCAGCGGGCGCTCGGTCGGATCACCTTGAATCCGCCCGGCGCCCGCCGGTTTGGCGTCAGTTCGCCGACAGGTGCGACAGCGCGACCCGCGCCAGCGAGCGGACCGCCAGGCTCGAGTCGGTGCTGGCCGCGCTGGACAGGGCCGCGCCCGCCACCGACGACGAAGCGTGGATCTCGCCCAGCGCCCAGGCGGCCTTCTTGCGCACGTTGGCCGACGGGTCGCCGAGCGCCGCCACCAGCGCCGCCGCGCCGTTGGTGTCCTTGAGCTGGCCGATCGTGATCGCGGCCTCGGCGCGGACGGTCTCGTCGGAGTCGGAGACCAGCGGCTCGGCGACGGTGCCGTCGTGGAAGCCGGGGATCGTCCGCAGCGCGGTCAGCGAGGCGGCCCGCACGGCGGGCTGCGTGTCGGACAGCGCCGAGGTCAGGTAGGACACCCCCGCCGGCTTCCCCAGCGTCCCCAGCGCCTTGGCCATCGAGGCGCGGGCGACGTCCGAGTAGATCGGGTTCGACAGCGCCGCCCCCAGCGCCGGGATCGACGACGGCGTGTGCAGCTCGCCCAGGACGTCGGCGGCGTTGCCGGCCGCCGTCGAGTCGGGCTGCGACAGCCGGTTGAGCATCGTGACCTGCACCTGGTTGGCGACCGCCCGCCGGGACAGCCACCAGGCGGCCACCCGCCGAACCCGGTAGTCCGGGTGGTCGACCAGCGGCATGACCATGTCGACGCAGGCGGCGCAGACCAGGTGCTCCGCCCGCTCCAGCTCGGCCTGGATCGCATCGACCGAGTTGGAGGCGATGGCCTGCTGGATGGCCTGGGGGCTGCCGCCCATGCCGGCGCGAGCGACCCCCGGGACGACCAGCGCCACCGCGAACGAACCAAGAATCCAGAGCTTGAGGTTTCTCATGTGATTGCTCCGCATGTTCGTGTTGGGGTCGCCGATCACTGGGGAAGGTTCTCGCGGAAGTAGAACTGCCCGCCCATGTCGATGTTCAGACCCAGCAGGTAGTACTCGTCGGGGGTCAGCTCGGCGTTGCCCGGGATGTCGGTCGGGTGCGGCGTCCCCGGGAAGTTCATCATCGTGCCGCCCACGTTCATGGAGAACGCCGCGGTGCCGAACATGCGCACCGACGCGTCGGCCGGGAACCGCTGCGGTGGGTTCAGCAGCATCATGAGCGGGCTGGCCTCAGCCGCGCCCGCCACCACGTAGTTGGGCGGCGTGCCGGTGATGCTGACCACGTCGTCGCCCAGGATCTCACCCAGACCCATCAGCGACAGGTACGAGGCCGTGTAGTCGCCGGTCATCCGCTCGCCGACGGTGACGTTCAGCTTCTGTCCACGCAGGTCGAACACGAAGGTCTGATACGTGCCGGTGGTCATGTCGGTGACCGTGTAGCTGGGGTTGTACGACTTGCTGGCGTCGCCGTTGTGGCAGCTCGCGCACTTGGCGTCGAGGATCGGCTGCACGGCCAGGTCCCACGGAACGCCGCGGACACCGACGTCGCCGGTGATGTTGCCGGCCGGCAGGTTGCCGCTGGCGTCCAGCGTGGCGGCCGCCAGCGACACGCGCTGCGGGCGCGGCACGTCCAGGTTGACGGCGCCCGCCAGGACGCTGGCCTGCACGCCGGGCATGATGGCCTTGGCGGCGGTGCGGTTCTCGTGGCAGCCGCCGCAGAAGCGCGACTCGCCGGCGCGGCCGCTGAACCAGATGTCCTCGTTGGCGACCGGCGTCGAGGACGCGGTGCCGTGCGCGCCGTTGACCGGGGCTGCCATGCCGAACTTATCGATGAGCTGGATGTGGAACGGCACGTTGGCGGGCACCTGCGCCGCGACCGAGTGATCGGACTGGATCGGGATCTCGCCGTACCGAGACTGCCCATCGAAGTCCGTGGTGCCGAACATGTCGACGCCACCCTCCTCGTTCGAGAAGCCCTCCATGAAGCGGGCCTTCACGATGCTGCCGTCCGGCACAGAGAAGAGCGACGAGTTGTAGACGTCCAGGACGCCGATGGTGGTCGAGGCGGTGCTCGCGTTGTCCAGCCCGGTCGCCGTGTCCGGCGGCTCCATCCGGGTCCGCACCGGGCGCGGCAGGATGTCCCAGTAGGCCGGGTCGTTGAAGATCGGCGAGCGCCCGCCGGTCACGCCGCCGGCGTTCTTGGCGTCGAACAGGTAGATGCCGAAGTCGGGGGTGCTCATCGCCATCGAGAGCTCCTCGGACTCGACCGGGCCGTCCGACCAGGTCGCCAGGAACTGTCCAGGCGCCTCGTCGCCCAGCGCCTCGGCGTCGTAGTAGCGGCCGATCCCCTGCGGGCTGGGCGTCCGGTCGGCCGGCACCAGCGGCGTCATGTTGACCGAGGCCGAGTTCGCCTCGCTGCCGTTGAGGTCGATCAGCATCAGCTGGCCGGCCTGCAGCGTGCGATCGCGGGAGGTGGCGATGGCGACCACCTGGTAGTCCGGGAGCGGGCCGGCGGCCGGATCATTGAAGCTCCCCGTGCTGACGTAGCGCGCCTTCAGGTAGCTGTTCGCCGAAGCATTGCCCGAGCCCAGCTCGTCGCCGAACGCCTCTTTCATGCCGGTCATGTCGGTGTTCATCAGGCGCAGGTGGCCTTCGTTGACCGGCCCCATGTGCATCCACTCGGTGTACATGACCTGCCCGCTGGGCAGCAGCGACGGCGCCACGCGGTGCGAGACGTTGCGCGGCCCCAGCGTCATGCCGTTGCCGTCGACGTTCATGATGCCGACCTGGGCAGTGGTCGCCCGCTCGTACTCGTCATGGAACTGCTGCGAGCTGGGATCGGCGTCCGCCTCGACGTTCCGGTTGGTCATGAACAGGATCTTCTGGCCGGGCAGATAGATCGGATAGACGTAGTCCTGGCCGCCGGTGGTGAGCTGCTGCAGGTTCGTCCCGTCCAGGTTCATCGAGAAGATCTGGAAGTTGCTCTCGCCCGGGATGCGCGCCGAGAAGACCACCGACGTCGCGTCGAACGACAGGTCGTAGGACATGATGTCCGAGCGGGCCACGCAGGTGTTGACGTCGTCCGTGCTGGCGCTGGCGCCCAGCAACGCGGTGCAGGCGTCGGTCGTCGGGAACAGCGGCGTCAGCTTCCCGTCTGCCGAGGGGGGCGACAGCGTGACCATCCGACCGCCCGGGTGGTAGGTGGTGTAGTCAAAGACGTTACCCTGGTCGGTGAACATGTTGCCGTCCGCGTCGATGCGCGGCCGCTGCAGGAACGTGATGGCCTTGACGTCCGCCGGCAGCGCGCTGACGTTCGTCGACGTGCTGGTCGAGGTGCATCCCGCGCCCGCAACCAGCGTCGCGGCGAGGACGCCGGCCTCGAGCCACCCCAGTGTTCTGAGTTTTTCGGGCATCGCGGTCTCCTTGTGGGCTCGATTACGCAATAAAGGGACCAACGGATTTCCCAGCCCCGCCCGCATTCCGACGGGCCTTTCCGGTCCGCTGCGGGTGACTGTTGCGCAACCGAGAAACAGCGCGAATCCAGCTCATTTCCGGCGGGTGGTCCGCAAAGTGGCTGAAATTTCAGTCAAAGATCGGGCGTTCGGTGGTTGCGCAACAGTGCGACGCTCGGGTGCTTTTGACCCGCTGACGAACCCCGGCGAGATCGCTGCTTCTGATATTCTGGGCGGGGATGGCCGTCACCACGCCCAGAACCAGCGTCGGTCGGTACGAACCGATCCGGCGGCTGGCGGTCGGCGGCATGGCCGAGATCTTCCTGGCCCGCGTCCCCGGCGTGGGGATCGAGGGCTTCGAGAAGCTGGTCGTCCTCAAGAAGATCCTGCCGCAGCACGCGCTGGACCCCGAGCTGCTGCGCATGTTCCTGGACGAGGCGCGGCTGTCCGCGACGCTGACCCACCCGCACGTGACCGAGGTCTACGACGTCGGCACCGAGGGGGACGCCCCCTTCTTCGCGATGGAGTACGTGCACGGCGCCAACCTGCGCGAGCTCATGCGGGCCCACGAGCGCAAACATGGCGCACTGCTTCCGCTCGGACCGGCGCTGGCCATCGTCGCGGCGGCCGCCGATGGGCTGCACCACGCCCACGAGCGCCTGGGGCCGGGCGGCGAGCCGCTGGAGATCGTCCACCGCGACGTCTCGCCGTCGAACGTGCTGGTCTCCTATGACGGCGCCGTGAAGGTGTCGGACTTCGGCATCGCCAAGTGGGCCTATCAACGGACCCGCACCCAGGAAGGGACGCTGAAGGGGAAGTTTGCCTACATGTCGCCCGAGCAGTGCCGCGGGCGGTCGGTCGATCGGCGCAGCGACATCTTCGCCCTGGGGACGATCCTCTATGAGCTGACCACGGGCGCCCCGCCGTTCTCGGCCGAGAGCGACCTCGAGATCCTGAACCAGATCGCGAACGGCGCCGCGCAGCCGCCCGCCTGGCCAGCCGCGCCGGGCAGCTACCCGCCTGCGCTGTCGGCGATCGTCATGCGGGCGCTGGCGCCCGATCCGGAGGGGCGATTCGCGACGATGCGCGACCTGCAGGTCGCGCTCGAGGGTTTCGCGCGCGAGGGCGGGCTGGCGCTGTCGACGGTGGGGCTGGTGGCGCTGATGAACGACCTGTTCGCGGACGAGCTGGCGGCCTGGCACGCGGCCCAGCGGGCCGGGAAGACGCTGGGCGACCATCTGGCGACCAGCCCGGCGGCGGAGCACGACGGATCCAGCGAGGAGCGGACCGCGACCGACGCCTACGCGGCCACCATCCGGCGCCGGCCAATCCGCGGCCGGCTGGTCCGCGGGCTGGCGCTGACCGCGTTCGCGGCGGTGTTCGCGGCCGCGGGTGGGCTGGCCGCGAAGCGCTGGCAGCGGACGGAGCACCCGGCCCCGGTGCTGGCGCGGCCCGCGCCCGTGCCGCCGGACCCCACCCTCGCCCTCCCCGCGGAGCGGGGAGGGTTGGGGAGGGCTCCCGCCGCGGACCCCGCAACCGCCCCCACCCTCCCCCTCCCCGCCGAGCGGGGAGGGTTGGGGAGGGCTCCCGCCGCGGACCCCGCAACCGCCCCCATCCTCGCCCTCCCCGCGGAGCGGGGAGGCTTGGGGAGGGCTCCCGCCGCGGACCCCGCAACCGCCCCCACCCTCGCCCTCCCCGCGGAGCGGGGAGGGTTGGGGAGGGGTCCCGCACCCGCGCCGCGACGCCGCGCCCGCACAGCAGCCCACAGCGAGTCTTCCGCCCCCACCGGGCCCGCTCCCGAGTCGCGCCTGCGCACATGGGATCCGGACTCGCCGCGGCCGCCGTAGTCACCGCGGCCGCCGTCATAGACACAACTCGACGGCAGGAATACCGTGGACAGGCCATTCGCCTTTCCCGTTCGACAGTCACGAGCCTGGTGACGGCGCTGGCGCTGCTGCTGACGGGCCTTCGCGCCCGCGCCGAGCCGGCTGAGCCCGAGGGGCCGATGCACCCGGCGGCGCAGGCCCTTTACGATCGGGCGCTCGCGGAATTCTCGGCGCGCGATTACGCGGGGGCGATCCGCGACAGCGAAGCGGGCTACACGATCGACGCCCGCCGCGACTTCCTGTTCATGGAGGCGCAGGCCAAGCGCCTGGCTGGCGACTGCCGGGGCGCGGTCGCGCTGTACCAGCAGTTCCTGACCACCGCGCCGCCCCAGGTCCAGGTCGACGCCACGCACATCGCGCTCGCCCGCTGCGCGCAGGAGCTGGCCAGCCGGCCGCAGGTGGTCGTCGTCGCCCCGCCTCCCCCCGCGCCGCCCGCGCGCCCGCGGCCGCAGCGCTGGTGGCGCGATCCGTGGGGCCTGTCGCTGTCCGCGGTCGGGCTGGTGGCGCTGGGGGCGGGAGTCGGCTGGTTCGTCGCCGCCCAGGTCGCCCGCAGCGACGCGCAGGGCGCGGACAGCTATGCCGACTACAGCGCCCGCTGGTCGACCGCCGAGTCCCGCCGGGACGTCGCGGTGGTCGCCTGGATCATCGGCGGGGCGGCGCTGGTCGCGGCGGGCGTGCGCCTCGAGATCGTCCGGCGGCACGCCCGCGCCGAGGCCGGCGCGGCCAAAGGACTCTCGCTGTGGCTGGTGCCCGGCGGGGTCGGAGGGACGTTTTGAAGCGCGCCGTCCTGCTGGTGCTGGGCGCGGCGACGGCGCTGCTGGCCGGCTGTCTGGGCTCGCCCAGCTTCACCTGTCACGCCGACGGCCAGTGCGGCGCCAACGCCTTCTGCGAGGTGGACGGGCACTGCAGCGCGCGCGATCCGGCCTGCCCGTCGCAGCGGCGGTACCTGCAGGCGGCCGGCGATCGCGGCGACAGCTGCGTGACGACGACCTGCTCGTCCAACCCGATCGTCGCGCTGACCGCCGGCACCAGCCACGCCTGCGTGCTGCGCGAGACGGGCATCGTCACCTGCTGGGGCCGCAACGCCGACGGCCAGCTCGGCGACGGCACGCTGACCCCGCGATCGTCGGGCGTGCAGGTCCCGGGCATCGCCGACGCCGTGGCGCTGGCGGCCGGCGATCGGCACACCTGCGCGGTCCGGCGCGGCGGCCAGGTGGTCTGCTGGGGGGCCGACGACACGGGGCAGCTCGGCGACGGGGGAGGCGCCGACCAGCTCTCGCCCATCGCGGTCCCCGGCGTCGCGAACGCCACGGCGATCGCCGCCGGCACGGGCTTCTCGTGCGCGCTGCTGGCCGACCAGTCCGCCGTCTGCTGGGGCGACGACCGCGACGGCGAGATCGGCGACGGCACCGTCACGACGGCCCCGCGCGCGCCGGCGCCGGTCACCGGGCTGGCGGGCGGGCGCGCGCTGGTGGCGCAGGCCCAGCACGCCTGCGCCATCCTGAGCGACGGGTCGCTGGTGTGCTGGGGGAGCAACACCAGCGGGCAGATCGGCGACGGCACGCTGGTCAACCGCTCGCAACCGACCCCCGTCCCGGGGCTGACCGGCGTGACCGAGGTGGCGGGCGGTCTCTCGCACACCTGCGCGCTGTCCGACGCCGGCCTGTCGTGCTGGGGGAGCAACAGCCAGGGGCAGCTGGGCATCGACACCGGCACCAGCGCCACGCCGATCACCACGCCGATGCCCGTGCCGCTGGTCGCGGGGGCCATCGCGCTGGCGGCCGGCGCGCAGCACACCTGCGCCGTGCGCTCCACGGGCCAGGTGCTCTGCTGGGGGCAGAACGGCAGCGGCCAGCTGGGCGAGGGGTCGATGAGCAGCCTGGGTGAGCCGGTTCCGGTCACCGGACTGGAAACCGGGCTGGCGGTGGCCGGGGGCGCCACCTTCTCGTGCGCGACCACCACCGACGGCGCGGTCTTCTGCTGGGGCGACGATCACGACGGCGAGCTGGGCACCGGCCGCGACGTCGTCCAGCCCCGCCCCGTCACGCTGGACCTGACCGCCGGACCGGTCGCGGCCGGCGGCGCGCACACCTGCGCCGTCGCCGCCTCGCCGGGCGCCGCCAGCGGATCGGCGTTCTCTTGCTGGGGATCGGATCAGGCCGGCCAGCTGGGCGACAACGGCGGCAACGATCGATCGAAGCCCGGCCCCATCGAGCAGCCGCTGGCCCCCGGACAGATCGCGGCCGGCGCGCTGCACACCTGCGCGGTCGACGGGGCCGGCGGCCTCTGGTGCTGGGGGCGCGGCAGCAGCGGCCAGATCGGCCCCGGGCGCATGGTCGACGCGCCCTTCCCGATCTCGGTGCCGCTGCCCGCCAGCGTGCGGGCGGCGCAGAGCGTGAGCACCGGCGACACGCACACCTGCGCGGTGCTGGCCGACGACGCCGGTTCGGGCGTGGTCGCCTGCTTCGGCGCCAACGACCAGGGCCAGCTGGGCGACGGGACGACCACCGCGCACGCCGCGCCGGCGGTCGTGACGCTGGGAACGCCGCCGCGTCCCGCGCGCGCCGTCTCTGCCGGCGGGGCGCACAGCTGCGCGATCGACGGTGATGGCCAGCTCTGGTGCTGGGGCGCCAACGACCAGGGCCAGCTCGGGATCGGCCGGGCGACCGATCAGCTGGTGCCGGTCATGGTCGCGCTGCCCAGCGGCGCCGCGGCGATCGCGGTCTCGGCTGGCGAGGCGCACACCTGCGCGGTCGACGCGGCGAACCACCTCTTTTGCTGGGGGGCGAACGACCGCGGCCAGCTCGGGGACGGCTCGAATCTCCCGGATGGCGTCGTCGCGGTCTCGGCCGGCGGCGCCCACACCTGCGCGTCGCTGCAGAACGGTCAGATCGCCTGCTGGGGCGGTAACGAGAGCGGCCAGCTCGGTGACGGCACCACCACCGATCGCGCCACGCCCGCCCCGGTCCCGGGCGTCTCCGGGCTGGTGGGCGCCGGTCGCTCGCACACCTGCGCCTGGACGTCCGGCGGCCAGGCGAGCTGCTGGGGCGCCAACACCAGCGGCCAGCTGGGCGACGGCGCGACGCTGACCATCAGCGCGCCGCAGCTGGCGCGCCTGCCATGTCCGTGACGCTCTTGATCGACGCCGATCGATTCGGCAAGCTCTGACGGTCGATGAACCTGAAGACGATCGCCGGGAACGCGCTGAACCATCTGGGTGTGCCGCGCGCGGCGGCGGCGGCGCGCAGGCTGGGGCTGTGGCGGGGCGGCGAGCTGATGGTCGTCCTCTACCACCGGGTCGTCGACCCCGGCGAGGTCGGCGAGATGGATCCCGATCTGATCGACGCCACGCCCGCCGACTTCGACGCCCAGATGGCGACGCTGGCCAGCCGCTTCCACCCCGTGTCGATCGACGAGGTGCTGGCGGCGCATCGGAGCGCGCGTCCGCTGCCGCCGGGCAGCGTGCTGGTGACGTTCGACGACGGTTATCGTGACAACTTCGAGCACGCCTTCCCGATCCTCCAGCGCCACGGCATCCCGGGCCTGTTCTTCATCAGCACCGGCCACGTCGACGGGCGGCGGCTGTTCTGGTGGGAGCAGCTGAGCCTGTTCGTGCGCCGGAGCGGCCTCGACCGCGCGACGCTGGAGTACCCGACGCGCAAGCAGCTGGACCTGTCGTCGCCGGCCGCGCGAACGGCCGTCATCCGCGCGCTCAATCGCACGGTGAAGGACATCTACGGACTGGACGTCGACCGCTTCCTGCGTGAGGTCGCCGCCGCCTGCCAGGTGCCCTGGAGCGAGGCGGACGCCACGGCGCTGGCCGACCGGGCGCTCATGACCTGGGACCAGGTGCGCGAGATGCGGCGCGCCGGCATGGGCATCGGCTCACACACGCACACCCACCGCGTGCTCAACACCCTGACCGCCGCCGACCTCGATCAGGAGCTGCGCGGCTCGCGCCTCCTGCTGGAGCAGCGCCTGGGCGAGCCGGTCACGACCATCGCCTACCCCGTCGGAAAATCGATCGCCGGCCTCCCCTGGGTCAAGCAGGCGCTCGCCGATGCCGGCTACGAGCTGGGTTTCACCACCACGCCAGGCACCAACCGCATCGGCGCAGGCAGCGACCCCTTCGACCTGCGACGCCTCCCCATCGACCGCGGCCTGCCACAGGGAGTGGCCGAGATGTACCTGTCGTTCCCCGCCCTGGCCCGCTGAAAAGAAGGGGCCCCGGCCCCGCCCTCCGAGGCCCCAGCCTCACGCCCTCCGCGACCCATCCCCGCCGCGCGCCGAAAACGGAACATGCGCGGATTCAAGTCGGGGTCAGATCTGCAAGCGTCGGCTTGATTGAGCGCATGTTGCCCAGCGGGCGCGGCTGGAAGGACCCGCGCGAAGCGCGAGGGCTCGTTCACGCTCGCGCAGATCGATCGTCACCTCGAACACCCAAGCAAAATGATTCCCGCAGCACGCAACCCGCCGCCGCGCGCGCCGAAAACGGGACATGCGCGCAATCAAGTCGGGTCCAGGTGGGCAGATGCGGTTGCCTCTCGCGGCGGCCAGGACGTGGGGCGGGGCTCGGAAGGGCGCGGGACGCAAGCCGCGCGGTCGGCCCTCGATGCCGCATGTCACCCGATCGAAGATCGACCCGCGCTACCCGGTGCAGGTCACCATCCGGGCGATGCCGGGGCTGCCATCGTTGCGCTCGCCCCGGGTGTTCGGGGCGCTCCGGCAAGCCATTGCCCGCGCGTCGGTCGATCACTTCCGGGTGATCCATTTCTCGATCCAGCAGGACCACGGCCACTTCATCGTCGAG
>DATJWP010000107.1:0-77678 GCA_035578045.1 Polyangia bacterium | reverse complement strand
GCCGACCACGCTGCGCGAGAGCCAGATCGCCGACCACCTGATCCTGATGGTCGCGCTGGACGTGCGCGACTACAACAAGGGCGAGCCGACCATCTTCGTCACCAAGGACGTCAACCTGCGCATCCGCGCCGACGCCCTGGGTTTGACGTCGATGGACTTCGAGGCGGAGCAGATCGACATCGACGAGCTCCACACCGGCATGACCGAGCTGGCCACCAGCGGCGCCGACGTGGACACGTTCTACACGCAGAACACGCTGGCGCTGTCCGAGGCCAACTTCAAGGCCAACCAGTACGTGCTGCTGCGCGACCGGGACAACCCGTCGCACAGCGCGCTGGGCCGGTTCGACGCCGCCGGCAAGAAGCTGATCCCGCTGCGCAAGCTGCGGGACGGGGTCTGGGGCATCCGCCCGCGCAACAAGGAGCAGCACTGCGCGCTGGACCTGCTGCTGTGCGACGACATCAAGCTGGTCACGCTGATCGGCAAGGCCGGGACCGGCAAGACCATGCTGGCGCTGGCTTGCGGTCTGCAGAAGGTGGTCGAGGAGCAGGTCTACTCGAAGCTGCTGGTGTCGCGGCCGATCTTCCCGCTGGGGCGGGACGTCGGCTACCTGCCCGGGGACATCGAGGAGAAGCTGAACCCCTGGATGCAGCCGATCTACGACAACGTCGAGTTCCTGATGGGCCTGTCGAAGACGGAACGAAAGAACGGGCGCAGCTACCAGGAGCTGATCGACCTGGGCTACATCGAGATCGAGCCGCTCACCTACATCCGCGGCCGGTCGATCCCCAACCAGTACATCATCGTCGACGAGGCCCAGAACCTGACACCGCACGAGGTGAAGACCATCATCACGCGCGTGGGCGAGGCGACCAAGGTCGTGCTCACCGGCGACCCCTACCAGATCGACAACCCGTACGTCGACGCCACGTCCAACGGGCTGACCACGGTCGTCGAGAAGTTCAAGGGCGAGCCGATGGCCGGTCACGTGACGCTCTCGAAAGGGGAACGCTCGCCGCTGGCTGAGCTGGCCTCGAACGTGCTGTAGGGCAAGATCTTGCGGGGCCCGGGGGCCCCGCTTACAGTGCGGCCCGCTACTCATGTCCTTTGACTGAGGGAGGGCCCATGCGCAAAGGTCTGCTGGTCGCGTCGTTCGGTGTTTCGTTGCTGGCGTTGGGGTGTGGAGGGTCGGGTGGAGGCGGCACCGGGGGATCCGGCGGCCATGCGGGAGGCGGCGGGCACACGGGTGGGAGCGGCGGCTCTGGCGGCGCCACGGGCGGCAGCGGCGGCCACGCGGGCAGCAGCGCCGCGGGCGCGGGCGGCCACGGCGGCGGCGTAGGCGGGACGGCGGGCGGTGGTGGCGGCGCAGTCGGCGGCGCGGCCGGCGGCGGCGGGGCTGGCGGTCACGCTGGCAGCGCGGGCGGCGGGGGCGCCTCGGGTGGAGCTGGCGCGGCGGGTTCCGGCGCGGGCGGGGCGGCAGGTTCCGGGGCGGCCGGCGCGGCGGGCTCCGGCGCAGGTGGTGGGGCGGGTTCCGGCGCCGCGGCCGGCGCGGGCGGGGCGGCCGGCGCCGGCGGGGTGGCGGGTTCCGGCGCGGCTGGTGCCGGCGGCGCGGGCGGTCTCGCGATGTGCGGGAGCGACAGCGGGTCAAACCAGAGCAGCGGCTGCAATTCCGTGGATCCGACCGGGCCGTGCGTGACTTCGACGACCTCGACGGATGCGCCGCCCACGCCCGCCGGTGGGACGCCCCAGGCAGGCACTTACGACCTGATTTCAGCCACCGTTTATCCCGGAGACAGCGGGACGCCGCACGGCGAGGGCCCGGGTCGGAAGACGGTTGTCCTCACGGGCAGCGCCAGCCCCTTTGGATTCGAGGAGGCCGATCAGTCGGGCACCTTCATCAGCCGGCAGGCCGGGATGCTCTCGGTCAGCGGAACGACGGTGACACTCACGCTGACCTGCCCGGTGGTGGATGGCGGCGCCGGCGGTTCGGCGAGGTTCACGTATACGTCCACCGGCACGCCGACCATCACCGTCTTCGAGGACAACGACGACGGCTCGCTGGTCATCGAGGTCTACCAGAAGCGCTCGTAGGAACCTGAAGTCTCCCAACCCTTGTCTGCGGCGTCTGCGGGAGAGGTCTGCCTCAGGGCGCGGCGGTGGCGGGGGCTGCTGCGTTCTTCTTCCGGTAGCGCGCGAGATAGCTCTCGGTGACCCGGGGCGCGTCTAGGCGCAACGCGCGGGCGTACTCCATGATGTAGCCGCGCACGTAGACCACGGCCGGCATGTCGGTGAACTGCTCGTCCTCGAGGGCGCGCAGGTAGCGCTCGCTGATCTTGGTCCGCTGCGAGATGTCGCCCAGCTCGATGCCCCGCGACTGGCGGATCTTGCGCAGGAACTCGCCCGTGATCTCGGCGTCGGGGTCGAAGGCGATCTCCGAGGTGTCGGCCCGCTCCTCGGCCGCCGACGGGCCGATCGCGGCGGCGGGTGAGCGCCGCCCGGCGTTGGCGGCGGCTCGCACCGCGCGCGCCAGGTCGGCCTCGGGCAACGCCAGGTCGTACAGGCGCCGCCGGTCGGGCGCGAACAGCGTGTCGTGCGCCGCGTTGACCCGGGCGTGCAGCTCGGCCAGCTCATGGTCCTCGTAGAGGCCCGCGATCACCAGCGACCCGCTGGCGTAGATGTCCTTGATAGACCGGTACGCGCGGCGGACCTCTTCGTCGCTGACGCCCGGCTCGGTCTCGAGGATCTCGTAGTAGGTCTGCTCTTCTTCCAGCCGCAGCGGCGCGACGGTGGCGTTGCCGCGCTCGCGCTCGCTCTCCAGCGACAGGAGCTTGCGGCCGAGCCGTTCGATGTTCTTGGAGGCCTTGCCCTCCGGGTACTCGGCGACCAGTGAGCGGTGGCGGCGCGCGGCCAGCCAGACCGTCTCGTCGGCCTCGACGTGTCCCAGGTACTCGAGCGAGTGCCCCAGACGCCGGCGGGCCGCCGAGGCCATCGAGGTCCCCAGCTTCAGGTCCTGGACCGTCCGGGTCTGGTTGACCACGAACATCGGCCGGTAGGAACGGATCTCCTGCTCCAGCTTCTCGGTCGGGCTCCCGGTCTGCTTGACGGCGCGGTAGATGTCCAGCGCCGCCACCGGTGGCCCGTTCGAGTTGCTGACCAGGCGGTCGAGGCCGCGGATCGAGCGCAGCCGCCGCAGGAAGGCGCTCTTGGCGAAGCGGTAGGTCGAGTCGACCGAGGCCGGCTCGGGGAGCGTGACCAGCACGGGGACGTCCGCCCCCAGCCACAGGTCCAGCGTCAGCGTCGAATCGGCCGGGCCCAGGTCGACGATCACGTAGTCGACGTCCAGCGCCCGGATCGCGGCCAGCGTGGTCTTGGCGGTCTGCTTGGGGCGCGTGGTCCCGAACGCGCTCCCCTCGCCGCCGACCAGCCCGACCCCGGCGATGGGGGTGTCGACGATCAGCTCGTTCAGCGTGCTGATCTTGCCCCGCAGGAACTCGCCGAACCCGCGCGGTGGCCGCGGCGCCCCCAGCAGCTGGTGAAGCGGGCCGCCGGCCGGGTCGGCGTCGATGGCGACGACCTTCTTCGCGGCCTGCGCCAGGTAGACGGCCACGTTGGCGGCCAGCAATGAGCGCCCCGTGCCGCCGCGGCCGGAGGCGAAGGCCACCAGCCGGACGCGTGACTTCGGCGACTCGGGCGTGGGAATGGGCGCGGCGGCTTCGACCGCCGCGTCGCCGGCCGCGGGTTCGGCGGCTACCGCTTCGCCGTCCGGCGACGGCGACTCGGTCGGGCCCGATTCCGTGGGGCCCGACTCGGGCGGGGCGTCGTCCGGGTCCTCGAAGTCCAGTGGAGGACCGGCCTCCATCTCGACGACGATGTCTTCATCTTCCTTGCCTTGGCTTCCGGGCGGCTTGGGCATCGATCAGTCTTCGAGCTCGACGTTCCAGTAGGACGCGTCGGCCAGGCCCAGGAAGGGCAGCCACTCGCGGTAGCGGACGCGGCCGCCGTTCGTGCGGAAGGTGGGCGTCCAGCGCGGGCGGACCGGCGTCTTCAGCAGCTTCAACCCTGCCTGCTCGGGGGTGCGCGCCCCCTTGGACAGATTGCAGTCGATGCAGCAGCAGACCACGTTCTCCCAGGTCGTGCGGCCCCCCTGCGCGCGGGGGATGACGTGGTCCAGGTTCAGATCGATCCGCGGCAGCTCCTGCCCGCAGTACTGGCAGGTATTGCCGTCGCGCATGTAGATGTTGTGCCGCGAGAACCGCACCTTGGTCTTGGGGATGCGGTCGTAGAGCTGAAGCACGATGACGCGCGGGATCAGGATGGCGCGGTCGACGGTGCGGATGACCTCTGCGCCGTGCACCTCCGTCGAAAGCTGCGCCCAGCTCGCGAAGTCGAAGGTCTTGAACTCCGGGTCGACGACCCGCGCCACGCCCAGGTACAGCAGCGAGAAGGCCCGGCGGACGTTGGTGACGTGAATCGGCTGGTAGTGCCGATTGAGCACCAGGACAGCCGCGTTGGTCACCTATGCAACATAGCAGGGCGGGGGGCTGCCGCCAAATCGCCATGCCGCGGCAGGGTGACAACTGAGCTAAAAATCGCGTCGAGCGTCGCGCAGCTTGGCTGCGCGATGCTCATCGCGGGGGGCGCGGGACCCTTCGAGGGTCCCGAGGTAGAATTCCGGCTGCTTTGAGCATTCAGCCTGTTTCGGCGCTGGTCGCCGCCATCGTCAGCTTCGCGATCGGGGGGTCGGTGTTGCTGCGCGAGCCGCGCAGGCGGGCGCATGTGCTGTTCGCCACATTCGCGTTCAACATCGCGCTCTACTGCTCGCTGGCCTTCCTGGCGCGCCGCTTCGAGTCGGCCGCCTGGGACTGGGCGTCGTTGCTGGCGGCAGTGTCGCTCCCCGCGACGGCGCAGCGCTTCTTCCAGGCCTTCCTGGGCGACGAGGCGGGGCCGCCGCCGCTCAGCCGTTCGACGGTGTTCGGCGCCGCGGTGTTCTACAGCGTGCTGCTGTTCTCGCGGTTCATCGAGCCGGTGCACACCGCGGTGTCGTTCCACGTCGCCTTCATGGCGTATGTGTTCGCCGGCCTCTACCTGTCGGTCTTCTACCTGTACCGGCGCTACCGGGCGACGCCGTCGCGCGTCGAGAAGAAGCGGCTGCTGTACCTGCTGGTGGGCGGCTTCGCGACGGTGACGGCCACGCTGGCCGAGTCGCTGCCCCAGGGGCCCAGCTTCGGCAACCTGTTCATCATCGTCTACCTCTACTTCCTGTCGCAGAACCTGGTCCGCTACCGGCTGCTCGATCTGAACGAGCTGCTCGGGCGCATGGCGGTGCTGGGGACGCTGGTGTTCATCCTGGCGTTCATCTACGGCGTGCTGGTCCGCTGGGTGGGGACCGAGGACTCGGGGCTCTTCTTCTTCAACACGCTGCTGGCCTCCGCCACCATCGTCATCCTGATCGAGCCGCTGCGCACCCGGGTCGAGGGGGGGATCAGCCGCTGGATGTTCCAGGAGAAGTTCGAGCTGTCGCGGCGGATCGAGATGCTGCGGGCCGAGCTGGCCAACGTGATCGACATGCGCGTGCTGGTGCCGCGCGTGCTGGGGGCGCTGGAGGACTCGCGGCGCATCACTCACGCGTCGATCTACCTGGCTGACACCGACGGCTCGGGGTTCGAGCTGGCCGGCCACGTGGGACCCAAGCCCGAGGAGCACTTCGACGCCATCGCCCACCGCGCCTTCTTCGAGCGGGTGCGGCGCGTCGGCGTGGTCACGCTGGAGGGGATCGAGCGCGAGCTGGCGGCCCAGCGGACCGTCTCGACCGAGGAGCAGGAGAGCCTGACGCTGACGCTGCGGACGCTGGAGCAGATGAACGGCTCCGTCGCGCTGGGGTTCTCCAGCGAGGACCAGCTGCTGGGGACGCTGGTGATCCGCGACGACCGCCTGCGCGAGGCCTACTCGACCGACGAGATCGAGCTCTTCCGCGGGGTGGCGAACAGCATCGGCATCACCCTGCAGAACTCGCAGGTGTACGAGCGCATGAAGGAGCGCGACCGCCTGGCCGCGCTGGGGCAGATGGCCGCCGGTCTGGCCCACGAGATCCGGAACCCGCTCGGCTCGATCAAGGGGGCCGCGCAGTTCCTGCAGCCGGCGGCCGGCGCCAGCCACGGCAACACCAGCACGCGCGAGTTCCTGGACATCATCGTCGAGGAGGTCAACCGGCTGAACAAGATCGTCTCCCAGTTCCTCGACTACGCGCGCCCCTACCGGGGCGAGCAGCGGCCGCTGGACGTGGCGGACGTCCTGCGCAAGACGCTGTCGCTGCTCTCGAAGGAGCAGCAGGAGCACGGCAACGTCGAGATCGTCACCAACTTCGCCGAGCGGACGCCCCCGGTGCGGGCCGACGCCGAGCAGCTGCTGCAGGTGTTCCTGAACCTGTCCCTGAACGCGGTCCAGGCCATGCCGGCGGGCAGCGGCAAGGTCGGCAAGCTGCTGATCTCGACCGGCCTGCGGCGGGCCACCCGGCGCGGCGCCGCGGCGGCGTTCCTGGAGGTGCGCTTCCGCGACACCGGCGTGGGCATCCCGGCCAACGACATCAAGAACCTCTTCATCCCGTTCTTCACGACCAAGGAGAAGGGGACCGGGCTGGGGCTTCCGATCAGCCAGCGCATCATCGAGAACCACGGGGGGACGATCGAGGTCCGATCGCAGCCGGGGGAGGGGGCGACCTTCACGGTCCTCCTGCCCATCGAGGCGGACGCCTACGCCGCCTATTTGGAGGCGACGCGCAGCGACGCCGCGCGCCGTGCCCCGCTGCCCCCGCCGTTGCCGGCGCCGCCCGCGCCTCACCCGCAACCGCAGCCACAGCCGGCGGGGGCGCCCAGCCGGCCGCCCCCGCCCCCGATTCCGGGGCGGGCTCCCCGCCGGACGCCGGGGACGCCTCACGAGCCGGTCGGCCCTGCCGCCATGGCGGAGACGCCCCCGCCGGATACGACGCGCCAATCGATCCGGCAAAGCCGTCCGCCCTCACCGCGATCGGAGTAAGCTGCCGCCGCCGTGACCGCTGCAGTCCTGGACGTCAAACGGGTGCTCGTCGCCGACGACGAGCTGAACATGCGCCGCGTGCTCGAGGCCATCCTTCGCCGCGAAGGGTACGACGTGATCACCGCCGCCAACGGCGAGGAGGCGCTGGGAGGCATGAGCAACGGCGTCCACACCGTCATCACCGACCTGAAGATGCCGGGGCTCGACGGGATGGGCTTGCTCAAGAAGCTGAGCGCCGACTACCCGGACGTCCCGGTCGTGATGATCACCGCCCACGGGTCGGTCGAGAGCGCGGTCGAGGCGGTCAAGCTGGGGGCCTTCGACTACCTGGAGAAGCCCTTCGAGCAGGAGCAGATCCGGCAGGTCGTCGCCAAGGCCATCAACACCTACGCCCTGGCCCGCCGGGACGTCCGCCCCGAGGAGCCGTCCGAGCGCGGGCGCTTCCGGCTGGTCGGGCAGTCGCCCGCCATCCGCCAGATCTACGCAGTGGTCGAGAAGGTGGCCAGCACCCCGTCCACGGTGCTGATCACGGGCGAGTCGGGGACCGGCAAGGAGCTGATCGCGCGCGCCCTGCACGAGAACTCGACGCGGCACACGGGGCCGTTCATCAAGATCAACTGCGCCGCCATCCCCAAGACGCTGATGGAGTCGGAGCTGTTCGGCTACGACAAGGGGGCGTTCACCGGCGCGGTCGGCGCCAAGCCGGGGCGGTTCGAGCTGGCGCACGGGGGGACGTTGTTCCTGGACGAGATCGGCGAGATCCCGGTCGAGATGCAGGTCAAGCTGCTGCGGGTCCTGCAGGAGTCGGAGTTCGAGCGGGTGGGCGGCATCAAGACCATCAAGGTCGACGTCCGGCTGGTCACCGCGACGAACCGGGATCTGCTGGCCGAGGTGGGGGCGGGGACCTTCCGCGAGGACCTGTTCTACCGGCTGAACGTGGTGCCGATCCACATCCCGCCGCTGCGTGAGCGGCGCGAGGACATCCCTCTGCTGGCGGACCATTTCATCGCAAAGTTCAACGATCGCTTGAAGAAACAGATCGCCGCCATCGCCCCCGAGGCGATCGAGCGGCTGATCGCCTACCAGTGGCCCGGCAACATCCGCGAGCTCGAGAACCTGATGGAGCGGACCATGCTGTTCTGCGAGGGGCCGGAGATCCGGGTCTCCGACCTGCCGCCCGAGGTGGTCGGGGCGGCGGCCGCCTCCACGTCGGCCGTCTTCCCGGCGCCCCCGCCCGCCGCGGGCGGCGAGGAGGCCGGCAAGGCGGCGGCGCCCGCGCCGGAGTCCCTGAAGGAGGCCGTGCGGCTGGAGACCGAGCGGGTCGAGCGCGAGCTGATTCAGAAGGCCCTGGACGCCACCGGCGGCAACGTCACCCAGGCCGCCCGCAAGCTGAAGATCTCGCGCAAGAGCCTGCAGACGAAGATGAAAGAGCTGGGATTGCGCGAGAAGTAGAGGCTCGTGTTATCGTCGCCGCGTCCGTGAGCGCCACGAAGATCACGACGATCCTGGCGATGCTGATTCTCGTTGCCGCGGCCGGCGCCGGGACGAGGGCGCACGCCGCCGAGGTCACGCGTGTCGTGAGCGCGCTGGATGCGGACGACACCTGGGATTTCAACCTGACGGCCACCTGGCTCCACGACGTCAAGACGGCCGCGGTCAACGTCGAGCAGGAGACCGGCACCGGTGCCACCCTGGCCCGCGACCTGAAGTACGCCCAGACCAGCGACGTCCTGAACCTGCGGGTGGACTTCGGCGTGCTGTGGGACGTGGGGCTTCACGTGCAGGCCCCGCTGGTGCTGTACGACTCGAACCACCTAGATTACGACAAGGACGTCGGCATCAGCAACTCGACGTTCGTCGGGACGTTCGCGGGCGGCGACGCGGCCACCACGCCGACCGGCCCCGGCTCGCGGGTCTTCACCAGCCCGACGCGCAAGGGGTTCGAAAACCTGGGGCTGGGCGTGACCTGGGCCGTGTTCAACCAGCGGCGCGACGACACCAAGCCGACCTGGACCCTCAGCTTCGACGCGCTGCTGGACGTCTTCAAGGACATGCGTTACGACCCGGCCAGCCCGAACGGCAACACCGCGGTCGGCCTCGGGTACCACCAGCTGATCTGGACCACCTGGGTCTCGAAGCGGTTTCGCCACTTCGATCCGTTCTTCGGGGCCTCCTACATGCTGCCGATCCGGACCAACGGCAGCATCTTCCAGGACCAGGGCGGCGGGCAGACCGCCGTCAACCCGCAGCAGGTGGCGAACGCGGTGATCGGGCTCGAGGTGATCGCCTGGGAGAACGCCGCCCGCCAGCAGCGCGTGACGGTCGAGGCCCGCGCGCACATGGAGGAGCACTTCGCCGGCCGCGGCTACAGCGAGCTCTGGGAGCCGCTGTCGGGGTCGTCCACCTGCCAGGCCGGCGGCACCGACCTGACCGGCTGCCGGGCATCCCTGGACCAGGTGACGCAGGCCGCGGTGATCAACGGCGTCACGCAGCCGACGGTGACCAGGGCTGCACCTTACCCGGGCGTGACCGACATCGAGGCCTACGGCTCGTTCGGCGGCGACCTGGGGCTCAACGTCCAGGTCGGTCCCTACATCCGGTTCCGCAGCCTGTTCGGCCTGTCGTACGACGAGCCGCACTTCATCACCAACGCCTCACCCGGCGTCCCAGGCCCCGACGGCCGCGTCGATTCGAACAACCCCTCCCAGGCCAACCCGACCTACCGCGAGTCCATCGACCTCCCCGGCCGCCGCTTCCGCGTCGAGCAGAGCGAGACGTGGCATCTGGTGGTCGAGGGCGCCCTGATGTTCTGAGCCGCCTGCGGCCCTTCTTCAGCCCAAGCTGATCGCCGGGACGCACTGGCCCGCTGAGCAGCTCTCGCCAGCGTTGCAGCAGCCGCAGCCGCACTGGACGACGTCGGGGCTGCAGACGATGCCCAGGCACTGGCCGTTGTTGCAGATCTGACCGCAGCCGCAGGCCGGGGTGCAGGTCTTGCCCGGGCACAGGCCGTTCTTGCAGGTGCCGCCGCCGGAGCAGCCGCAGGTGCCGCCGCAGCCGTCGGTGCCGCCGCAGGTCCCGTCGTTGAAGCAGATCGGCTGGCAGCAGCTGCCCTGGTACGCGGACTCGCCGGAGGGGCAGGCGCAGGTCTTCCCGCAGCCGTCCGAAGCGCCGGCCCGGCTGCCGTCGGAGGGGCAGCTGGGCTTGCAGCAGGCGCCGTCGTAGACGGACTCGCCGGAGGGGCAGGCGCAGGTCTTGCCGCAGCCGTCGGACATGTTGCCGCGGCTGCCGTCGGAGGGGCAGTTGGGGGTGCAGCAGGCGTTGTTGTAAATGGACTCGCCGGAGGGGCAAGCGCAGGTCTTGCCGCAACCGTCGGACATGCCGCCGCGGCTGCCGTCGGAGGGGCAGTTGGCGGTGCAGCAAGCGCCCATGTACAGGCTCTCGCCCTTGGGGCAGGCACAGGTGCCGCCGCAGCCGTCGGACATGCCGCCCTTGCTGCCGTCGGAGGGGCAGTTGGGCTTGCAGCAGGCGCTGTTGTAGACGGATTCACCGGAGGGGCAGGCGCAGGTCTTGCCGCAGCCGTCGGACATGTTGCCCTTGCTGCCGTCGGAGGGGCAGTTGGGCTTGCAGCAGCTTCCGTTGTAGACCGATTCGCCGCTGGGGCAGCTGCAGGTGCCGTTGCAGCCGTCGTCCATTCCCGCGCGGCTGCCGTCGGACGGACAGCTGGGCGTGCAGACGCAGCTCCCCTGCACGCACTTGCCGGCGGTACCGCAGCTGGCGCTGCAGTGACAGGTGTCCACGCACGTCCCGTTGCTGCACAGGCTGCCGACTGGGCAGGTCACGCCGGCGCACAGGTTCTGGACGCACTTGCCGGCCGCGCAGACCTGGTTCGCGGCGCAGGTGACGCCCGCGCAGGGGTTGGGAGCGACGCACGACAGGTTGCAGGCCATCCCCGGCCCGCAGGCGGCGTCACAGGCGTTCAGCGCGACGCACTTGCCGCTGCCGGCGTTGCAGTACTGGCCGGCCGGACACGTGACGCCGTTGCAGGGCTCGGCGAAGCAGCCGGCGAAGCAGGCGCCCCCCATGCAGGTCTGTCCGCCGGGGCAGGTGACGCCCGCGCAGGGATCGGTGACCGCCACGCAGCTGGCGTGACAGCTGGTCCCGCTGGCGCAGGCCATCGCCGACGCAGCCAGGCAGGGATCGGGCTGGCAGCCGCTGCCCAGGCAGACCTGCCCGGAGGGACACTGCGCGGGGCAGCCGCTCTTGCCCGAGGCGCCGCCGGCCTGCCCCGAAGAGCCGGCGCCGCCCGAGTGGCCGGCGGTCGTTCCGTTGCCGTTCCCGTTGCCGCCGACGCCGGTGACCACCGTGCCGCCGGTGCCGGTGGCGGACGCTCCGCCGGAGCCCGACGGCGGTCCCCAGCCGGCGCTCCCGGGCGGCCCGCCGCCCTGTCCGTCGTTGACCGATTGCGACGCCTTGAAGTCGCAACCGAGCACGAGCACCGTCAGAGAAGCCACGACGAGGGACGACCCACGGAACACGATCGCCATATCGAATCGGATCGGCTCCGTTCGTCGGAAGCTGAGCCGAAAAAGTTGGCGTCAAATGACGACGTTCCCGCACGTCGGATGCGCTTCAGCGAGGATGGGGGACGACGCGCTTCGGCTCAGCCGCGCGAGATCAGGTTGTAGATCTCGCGTCGCGGCCGGCCGGTCAGCTCGGCCAGCGCGCGCGCCGCGTCGCCGGTGGATTGACCCTGGGCCGTCAGATCCGCGGCGCGCGCGCGGATCTCGTCGTCGTCCAGGTCCTCGGCGGCGGCCGATGCGGGCGCGCCGCCCACCACCAGCGTCACCTCGCCCAGCGGCCGGTCGTCGGCGTAGCGCGCCGCCAGGCCGCCCAGCGTGTCACGGACGAGCTCCTCGTGCGGCTTGGTCAGCTCGCGCGCCAGGCAGGCCGGGCGCCCGTCGCCCAGCACGGCCGCCAGGTCGGCCAGCGTCGCACCCGCCCGCAGCGGCGATTCGTACAGCACCAGCGTGAACGGCAGCGCCCGCGCGCTCTCGAACAGCCGCCGCCGCGGCCCCGGTTTTCGCGGCGGAAACCCCAGAAACAGGAAGCGGTCGGTGGGCAAGCCGGCGGCCATCAGCGCGGCCAGCACCGCCGACGGGCCGGGCACCGGGACGACGCGCGCACCGACGGAGATCGCCGCCGTGACCACGCGGTAGCCGGGGTCCGACACCAGCGGCGTGCCGGCTTCCGAGATCAGCGCGACCTGCGCCCCGGCGGTCAGCCGGGCGGCGACCTCGGCCGCGCGCGCCGCCTCGTTGGCGTCGAAGCACGAGACCACCGGCTTGTCGCCGGCGCCGATCTCCGCCAGCAGCCGCCGGGCGCTCCGCGTGTCCTCGGCGACGACCAACTCGGCCGCGCGCAGCGTCTCCGCGGCGCGCGCCGACAGGTCGGAGCGGTCGCCGAGTGGCGTGGCGACCACGAACAGCGTGCCGGCTCCCTTCACGGGTGCAGTCCCATGCCGTATTTCCTCACCCGGCTGTCGCAATATACCGCGATCTCCGCGTGCAGCGCGACGACGGGCTGGTTACAATTCCCCGGATACATGGATCTCATCGACGGTCCATCCCCCGATCCGACGTCGCCGACCTCGCAAGCGTCGTCTTCGTCCTCTTCTCCGTCCTCTCCCTCATTGCCCCCGGAGTCGCGCATGCGGCGGTTCAGCAAGGTCCTGGCTTTTTCGGCTGCGTGCAGCGCGGCGCTCATCCTGACCGTTCGCCATGGGGGCGACGGGATCCGGGTCGGCGCCGACAGCCAGCTGCGGGCCGCCACCCGCACGGTGGCCGGCAAGTATGATCTCTCGCAGCTCCCGATCTTCACGAAGACGCTGTTCTACGTGCGCGAGAACTACTTCGACAAGAACCGTCTGGACCCCAGGCGGATGCTGGTCGGCGCGCTCGACTTCGTCCAGCGCGACGTTCCGGAGATCCTGATCGATCGCTGGCCCGAGCATGACCCCAAGCAGGTCACCGTGAAGGTCAACGGCCAGCAGAAGAACTTCTCGATCGAGCAGGTCGACGCCCCCTGGAGCCTGCGCAGCAAGCTGCAGGACATCTTCAAGTTCGTGCAGCCCAACCTGCAGCCCGTCCCCGAAAAGGAAGAGGCGCGGCGGCTGGTGGAGATCGAGATGGCCGCCACGAACGGCATGCTCTACACGCTGGACCCGCACTCGGTGCTGCTGGACGTCGAGACCTACAAGGACATGCGGACCCAGACGCAGGGGAAGTTTGGCGGGCTGGGGATCGTCATCGAGATGGACAAGAAGAACCGGATCACGGTGAAGCGGCCCATGCCCGATACGCCCGCCATGCGCGTCGGGATGAAGGCCAAGGATCACATCGTCCGGATCAACAACGAGTCGACCGTCAACATGACGCTGACCGAGGCGGTGGACCGGCTGCGCGGCGACGTCGACACGAGCGTCGACGTCTACGTCGATCGCGAGGGCGCCCCGGGCGTGAAGAAGTTCACGATCACGCGCGCGTTCATCCGCCCGCCGTCGATCGATCCGCCGGCCCGCATCCTGGCGGTCCCGTCCAGCCCGGGCCAGCCGCCGGCCAAGGTCGGTTACTTCCACATGCAGCACTTCTCGGCCAACAGCGCCGGGGACCTGGCCGACGCGCTGGCGATGTTCGAGCGCGAGAAGGTCAAGGGGATCATCATGGACCTGCGCGGGAACCCGGGCGGGCTCTACGAGCAGGCCCAGAAGGTCTCGGACGCCTTCATCAAGTCGGGGACGCTGGTCTCCATGGTCGGGGTGGGCGGCGCGCAGCGCAAGGACGAGACCGCCTCGGACAGCGGGCACGAGCCCACCGTCCCGCTGGCCGTGCTGGTCAACCAGAACTCGGCCAGCGCGTCCGAGATCGTGGCCGGCGCCATGAAGAACCTGGACCGCGGCATCGTGGTCGGCGAGGAGACCTTCGGCAAGGGCTCGGTCCAGGTGCTGTTCGACATCCCGTCGCCCATCTCGTTCGGCGAGGCGACGGACGACGACAAGCTGGGCCTGAAGCTGACCACGGCGCAGTACCTGACGCCGGGGGACATCTCGATCCAGGGCGTGGGCGTGGTTCCCGACATCGAGACCGACGCCTTGCTGGTCCAGAAGGACGGTGACCGGTCCTGGATCCGCCTGCAGCCCTCGGTCCACAAGCGGCGCGAGGCCGACTACGAGTGGCACCTCGAGCACCCGAGCGCCCGGCACGGCGAGAAGCCGGAAGAGGTGGTGACCTACCTGTTCCAGCCCAAGCCCAACGAGAAGGTCCACGCCCAGGACGAGGATGAGGCCGACGACGACGCCGAGGAGCAGGCCGACGGCGACGACGATCAGGCGAACAAGACCGACTTCTTGATGGACTTCGCGCGCGACCTCTTGGTTCAGGCGAAATCGATCAAGCGCCGCGACCTGGTGACGCAGGCCAAGGTCTACCTGGACAAGGTGCGCGCCACCGAGGACAAGAAGGTCTCGCAGGCGCTCGAGAAGCTGGGCGTCGACTGGTCGGCTGGACCGACCTCTGGCCCCGAGCCCGAGCTGCAGCTCTCGTTGCAGGCCGTGCCCGAAGGCAAGTCGGATGCCGGCAAGATCGAAGCCGGCACCACCGCCAAGCTCAGGGGTGTGGTGAAGAACGTGGGGCGCGCGGTCGCCTACCGGGTCCGGGCGGTTTTCGACAGCGACAACCCGCTGTTCGACGAGAACGAGATGGTGTTCGGCAAGATCGGGCCGGGCGAATCCAAGAGCTACGAGCTGTCGGTGAAGGTGCCCACGTCCACCTTCACGCGGACGGACGAGATCAAGGCGACGCTCTACACGCAGCGCGGGGTCACGAGGTCGGCCGCGGCCGACCTGCTGGTCGACATCGCCGGCAAACAGCGGCCGATGTTCGCTTACAGCTACCAGACGATCGACGACCAGAAGGGGGCCAATCGCGACGGCCTGGTCCAGCGCGGCGAGCAGGTCCGCACGCTGGTCACGGTCAAGAACATCGGCCAGGGGCGCGCCCTGCACACGGAGGCGGTGCTGCGCAACGGAACCAGTCAGGAGGGGATCCTGATCACCGCCGGGCGGTTCGAGGCCAAGGACCTGGCGCCGGGAGAGACCAAGAGCTTCTCGTTCGTCTACGAGGTCGGAAACGAATACCACGGCGACGACTACCAGCTCGAGCTCTCGGTGGGCGACACGACGCTGGGCGAGACGGTCACCGACAAGATCAAGGTGAAGATCTCGCCGGCCGGCCCCGCGCCCCAGCCGGCGACCGGCACCGCCACGGTGGCGCGCGACGACGTCCCGCTGCGCGAGACGCCGGCCGAGGGGTCGCTGATCATCGGCCGCGCTCCCAAGGGGGTGACGTTCAAGGTCTCGGGCAAGGTGGGCGGTTTCACGCGCGTCGATGTCGACCCGCTGCGGTCGGCGTTCGTCGCGACCGGCGACCTCAAGACGGCCAGCAACGCCACGGTGCACGGCACGTTCAAACCCGAGTGGGAGGTGACGCCGCCCGTGCTCACCGTGACCGCTCCGACGGTCGCCACGGGCGATACGGTCCACATCAAGGGGCACGCCTCGGACGACCGCCTGGTCCGCGACGTCTACATCCGGGTCTGGAACCGGAACGCGAAGATCCCCGTGAAGAAGGCCTTCTATCAGCCGAACCGGCTGACGGGCGATCGGACCAAGCTGGACTTCGACGCCGACATCCCGCTGGGCGCGGGGAGCAACCTGGTGCAGGTGTTCGCGCGCGAGTCGAACGAGGTCCAGTCGCTGCAGACCGTGGTGGTGCTGAAGCGAACGGGGCCGAGCCTGGTGGCGCAGCCGTCCTCTGGCCAGGTCGGCTCACCGTCGCCCGGACACGAGGCCGCCAAGAAGTAGCGTCACCGATCTGGCGCATTGCACGGCCCAGATTGCCGCAACGCTCGCCGCGCGGCGGGTGTAGGGTAATGGCGCACGGGTTTCCGGACCATGCGCAGGCCAGGAAGACTTGGGGAGCCAGTCGGGATCGAGCCGATCCTGGTCGTCGTCGCTGCGGTCATGGCATCGGTCGGTTGCACCTCGTGCGGGAGCGATCGCGGGCGCGAGCCCGCCGTCCAGCCCGCGGCGGTCCTGGCGGCGGCGCACGAGCTTCGCGCGCGCTGCACGGCGGGGGTCGTCCCTCCGGCCCAGGGTTACGCGCCGATCGTCGAAGTCTCGCCACCGGGCAGCGCCGACGGTCAGGTCTTCATGCACGACATCAACGACGACGGCGTCGCGGTGGGGTCGGCGCAGATCGACGGCAAGTATCACGCCTTCCGCTGGACGGAGCGGGGCGGCTTCACGGACCTCGCGACGCAGCCGGGGTTCGGCGCCCGGAGCTACACCAGCGCGATCGCCCCCGACGGCGCCATCAGCGGGCAGTCGGACCACGGTGACGGGACCGGCACGCTCTACGGCTATCGCTGGACGGCCAGCGGCGGCCGGGTCGAGGTCTGCCCCGCCGGCTGCTCCGTCTGGGACCTGAACGGGGCGGGGCAGGTGGTGGGCCTTCTGCCGGGGGCCGACGCGACGACCTGGCAGGCGTTCGTCTGGTCGCCGCGCGAGGGGGTGCGTCCGCTGGGGACCCTCGGGGGGGCGCGCAGCTCGGCCAGCGGCATCAGCGAGACGGGCCTGATCGTGGGTAACGCCCAGCTCGCCGGCTCGCCGGCCGCCGACGTGGGCCACGCGTTCCTGTACGACTCGCGCGCGGCGCACCCCGCGCTGGAAGACTTGAACGCTCGCTGCCGCACGCCCGGTTGGGTGCTTCGCGCCGCCAACGACGTCAACGACGAGTTCGTGGTCGGCTACGGCCTTCACGACGGGCAGAGCCACGCGTTCCGGTTGAGCCTGGCGACCGGCGCGGTCGACGATCTGGGGACGCTGGGGACCGGATCGAGCATCGGGTGGGCCCTGGACGGCGCCGGCGACGTCATCGGCTGGGTCCCGGTCGACGCGCACACGAACGTCGCGTTCATCTGGAGCCCGTCGCTGGGAAGGATGGTCGCGCTGGGCGACCTGGTCGATCCGGCGGACGGCTGGCAGCTGCAGCAGGCCAACGGGATCAACGGCCACGGTGTGATCGTCGGCATGGCCACCCACCGTGGCGTGCCCGTCGGATTCCAGCTGACGTTGCCCCTCTGCGGGGCGTAGCGCCGCCCCTGCGGCGTGGTAGTTTGCTCGGGAAATGACCGACGGCGAGGGCGCCGCGCAGCCCGACGGCGCCAGCTCTTCCGGCGCAGTGCCCCGGACCCGATGGCCGATCGCGCACTGCGCGGGGGCCGGCGCGCTGGCCGGGATGGCGGTCGGTGCGGTCGACGGTGTGCGCGCCGGGATGGCGGTCGGGGCGTCGGCTTCGGCGCTGCTTGCCACGATGTTGCTGACCGTGTCGCTGGACGGTCTGGTCGGTTGGACGGCTGGAGTCGCCTGCGAGGTCCTGGGCCGCCTGACGGTCTGGGGGCGCGGCGCACGCCCGCCGGCCTGGGCGCGTGCCGTCGGGTTTGTCGTCGCGGGCGCCGGAGCGGCATGGGCGGCCGTGGCGGTCGTCACCGGGACGTCGCTGCGCAAGAACCGCTTCCTGGCGGCCGGTCTGACCGCGCTGGCCGCCATCGGAGCGGGCGTCCTGGCGTTCGCGCTCGCGCCGGCGGTCGCCCGACTGGCTGGTGCGCGCCGGTCCTCTCGACAGCCGCCCCGCGCGCCATCTCCGGCCCTGGCGGTGGTGGGGCCGCCGCTCTGCGGACTGGCGTCGGCTGTGATCTTCGCGGCGGTCGCTCGCACCCGCGCGCCGCTGCACGGACCGGCGCTGATCGAGCGCAGCGCCTGGTCGGCGCTGGCGGCCTTTCTGTTGCCCCTGACGCTGTCGCGTGCCGCGGAGCTGCGCGGGCCGCGCTGGAGCGACCCGCGGCTGTGGCTGGCGGCCGGGGGCGTCTACCTGCTGGTCGGAGCGCTGGGGGTCGGGATGTTCTGGGAGAACGACCTGCGCTTCGCGCCCTGGGCCGAGCTCATCGCCGGCGCCGCCATCGCGGCGCTGGGGATCGGCCTGTGCTTCGGGGTGATGCGGCTCTGGGCGCAACGGCCGCCCCGGCTGAGCGTCCCGGGGGTCGTGCTCGGCCTGGGTCTGAGCGCGGTCGTGCTGCGGGCCAGCGAGAACGAGGCCGGCCGCAAGATCGCCAGCGCGCGCGCCGCGCTGGTCGGTCCAGCGCTGGAGGCGGGGCGGGCGCTGCTGGACTTCGACGGCGACGGCTACGCCCGCGCCCTGGGCGGCGGCGACTGCGACGACAGCGACCCCGACGTGCACCCCGGCGCCGTCGACCTGCCGGGCGACGGTGTCGACGCCGACTGCGACGGCCAGGACGCGACACAGGCGCTGCCGCCGCCGGCTCGAATGGCAACCCTGCCGCCCAACGTCCCGGCCGATCTGAACCTGCTTCTGGTCACGATCGACACCCTGCGCGCCGACCACCTGGGCTGCTATGGCTACGCGCGCGCGACCTCGCCGGCCATCGACGCCCTGGCGGCGGCCGGCACGCTGTTCGAGAACGGCTGGGCGCACGCCCCGTCGACGCGCTACTCGATGCCCGCCATCGCCACCGGTCGCTGGCCGTCGGCGATCACCTGGGACGAGTCGATCTGGTGGCCGCGCATCGGCGCCAACATGCGGACCACCGCCCAGGCGCTGCACGAGGCCGGCTACTTCACCGCCGGTATGTTCAGCTTCAACTACTTCGAGATCGGGTTTCACCGCGGGTTCGAGCGGGGCATGGACCTGTACCGCTCCGACCGCGCGGCGCTGCACGTGGCGGTCAACGGTCCGATGGAGTCGCGCGGGTCGTCGTCGCGCGAGATGACCGACGACGCCATCGCCTTCGTCGACGCGCACCGCGACCGCAGGTTCTTCCTGTGGTTGCACTACTACGACCCGCACCTGTCGTACGAGCCGCACCCCGAGGTGCCGTCGTTCGGCAGCGCGCGGGTCGATCTGTACGACGGCGAGATCCGATTCACCGACCTGCACTTTGGACGCCTGCTCGAGCACCTGCGCCAGACCGGCCTGTGGGACCGGACCGCGATCGTGCTCACCGGCGACCACGGCGAAGGGTTCGGCGAGCACGGCGTGACCGAGCACGGGTTCGACCTGTACACGGCGCAGACGCGGGTCCCCTTCATCGTGCGGGTCCCCGGCGTCCCGCCGCAGCGGGTGCGCGCGCCGGCCGGCCACGTCGACATCGCGCCCACGCTGGTCAACCTGGCGCGCGGCCACGCCGAGCCGAGCTTCCTGGGGCGCTCGCTGGTCCCCGACATCGTCGGCCCGCCCGCCTCCGACACCGACACGCGCGCCGTGTTCCAGGAGGTGACCTCCGAGCGGGGGAAGAAGCGGGCCTTCGTGACCACGCAGCGCCACCTGATCTGGAACGAGACGCCCAGCGGGACGACGGAGTGCTACGACCGGACGCGCGATCCGGCCGAGGCGCGGGACATCTGGGACGTCGGCGGCGACGCGGCCTGCGCCACCCTCGCGCGGGACCTGAAGCGCCTGGAGACCGGGCTCGCGTTGCCGCCCGGCGCGGCCGAGCGGCTGGTGGCCGACGTCACGCCGCCGGGCGGCTCGGCACCCGTGCCGTCACACCCCGCCCAGTCGTCGCTGGGCGACCTGGCGATCGTGCGTGGCTACGACCTGGCCGCCGACCGTGTCCCGCCGGGAGGCCGGATCGACGCGACCATCTACCTGGCGCCGCAGCGCCGGCTGGAGAGAGGGCTCCGCCTTCGCTATCAGATCGAGGGGGCCTCCGGCTGGCGCCGCACCATCGACCAGGTGCCGGTCGGGGGGCTGATGCCGCTGGCCCGCTGGCGTCCGGGGCAACAGATCCGCGACCGCCTGTCGGTGGTGGTCCCGCCGGGCGCGCCGCCCGGCCGCTACACGGTCCGGGTGCAGCTGATGGCGGCGAGCACGGTCCGCGCGGAGGCGCCGGCGCTGCAGGTCACGGTCGGGCCATGAGGAGCTGGGCGCCGGGACGGATCGCGCTGGGCGGGACCGCGGCGGTCGCGCTGCTGGCGATCGTCGAGACGCTGGTCGCCCTGATCGCCCCGGCGTGCGCGCCGACCGACGCCGACTGGGACGCGGCCGCGGCCGAAGTTCGGCGGGGCTTCCGGCCCGGTGACCTGATCGTCGCGGCGCCGGCCTGGGCCGACCCGATCCTGCGTGTCCACCTGGGCGATCTGATCCCGCCCGAGGTGGCTGCCCGCATGGACGACGATCGGTTTCCGCGCGTGTGGGAGGTGAGCCAGCGGGGGGGGCGCAGTCCCGAGGGGCGTCGGGGCGAGGTGCGCTCGGACCGATCCGTCGGCCACCTGCGCGTCCGGCTCATCGAGCGCCCCGCTCCCACGGTGACCTACGACTTCGTCGCCAGCTGGCGCGAGGCGCGCGTCTCTCCGCCGGCGGTCCTGCAGCGCAAGGTCGTCGAGGTCGATCAGCGGCTGCGAATGGCGGTCATGACCCAACCCGTGGCGGGCGGCCCCGTGGTCGTCGAGTACCCGCACGCCCGACTGGGGCGGGTGCTGGCCGTCGCCACGGGGTTGCACGACACCTGGGCGCGCAAGGCGGCGCGCGGCACCGTCACGGCGCGCCTGTTCATCGGCGATCGCGCGGTCGACCTGCCCGAGACGACCGACGACAGCGGCTGGACCGAGACCCGGATCGACACCAGCGCCGAGGACGGTCGTACGGTCCCCGTCCGGCTCGAGATCCGATCGGCGGCGCCGCGCGAGCGGTACTTCTCGTTCGCGGCCGAGGCGCGCCGATGAAACGCCTGGGGACACGCGGCCTGGATCGCCTGGTCGCCGGCCTGCTGGCGCTGTTCGCGGTCGTCTGGTTGCTGGCCGTCGAGGGGAAGCAGGGGATCGGCCGCGACGAGGCGCAGTACATGCGCGCGGGCGAGCGCTACTGGGGCTGGTTCGAGGAGCTGGGGGACAACCTGGTCCACGGCCACCCGGGCCGGTCGTTCGCGACGGCGGACATCGACCGCTACTGGAGCGACAACGCCCCCGACCACCCGGTCGTGATGAAGGTGCTGTACGGGCTGTCGTGGCGCGCCTTCCACCGCTGCCACTGCACCGGCCCGACGCGCTGGCTGCACCCGATTCCGGTGCGCGGGCGCCACATCACGCTGCCGCTGTTCGCGCGCGAGTCGACGGCGTTCCGGTTCCCGGCCATCCTGATGTCGGCGCTGCTGGTCGCGCTGGTGTTCTGGTTCGCGCGTGCCTGGCTGCCTCGCGCGGCGGCGGCCGCCGCCGCGGTGCTGACGCTGGCGCAGCCGCATCTGTTCTTCCACGCCCAGATCGCCTGCTTCGACGTGCCGATCGCCGCGATGGCGTTCGCGGTCGGGTTCGCCTATTGGAAGTCGCTCCGGGACTGGCGCTGGGGGATCGCGACCGGCGCGCTGTTCGGCGTGTCGCTGGGCGTGAAGCACAACGCCTGGCTGATGCCGTTCTTCCTGGTGGTGCATTACCTCTGGATGCGGCGCGGGGACTGGCGGGCGCGCCGGCTGCCGCGCCTGCCGCTGGCGTTCGTGTCGATGCTGGTGCTGGGCCCGCTGCTGTTCTTCGCCCACTGGCCCTGGCTGTGGGCCGATCCGGTCGGGCGCGCCAGGGCCTACGTGCGCCGGCACCTCGAGCACGAGCACTACAACTTCGAGTACCTGGGCCGGAACTTCAACCAGCCCGAGATGAGCACCGCCCGCAAGTGGCTGCGCGCGACGGCGCCGTTCGTCGAGACCGGGTTCACCGTGCCCGTGACCACGCTGGCCCTGGCGGCGATCGGCGGGGTGGTGCTGGCGCGCCGCCGTCGCGGCGCGCCCGTGCAGCCCGACGGCGAGTCGGAAGAGCCGGTGGCCGATCGCGCGAGCTGGCTGCGGCCCGGCGCCGACGTCGATCGGGCCCCCGGGGCGTTCGTGCTGCTGCAGACGCTCGGTCCGCTGGCGACGCTGGCCGTGCCGTCCACGCCCGTGTTCGGCGGCGTGAAGCACTTCCTGGCGGCCATGCCCTACATCGCGCTCTCCGCCGGCGTCGGGCTGGCGGCGCTGGGGCGCGCGTTCGTGGCGGCGCTGCCGGCGGCCGACGATCCAGAAAGGAACCCTGAGAGGGTTCCTTTGACCTCCCGCGACGACTCCGCTGGGCGGCGCCCAGCTCCGTCAACGCGCCAGCGGCTTCGTCGGGCGGCGCCGCTGGCGCTGGCGGGGCTGGTCTGCCTGCCGGCGGTGGTGGAGACGCGCCGCTCGCATCCCGACGGGCTGGGGCACTACAACCTGCTCGCGGGCGGCTTCGCGGGCGGCGCCTCGCTGGGGATGAACCGCCAGTTCTGGGGCTACTCCGTGCTGCCGATGCTCCCCGACCTGGACGCCCGAGCGCCCGAGAACCACGGGCTCTACTGGCACGACGTGCTCCCGGACGCGATCTCGATGTACAAACGCGACGGCCGCCTCTCGCTGGCGGTCGGCGACACCGGCTTCGGCGAGGACGGCATCCGGCGCTCGCAGCTGGGGATCCTCTTCTATGAAAAGCACTGGGCCAAGTACGAAGCGTGGTTCTGGGAGATCTACGGCACGACCCGGCCGCTCTTCGTGCGGGAGCGCGAAGGCGTGCCGATGGTGACCCTGTACGAACGTCCCGAGATCGCCCGTCGGGCGGGTGCTCGTTGACGGTGCTGGATCGCTGGCTGCGCGGGTGGCGGGCCGCCGTCATTCTGTACCTGGTGTTCGCCGGCGCTTACCTGGGGGCGTCGGGCCCGCGCTTGATGGTCCACTCGCTCTACAACCACTACGTCTATCTGGCTGAGGGCTGGCTGCACGGGCGGTTGACGCTGGCCGGGCCGCCCCCCAACGAGAACGACTGGGCGAAGATCGACGTCCTCGAGCTGCGCGACGGCCGCGAGGTGCGGGGCATCTACGGCGGGCGCACCGGCGGACCGGGGGACCGGATGTACCCGCTGCAGGGTCCGTCGGAGACGATCCCGGCGTCGCAGATCGCGTCCCGTTCGACGATCCGGCTGGTTTCGTTCCCGCCGTTCCCGGCGGTGGTGATGCTGCCGTTCGTCGCGATCTGGGGGCTGCACTTCAACGACGTGCTGTTCACCGCGCTGTGGGCGGCGCTGAACCCGATGCTGCTGTTTCTGCTGCTGCGGGATCTGCGGGCGCGCGGTCTGT
Source organism: Polyangia bacterium (assembly GCA_035578045.1). GTDB lineage: Bacteria > Myxococcota_A > Polyangia > Fen-1088 > Fen-1088 > JADGRB01. The sequence continues at coordinate 54,395 of DATJWP010000107.1, read as the reverse complement.
CCAGCCGGACCACCAGCGACGACCTGTGGCTGACCGCGCTGTTCGGCGTCGGCTCGGTCTATTACTTCTGCTCGGTGGTGGGCCAGGTCTGGTTCACCGCCCAGATCGTCGCCGTGACGCTGTCGATCGGCTACGTCTGGGCCTCGATCGGCGCGCGCCGTCCGGTGCTGGCGGGCATCTGCGTGGCGCTCGGGTTCGCGACGCGCCCACCCTGGATCGTGTTGCCGCTGTTCCTGTTCGAGGCTGTCCGAGCAGCGGGCGGGATGTCCACGCTGAGGACGCCGGCCGGGCGGCGGGCGCTCGCCTCGTTGCTGGTGCGTTTCGCCGCCCCGATCCTGGTCGGCGGGATCGCGCTGGCGGCTTACAACTACGCGCGCTTCCGGAGCCCGTTCGAGTTCGGCCACCGCTACATGCCGGTGCAGTGGCAGGAGCGGATGTTCCGGTTCGGCCTGTTCAACTACCACTTCCTGTCGCGAAACCTGGCCGCCGCGCTGGTGCTGTTGCCGCGGATCATGACGCACTACCCGTACGTGAAGGTGAGCCAGCACGGCATGAGCCTGCTCGTCACCTCGCCGAACCTCGCCTATACGGTGATGCCCCAGGAGTCGAGCCCTCTGACCAGGCCGCTCTGGGTCACCGTCGGCACCGTCGCGCTCCCCGATCTGCTTTACCAGAACTCGGGATACGTCCAGTGGGGCTACCGCTTCAGCCTGGACTTCATGATCTATCTCATCGTGCTGCTCGCGATCGGCAACCGCCGCCTCACACGGCTGTTCAAGGCGTTGCTCGTGGCCGCGATCGCCATCAACCTGCTGCTCGCGCTGGGCTTCGACCGCTACCAGCAGTTCTCGTTCGACGACAGCTTTTTCCCGAACGGCAACTGAGGCGCCAGGGGTGCCCCCCTCACGGGCTCCGGTTTGGCCGTCGATGCCGGCTCGGCAAAGCCGAGCCTCCGGGGGCTTGGACCCGGGCGCCTCGCGCCCTCCGGCGTCCGAATCGCAGTCGGAAAACTAGCGGTGGTGAAAGCCGCCGCCGCCGCCGTGGAAGCTGCCGCCGCCGTGCCAGCCGCCGCCCACGCGTGGGGCTGCGTAGGGAACGGCGCCACCGTGCCAGCCGCCGCCATAGCCGGCGCCGCCGCGGTTGATCGGCCCCGTGTGGTAGCCCGGGGCGCCCCGGTACGGCGTTGCCGCAGGCGCGCGCCAGCCGCCGCCCGCCACGCCCGCTCCCGGCGACGCGCGCCAGCCGGCGCCCACGGAGGCCGGGACGCGCATGATCGGCGGCGCCACGCGGAACCCGCCGTGGAAGTAGCGGCCGCCGGCGTAGTAGTGCGGGTAGTAGCTGCGGTAATAGAACGAGTAGAACGGCCAGTAGGCCCAGAAGATCGGATCGTACGGTCCGTTCCAGTAGTACCAGGGGCCGACGACCGTGAAGTATGACGACCACGGGCGCCACCAGTGGGTGTGCGGGCCCACCATGAAGCACCAGCCACCGCCGTATGCGTCGGCGATGGGGTGAGCGCCGTAGTAACTGTAGAGCTGGCCCGTGTACCCGAAGTCGCGCGGGTCGCCGACGAAGTAGTAGCAGCCGTCACGGTACGAGAAGAGCCGCAGATCGAACGGCGCGTAGTCGTGCACGTGCGGTGTGGCGGTCGCTTCCCAGCCACCGCCCGGGGCCGGGTGGGGCCCGCCAAAGCAGTAGCCGCCGCCCTGGACCGGAACGGCCGCTCCCTGGACGTTCGGCGGGATCGGATAGTCCTGGGCCGGTGGCGCGCCCTGATCGGGGCCGGCCGGCGGCGCGGCCTGCACGTCCTGGGGCATGGGCGCCGGAGCCGGCAACGCCTCGGGGGCGGCCGGCGGAGCCCCCTGCATGCCGGTCGGGGGAGGTGTGGGGGGAGGTGGTGGCGGGAGCGCGCCCGGGGCTGCCGGCACCAGCGGGGATTCGACCTGAGCCCATGCCGTGCCGCCAGCGACGACCCCGCCTGTGAGCAGCGCCACCAGCGCCAATGTGCCGTGTCTGAGACTCATGGTCTGGGCTCGAAACTAGCAAGTGGCGGGCCGTGGACCCCCCCGCCCCAACATATCGAGAATACCGCATCTGCCGCTCCGACGGACCAGTCAGCGTGCCGCTGATTCACACAGTGAGCGGAGGACGCAGGTCGCCAGGGACCGGTCCCTCGGTTGCGGGGGCGCCGGTTTCGGCCTACCTTGCACCGTCATGTCGATCGAGGCCCAGCTGAACGACCTGCTGAAGGACGCGATGCGGACGAAGGACGGCCGCACCGCCGACTGCATCCGGATGATCAAGACCAAGCACATGGAGCGCCGCACCGCGGCTGGATTCAAGGGGCCCCTCGACGACGCGCTCTGGCTGGACGTGATCGCCGCCTACCAGAAGCAGCTCCGCAAGTCGCGCGAAGAGTACGCCGCCATCGGCGCGCGCGGCGCCGACGCGATCGCGCAGATCGACTTCGAGATCGCCTTCTGCGCGCGCTTTCTGCCCAAGGCCGCCTCGGACGACGAGACCCGGGCCCTGGTGCGCGAGGCGCTGGTCCGGCTGGGCGTCTCCGACGGCAAGCAGGCCGGTCGGGTCGTCGGCGAGATCATGAAGGCCAACAAGGGCAAGCTGGATCCGGCCGCCGTGAAACGGATCGTCGACGAAGAGCTGGCTCCGGCCAAGCTCTGACCGTCAGCGCCGCCCGCGACGTCGATCGGCCTGCGCCGAGATCCAGGTGGCGACCGCCGTCCGCCGGTCGGCCAGATCGGGGAACGCCGCGTAGCCGTCGCTGGCCTCGCGCGCCAGCTCCAGCGCATGAGCATCGTCACCCGCGGCGGCCCGGATGGCGCGGGCCAGCGCGAACGCCGTCTCCTCGCGCGCGCCGCCGTCGGCGAGCTGGGTGGATCGGATCTCCCAGGCCCGCTCGAGGAGGTCGCGCGCGCGGGCCGCGTCCCCGGAAGCCAGGGCGCGCTCCCCCGCGGCGGTCATCGGGTCTGCCAGGAACGGGTGGTCGCGTCCCAGCGCGCGCTCGAAGGCGGCTCGCGCGACGTCCAGATCGGTCCCCGCGTCCGCGCCGCGGCCGACGGCGAACAGGGCGCGGGCGCGGGCCAGGCGCGCGGCCCCGACCTCGTAGCTGTCGGACGGGAACAGGCCGGCCTGGACGTCGACCGCGCGCGAAGCGGCCGCCAGCGCACCGGCGCCGTCGTCGAGCATGGCAGCGGCGCGCGCCAGGTGGGTCAGCGACGCGCCCAGCTCCTGCGGCGCACCGGCGGTCTCGCGCGCCGACACGGCGGCCTCGAAGTCGGCCCGCGCCCGGCGCCACTCGCCGCGCGCCGCCGCGATCGTGCCGCGCGTGTCCAGGAACCAGCCGCGCAACCGCGCGTCCCCGGCGTGCGCCACCGCGACCTCGGCCAGCCCGGCCCAGCGCTCGCCCTCGACGAACTGGTGGTGGACGGCCCCCGCGATGGCCGCCAGCTGGATGGCGGCCTCGCCGGCCAGGGCCGACAGGTCGGCGTTCTGGGCGATCCGATAGGCCTCTTCGTAGAGCGGCACGGAGAGGTCGGGATCGAACGGCGACTGGATGCGCGCGGTGATCACCAGGCCCTCGGCCAGCAGCGGCGCGTCGTCGGCGGCCCGCACCTCGGCCAGCAGCGCGCGCGCCGGCTCCAGGGCCTGCGCGTCGTGCCCGGCCGCGGCCTCGGCGCGCAGCGCGAGCAAGCGATCGGTGAGCGTGTCCCGCCGGGCTTGCGCCGCCGGGTCGGCCGCTGGCGCGACCGTGTTGCGGAGCGCCGCCAGATCGCGGCAGCTGTCGACGGCCGGGAGCGCCGTCGTGGCCGCCACCGCTCGCCGGACCACCCGCGCGTCGGCGCGGACCAGCACGTGGGTGAGCGCCGCCAGCTCGCGCCCGTGCCGCTCGAGGCAGGCGGTCGCCAGCGTCGAGACGCGATCGTCCCCCGTCGAGGCGGCCGTGGCGTCGCAGGTCTCGCGCCAGAGCCCGCCCCAGCGGAGGGCGTACTGGTCGAGCAGGGCGCTCACCTTGCCGAACCGGGCCTGCGCGTCACCGACCTCGCCCGCGGCGGCGGCGAAGGCTGCGCGGGCCTCCGCGCGGTTGGGATCGTCGGGCAGCGACGTCCAGGCGGCGGTCAGGAGGGGCGCCGGATCGCAGGCCGCCGCTCGATGGGCCTGGCCGCGCGCGACGACCAGGCCCGCGACCGCGGCCGCCAGGGCCAGCGAAGCGATCGAGGTGGCCAGCGCGCGGCGCGACGTCGTCCGTCCGCCGGCGCCGTTGAGCGCGGCCAGCAGGTCGGCCATGGTCGGGAACCGGTCGTCGCGATCGGCCGACAGGCCGCGCACCAGCGCCGCCTGCACCCGGCGCGGGACCCGGCGCGCCAGCGGCCCCGCCTGCGGTCGTCCCTCGAGCACGGCGGCGCGCAGGGCGCCCCAGGTCTTGGCCGGGAACGGGAGCGCGCCATGCAGCGCCTCCCACAGCGCGACGCAGAAGCTGAACTGGTCGGCGCGACCGTCGGCCCGCTGCCCGCGCAGCTGTTCGGGCGACATGTAGTGGGGCGTGCCCAGGATCGATCCGGCGGCGGTCAGGCGCGGCTCGTCGGGCAGCCCAGGGTCGGCGCTGGCGGCCAGGCCGAAGTCCATGACCCGGACCGAGCCGTCGCCCGCCACCATCACGTTCTGCGGCTTGAAGTCGCGGTGGACGATGCCGGCCCGGTGCGCGGCGTCGAGGCCGCGGTTCGCCATCGCGAAGACGTGCAGGATCTGCGAGACGCCACGGGGGCTGCGGGCCAGCCAGGCGCTCAACGTCTCGCCGTCGACCAGCTCCATGGCCAGGAACATCCGTCCGCCCACGTTCCCGACGTCGTAGACGCCGACCACGTTGGGGTGCGTGAGCCGCGCCACGGCCTGGGCCTCGCGCATGAACCGCGCGCGGTGTCCCTGGTGGTCGGCCTTGTCCGCGCGAAGGATCTTGATCGCCACCTTGCGATCCAGCTCGGGGTCGTAGCCGACGTAGACCTCGCCCATCCCACCGCGGCCGAGCAGCGCCAGCAGCTGGTAGCGGCCCAGCGAGACGTCGTCCAGCCGCTGCGTCGTGCCTGCCGGCCGGGAGGGCGTCGCAGGGGCCGCCAGGGCCACCAGCGCCGCACAGGCCGGGCAGCCGACCAGGTGGCGCTCGACCTCCTGCAGCGCCGTGCCCTGGAGCTCGCCGCCCACAAATGCGATGACCGCACCCTCGTCCAGGCAATCCACAACCTCCATTGGAGTAGCTCGGCGCCCGGCAACGACGCCCGAGGACGAAACGTGCCGGGCCGCCGAGGATTCCCGGACATGGCCCCGCGGCTGAGGTCTGGTAACGTTCAACGGCATGGGCTCCGAGCGGGAGGGGGATTTGCGGAGGGAACTGGCGCGCGCCCGCCCGGACGTGGCGCTGCCGACCGACGCCGAGGCTCGGCTGACCGAGCTGGTGGGGCGGGCGCGGCGCGCGTTTCCTGAGCTGGCGTTCGACGCCGCCCGGTTCGTGGCCGCGCTGGGGCGCGCCGCCGGCGACGACCTGGGCGCCGGCCTGGCGGAGCTGCACGTCGAGGACTTCGCGCTGGCGGTCGCCTGCGCCGACGGCGTGCCGGGCGCGCTCGAGCGGTGTGACCGCCAGTGCGGCGCGGCCATCGCCGCGGCCGTGGCGCGCATCGATTCGGCGGAGGACTTCCGCGACGAGGTCCGCCAGATCCTCTGGCACCGCGTGTTCGTGGGCACACCGAACCAGCCGCCGCGGATCGCGTCGTACAGCGGTCGCGGGCCCCTGGCGGCCTGGGTGGCGGTGGCGGCCCAGCGCGTGGCGATCGATCTGCGCCGGTCTGCGCTGCGGGCGGCGCCCGTCGATCCCGAGGCCGACGATCTCTTGCCCGCCTCGGTCCACCCGGAGGCCGACTACCTGCGCGGACGCTACCGTCCCGAGTTCGAGGCGGCCGTGCGCGCGGCGCTGGCCGGGCTGCCCGATCGCGACCGCCTGCTGTTGCGCCTCACCATCGTCAGCGGGATGTCGCACGAACAGGTCGGGGCCATCTACGGCGTCAACCAGTCGACGGTCAGCCGTTGGATCGCCCGGGCGCGCGCCGAGGTGCTGGCGGCCACCGAGCGCGACGTCTGCGCGCGCCTGAACCTGCCGCACTCGGAGTTCCTGTCGCTGGCCGGCCTGTTCCTGACCGACCTGGATCTCAGCTTGTCGCGCGTGCTGCACGCCGAGGAGTAGACACGGGGAGGCCGGAGCCGGGGAGGTCGTCAGGCTGCCGCCCGCCGAGGGCTAGCGCAGGCCGTCCATGTAGGCGGTCAGGTCGGCGGGCAGTGGGCTCTCGATGGTGAGGGGTTCGCCGCGCGTCGGGTGCGGGAAGGTCAGGCGGTGCGCGTGCAGCGCGTGCCGCGGCAGACCGTCGAAGGCCTCGATCAGCTCGGGCGTCAGCGACGTGAGCTCCTGATCGCAGGAGCGCATGAACAGCTCCTCGCCCGCGCCGTACAGCTTGTCGCCGACGATCGGGTGACCGAGGCTCTGGAGGTGCACGCGGATCTGGTGCTGGCGCCCGGTCTCGGGGTGGGCGGCGCAGAGCGCGTGCTCGGCGAACCGGCGCACCACGCGGAAGGTGGTCACGGCGGGCAGGCCGTCGGCCGCGACCCCCATCATCACGCGCGAGCGCGTGTCCAGCAGCTTGAGCGGCCGATCGATGCGCCCCTCGTCGGGGGGGTGCCCCTTGACCAGCGCCAGGTAGGTCTTGTCGACGGCGCGGCGGGCGAAGGCGCGCGTCAGAAAGCTGGCGACCCGGCGACCGCGCGCGATCAGCAGCACGCCCGACGTCTCGCGATCGATCCGGTGCGCCACCTCCATCTGCTCGTTCGGGTAGCGCTCGCGCAGCAGCGCGGTCAGCGTGTTGCGCCAGAACTTGGCCGTCGTGTGCATCGGCAGGCCGGCCGGCTTGTCGATGACGAGAACGCTCTCGTCCTGGTACAGGATGTCGAAGGTGCGCGGGACGGGCGGCTCCACGGGCGCCGGGCGCCGCAGCCGGATGGTCTCGCCGGCCCGCACCGACGCGGCCGGCCGCACCGTCCGCCCGTCGGAGAAGAAGATCTGCTCGCCGATGATCGCCTGGATCTTGGTGCGCGAGAGCCGCCCGATCCGGCGCTTCAGGAAGTGATCCAGGCGCCAGCCGCCGCACTCCGGCGGCACCAGGATGTCCAGCTCGATGAAGTCGCCGGTCAAATCTTGCTTTCCGGGTTCACGACCCGGCGCTGCTCGTTGCGCTCGTCCACGCGGCGCGCGGCCTCGAGCAGGAGAAACGTCGTGGCGGTCTGGATCTCGTCGATGCCGCCGATGTCGCCGATCAGCAGATCGAACGTGCCCCCGCGCCAGCTCAGCGTCTCGTAGACCGCGCCGGCTCCCGTCAGCCTCGGGGTGTCGCAGTCGGCCCGGATGACGTGTCCCTTGCGCAGGAACAGGCGCGCCGACGCGCCCTCGCGTTCGACCAGCAGGATGCCGCTCTTGCGCTCCATCTCCAGCATCCCGAGGACGCTGGAGAGGCCAATCTCGTCGATCTGCCCGCGCAGGGCAGACAGCGGGCGGTGGCCCGCCGAGGGCTTGACCTCGGGCTCCGCCGCCTGAAGGCCAATCAGGGTGTTCACGACTTCGCTGCCCAAGATCGAAACGACCACGCGGTCGAGATCTTCCATGCGGAACGGCTTCTTGAGCCGCTGGTCGCGAGGGACCGTGGTGCGGATCTCGCTGGACGCGTCGAGCTCCGAGAGCAGGAACACGATCGGGATCTCGGCGCAGGCGGGTAGGGCGCGCAGCCGTTCCCACCAGGACCAGCCGTTCACGGCCGGCAGAGCGACGGCCGTCACGATCAGGTCGGGGCGCGTCTTGGCGGCGACGGCGAACGCCCCGGACGGATCACCGGCCAGAGTGACCTGATGGCCTCGCTGGCCCAGAGTGCGAGCGACGATCCGCTGGATCCACGGATCGTCGTCGACCACCAAAATCCGCCCTGGCGTCACGTTCGCGCCTCAGGTGGACGATTATAGCCGCAGGACTACGGCGAGAAGGACTCGACTTATTCGTCGTCTTTGCTGCGGTCCCAGCGCCAGTTGCCGCGTTCGCGCTCTTCCGGCTTCGGACGGGTCGACCGCTTCTTCTCCGGGCGCTCGCGTCGAGGCGGACCATCGCTGCGCCCGCCGCCGGCCGGGCCGGGCCCCCGATTGTCGAAGCCGCCCGCCCGGAACCCGCCGCCGGGCGCGCGCGGTGGGCCGAAATCACGGGGTGGACCGCCGGCTGGACGCGGTCCGCCCATGCCCGGGCCTCCGCCGTAGCCCCCGCCGCCGCCCGGGCCTCCTGGGCCGCGTGGGGGACCGCCCGGGCCGCCGCCCGGAGGCCGCGAGCCAAAGCCGCCCGGACCACCGCCCGGGCCGCCGCCTGGACGCGGGCCGCCATAGCCGCCCCCGGGACGGGGACCGGCCGGCTTGGCCTGCGCCTCCTCGACGATGACTGGCCGCCCCTGCAGGATGCGGCCGGAGAGCTTCTCGATCGACGCCTTGGCGCCCTCGTCGGTCATGGTCTCGACGAACGCGAAGCCGCGCGGCCGGCCGGTCTCGCGGTCGAGCGCAACGCGCACGCTACGGACGTCGATCCCCTCGCCGGTGAACGTCTCTTTGAGCTCCTGCTCCGTGACGTTGTACGAGAGATTGCCGATGAAAAGTCGGGTACCCATCGAGCTTCCTGGTTCCTTCGTGCTTCCTGGCGTGCTGAATGTGGGTCTCGTCTGAGCTTCAGGCAGGCCGATTGACCTTGTCCCGGAGCTCCTTGCCCGCCTTGAAGGTCGGCACCTTCCGTGCGGCGATCTCGATGGGGGCCCCCGTCTGAGGATTGCGGCCCGTGCGCGCCGCCGACTCGCGGACGGCGAACGCCCCGAACCCACGCAGGTCGATCCGCTCGCCACGGGAGAGGCCGTCGGCGATGGCATCGATGAGCGCGTCAATGGTGGTCTCGACCTGCTGTCGCTGCAGGTTCTTCTGCTGCGCCACGACCTCGACCAGATCAGCCTTCTTCATGAGCTTGGTTTTCTCCTTGATGATTCCGTGGGGATGATGCGTTCAAGTGACCGCCGGGACTGCGCAGCTTCGAAAGTGGGCCTAAAGATAGTGCGTTAACTTCGGCAAGGTCAAGGCGGGGGGCCTCCGGGGCGTTTGGCGTCATTGGATGACAGGGGGCCCGATGGTGCGCGCCGCGTAATCGATGATCACGCGCGTCGCGCGCAGCAGCTCTCGCTCGGGCTGCTCGCCGGGCGGCTTCAACGTGATGAGCGCCGGCCGGCCGCCCGGGCTTTCGCACAGGACCGCCGCCGCCTCGCGGAGCTCGGCTGGGGCTTCCCGGGCCAGCAGGTGGAGATGCTCCATGTAGCTGCGGCCGGCGCGCTCGTCGGGGTGGTCGACCAGCACGGCGTTCCAGGCCATGCCGGCCGCTCGGCGGGCGTGCGCCACCACGGCGCGATTGGCACGTTGCCGGCTGGCGGTCTCGGCGTGGGCGAGCTCGGTGGCCGCGGCCGACAGCCACTCGGCGGGCGTCAGCCGATGCAGCCAATGCGTCGGGTCGGAGCCGGGCATCGCTTCTGGTCTCAGGTCCACGTCGCGACGGACGCTTCGGCGCGAGCCAGGTCCTGCTCGGTGTCGATCTCGCGCCAGCCGCCGTCGACGAAGGCCGGCCGCAACGTCACACCGCGCTCGGCCACTGCGTTGAGGCCGTCGGTCAGGTAGGCGTTGTTCAACGTGGCCGCCGCGCCGAAGGGCGACGAGAGCCCGCGCGCCCGCGCGCCCAGCCAGACCTGGGCCAGAGCCGCCGCTCCCTCGGGCGAGAAGCGAGCCAGCCCGGTGAACTCGCCGGCGGCCTCGTCGGCGGCCACCAGCCGCTTGCCCACGCGCACCACAGCCGGACCGCCGCCGGCCTCGCCCACCCGGGCCAGCTCGGCTTCGCTGACCGGGTGCTGGGTTCGCCCCTCGTAGGCGTCGCGCCAGCGCCGGTCGACGACCAGCGCGATGGGTCCGGGCGCCGCCACGACCCGCCGGGCGTGCTCCGGCGCGAACACGATGTCCGAGTAGGAGAAGACGAATCCGTCGCCCATCTCGGCCTCGGCGTAGAACAGCGAGGTCAGGATGTTGTTCTCGGCCCAGGCCGGGTTTTCGACGAACCGGACGGGCGGCGCGCCGGCAGGCGCCGTGATGCAGTCGCCGCGGTAGCCCCGCACGATCACCACCTGGTCGACGCCCGAGGCGGCCAGCGCGTCCAGCTGGCGGTGCAGGATCGGGCGGCCGGCCACCCGAACCATGCACTTCGGGATCGCGTCCGTCTCCTGTCCCAGCCGGCGGCCTCGCCCGGCGGCGACGATGATCGCCTTCATGACGCCGGCCGGCCCAGCGCGCGGCCGATCCCGAGCAGGGCCCGGGCCGCGTACGCCGCGTTCATCGCGATGTAGGCGTGCAGGAACAGATCGATCCGGTTCGCCAGCGCCACGAAGAGAATGTAGCTCGGATAGTGGACGATGAAGCGACCGATCGCCTCGACCAGCGCCAGCGGCGACCGCCGCCTGGGCGCGGCGGCCGCGAACCCTTCGCCATAGTCGCCGGCGCCGTGCGCGACCGCCTTGCCGGTGGCCGCCGCGTACTCGGGGCGTCGCACGAAGGTGGTCAAACTGATCGCGCTGGCCAGCACCGCCACCCCGCCGACCCCCTCGAGCAGGAAGCGCGGGTCGTGGGCGGGACGCCAGAGTCGGATCGCGACGGCGGCCACGAGCACGAACGCCTTCAGCTCGTCCATGAGGAAGTCCAGGTGAGCGCCGACCGGCGACGATGTCCCCTTGAGCCGCGCCAGCTGGCCGTCGGCGCAGTCGAGCACGTACGAGAGCTCGAGGACGGCGGCCGCCCCGATCAGCGCGCCCCAGGTGGGGCAGGCGATCAGCATCGCCGCGCCCACCAGGAACACCGGCAGGGTCGCCAGCGTCAGCTGGTTCGGCGTGACCCGGGTGCGCGCCAGCGGAACGATCAGCACCGCGGCCAGCGGCCGGGCGACGAGCTTGTTCCAGAGGATGTCCTTGGGCTTGCTCGTGCGCTTGTAGGCGTCGACGATCGCGCTCAGCACGCGCCCCGCCTCAATGAGCCAGCAACGCCCAGAGCTCGTAGACGCCCAGCAGCGCCAGGCCGAACGCGAAGCCGACGCCGACGTAGGCGGCGATCGACGTCTCGCGCTTGCCGGGGGAAGTCGCCTCGGGCCTGGCGGCGGCGGGCTCGGGCCGCTTGCGCGGTTCGGTGCGCGGCTCGTAGCCCGGGCGGGTCGTCGGCTCGGTGGTCTCGGCGGCCGCGGCGACCGGCGCCGCCGGGGCAGGGGACGGCGCCGGGGTGGGCGCGGGAGCCGGCGCGGCCGCCGGAGGCGGGGCCATCGCGGGCGCGGGGACGTCGACCTTGCGAGCGCCGGTCTTGCGGTCGGCGGCGCGCGCCTGCTCGGTTCGCACGCTCTCCGACTCTTCGGCCTGTCCAGAGACGAAGCCCTCGGGAACCTGAGGGGCCGGAACACCGAAAATGGTCCGCGTGGCGGCGCCGCCCGCCGCGGCGCCGGGAGCAGCAGGCGCAGCGGCTGGCGGCTGCGCGGCCGGAGCCGTCGAAGCGGGAGCCGCCGCGGCGATGGCCGGCTGAGGCGCGGGCGCAGGCGTAGCAGTCACGGGCACGGGGGCCGGCGTCGGTGAGGGCTTGGCGTCCGCGCCGGTGCGCATCTTGGCGAGCTCCGCGACCGGCATGCCGAAGATGGTCTTGGTCGAGCTCGCCTGTCGCGCTGCTTGCGCCGAGGCCGCGGGGACCGGCACCGGGGTCGCTGCAGCCTTGTCCGGCTTCACCCGCTTGGGGGCCGTCGCGGGCAGCTTGAACGGCGGCACGATCAGCCGGTAGTTGCCCGAGGACCACTGCATCACCTCGGCCAGACGCTCGGGCGCGTCGATGCCGCCCACGGTGACGCCGCTGATCTCGCCGCGCTTGTACTCGACCCGCGCCGTCTCGTTGCCGCGCCAGACCTCGATCGCGCAGCTGATGACGTAGTCCTCGCAATAGCGCATCAGGTGCGCCAGCGCGCGGCCGTCCAGCGTGCCGGTCTCGGGGCCGGGGTTCGTCAGGCTGCCGTCCAGCGGGTTCGGCAGCCGCTGGTCGACACGGAACCGGGTCGGGTTCAGGGCGCGGAGACGATCCAGCGCGTCGTCGGTCGACTTGCCGGCGAAGATGGACTCGGAGACGCCGCCGGCCAGGAGGTGCACCTCGCCCAGGACCTCGTCGGCTTTTTCGTTTTTGGTCCCGAGCACCTCGACGCGGGCCGAGACGGCCGGAGCGCTGAGGATCGCGATCACGTCGTCCAGGTCACCGCCGCTCCACTCCTGCGCGGTCCGGGCCGGGGCGGCGGCGCCCCCCTCGGCGGCTTGCGGGAGCAGGGGGCCGCGGCAGATCGGACAGACGAGTCCCGTCGCGCCTTCCGGCGCGTCGAAGCTGAGCTGGCAAGTTGAGCAGACGACCTGCATCGATACCTTTACCGTCACATTCTCGCTTGGTTGTCCAGCTTCCGCATCAAGTTCCGGCACCGGCGGCACCCGCTGCCCCGCCCGTGTCGCCGGCGGTTCCGCCCGTGTCGCCTCCACTCCCACCGGTGTCGCCGGCCGCTCCGCCCGCACCGGCGGTCCCGGCGCTGCCGCCGGTGGACGTCACCGCCGTGTCGGAGCCGGCGTCGGACATCGGCGGACGGAAGTCAGCGCCCAGGTCGGTCCCGTAGTTCACGTCGCGCGGAGGCGTCGATCCGCACGCACCCGCGAGGAGCGTCAAGATTGCGGCGAAGGCCCAGGCGAGGCGCGCCGACCCCAACATTGGTTCCGACGGTAGCAAGGCGGTCGCGTGGCCGCAACCTCTCGGCTAGGAAATTGCTAGGGCAACCCCGTCGCCGCGGGTACTCTACCCCCGCCATGAACCAGCGCGCCTGGGTGGACGTGAATCGAGTGTTGCTCCCGCTGATGGTCGGCCTGGCGGCTTGCGCGGGGACGGCCAAGCAACAGCCGAACACCCCGGCGGCGCCCGCGGTCGCCGTGCCGGCGGGACCCGAGACCGGACCGCCCGTCACCATCGTGTCGGCGGTGGTCGCGCGCCCGACCGCGCTGGGAACCGTCTCGATCGGCTCGTTCGACCGCCTGCTCGAGAACGGCGTCAAGCTGGTCGGCTCGGCCGTGCCGCTTCCGCTGACCGCCTCGGGCGTCCGCGACATGTTGTTCTCGGAGGCCGGCCTGCCGCCCGAGGTGGCCATGAACCTGGACCTCTCGTCCCCGATCGGCGCCGTCGTCGTGGCGCTGGAAGGCAAGCGCACCAGCCTGGTCGTTGCGGTCCCGGCCCGCGGCCCGGCCGAGGCCGAGAAGCTGATCGACGCGCTCGGCAAGCGGGTCATGGTTCGCCCGCCGCTGACGCTGGTGGCGACCAGCGGCAAGTCCCAGAGCTGGGTCTACCGCACCGGAAACGTGGTCGTGCTGGGTGACGAGATCGACGGCCTGGCCCGCGGGGCGATGCTGGCCCTGGAGGCCCGCCGGCCGAGCCCCGACGACGTGACCGCCACGCTCTTCCCCGAGGCGATCGCCAAGGCCAACGGCACGGACGTCAAGACGGCGATCGCGGCTTTCCTGGACCAGGTCAAGGCGGCCCAGCAGTCGGGCGCCACCTCGGGCATGGCGCCCGACCCCTATACGTACGAGACCCTGGGGCAGATGCTCGGCCTGCTCGGCGACGCCGATCCGATCGAGATCGGACTGTCGGTCGACCCCACGCGCGGCCTGGTCCTGCGCGGGCGCTTGACGGCCCGGCCGGGCAGCTCGCTGGCCACCGCCGCGCGCGAGGTGCGCCCGTTCGAGATCGATCCGGTCGTGCTGGGCGGGGGCGGCTCTCCCTTCGTGGTCGGCGCCATGAGCATCGGGACCTTCTGGGGGAAGGTGCTCACCCACATTCGCGCGCGCCTGGCGGCGGACACCGGCAAGCCGGCCGTGGCGGCTCTGGCCTACTACGACGCGTTCCTGGCGGCGCAGCGGGGACAGCAGTCGGGGTCGATCTCGATCGGGTCCGGAGATCCGATGGTGAGCGGGGTCTTCTCGACGGCGTTGAAGGACGCCGCCTCGGCGGCCAAGGTGTCGGCCGCGCTAGGCAAGTTGGACGCCAAGGCGATGGACGCCCTCATCCGCAGCCAGATGCAGGACTCGAGCAAGCTGTTCGACTGGACCACCAAGCGCGAGACCGTCGGCAAGGCCAAGGCGATGCGGTTCCACCTGACGATCAAGAAGGGGAGCGTCTTCGACACCGACCTGACGCGCAAGCTGCTGGGCAAGGGGATCGACATCTACCAGGCGGTGACGGGCACGCGGATGATCGTGACCTTCGGCCAGGGGGCGAAGGCGCGCGTGGCGGACATCGCCGCGGGCAAGACGCCGGCTGCGGCGGCCACCGTCGCGGCGCTGGCGGACGGCCAGGCCGCGGCCAAGGGGCGGGACGCGTTCTATTACTTCGACTTCGCGCCCATCCTGCGCCTGATGGGCCAGGCCGGTTCGTCGCCCCGCCTGGCTGCTCTGGCCCACGCCAACAGCGGGCCGATCCCGGTGATCTTCACCGACGGCGGTGACGGCGCGGGCAAGCTGTGGACCATGGACCTGACGCTGACCGCGACCGCCTTCAGCTCGATCGGGGCGCTGATCGCCGCCGGCGCGATGAGCGTGGGCAAGTAGTCGCCTGGACGGAGCTGAGCTCTGCTCAGCGGAGTCCGTCGCGGGAGGGCGCGGGAACCCTTCCAGGGTTCCCGAACTCGATCAAACGGCGCGGGACATCCGCCAGCAGCGGCTCTCCAGCGCGTAGTTTCGCGCGACCAGCTCTTTCTCGATGGAGAACCCGCGGCCCTCCCAGAAGGCGCGCGCGCCGGTGTTCTGCTGCTGCACGATCAGCCGCACCCACGTGCCGCCGCGCGACTGGATCCAGTCGCGCGCGCCGGCCCAGACGCTGGAGCCCAGCCCCGACCGCCGCCGGTCGGGCACCAGGACCAGCAGCCCGACGTACCAGATGTCGGCCGTCGGGTACCCCTCGAGCAGCTCCAGGACGCCGATCAGATCGCCGTCGCTCTCCAGGCCGAAGCGGTGAATGGTTCCGGGCGTGATGTGGGCCGCCAGGGGGGCCAGGATGTCGGCGGCCGTCTCGGGTCCGCCCGGCATGCCGCCCACCAGCTCGAAGAAGTCCGTCGCGCGCCGGCAGAAGGCAGCCAGCCGTTCGGCGCCGCCGCCGTCGAGGGGGACGAGCGCCAGCCCCGGCACCACCGGCGCGTCGCTCACAGCGCCTCGAGCAGCGCGCGCACCTCGGACTCGGCGGGCTTGCCGCGCGGGGTGTAGCTGGTCGTTCCGGGACCGCCGTAGCCGTACCAGTTCCAGACGTAGAGCCCGTCCAGGACCGGCGAGCCGGCCCAGGCGCGGCGGAAGGCCGCGAAGCCGCGGCGCTGCTCGTCCAGGTCGGGCGTGCCGCCCGGCCCCTCGTCCCAGGGGGTGGCGGTGGCTCCCGCGCGCGACCGGTAGCCGAGCTCGGTGAAGATGAACGCCGAGTCTCGCCCGGCGCGCCAGGCCTCGATCTCCTGCCGGACGCGGCGCCAGCCGGCCTCGACGGTCGCGTCGTCGTCGGGCGCGGCCGGGTCGCGCAGCCCGAAGTAGCCGGAGATGCCCTCCTCGTCGACCAGATCGAACAGCTTCGCCCGCTGGTAGTGATCCCAGTTGGCCGAGTAGACCAGCCTGCCCTGGAACGTCGCGCGCACCCGCTCGATCAGGGGGCGCCAGCGATCGAGGTCGGTGTCCAGCGTCGACAGCTCGCTCCCGATGACCAGGCGCGTGGCGCCGGTCAGCGCCGCCACCGCCGCCAGATCACCCAGGCGTTCGCCATAGCTGGCGAACCAGGCGTCCCGGTCGCGCGGCGCCAGCGTCCCGCGCCACTCGCCCGGCCGCGGCGCGGAGAGCCGCACGATGGGGAAGATGGTCACCTCCAGCCCGTCGCGCCGAGCCAGGCGGGCGGTGTCCGCCACGGTCTCCAGCGTGGGCGACAGCCGGGTGTCCAGCGACAGCTCGGCGCTGGCGCCGTCGGTCTGGTACAGCGGCACCACCAGCGCGACGTGGGTGGCGCCCAGCGCCACGATCTCGGCCAGCAGCGACCCGTAGGAGAAGCTCACGTCCTCGGCGAACAAGCCCAGCGCGACGCCTCGTTCATGGGTGATCGGCAGTCGCGGCGGCGGCGGCAGCGGCGTGGGCAGCGGCGCGTGCCCGGGCGCATGGACCGCCTCGGGCGTGCCCAGCACCAGGAGGGCCAGCAGGAGCGCGGCGCGGGTCACCGCGCGCAGTCCCGCCCGGCGTTGCGCTTGGCGAGCACGTCGATGAGCGGCGCGTAGAAGGACATCATGGCGCGGGGCGAGATGGGCTCGCCGGTCGCGTCGCGGATCACCTCGCGCCAGTCGCGGGTGGCGCCCAGCGACAGGATCCCCTTCAGGAAGTCACCCACCGCCTTGCTGTCGGAGTAGTCGCACGACCGGGGGTCCTGCTTGAGGATCTGCGTGCAGATGTGGTCGTGCAGCTGGAACTTGATCAGGGTCGCCAGCGCATAGTCGTAGTACTGCGCCGGATCGTCGTTGATGTGCGTCTTGGTGCAGGCGTCGCACAGGTCGCCCTCGCGGCCGATCGGCGCGACCACGCCCTGGAAGGCGCCGACGTCGCCCCACCACCGGGTCTGCCACTCCGACGGCGGCAGCTCCGTTTCGTACAGGTCGTGCTCGAAGTGGCTCATGGTGCCGGCCGAGAACGACAGGAAGACCACCGAGTCCAGCGCCGACTGCAGCAGCCAGCTGGTCGGGTCGGGCCGCTTGGCCGCCGGCATGACGCCGACCTTGACCAGGTAGGGTGTCTGCTGGCTGGCCAGCTTGGCCAGCTCGCCGACCGCCTCGTGAAAGGCCCGGTTCGCCCCATCCCGCAGCAGATAGGGCACGCCCGGCCGGTCGTAGGAGAGGAAATAGTAGATGTGCCCCAGCTCGTGGTGAGCGGCGCCGAACCACTCTTCGTTGGGTTCGACGCTCATGAGCGAACGCACGTCGCCCGCGCGATCGATGTCCCAGGCCGACGCGTGCGTGTTCTTCTTGCGGCCGACGCCGGGCGGCACCGGGTACAGGTCGGATCGCTCCCAGAAGGTGGCCGGCAGCCGCGGGAAGCCCAGCGAGACGTAGAAGTTCTCGGCGCTCTTCACGATGCTCTCGGCCGATGAGCCGCGGAACAGCGGGTCCAGGCTGGTCGCCTCGATCAGCCCGGGCCAGGTCTGGGCCCAGCGGTTGCCCAGCCAGTGGGCCGGGATCAGGCGGGGGACCGGCCGCTTGTAGCGCGCCGCCAGCTCGTTCTTGGCGAAGCAGTGCAGCCCGTCGAAGAGCGGCCTGGCGGCGGCCAGCGTGTCGTCCAGCAGGCGCATCATCTCTTCGACGGTCATCCCGTAGTCCGCGACCTGCAGCGCGAAGTACGAGTGGTAGCCGAGCTCGCGCGCGACCTGGTTGCGCAGCTTGACCAGCTCGACCAGCCCTGGCTTCAGCGGGCGGCCGATCTCCTTGGACGCTGCCCAGACCCGCAGGCGCTCGGACAGGTCGCGCGACTTCACCAGGATGTTGTCGATCTGGTTCGCCGTGATGGGCGCCGTGCAGACCCCGTTCCTGGGCGGCGTCATGCAGAACGTGTAGCCGTCCATGATGCCGGACTGATGCGCCTCGGCCTCGACCCGGCGGGCGACGATGTCCGGGATCGTCCCCGGGCTCTCGGCGGCCGCCAGCAACAGCTTCTCGAGCTGGTGGGCCGTCTCCGGCTCGAGCTGTTTGCGCTCGGCCAGCAGGGCCTTGCTGCGCTGGATGATCAGCGGCGACCCCGAGAGCGCGGCCAGCGCCCCGTCCGCCCCGACGCGCTGGCCGGTGTGCTCCGGGGTGACGTCGGTGATCGACGTCCAGTCCGCCAGGGTGGCCCGCACCGCCACGGGGCTCAGCAGGCTGGTGACCGTCGCCAGGAACGCCTCCGCGTCCTTCTCGCCGGCCGTCTTCTTGACCGGTTTCTTCGAGGAGCTGGCAGCGTGGCCGAGGGGGACGGCCGCCGCCCCACAGGCAACCAGGATCAGGGTCGCACGCATCTTACGACGCATGCCGCAGACCCTACCTCAACACCCTTGCCGTAGACAGTCGGGCGGGTGCGTGGTAACTGACCGGGCGCTCATGCGGGTTGGCCTCATCCTGGCGTTCGTATCCTCTTCGGCGTTCTTCGGCGCTGGTTGCTCCCAAGGCGTGGGCGAACGGTGCGTGCAGAACAGCGACTGCTCCACCGGCGTCTGCTCCGTCATGGGAGACGTGAAGGGGGGCGTTTGCGAGCCGGCCCCCTCGACCTCGACCACGGGCACCGGCGGTTCCGTGGCCGGGAAGGGGGGCGAGGGCGGCGAGGGCGGGTCCGCCGGAGAGGGCGGGGCTGGCGGCGAGGGCGGGTCCGCCGGAGAGGGCGGGGCTGGCGGAGAGGGCGGGTCCGCCGGAGAGGGCGGGGCTGGCGGAGAGGGCGGGGCTGGCGGAGCCGGCGGGGCGACGACCGACGCCTCGCCGCCCAGCGACGCCTCGCCGCCCAGCGACGCCTCGACCGACGCGGCCTCGACCGACGCCCACTGAGAGGCAGACCCCACCCGACGAGCCTGCAGCTCGTCGGCCTCCCCGTTTCGCGGAGAGGCAGGGAGGATCAGCTTGCGACGAAGCGGACGTCGGAGATCTCGTACTCGCGCGTCCCCTTGCCGGTCTTGATGGTGACGGCCTCGCCGCGCTCGCGGCCGATGATGGCGCGCGCCAGCGGGGCGGACACGGCGATGCGCCCGGCCTTGATGTCGGCCTCGTGGTCGCCGACGATCGTGTAGGTCACCTCTTCGGAGCTGTCGGTGTCGGTCAGCTTCACGGTGGCGCCGAACACGACCTTGGTCCCGGACAGCTTGCCCGGGTCGATGATCTCGGCCTGGGCCAGGATCGCCTCGATGTCGCGCGAGCGCCCCTCGATGAAGCCCTGGCGCTCCTTGGCGGCGTGGTACTCCGCGTTCTCCTTGAGGTCGCCGTGGGCGCGCGCCTCCTCGATGTCGCGGACGTTCTTGGGGCGCTCGACCTCGCGCAGCCGCTTCAGCTCGTCCTTCAGCGCCTGCTGCCCGCGCGGTGTCATGGGGAACTTGGCCATGGCGTTAACCTCCCTGGTACTCCTGGAGCGACCGCACGCCCATCTTGCCGGCGGCCAGCTCGGCGATCGCCCCCACCGCGGCCCGCGCGGCCGAGAGCGTCGTGTAGTAGGGAATGTTCTTGAGCAGCGTGTTCCGGCGGATCGGGAACGAGTCCTTGATCGCCTCCACCCCCGAGGTGGTGTTGATGACCAGGTGGACGCCGCCGTCCAGGATCCGGTCCACGCAGTGCGGCCGCCCCTCGCGGATCTTGTTGACCCGCTCGACCTCGATCCCCTGCCCGCGCAGGTAGTCGTAGGTCCCCGAGGTCGCGATCACCTGGAAGCCCAGGTCGACGAGGCCGCGCGCCACCTTGACCACCCCCGGCTTGTCGGCGTCCTGCACCGAGATGAAGGCCGTCCCCTTGGTGGGCAGGCGGGTGCCGGCGCCGATCTGGCTCTTGCCGAAGGCCGCCGCGAAGCTGCTGTCGATCCCCATCACCTCGCCGGTCGAGCGCATCTCGGGGCCCAGCAGCGTGTCGACGCCCGCGAACTTGGCGAACGGGAAGACCGCCTCCTTGACCGCCGTGTGCTTGGGCGTCACCTCGCGGATCCCCATCTGCTTCAGCGTCTTGCCGACGGCGATGCGGGCCGCCACCTTGGCCAGCGGCACGCCGGTCACCTTGGACACGAACGGCACCGTGCGTGAGGCGCGCGGGTTCACCTCGAGGATGAAGATGCCGCGCCCGTCGCGCGGAACGGCGAACTGCACGTTCATCAGGCCGCGCACGCCCAGCTCGCGCGCCAGCGCCCGCGACTGCTCCTTGATCGCCTCGACCGTCTGCGCCGACAGCGAGTGCGGCGGCAGGCAGCAGGCCGAGTCGCCCGAGTGGATGCCCGCCTCCTCGATGTGCTCCATGACGCCGCCCACCACCACGTCGGTGCCGTCGGCCACCACGTCGACGTCCACCTCGATGGCGTCGGGCAGGAACTGGTCGATCAGGATGGGCGCCTCTTTCTCGTCGGCGCGCGACTTCAGGCTCTCGCGTCGCGAGGCCTCCATGGCGGTCAGCACGAACTTCTCCAGGCCGGACTCGTCGTGGACGATCTCCATGGCGCGGCCGCCCAGCACGTAGGACGGGCGCACCATGACCGGGTAGCCGATCTCGCGCGCCGCCTGGTAGGCCTCGCCCAGCCCATGGGCCGTCTTCCAGGCCGGGACGCGCAGCCCCAGCTTCTTGATCAGCTCGCCGAACCGCTGGCGGTCCTCGGCCCGGTCGATGGCGTCGGCGCTGGTCCCCAGCAGCTTCACGCCCGCGTTCATCAGCGGCACCGCCAGCCGCAGCGGCGTCTGGCCGCCGAACTGGACGATCACGCCGTCCGGCTTCTCGGTGTCGATGATCTCCAGGACGTCTTCCCGGGTCAGCGGCTCGAAGTAGAGCCGGTCCGAGGTGTCGTAGTCGGTCGACACCGTCTCCGGGTTGCAGTTGACCATGATGGTCTCGTAGCCGTCCTCGCGCAGCGCCTGCACCGCGTGGACGCAGCAGTAGTCGAACTCGATCCCCTGGCCGATCCGGTTGGGCCCGCCGCCCAGGATCGCGATCTTCTTCTTCTTGGTCGGCCGGTTCTCGTTCTCGATCGTCTCGGGGGCGCCGACCCGCTCCTCGAAGCCGGTCTCGTAGGTCGAGTACAGGTACGGGGTCTGCGCCTCGAACTCGGCCGCGCAGGTGTCGACCCGCTTGAACACCGGGCGCACGCCGTGCTTGATGCGGGCCTGGCGAACGTCCTCCTCGGAGACGCCGCACAGCTTCATCAGGTGCCGGTCCGAAAGCCCCAGCCGCTTGCGGCGGGCCAGCCCGGGGCCGTCATCCAGCACGGCGGCCGAGCCCTTGGTGGCCGCGAGCTGCCGCGTCCGCTCGTCCTCGTCCACCATCTGCTTCAGGTTCCGCAGGAACCAGGGGTCGATCTTGGTCAGCTGATGGGCCTCCGCCTCCGACACGCCGGCCCGCAGGGCCTCGGCCAGATACCAGAGGCGGTCGGGGCCCGGCCGCACGATCCGGCGGCGCAGCTCCTCGACCGGTGGCGGGTTCTCCAGGTCGAAGCCCGCGCGGCCAATCTCCATCGAGCGCAGCGCCTTGCCGAACGATTCCTTGAAGGTCCGGCCGATCGCCATGACCTCGCCGACCGACTTCATCTGCGGCCCCAGCTCGTCGTCGGCGCCCGGGAACTTCTCGAACGCGAAGCGCGGGATCTTGGTGACCACGTAGTCGATGGTCGGCTCGAAGCAGGCCGGCGTCTCCCGCGTGATGTCGTTGGGGACCTCGTCCAGCGTGTAGCCGATGGCCAGCTTGGTGGCGATCTTGGCGATCGGGAAGCCGGTGGCCTTGGACGCCAGCGCGCTGGACCGCGAGACGCGCGGGTTCATCTCGATGACGATCATCCGCCCGTCGGCCGGGTTGACCGCGAACTGGATGTTGGACCCGCCGGTCTCCACCCCGATCTCGCGGATCACGGCCAGCGCCGCGTCCCGCATGATCTGGTACTCCTTGTCGGTCAGGGTCATGGCCGGCGCGATCGTGATCGAGTCGCCGGTGTGCACGCCCATCGGGTCGAAGTTCTCGATCGAGCAGATGATGACCGCGTTGTCCTTGCGGTCGCGCATCACCTCCAGCTCGTACTCCTTCCAGCCCAGCACCGACTGCTCGACCAGCACCTCGCCGCGCGGGCTCTGCTGCAGCCCCCAGGCGACCTTGGTGTCGAACTCCTCGGCGTTCCAGACGATGGCGGCGCCCGAGCCGCCCAGCGTGAACGAGGGCCGCAGCAAGACCGGGTAGGCCACGCCGGTGTCGACCGTCATCTTGGCCTGGATGGCGCGCGCCTCTTCCAGGCTGTGCGCATAGCCGGACATCGGAACGTCCAGGCCGATCTTCTCCATGGCCGCCTTGAACAGCTGGCGATCCTCGGCCTTCTCGATGGCCTCGACCTGGGCGCCGATCAGCTTGATGCCGTAGGCGTCCAGCACGCCGGCCCGGTGCAGGTCCAGCGCCAGGTTCAGCGCGGTCTGCCCGCCCAGCGTCGGCAGCAGCGCGTCGGGGCGCTCCCGCTCGATCACGCTGGTCAGCACGTCGACCGTCAGCGGCTCGACGTACGTCCGATCGGCGATCTCGGGGTCGGTCATGATCGTGGCCGGGTTCGAGTTCACCAGCACGACCCGGTACCCTTCTTCCTTCAGGGCTTTCACCCCCTGGGTCCCGGAGTAGTCGAACTCGCACGCCTGTCCGATCACGATCGGCCCGGAGCCGATCAGCATCACGGTCTTGATGTCGTCTCGCCTGGGCACTTCAGCTCAACCCTTTGCAGTGTCTCTCTTGGTGATGCGCGCCGGCTCCTTGCCGCGCGCGACAATCTGGAACGTCTCGGGCAACCACTTCTCGACCGCGGCGCGCCTGTCGCCCAGCGGCCAGCCGAGCTGGGCGAAGCCGTCGGCGATCCGGATGCGGAGCCGCTTGCTCTCTTCCTTGTCCGAGGTGAACAGGTCCAGCAGGGGCTCGCGCGCCGCGGCCTCGTCCTCCTGACGCAGCAGCGTCTCGGCGCCCGCGTAGCGGACCCCTTCGTCCATGTCGGCCAGGTAGGGGACGACCAGCGCGGGCACGCGCCCGTTCTTGATGCCGGCCAGGTGGTTCAGCAGCTGGATCTTCTTGGTCGGGTCGCGCTCGTACCCGGGCTCGTGCCGCTGCATGACGTAGGCGACGACGTCGATCACCTCGTCCTTGGTGGCGACGATCTTGTCGAGGAGCCGCAGCGGCCAGGAGATCGAGTCGGCCGCCAGCAGGTACTTCTTCAGCGGCTCCAGGACCAGACCGCCCTTGGCGGCCAGGGTCTCGAACACCCACTCCTTCTCCTGCTCGTCGTCGATGGTCTTGTCGTACATCATCCCGAACCGGCGGAGCAGCGCGTAAAGCGCCTCGGGCGAGCCGTCGGCGGCCAGGGCCTGCAGCGCCTTCATCCGGTCGGGCGACTGCGAGTACTTGTTGATCGCGCGCGTGGCGTTCCGCTCGCGCGTTTTTTCCTTGGAGAACAGATCGAGGAGGCCCATCGCTCTACCGCGCGGGAGTCTATACGCGGACCCCTGCCGGCTCCACGCGAAAAGCGAGGGCTCAGTCGGGGTTGGACATCGCGTCGGTCGTCCCTGCGTCGTCGAGCGTACAGATGCCGGTGGCGCCGTTCTTGTGGCAGAACTTGTCGGTGCCGCAGGTGTAGCCGTCCGGGCAGACGCCGGCCTCGGCGCATGAGAAGGCGCAGACCGGCTGGTTGGGGCTGAAGCAGGAGCTGGTCAGAAGCGACCCCAGCAGCAGCGCGCCCGCCCAGAACCGCCGCTTCAGAAATGCCATGACCAGCCTCCCACGGCGGCGAAGCCGTGCGGTGCGGGCGTGATCGCGGCCGTGGGGCCGGTGCTCGGCGTCAGAACGGCATCCAGGATGAAGAACGTGATCGACACGGCCCCGGTCGCGGCGGCCGCGAGCAGCGCGACGCGGGCGTCGTGCGCCGCGGCCCGACCGTCATTGATGGCCGAGGTGTACTCGCCGGCGACCCGAGCATATTCCGGGGGCGGGCTCCGGTAGCCGATCAGCCGGTTGGCGTCCGACTCGTGCGAGCTGGCCGAGGCGCCGAAGAAAGCGGCGGTGCCCAGCAGCGCGACGGTCACGCCCGCCGAGATCATGGCGGTCACGTTGTACCGGTTCCAGCCGGAGTCCTCCTCGGCGCTGGCCGGCTTCTCCGTGTCAGCCTTCGGCGCGGCGGCCGGAGCGACGGGGGCAGGCGCCGCTGCCGCCCGGGGGGGTGCGGCAGAGGGAGCGGGAGACGTTGCGGTCGGCGGGGCGGCCGGCGCGAGCCGCGCCATTCGCTGCTCGATGTCGGGGCGGTCGGAGGCGTCGGGCGCCTCGCGCAGGTAGCGGCGATAGGTCTCGGCCGCCTGGGCGGGCGCGCCGGCTTTCTCCTGGGCCTCGCCGATGTGGACCAGGAACGCAGGGTCGTGCGCGACGTCGTAGCCGGCTTGCCAGGCCCGCTCGGCGCCCTTCGCGTCGCCGGCCGCCAGGTCCTTCGTCCCGTCTTCGAACCTCTGCTGCTCCTCGGGGGTGGGCGGGCGCTGCGCGCCGGCGGTTGCCGCCAGCAGGGTCACCAGGCTCAACACCTGAAGCATCAGCCGCCCAGCCTCCCGATGAAGTCATCCAACAGGTTCCGCCCCAGCCCCACCGGGGTGCACCCGCCGTGCCCGGCGCAGACCGCGTCGATGTCGGCCCCCGCCAGCTGCGACTTCAGGTTGCGGACTGACGCCTTCAGCTGCTCGCCGTCGCTGTCGAACAGCGACGGCCCGCGATCGAGGCGCCCCTCCTTGAACGTCATCGTGTCGCCCACGAACAGCACGCCGTCGTACAGGAACACGTAGGAGCCCGGCGTGTGCCCCGGAACGGGCAGGGCCTTCACGAGCTTGCCGCCGCCCACGTCGACCGCGGCCACCCCGGTCAGCGGCGCGCTGACCGTCACCGGCGCCGCCCCCGTGGCCTTGGCGATCAGCTGGACGATCAGCTTGTCCGGCGGGGACCGCCCCTCGGCCACCGCCACGTCGGGTTCACCCAGGTGCACCTTGGCGCTCCCCAGCCCCGCGGCGCCGGCCAGGTGGTCGGGGTGCGCGTGGGTCACGAACAGGTCCGAGACGTCGCCACGGCCCGCGTGCAGCGCCGAGAGCGCGTCGTCGATGCCCCGCCCGGCGGGATCGGCGCCCGCGTCGAACAGCAGCACGTGGCTTCCCGCCCGCGCCGCGTAGAGGTACGTGCCTGCGCTGCTGACCGCCATGATGTCCGGCTTGATCTGCTCCGGGACCGAGGGACGCCCGCGCGCCACGCGGAAGGCGACGACCGCGCCCGCGCTCAGGATCGCCACGATGATCACGAGCGCGAACAGATTCTTGATGGCACGCATGGCTGACCTCCCAGGGTGAGGTGCGCACCAGAATCGGACCGGCTGGCCCGGGAATCAAGTTGTCGCGCCGACCTGGCGCGCGGCGTCGGCGGCGGCCCGGATCGAGGCCGACACGCCCAGGCCGCGCAGCGCGTGTCCGATGACCGAGAGGCCGGGAAGCCCGGCCAGCTCCGCGTCGATGGCGGCCACGCGGCCCAGGTGGCCGCGCTCGTATTGCGGGATGCCGGGCCGCGCGCGCGAGACGTCGACGAAGTCGGGATCGCGCCGCAGTCCGGCGGCCCGCCGCAGGTCCCCCACCGCCTGAGCGGCCAGCGCGGCGTCGTCGCGGTCGACCAGTCCCGGGTTGAAGGTCCCGCCCACCAGCGCGCGAACCAGCACCGCCCCCTCGGGCGCACGCCCCGGAAACACGGAGGTCTCGTACTGGCACCCCAGCGTCTCGACCCCTTCGCCCCGCGCCGCGACGAACCCGTAAGCGTCCAGGTCCATCCCCAGCGAGCCGGGCGGCGGCGAGCGGAACCCCAGCGTCACGACGGCCACCGGCGCGTGTGGGATCGTGCGCAGGGCCCGGGCGGCACCCGGCGCGAGCGGCGCGAGCAGGGTCGCCGTCACCGCGGCCGGGGTCGCCAGCAAGACGCGTTCGGCCTCGACGGTCGCCCCACCCGCGGCCAGCGTCCAGACCCGGCGGGGCTCGATCTGCTCGACGCGCGCCGGGCGCCGGCGTGGGCCCAGCGCGGCGGCCAGCGCGCGCGGCAGCTCCGCGAGCCCGTCGGCGAAGCTGATCGGCCGGCCCATGGGCGTCGATTGACCTTGGCGGCGCGAGCGGAAGAGGCCGCGCAGCACGCTGCCGTGCGCGGCCTCCAGCTCCGCCAGCCGGGGGAACGCGGCCCGGACGGAGATCTCGGCCGCGTCGCCGGCGTAGACGCCGATGAGGGCGGGCGCCGCGGCGCGCCGGGCCGCCTCGGCGCCGAAGCGGCGCGCGACGAAGTCGAACACCGACTCCTCGGGATCCGGCGTGGCCGGCCGCCGGATGAACGGCTCGGCGAGAAGGCGCGCCTTGCCCGCCGCCGAAAGCAGCGAGGTCTTGAGCAGCGCCGGAGGGCTGGCCGGGAACGGCCGCAGCGCGCCGCCGGCATAGACGAACCGCCGGCGCGAGGCGGGCAGGGCGGCCAGCGCGCGGCCGCTCAGCCCGGCCGAGGCGATCAACGACCGGACCTCCGGGGCGCCGTCCAGCAGCGCCTGCGGCCCGCGCTCGCACAGGAAGCCGTCGCGCCGCGTGCTGCGGATCAGGCCGCCGGGCTCGTCGCCGTCGTCGAAGAGCGTCACGTCGTGACCGGCCGCCGACAGCAGGTGCGCCGCCGTCAGCCCCGAGATGCCGCCGCCGACCACCGCGATGCGCATCGTGCTCACACCCATCCCCGGGCGCGCGCCGCCGCTTCGCACAGGTCGGCCAGCGTCCCGATGAACGCCGGGTGCGTGCCCACGGTGCGGGCGCGCGCGAAGTGGGTGATGCCGACCTTCTGCGCGCGCTCGCGGTAGAGGATGTCGATCTCCTGCAACGTCTCGATGTGCTCGCCGGTGAAGGCGATCGGCACCACCAGCACGGCGCGCGTCCCGGCCGCGCCCAGCTCGTCGATCACCTCCTCGGTGGTCGGCCCCAGCCACCGCTGTGGACCGACACGGCTCTGGAAGCAGAGGCGGGCCCGCTCGCCCAGCTTCAGGCGCCGCGCCAGGGCCTCGACGGTGATGCGGATGTCGTCCAGGTACGGGTCGCCGCGCTGGATGTACGCCTCTGGTAAGCCGTGCGCCGAGAACAGCACCGGGGCGGTCGCCTCGAGCTCGGGGGGCAGCCCGCGGGCGGCCTCCCCGATGCGCTCCGCCACCGCCTGCAGGAACCCTTCCGCGTCGGGGTAGCGTCGAATCGCCGCGATCTCGATCCCGGGGTGGCGCTTGCGGGCCTTCTCGATCTGACCCAGTGACGAATCGGTCGTCGTGCGCGACTCGTGAGGGTAGAGCGGCAGCGCCACGGCGCGGCGGACGCCGCGAGCGGCCATCGTGGCCAGCGCCTCGTCGGCCAGCGGGTGCCAGGCGGCCATCGCGACCGCGGGCGTGGCGGTGATGCCGCGAGCGCCCAGCGCGGCCACGACCGCGTCGACTTGGGCGGTCGTCTCGGCCAGGATGGGCGACCGCCCGCCGATCTGCTCGTACGCGGCGCGCGAGAACGCCGCGCGGCGCCTCGCGATGAGGCGGGCCAGCAGCGGCTGGATTGGCCGCGCCCAGCCGAGCTGGATGACCTCGGGATCGCCGAACAGCCGGCGCAGGAACGGCTCGACGTCGTCGAGCGAACCAGGCCCCCCCAGGTTCATCGCGATGATCCCCAGGGGCGGCGGGGAGCCGTTTCCCATCACGCTCCTCGGACGGCGGCGACCAGCGCGCTCACGGCCTCGACCGGCACGTCCGGCGTGATGCCGTGGCCCAGGTTGAAGATGTGTCCGCGCTTGCCGCCCCGGCGCACGACGTCGCGCGCCCGCCGTTCGATCTCGGCGGTCGGACCCAGCAGGACGGCCGGATCCAGGTTGCCTTGCACAGCGCGGGCGTTCCCCAGCCGGGCGCGCGCCTCGTCGATCGGCAGCCGCCAGTCGACGCCGTAGACGTCGGCGCCCACGCGGGCGACGCGGTCCAGGATGGCCGCCGCGCCGTTGCCGAAGTAGATGACCGGGACCCCCATCGCACGCAATGAACCGACCAGCACGCGGGTGGGCTCGAGCACGAACGCCTCGAAGTCCTCGGCCGACAGCACCCCGACCCACGAGTCGAACAGCTGCACGGCGCGCGCGCCGGCGCGGACCTGGGCGATCAAATAGTCCCGGGTCGCGTCCGCGATCACCGCCAGCAACCGGCGGGCGTCGTCGGGGCGCTGGTAAAACAGGCGCTTCGTCTCGGCGAAGGACTTGCCGGTCTTGCCTTCGATCGCGTAGGTGGCGACGGTGAACGGAGCTCCGGCAAAGCCGATGAGCGGCGTGTCGCCCAGCTCACGCGTCACCGCGGCGATCGTTTCCAGCACGAAGCCGGTGCGTGCCGATGGGTCGAAGATCGACAGTCGTCCGACGTCGTGCGGCGTGCGGACCGGATCGGGCAGGCGCGGCCCCTCGTCGGTGAACTCCACCGCCATCCCCATCGCCTCCAGCGGCACCAGCAGGTCGGAGAAGAGGATGGCCGCGTCGAACCCGAAGCGCCGGATCGGCTGCAGCGTCACCTCGGTGGCCAGCTTGGGCGACTTGCACAGCTCCAGGAACGTCACGCCGGCGCGCACCGCCCGGTACTCGGGGAGATAGCGCCCGGCCTGGCGCATCAGCCACATCGGCGCCCGCTCGGTGGTCTCGCCACGGCAGGCGCGCAGGAACAGGGGCTCGCTCACGGGCACACTTTACTCGACGCCGGCGGGGCCCGGCTCGATCAATTCGCCTTCTGGTAGACGCGCACGTAGTCGACCTCGTAGGTGATGGGGAAGGTCGTGTTGCTGGGGTCGCCGCCGTTGGCGCCGATGGCGAGGTTGACCAGGACGTAGAACTTCTTCGTGCTGTAGGGGTTCGGGTTGGTCGAGTTGGCGGTCGAGACGTTGTAGGTGTTGACCTGCTTTCCGTCGAGGTACAGGTCGATGTGCTGGGCGTCCCACTCCATCGCCCAGACGTGGAACTCGCTGGACCACGAGCTTCCCAGCGACGAGAGCGACTGGTTGGTGCTGTCCCAGGTGCAGTTGCCGCCGTTGGGCGTGCAGACGTTGGCCAGCACCTTGCTGGCGTAGTACTCCATGATGTCGACCTCGCCCGACTGCGGCCAGGAGGTGCTGTCGCCCAGGATCCAGAAGGCGGGCCAGCTCCCCTGGCGCGTGTCGATGCGGGCCCGCATCTCGAAGCGGCCGTACTGCCACGAGTGCTTCCCCGACGTGGTCATCGACGTCGAGGTGTAGTCGTAGTATTGCCGGCTCTTCTTCCAGTCGCTGCTCCCCGACTGGTAGTTGGGGTTGAGGATGTGGACCTTCTGGGCCGCGATGGTCAGGATGCCGTTCGAGACGGTGGCGTTGTCCGGCTGGTACCACTGAAGCTCCTCGTTGCGGACGAAGCCCTTCTCGTAGCCCCAGTTGGCGGCGCTGGGCGCGCCGTCGACGTCGAACTCGTCCGACCAGACCAGGTTCCAGGTGCCGCTGTCGGTGACCTCGGTCTGGGGGGGCCCGTCGGTGGCCGCGGCGTCGACGACGGTCGTCTTGCCGCCGGTGCCCGGGTGCCCGCCCGCGCCGCCGGCCCCCGCATGTCCACCGGTGGCGCCGCCCGGATGTCCACCGGCCCCACCCGCCACGCCTCCGGAGCCGATGGGTTGGCCGCCCGTGCCGGTCGTTCCGCCCGTGGCCTGGGTGGTTCCGCCCGTCGCCTGGGTGGTTCCGCCCGTCGCCTGGGTCACTCCGCCCGTGCCGACCGCGCCGCCGGTCCCGTCGGCGGATTTCGAGCCGCCGCCGCAACCGCCCAGACCTGCGGCGGCGAGCAGAACAACCGACGAGACGAAGACACAGGCGTTGCGCATGGGGCCGTGCTCGAACGGGCGACGGGGAGGCAGTCTGGGCTCTCCCATTGGCCAGTGTCAACCGGCGGCCCGTGCGATAGTCGCCGCGACACATCATGAGCGCCGACCCGGAGATCCTGGCCGAAGTTCCGCTGTTTCAGCTGCTGGACGCCGACGAACGCGCGGCCCTGGCCGCCAAGGTCGAGACCGTGGAGGCGCCCGAGGGAAAAGTCCTCTTCAACTACGGGGATCCGGGGGATTCGCTGTACATCGTCCGCCGGGGGGAAGTGGAGCTGCTGCTCAAGAACGACAGCGGTGAGAAGATCGCGCTCGAGCGGCTGGGCCCGGGCGACTTCTGCGGCGAGCTGTCGCTGGTCGACGCGGGGCCGCGCACCGAGACGGCGGTGGTGACCAAGGAGCTGCAGGCGGTCATGGTCGACCGCGCCGACATCGAGGGCTTGCTCAAGCAGCACCCGGCCGCGGCCATGGATCTGCTGACCGCCACGGGACGGCGCCTGCGGGAGGCCAATCGGCTGCTGCGCCACGCCGCCTCGCGCGACATCAACGAGGAGGTCGAGGACAAGCGGACGACGGTCATGCGGATCGCCGACTGGATCTCGGAGTTCAGCGGCAGCCTGCCGTTTCTGTTCATCCACTGCGCGCTGTTCGCGCTGTGGATCGTGCTCAACACCGGAGCCCTCTCCCACACCGCGCTCGGCGGCTGGGACCCGTTCCCCTATGGGTTCCTCACCATGTGCGTCTCGCTGGAGGCGATCATCCTGTCGGTGTTCGTGCTGCTCAGCCAGAACCGGCAGGTGGCGCGCGAGCGGACCCGCAACGACATCGAGTACCAGGTGAACCTGAAGGCCGAGCTGGAGATCGCTCACCTTCACGTGAAGATCGACGAGATGAACGCCGAGCTGCTGGACCGTCTGAACGCGCTCGAGCGGCGTCAGAAGGCCGGGTAGCGGCCGATCTCGACGTAGCGGTGCGTGGTCGCGTCCCAGGCGAAGTGGGCGGCGCCGCCGACGCCCCCGGCCTTCACGTCGATGACCACGTACTCGACCGGGTAGCTCGGCTCGCCGTCCATCACGGCGGCCGCCTGGTCGGTGTCGCTGAAGTACGCGCCCACCTCGACGTGCGAGTGGTAGATGACCTTGGCCGGCGTGTCGCCGCGCAGGCTCTTCTGCAGCTTGAACAGATCGCCGGCGCCCAGGTTGTAGGCCGTGCGCGCGTCGCGCGGGTTCGCCACCGGATCCGCGGCGTGGAGATCGTTCTGGGTGTTGGTGCAGGCCACCGCGCGATCGGCCACCGGCGCGCCCTTGGGACCGAAGACGATCCCGCAGCACTCGTTCGGGTATTCGCGGCGCGCTTGCGCGTACATGACCGACAGCGCCTCGGGCGAGACGGTGTTCACGCCGCGCGGCCTTTGGGCGGGATCACCGGCGCCTCGAAGTAACGCTCGGCCCGGTCGGGGAACAGCGTGACCACGACGCCGGGCTTCCCCTCGGCGACCAGCTTCTTCGCGATCCGGATGCCCCCGGCCAGCGAGGCGCCCGACGAGTGGCCGACCAGCAGCCCCTCTTCTTTGGCCAGGCGGTCCGCCACGTCCCACGCCTCGTCGGTGTCCATGGCGATGACGCCGTTCAGCTCCTCGGGGTGGTAGATGCCGGGGACGATCGAGCTGGCCATGTGCTTCAGGCCCTCGAGCCCGTGGAGCGCGTCGGCCGGTTCGACGGCGTAGACCTCGATGCTCTGGCGGTACTCCTTCAGCCGGCGGCCGGTCCCCATCACCGTGCCGGTCGTCCCGATGCCCGTGCAGAAGTGGGTCACCCGCCCGCCGGTCTGCTCCCAGATCTCGCGGCCCGTCGTGTTGTAGTGCCCGAGCGGGTTCGACAGGTTCGAGTACTGGTCGGGGTAGAAGTACTTGCCGGGGTTGTCGGCGACGATCTGCCGGCACAGGCGGATGGCGCCGTCGGAGCCCTCCATCGGGTCGCTGAAGATCAGCTCGGTCCCGAACGCCTTGGTGATCTTCTGGCGCGCCCACGAGACGTTGCCGGGCATGACCAGCGTGACCGGGAAGCCGAGCGCGCCGCCGATCAGCGAGTAGGCGACGCCCGTGTTGCCGCTGGTCGAGTCGATGATGGTCTGCCCCTGGCGAAGCTGCCCGGTGCGCATCGCGTCCCGGATCATCTGGTAGGCCGCGCGGTCCTTGACCGACCCGCCCGGGTTGAAGAACTCGCACTTGGCCCACAGCTCGACGCCGGGGGTGTCGCGCTCGAAGCTGCGGACGCGGACGATCGGTGTATCGCCGATCAGGTCGGTGATGCGCTCGGCGACACGGAGGCGGGCACGGCGTACCAGCTCGTCGGGGTTCAAGGTCGATGGATGTCCTGTGTGAAGGGATCGGCGCCGTCCAGCGGCAGGCGCGCGTGACGGGTGGCGCCCGCCCGCTCGTCGGCATCGCCACGCACCAGGGTGGCCAGCGCTTCCGCCGCCGCCATCGTGCCGGCCAGGATCCCGGAGGCTCCGGCGTCGGCGGCCGCCGCTTCGGACGGTCGCGCCCGGATGTCCAGCTCGGCGTCGGGGTCGGGCGTGCGCCGGGGAAACGACAGCAGGTCGACTCGCTCGGGCTCGGCCCGTGCCACGACGACGGGGACGCCCAGCCGGGCCGCCGCCCCCAGCATCGCGTCGTCGTCGAAGTCGGTGCGCACGATCAGGTCGATGCCGGCCAGCGCGTCCAGCCAGGCCGCCCCGTCGCCCACCCGGCGTGACCGGGTCTCGACCGACCCGACGCCCGCGGCGGTCAGGTACGTCCGCGCCGTCTCGGCCGCCAGGTCGCCGCCGACCACCAGCACGCGCGCCCCGCAGATGGCCGCCTGTCCTTCGGGGCCAATCTCGGGCAACGCGATCTGCCGGGCGTACCGGGCGACCTGGTCGGGGTCCAACAGATCAACCAGCTCAACCGCCGGCGATGGCGGGGACGATGGAGATCTCGTCGGAGTCCTTGACGGGAGTATCCAGGTTCTTGAGGAAACGGATGTCTTCATCGTTCGCGAAGATATTCACGAACCGACGAACCTGGCCGCTCTCGTCGCAAATCCGCTCTTTGATGCCGGGATACTGCGACTCGAGGCTGGCGATCAGGGCGCCGATGGTGCCGCCGGCGGCGCTGACCTCTTCCTTCCCCTGCGTGAGCTTGCGAAGCGGCGTCGGAATCCGGATGGTGGCCATGTCGTCTCGTCTCCTTAGTGTGTCGCGTTCCAGAGGTCGTCGAAGTCGCCCAGGCGGGGACCGATCAACGCCGGGACGGGCAGCTTCCCGACCAGCGGATCCTGCGTCTTCATGCCGTTGCCGGTGATGCAGATGACCACGGGACCGTCATCCTTGCCGATCTGGCCGCCTTCGACCAACTTCTTGGCGGCGCCCAGCGTCACGCCGCCGGCGGTCTCCGTGAAGATCCCTTCCGTCTCGGCCAGCAGCTGCATGGCGGCGACGATCTCGGCGTCGTCGGGCTTGGCGGCCCACCCGCCCGAGCCGATGATGGTCTGGCGCGCGTAGAAGCCGTCGGCCGGGTTGCCGATGGCCAGCGACTTGGCGATGCCGGTGGGCGTCTTGACCGGGCGGACATGGTCCCGGTTCTCCAGCACCATGTCGATGATCGGCGCGCATCCGGACGACTGGGCGCCGTGGATGCGGGGCTTGCGCGCCGGCGCCGAGACCAGCCCCAGCTTCTCCAGCTCGCCGAAGGCCTTGCCGACCTTGGTCATCAGCGACCCGCCGGCCATCGGGACGACGACGTGGGCAGGGAGCCGCCAGCCCAGCTGCTCGGCGATCTCGTAGGCGTAGCTCTTGGACCCCTCGGCGTAGAACGGCCGCAGGTTCACGTTCACAAAGCCCCAGCCGTACTTGCCGGCGATCTCCGAGCAGAGACGGTTGACGTCGTCGTACGTCCCCTTCACGCCCACCACCCGCGCGCCGTAGATGCTGGTTCCCAGCACCTTGGCGGGCTCCAGGTCGTAAGGGATGAGGACGACCGAGGGCAGCCCGGCGGCGGCGGCCTGGGCCGCGGTGGCGTTGGCCAGGTTGCCGGTAGACGCGCAGGCGACGGTGCCGATGCCGAACTCGATGGCCTTCGAGATGGCCACCGACACGACCCGGTCCTTGAACGAGAGGGTGGGGTGGCTGACCGCGTCGTTCTTGACCCAGACCTCTTTCAGGCCCAGCCGCTTGGCCAGCCGATCGGCGCGCACCAGCGGCGTGAACCCGGTGGCCTGGCCGACGGCCGGCGGCGCGTCCAGCGGCAGCAGCTCGGCGTAGCGCCACATGGACCGCGGCCGCGACTCGATGGTCGCGCGGGTCAGCGCCTTGCCGATGGCGGCGTAGTCGTAGTCGACCTCGAGCGGTCCGAAGCACATCTCGCAGACGTGCACGGGCGCCTTGTCGTATTGCGAGCCGCACTCGCGGCACTTCAGGCCCCGAACGTACGGGGCGGTCGTCTTGGAGGGAATTGCAGCGGTGGTCATGTGGGGGTGCAGTCGATCTTGCCGTTTTGGAGCCCGTACTCGGCCGCCGACAGCACGCGGATGCGCGCGTCCGGTGCGCAAACGGAGCATAGCGGATTGGGGTTGAACCGGACGGTCCGGACCGACATGGCCCGCGAATCATACTGGAGCAATCGACCGACGAAAGCGGGAGTTTCGCCGCGGGTCAGGTGCACCGCCTCGATGCCCGCCAGGGCCCCCAGAACTCCTGGAACTGGGCCCAGGACGCCGGCTTCCGCGCACGAGGGCCCCACCCCGGCCGCGGGCGGTTCCTCGAACAGGCAGCGGTAGCACGGGCGGCCCCCCTTCAACCGCGGAGACCCCGAGAGGGTTTCCGCGCTTTCCCGCGACGGACTCCGCCGGGCGGAGCCTGGCTCCGTCCACGCGCCCGGTACGGTCATCAGCTGCCCGCCCCAGCCGACGGCGGCGGCGTGCACCAGCGGCTTGCCGGCCAGGACCGCGGCGTCGTTGGCCAGGAACTTGGCGGCGAAGTTGTCGGTGCCGTCCACGATCACGTCGTAGCCGGCCACCAGCTCAGCCGCGGTCGTGACGTCGAACCGGACCGCGTGCTGCTCGACGGCCAGCCGCGGGAACCGGCGGGCCAGCGCCCGGGCGAAGGCCTGGGCCTTGGGGGCGCCGACGTCCTCCTCGCCGTACAGGACCTGCCGGTGAAGGTTGGTGGCGTCGACCCGGTCGTCGTCGCAGACGCCGATGCGGGTCACGCCGGCCGCCGCCAGCGCCAGCGCAGCCGGGCAGCCCAGGCCGCCAGCGCCCAGAATCAGGACCGAGGTGGGCGTGGCGCGAACGCTCATTCGAAATACGCGTCCGACGAGAAGTAACGCTCGCCCGTGTCGCACAGGATCGTCACGACGCTCTTGCCGGGCCCCAGCTCGCGCGCGACGTCCAGCGCGATCTTGACCGAAGCGCCCGCCGAGATGCCGACCAGCAGCCCCTCGCGCCGGGCCAGCTCCAGCTTGGTCCGCTGGGCGTCGGCTTCCGAGATGGTGCGCACCTCGGACAGCACCGAGCGATCGAGGATCTCCGGGACGAACCCGGCGCCGATGCCGTCGATCCGGTGTTCGCCGGGCTGCCCGCCCGACAGGACCGCGCTCTTCTCGGGCTCGACGGCCACGATCCGCACGTCGGGCTTCAGCGCGCGCAGCACGCGCCCCACGCCGGTGATCGTGCCGCCGGTGCCGACGCCGTGGACGAACGCGTCCGGGCTGCGGTCGTGCATCTGCGCGACGATCTCCGGGCCGGTGGTCCGGAAGTGGGCGTCGACGTTGGCCGGGTTCTTGAACTGCTGCGGCATGAACGCGTCCGGGTTCTCGCGCGCCAGCTCCGTGGCCCGCTCGACCGCCCCCTTCATGATCTGCGCGGCGGGCGTCAGGTGCAGCTCGGCGCCGTACGCCTTCAGCAGGGCGCGCCGCTCCAGCGACATGTTGTCGGGCATCGTCAGGATCAGCCGGTAGCGCTTGGCCGCCGAGACCAGCGCCAGCCCGACGCCGGTGTTACCGGAGGTCGGCTCGATGATCAGCGAGCGGCCGGGCGTGATCCGCCCCTCGCGCTCGGCGGCTTCGATCATCGAGAGCGCAACCCGGTCCTTCAGCGAGCCTCCGGGGTTGAACTGCTCGCACTTGCAGAAGACGTCCGCCATTCCCGGCTCGACCATGTGGCGCAGGCGCACGAGCGGCGTCCCACCGATCAGGTCGAGCATGCTGGTGACTGCGTAGGCCGGCATCGAGGCGCGGCAGCTTATCTCATCTCAGGGGCGCTCGCCGATCTCGACGATCGAGCAGGCCTGGATCGGCTGCAGCCCCAGCTGCTCGGCGCGGGCGATCAGGGCGTCGCTTTCCGCGCCGGGGTTCAGGAACAGCTCCTTGGGGTGCCTGGCGGCGATGGCGTCCAGCAGGGTCAGCCCCACGGCGGGTGGGACGTACACCGTGAACCGCTCGACGCCCTCGGGCAGCTCGGCGATCGAGTGGTAGACGCGCTGCCCTTCGATGCGCTGCTCGTCGGGGTTCACCGGGTAGACCGTCCAGCCACGCCGCAGGTAGGCCCGCACCGCCTTGTTGCCGTACTTGTGCGGGGCGCTGGAGGCGCCGATGACGGCGACGCTGGGCATCAGCCCGCTTTCCGGCCGCACACGTTGCAGGTCCCGTCGGATCCGATCAGGCCGACGCAGCTGCCGTCGTCGCACAACCGCCGGGTCGGGTCGAACCCGCCGTCCTCGCCGGCCGCAGCGGCTGCTGCCTCCTCTTCGGGCGGATCCTCGCCGGCCGCGGCGGCGGCGGCGGTCCGGCCGCAGACTGTGCACGTCTCGTCGGTGCCGATGACGCCGACGCAGGCGCCGTCCGGGCACAGGCGGCGGTTGGGGTCGAACTGGGGATCTTCCATGGCAGGGCTCACAGTCTACCCCGTCACTTCGCGTTCTCGTACCAGACGACGTTGTTGGTGGGGCTGGTGCCGATCGAGACGATGTCCACGTCGCCGTCGCCGTCCAGGTCGCCCACGTCGATGC
This sequence comes from Polyangia bacterium, assembly GCA_035578045.1. GTDB lineage: Bacteria > Myxococcota_A > Polyangia > Fen-1088 > Fen-1088 > JADGRB01. The sequence goes on along the minus strand of DATJWP010000107.1, from coordinate 17,493 downwards.
CCGAGACCGCCACCCCGCCGGTATCGAGTGGGATCTTGTCCCAGGTGCCGCTGCTGGGGACGTAGCGATAGATGATCTGCGCCATCGTCCCCTGGCCGCCGCCCGCGACGAACTCGTCGTAGCCGTCGCCGTTGAAGTCGGCCACGCCCAGGCCGTGGCCGTGCGTGAAGTCGGCCCCCAGGTCCTGGCGGTTCCACAGCGGCGAGTTGGCCGTGCCCGGCGTGTAGACGACCGCGTCGGTGCCGTGCCAGGGCTCGATGGTGGCGATGAAGCGGGCGCCCCCCAGGCTGCCCAGGCCCACCTCGCTGGACCCCTTGGTCGGGGCCTGGCCGGCGGCGCCGTCGCCGAGGTGCTGGGACGACGGGGTCAGCGACGGCCGGAACAGATCGATGCCGTCGTTGGCGGCGGTCAGCAGGTCCTGCGTCTTGTCGCCGTCCCAGTCGACGACCGCCAGCCCGTGCGCCACCTCGAGGTGCTGGCTGTCCAGCACCTGGGACGCCCAGGCGTCGCTGGCTGGGTTGGCCGGAATCGCATAGGCGGTCAGCTGGACGGCCCCCGCGTAGGCCGGCGACATCGAGCCCACGCCGAAGATGGGCAGGGCGATCAGCTCCTTGCGGCCGTCGCCGTCCAGGTCGGCCCAGCGCAGCCGGTGCGCCGTGGGGATGGCGTCGATCTCGTGCAGCGTCCACTCCTGGTTCTGCGTGGGATCGGCGGGGGCCTCGGCCCACGAGATGGTGCCGCCGCCGGTGGTGTCGGTCATCGAGAAGTCGCTGGCGACCGCCATGTCCAGGTGACCATCGCCGTTGACGTCGTAGGCCGCCATGTAGATGAGCTGCTTGGCCTTGCTGGTGATCGTGTACTTCGTCCAGGACGGGTTCTTGAACCAGACCAGGTTGGCCGAGCCCGACGACAGCGCGACGACATCCGGTTTGCCGTCGGCGTCGACGTCGGCGATCGCCACGGCGTAGCCGTCCGCGAAGCTGGCGATGCTGTGCTTGGTGAAGCTCGGGAAGGCGCTGTTCCACGCGACGCCGGTGCGGCCGCCCGCGCCGCCGGTCCCCGCGCCAGCACCCGACGAACCCCCGGGCGATCCGCCCGTCGCGTGCCCGGCGGCCCCGCCCGTGGAACCCCCGGTCGCGCCGCCCGCCAGGCCGCCGGTCGCGCCCCCCGTGGCGCCGCCCGTCGAGCCCGTCGTCGCGCCGCCCCTCGATCCTCCGGTCGATCCTGCGGGTGCGCCCGCCGCGCCGCCGGCGCCTTGTTTGCCGCTGCTCGAGCAAGACCCCAGCGCCATCGCCGCCGCCAGGACACCCCTGATTCGCCAGCTCGCGGCCATGTCAGTCCTCTCGTGGGGCGCCGCCGTCCGCGCTGTGCGCGTCGCGGCGGCGCATCTCGTCGATCACCACGTCGATCTCGTCGCCGACGGCGCCCAGGTCGATCTCCGGCTTCTTCTCGGCCGGCGTCCGCGGTCGGAAGACCATGTTCAGGACCGCGGTCACGGGCGCGTCGCTGCGGGCCGCGCGCGGCACTTCGACCGCGAAGGCGCTCTCGCGCAGGCAGGCCTCGATGGCGGGGTTGTCCAGCGTCGACGAGACGACCGTCGCGTTGTCCACCTCGCCCCGCACGAGATCGATGGCCAGCCGGACCTTGCCCGTCAGCTCGCGTTGAGCCGGGGTGGCCCCCTTCCGGTTCAGGTAGCAGGCCCGGGCCCGGGGCATGTAGGCCAGCGACAGGACGTTGCGCACGACCATCCGGTCCATCGACCCTTTGGGCTGGTCGTCGGCGGGCGGGGCGGGGTGAGCGACCGGCTCGACCAGCGCGACGACGGACGTGGCGGTCAGCAGGCGGGGGCCGGACGTGGCGGGCGTGAACCACGGTCGCAGCCAGTCGGCCTCGATCCGCTGGGGCGCCGTCGGGATCGACAGGTGCTGGCCGTGGGCGACCGCCTCGAACCGCGCCCGGCGCGGCAGCGGCCCCCGGATGGGCACGATGCCGGCCAGCGCCTCGCCGGGCGGCAGCGTCGCGTCCAGCTTACGCAGGTTGCCGTCGGCGACCAGCTCGAGGCCGCCGACGTCGCCACCCCGTTGCAGGTCGGCCAGCAGGGTGGGGACCGCGTCGTGCAGCTCGTTCGATCGCAGGGCGCGGGCCACGCCGCCCCGGGCCGCCGCGAGCCCGCGCAGCGCTTCCAGCGGGCGGGGGCCGATCGGCTCGTCGTCGGGCACGCGCACGCCCAGCGCCGCGACGGTCACGTCCAGGCCGGCCGGAACGGCCAGCGCGCGATCCAGCGCGGCGGCGTCGAGAGCGTCCGGGAACGCGCCGTCGGTGACCAGCACGACCAGCGTCGCGGGCGCGAACCCGGCCGATTCGCGCTGCAGCAGCGCACCGGCCGCCCGCAACGCCGCGGGCAGGTCGGTGCCGTTGCGGAGCTGGTCGGGGACCATCTCGTTCTCGAACGCCTCCATCGCCTCGCGGGTCGCCGGCCGGAGCATCGGGAACAGCGGCGCGGTCCCACGGTCGAAGAACAGCGTGTTGAAGCGGGTCGACGGTGGGAGCGCGTCCAGGATCGTCCGCACCAGCTCGCGCTCGGCGGACAGCCCCGGCAGCCCCACGCTGCGCGAGCGGTCGACCACGAACAGCACGGTGGGCGGCAACGCCGTGGTCGCCGAGGCCCGGCGGCGCGCGAGAAAAGCCAGCGCCGTTCGATCGGGCGCCAGCTTCGCCACGGCCGCGCGCGTCTCGATCGGCGGCGCTGCATTCGGCGTCGGGTCGCGGGGCGCCCACGAGATCTCCCAGGCGGCGCGCATGGAGGCGTGACCGCTCACGTCGCCGCCGGTCACGGTCTTGCGCGCACCGTCGATCTCGACGTCGGCGGGGCCGCGCAGGCGCAGGGTCACGTCGGCCGGCGGCGGGAGCCGCTCGGTGGGCGCCGGGAAACGGACGCGCATCTGGCCGTTGCCGGTGGTCGGGATGACCGCGAACCGGGTGCGCACGGTGAACGGCGCCCGCCCGTGGCCGGCGCTGCGCAACAGCCGCAGGCGCAGGGTCGCGTCGGCGTCGAACGGCTCGGCGGCCGGCGTCACGCCACGGGCGGCGCTCTCGGCGCGGTAGGCGTCGGCGGCGTGGGCGGAGTCGGCGCCCGCGCCGTCGATGCGCCGCCAGCGTCCCCCGTCGCGCACTTCGACCGAGGCCAGCGCGCTGCCGTCGGGGAGCGCCAGATCGAGCAACGCCTCGCTGCCGCTCCCCGGCTCGGCGGCGGGCGGCACCACCTGGCGGGTGACTTCGACCAGCGCCAGCGGACCACGCGCGTCGACGACGATCTTCTGCGGCGCCTCTTTTTGTGAGACGTCCGCCGCGCGCGCGCGCGCGCCTGCGGCGAACGCGAGCCCGGCCAGAGCGGCGGCGGCGAGCCTCATCGCGGAGGCGAGCTTAGCACCGGAGGCCGGAGAAGGGCGTGGTGAGGGGGCGGGCGGGAGGCCCGTCAACGCGCCGGGGGCGCGAACCCCTTGGCTCCCAGATAGATCTCCGTGCTCTCGGCGCGCGAGCCCTCCGGCTTCAACGTCCGGACTTCCGCGAAGCTCGCGGCCATCCGCTTGCGGATCCCGTCGACGTCGGGGCCCTGGAAGATCTTGGCGACGAAGGCGCCGCCGGGGGCCAGGAGGCGCTCGGCGCGGGTCAGGGCCTCTTCCACCAGGTTGGCGGAGCGGGCCTGGTCGGTGGCCCGGACGCCGGTCGTGTTGGGCGCCATATCCGAGAGAACGACGTCGAACGCCTTCAGCTCGCCCAGCAGCTCGGCATCGGTGACGGCGAACACGTCACCGACCAGCACGCGCGCGCCCGGGATGGCCTGCGGCAGCGGGTCACGATCGATCCCCACCACCGCGCCGTGCGGGCCCACCGCCTGCCGCGCGTACTGCAGCCAGGAGCCGGGCCGGCAGCCGAGGTCCAGCACCCGATCGCCGGCCCGCAGCAGCCGCATGCGGCGGTCGATCTCCTCGAGCTTGTAGACCGCGCGGGCAGCGAACCCGGCGCCACGCGCCTTGCGGAAGAAGGCGTCGTGGCGGTGTCGGGGATCGCGCAGCCGCGACATGCGACCGGAGCGCCCGCCGGGCGGGCGTTACTTCTTGGCCTTGGCGCCGCCACCAGCGGCCGGCGCGCCCTTCTTCGAGGCCTTCATCGGGTTCTTCGACTCGACCTCTTTGATCTGGCGCGGGACGATGTACTTCCTGACGTCCTTCACACTCCCCTTGATCAGCACCAGGCCGTTGGCCGGGCCGGGGATGGCGCCCTTGACCAGCACCAGGTTCTTGTCGTCCAGCACCTTCACGACCACCAGGTCGGAGGCGGTGCTCTTGACGTTGCCCATCAGGCCCGACATCCGCTTGCCCTTGTGGACGCGACCGGGCGTCAGGCGGCAGCCGATCGAGCCGCCGTGCCGGAAGAACTCGTGCGTCCCGTGGGTCATGGTGTCACCGGCCATCCGGTGCTTCTTCATGACGCCCTGGTAGCCCTTGCCCTTGGTCGTGCCGACCACGTCGACGACGTCGCCCGGCTTGAAGACCTCGGCGGCGCGCAGGACCTTGCCCACCTCGTACTTGTCGGCGTCCTTCGGCTCGAGACGGACCTCGCGCAGGTGGCGCAGCGGCTTCTCGATGTTCGCCTTCTTGAAGTAGCCGCTCTCGGGGCGGTTCAGCTCCCGGACGGTCTGCTCCTCGAAGCCGAGCTGGACGGCCGAGTAGCCGTGCTTGTCCGGCGTGCGCTTGGCGACCACGACGCAGGGGCCGACCGCGACGGCGGTGACGCCGAGCGCGGACCCATCGTCGTGAAACACCTGGGTCATCCCGATCTTCCGGCCCAGAAGGCCCATCTTGAGAGACATGGCGAGGGGCGGGTTTATAGCCCCCCCGCCCGAGCATGTCAACGCGCGGGTTCATTCCAGAGTTGACAACCGGGCTGGCACCCATCGAAATATGGAAAAGGTGAGCGCGCCCGCAGTATTGCCCGCCTTACCGGCTCCCGGTTCGCCTCCGGGCGCACCTCAGGCGGCGCCCCGCCCCAGGAAGCAGCGCATCGACGCGGTCGATTGGCTGCGGGGCCTGGCCGTGGTGCTGATGATCCAGACGCACCTCTACGACTCGTGGTGCAGCCCGGCGGCCAAGCTGACGGTCGAGTACGGCTGGACTCGGTTCTGGGGCGGCATGCCGTCGCGACTGTTCCTGCTGCTGGTCGGCGTGTCGATGGCCATCCGCTACGAGCACCAGATGGCGTCGGGCACCGACCGGCCGGCGATGGTCCGGACGACCATGAAGCGGGGCCTGGAGATCCTGGGCCTGGCCTACCTCTTCCGGCTGCAGGAGTACCTGCTGGGCGGCGCCTACGACTGGCACGACCTGTTCCGGGTCGACATCCTCAACTGCATCGGCGCGTCGATGATCGTGGCCGCATTCATCTCGGCGCCGCGGCGCGGGCGCCCGCAGATTGCCGTCACGGCGCTGGTCGCCGCCGTCTGCGTGGCGCTGGGTCCGATCGTTGGGCCCCACCACTTCCCCGACTTCCTGCCCCGGCCGCTGACGTCGTACCTGGGCGGCGAGCGGCCGATGTCCTGGTTCCCGCTGTTCCCCTGGCTGGCCTGGCCGCTGATCGGCGTGCTGGTCGGGCACGCCTGGGTGCGGGGCAGCACCACCGCCCGGCGGCAGGCCTGGACCTTCGTCATCACGGCGGCGGTCGGAGCCGTCCTGATCGAGACGGTGGTTCTGCTTCGCCCGATCACGCATCGCCTGATCCACTACCCGAACTGGATGGTGCAGCAGATGGGGCCAGAGGTCTTCGTTCACCGGCTGGGGATCATCGGCCCCATGGCCCTGCTGGGCTACCTGGTGACGCGCTTCCTGGGGACCAAGCGCTTCTCGTTGATGCGCCTCTTCGGGCAGACCTCGCTGTTCGTGTACTGGGTCCACGTCGAGCTGGTGTACGGCCTGCTGTTCAAGAAGCTGCACGGGGCGCTGTCGATGCGCGCCGCGACGGTCGCGCTGGCGTTGATGATCGGCGCCATGGCCGTGCTGGCCGAGCTGCGGCTGCGCTACTGGAAGGGCTGGCCCAGCCGGCGGAAGCTCCGCGCGAACTTGCCGGCCGCGCCCAGTCCTTTATAAATGGGTGGGTCAATGCGGCGGTTTCATCGACGCGCATGGTTCGTGGTCGCCCTGACCGCCGCGACCGTCCTCGCCACCCCGAGCTTTGGCGCCAGCCCTCACCGCCGGGGCTCGCGCGCCAAGCCGCGCCACGCGGTCGCGCGCGAACGGCCGGTGGCCGCCACGCGCGGCGGGCTGCCCAACGTCCAGGCCGCCGGCGCGCTGGTTCTGGACGAGAACGGGCGCCAGCTTTACGCCAAGAACCCCGACAAAGAGCGGCCGATCGCCTCGATCTCCAAGCTGGCCGCGACGCTGGCCGCCGTCGAGCACGGGATCGAGCTGGACGGGCTGTCGACGATCAACAAGAGCGACATCGAGGTGGCCAAGGGCGGCGCGCATTCGCGCCTGCTCGACGGGATGACGCTGTCGAACCGCGACCTGCTGCACGCGGCGCTGATGGGGTCGGACAACCGCGCCATCCCGGCGCTCGGTCGGTCCGTGAGGCTGACGCCGGCCCAGCTGACCACCGCGATGAACAACAAGGTGCGCGCGCTCGGTCTGCGCAACACGCGCTTCCACGAGCCGACCGGGCTGTCGACCGGCAACGTTTCAACGCCCCGCGAGGTCATCGCGATGTTGAAGGCGGTGATGGCGAACCCCGTGCTGGCGCCGATCACGCGCCGGGCCGAGTACGACGCCCACCCCGTGGGCAAGCCGCCGATCCACTACAACAACACCAATCACCCGGCGGCGCGCGGGAACGTGCAGGTGATGGGCGGCAAGACCGGCTACAACGACGACGCCCGCTATTGCCTGGTGGTCGCGACCCGCATCGAGGGGCGTCCCTACTACATGGCCTTCCTGGGCGACGACGGGAAGATGACCCGCTTCGGCGATGTGGCGCGCGTGGCCGACTGGATCACCAGCCACCCGCTGAAGCTGCCGCCGCCCGGCCCCAAGACTGCGCCCGGGACGCCGGCGCCCAGCGAGCCGATCGCGGCGGCGCCGGAGCCGCTGCCGGTCGGCGTGGCCGCGCCCGAACCGGAAGTGGACGGCGCCGCGCCCGAGCCGGCGCCCGCGTCGGCCGCCGTGTCGACGGCCGCCGGCGCGCAGGCGACTGCCTCCGTGGCCACGCCGTAGCCGGACTGTCGCCGCCGATTCACGGTGGCGAACCCCTGACGGGCCAGATCACACGAGATCTGCTGGCACCCGGATTGCGTTGCCAGGGGGGCGATGCGTCCTTCCGGGTGTGGGTGGTTGTTGCTGGCGATCACGGTCGCCGGTTGCGCGGCCGGTGGTCCGCCGCTCGACGAGCTGCCGCTGCGGGACGCGCTGCGCGTAGAGCCCGAGGTCGTCGCCGCGCTTCCGGATGACACGCGCGCGCGCCTGGCGGCGCGGTTCCAGGCGGCCGGCGCGCGCGACACCGCGTCGGATGCCACGGAGTCGGGCGCCGTGGCGCCGTCGCTGCTGGTCGCGCAGGCCGACGCGGCTCGCCAGCGCCGAGCGGCCGACGCGATGGTGATCGGCCTCTACGGCGGTGGGGCGGCGCAGGCCCTGCCGGCCGGCTCGCAGGCGGCGGTCGCGCCGGCGCTTCCGCCGCTGGAAGGCGTGGTGGCGACGTCGACCGCCGGCCTGGAGGCGAGCGCGCTGGCCGGCGCTGCCGGCGCGTCGCTCCGCGAGCTGCTGGCGGCGTCGGGCGCCACCCGGATGGAGCGGGTGGTTGCCTGGCCCGTGGCGGCTGCGGCGATCGGCGACACCGTCTATGTGAACGGCGCCTGGCTGGTCGCGCTCGCGGCGGGGGGCGGCGACGGCGGCGCCTGCGATTCGGGCGCCTGCGACGGCGGCTCGCCGGGGACAGAGTCGTCCTCCGGCTCGCCGGCCGGTTCGGCGGCCGGGACCATGATGCAGGGTGGTGGCGGGAGCTGGATGGCGGCGGACGCCGGGGCGGGTGGTGCCGCCGGGTGGGCCGGGCGCGGGTTGGCCGGCTCACCCGGCGGTGAGGGCGGGGCGGCGGGTGGATCCACCGGCTCGGTCGTGGTCTCGCCGCCCTGGTCGCCCCCGCCGCCGACCACCAGCAGCGGCAACGACACCGGAAACACCGTCGCCAACACCGCCGTCGCGGCGGATGGCTGCGCGTCGCTGGCGGACGCCTGCAGCGGCGCGGACGACGGCAGCGACGACTCGTGCGACGGGCCCGCGGACGACGGCAGCGGCGATTCGTGCAGCGGCAGCTCCGACGACGGCAGCAGCGACGCCTGCGCCCAGCCGACCGACGGCTCGGATGCCAGCTGCCAGACCGCCCCCGGCCGGCGCGACACCGGCCCCGCGACCATCGCCTGGCTGTTCGCGCCTCTCCTCTACCTGTGGGGGCGCAAGCGATGAGGCCGGTCGTCGTTGCCTGGATGCTGCGGCATGGCCTGCCGGACTGGCTCTTGCCCAACTACTGGGAGCTGGCCGCGATCGCCACGTTGATCGGCTCCATCATCGCGCTGCGCATCGCCTCGCGGGACGGAACCTCGGTTGCGCACACGGCGCGCGCCATCGCCTGGGCGTACGTCGGCGCGATCGCGGGCGGGTACCTGTTCGAGGCGGCTCGCGCGATCCCGGCGGCGGTGACGGCGTCGTCGTGGACACCGGTCCTGCACCCCGGGCGAGCGGCGTACGGCGGCCTGCTCTGCGCGATCGGGGCGGCCGCGATCCATCTGCGCCGCGCGCGCCAGCCACTGGCGCCGTTCTTCGATCGCGTCGCGATCGGGGCGGGCCTCACGTTCGCGCTGGTGCGCACCGGCTGCTTCCTGGCCGGTTGCGACTACGGGTCGCCGACGGCGCTCCCCTGGGGCGTTCGGTTTCCCCGCGGCAGCCTGGCCGCGCTGGACCACGCGCGCCGCGGGTTCGTGCCGCACGGCGCGCCCAGCCTGCCGGTGCATCCCACGCAGCTCTACGAGGCCGCGCTCGGTCTGCTGGGGGCGTCGGTCGCGACGGCCGTCATCCGGCGCGGCCGTCGTGACGGTCGTGCCTTCGCCGCGTTCCTGGCGGTCTATGCGGCCGGCCGGTTCGCGATCGAGCTGGTGCGCGGCGACCAGGACCGCGGCGCTTTGCTGGGGCTGTCGACCGCGCAGTGGGTGTCGCTGGCCATCGCAGGCGTGCTGGTGTTCTGGTGGCGGCGGCGTCAGTCCGTCGGCGACTTTTCGCCGGTCGGCACCGCCTTGGCGAACCGCTCGGCGAAGAACTCGGCCGGCCGGGCCTGCGCCGGGTCGATCGAGAAGTCCGGCACGCCGGAGGGGGCGCGCAGCTTGGCGTAGAGCTCGTCGATCTCGCGCTTGGACAGCCCACCGGCCTCCAGCGAGCCTTTGTTCAGGGAGCCACGGCCCGCCAGCGTGTCGCCGTCGACGCCGACCAGCGATCGCAGCGCGTCCAGCTCGGCGCGCGACAGGTGCGTCCCGCAGACGTCGTAGTCGATCCAGGCCTCGTACGACAGCGGCGCCACGCGCTCGAGCATCCCGGCCATCACGCGCCCGTACTCCTGGATCTCCCACTGGGCGTGCGCGTCGACCCGCAACGTCAGGAAGTGCAGCAGGTTGTGGAGGTCGATCTTCCAGTACCACTGCGTGTAGGTCGACAGCGGCAGATCGATGCGGGCCAGCTCGCGCGCGACCTCGTTCCCGGTCAGCCAGCTGTAGGTCTCGGTCGTCTCGCGGCGGGTCTCTTGCCAGCGCCGCAGCGCCTCGGCGTGCAGATCCGAGGAGACCGCCTGGCCGCTGCGCCCCTGGTTGTTCCGGCGGCTCTGGGTCTGAAGCTGCTCCGCCTCTGGCGTGTAGAACAGCATGGGCATCAGCGAGTAGCGCCCCGAGTATTCGTTGACGTTCGCGGTCCGGTGCCGGATCCACTGGCGCGCGATGAACATGGGCATGCAGCAGTGGAATTTCAGCTCGACCATCTCGCTGGGGGGGGTGTGCTTGTGGCGGCGCAGGTAGCGGATCAGGCCGCGGGTCGCGTTGGCGGCGCGCGTTCCGTAGCCGTAGCTGACGCGAGCCGCCCGCTCGATGCAGGCGTCGGTCCCCAGGTAATCGACCAGCGCCACGAACCCGTGGTCCAGGACGGGGAAGTAGAGGCCCAGGATCTCTTCGGCGGCGGGGCTGGTGGGTCGCTTGGTCTCGGCCACGGTGGCAGACGTTAGCACGACCGGCTAAGGTGACCGGATGGGTGAGCGCATTCCGCTCGGGTTGCTGGTGCCGTTGCGGCTCCTGTGCGGACTGATCTTGGTGATCGAAGGGTGGGGCAAGCTGAGGCATGGCTGGCTGCACGGGACCCAGCTGAGCGCGATGCTCGACGACTGGGTCGACAACCACAGGACCTATGCGATGTTCCTGCCGGTCGTGCAGGCGGCGCGGTCGCACCCCAAGATCTTCGCGGGCCTCATCACCTCGGGCGAGCTGATCATCGGACTGTCGATGCTGCTGGGGGTGGTGACCCGGGCCACCGCGTTCTTGGGCGCGGTCATGCTGTTCTCCATCGCGTTTGGCGCAGGGCAGGGGCTGGCGCCGCCCGGAAACGCTCTGTTGATGGGCGCCATCTTCGTGATCTTCATCGCCGCGCCGCCGGGCCGCGTGCTGGGTCTGGACGCGGCGCTGCGAGGCCGGCTCCCGCGCTGGCTGGCCTGACTCAGCTCCCGCTCAGCCCCATCTGGAGCAGCCGGATCAGTCGCTCGGTCACGGCCCGCGCGGTCGCGTCGTCGGGGACCGTTCCGCCGAGCTGTCCGTCGATCAGCAGCAGGCTGAGACCGTGAACCAGCGACCAGGCCGCCAGCGAGAGCTCGTCGGCGTCGCCCGGGCGGAGCCAGCCCCGGCTGATGCCGTCGGCGATCTGATCGCGTAGGACGCCATACGACTCCTGGCCGGCCGCGTCGAGGCTGGCGGTTGCGTCGTCACAGTCCCGGCGGACACCGGCGCCGAACATCGTCCGGAAATAGCCGGGGTGCGCGCGGGCGAAGGAGACGTAGCCCCAGGCGCAGGCGCGCAGGCGCATCACCGGGTCGGGGCCCGCCGCGTCCATCTCACGGCGCATGGCCGCCGTGAACATGCGGAAGCCCTCCTCGGCGATGGCGGCGATGAGCGCGTCCTTGTCACGGAAGTGACGATAGGGCGCGGCATGGCTGACGCCGGCGAGCTGAGCGGCGGCACGCAGGCTCAGCGCCGGCACTCCCCCCTCGGTCAGCAGCTTGAGGCCGGCCTGGACCAGGGCGGCCCGCAGGTCGCCGTGCTGGTACGAGTCCGGCCGCTTGCGCGCCACCCGGATCGGCATGCGTCAGGATAGCGCCCGATTGTTGCCGGCGACAACAATTGATGTTGACGGTGTAAACTTAAAATGTTTACGTTGTCATCATTCGGGGAGGTCGTCATGGAAAAGCTGGTGCCGTTCCTGTTCGTGGCTGGCGGATTCACGGTCATGCCGTTCTGGTTGCTCATGGTGTTCCGTCCGCGCTGGTCGCTCACATCCCGCGTGATGCGCAGCCCGTGGGTGATCGCGGGCCCGCTGGCGATCTACGCGGCGCTGGTGGTCCCGCGCCTGCCGGCGCTGCTGCCGGTCGTGGCGCGGCCCGACCTGGGCACGATCGCCGCGGTGCTGGGGACGCCGCTGGGCGCGACCGTCGCCTGGATGCACTTCCTGGCGCTCGACCTGCTGGCGGGCCGGTGGATCTTCATGGACGCGCGGGCGCGCGGGATGCCGGCGCTGGTGAGCGCGCCCATCCTGCTGCTGACCCTGCTGTTCGCGCCGCTGGGCTTGCTTGCGTACGCCGTGGTGAGGTCCCGGGCGGGCACCACCATTTTCCGGTGGGGAGCGGTCGAATGGGGCCGGTTGCGGCGCGCGCACGGACCGTTGGCGCTGCTCACGGTCGGGTCGGCCGGGTTGTTGATTGGGTCGCTCCTGCTGGGCGCGTTCGATCACCGGCAGGTGCTCGGGGCTCCGGTCTGGCTGAAGCCGGCCAAGTTCGGCGCGTCGGGCATGATGACCGCTCCCGTGCTCGCCTGGATCCTGGCGCAGATGCCGAGCGCCCGGCGGCTGCGCCTCGCCGGGACGATCTTCGCCGCGGTCGCTGCGCTCGAGCTGGCGCTCATCGCGATGCAGGCGGCGCGAGGCGTGCCCAGCCACTTCAACTTCGCGACCGGCTTCGACGCGGCCGTGTTCACTCTGATGGGGACCAGCATCTCCCTGCTCTGGCTGGCCGAGCTGTATGTGGCGGTTCGGGCGTTCCGGCACCGCTTCGCCACGCCGGCCCGGACGTGGGCCATTCGACTCGGCCTGGCCGGCGCGCTGGCCAGCGGAGCGGCCGGCGCCTTGATGGCGCGGCCCACGCCCGACCAGGTGTCGGCGATCCGCGGGGGCCGGCCCGCGCCTGCGCTGGGCGCCCACACCGTCGGGGCGCCCGATGGAGGTCCGGGCCTGCCGGTGACGCGCTGGAGCCGGACCGGCGGCGACCTGCGCGTGCCGCACTTTCTGGGGCTGCACGCGCTGCAGGTGCTTCCGCTGCTCGCGCTGTTCCTCGAACGGCGCCGGCGGACGGCGGCCCGGCCGGTGGCCGCGGCGGCTGTGGTCTGGCTGGGCCTGTTCGGCGTGACGCTGGTGCAGGCCCTGCGGGGTCAGCCGCTGGCGGCGCCCGACGCCGTCACCTGGGGCTTGCTGGCCGCGGTGCTGCTGGTGGGGGCGGGGGTGCTGGCCACCGGGCGGCTCGCGTCGGCCCGGCCGCGTATACTCCACGCATGAACCTGAACCCCGGCTGGCTGTTTGCGTCGCTGATCGTCTCGGGGGTCGGGTTCGTGCTGCTGAACTACGGGCGCAAGATGGCCCGCGCCCCCCACGCGGTCGCGGGCGTCGCCATGCTGGTCTACCCGTACTTCGTTCCCGGTGTGCTCGCGAACGCGCTCATCGCCGTGGGCGTCCTGGCCCTGCTCTGGCTGGCCGTCCGCCTCGGGTGGTGAGCCTCACCCGGCGGGCGGATCCAGCTCGCCGAGCAGCGCCTCGGTGACGGCGCGGATCCGGGGGACGTCGACCATGCGCTTGGCGACCACCAGGTGAAACGTCACACGGGCGGCGGGGCCCAGGTCGATGTCCAGCTCGACCAGCTGGCCCGCCCGCGACAGCCGGTGAAAGCGCCGTCCCAGGAGCATGGCGCCGACGCCCGCCTCGACCGCGGCCATCTGGACCAGGTAGTCGTTGGACGTGAACACCGGGTTGAAGCGATCGCCCAGCAGCGCCGCCAGCTGCGGGTTGGGCGGCGCCTGATCGTGGGGCGGCGCCCAGGCGATCCAGTCGACGTCGGCCGGACCGTAGCGCCTGGGCAGCCGCCGCGCGTAGCTCTTGGCGGCGAGGGCGGCCGCCTGCATGGGGATCTGCGCGACGCCGACCAGATCGTGGTCGGTGGGCGGGCGCAGCCGCAGCGCCACGTCGGCCTCGCCGCGCGACAGGCTGACGTAGTCGACGTCGGCCAGCACCTCCAGCCGGACGCCCGGGGCGCGCCGCCGCAGCAGGCCCGCGACCGGCGCGATGAAGTCGAACGCGATGCCGGGTGGCGCCGCGATCCGGACGCGCCCCTCGGGGCGGCGCTCGCCGCCCGCCACGATGCGGCCCGCGTCGCTGGCGAAGTCCGCCATCCGCTGGGCGGCCGGTAGCAGCCGCTCGCCCAGCGCCGTCAGGGTCACGCCGTCGGAGTGCCGCACGAACAGCGGCCCGTCCAGCCGCTCCTCGAGCAGGCCGATGCGCCGGCTCAGCGTCGGCTGCCCCAGCCGCAGCGTGCGCGCCGCCCGGCTCATGCTGCCGGCCGTCGTGACCGCCAGGAACAGCCTCCAGTCGTCCCAGTCGATATCCATTTATGGATGGTGACATGGAGATTTAGTCAGTTTCCATCCGATTCGTGATGGCCCAGGGTGAGGGCATCGGAGGTCACGTCATGAATCCCGCAACCATCACCGCTCGCTCACTGCTCCTGTCCCTGACGCTGGCGCTTGGCGCCTGCGCCGCCAGCAGCCACGCCACGCGCGCCGCCACGCTGGGAACCGTCACGTCCGCCGCCGCCATGGAGGCCCTGATCGACCAGCCCGGCCCGGTCCAGGTCGAGACAGTCACCGGGGCCGACTGGGCGGTCACCCGAGCCGGCCTCATCGACCTGCACGACCCCAAGGCCAAGGCGGCCCACCTGACCGACGGCGACGAGCCGATCCAGGTCTACACCCACGTCGTTCGCCACCCGACGCGCGGGGTGTTCCTGATCGACACGGGCGTGTCGCGAAAGTTCGTCGACGACCCGGCCGGCGCGGGCATCGGCTGGGTGCTCCGCAAGTTCCTGCACCCCGAGAAGATCCAGGTGCGAACCGACACCGCCAGCCTGTTGCGGCGCGAGCCCCCGCTGGCCGGTGTGCTGTTCACGCACCTCCACATCGACCACATCAGCGGCATGCCCGACGTCCCGCGCGGGACGCCGCTCTACGCCGGTCCGGGTGAGACCCGCGACCGCGCGTTCCAGTTCGCGTTCACGCGCGGCAGCATCGACGCCATGCTGGCGGGCCACGACGCCGTGCAGGAGCTCGTCTTCGCGCCCGATGCGTCGGGTCGGTTCGTGGGCGTGCTGGACCTGTTCGGCGACGGGACGGTGTTCGCGATCCGGGTGCCGGGCCACACGCCCGGCAGCCTGGCCTACGTGGTTCGCACGCCGTCGGGACCGATCCTGTTCACGGGCGACGCCTGCCACACCCGCTGGGGCTGGGAGCACGACGTCCCGCCCGGCACGTTCTCCTCGGACGTCGACCGCAGCGCCGTCAACCTGGCGGCGCTGCGCGGGCTGGTCGCGCGACACCCGGCCATGCAGGTGCGCCTGGGCCACCAGCGTTGAACGCGTTGGCGCTTGACCGCGACCCACCTCGCGATCTATTCCGCTGGCGTGGCGGCGAAGCGGGCGGCTGAGGCGATGGGACTGCTGGGCGCGGGCGACGTGCGGAGCCTGCTGGTCCGCCACGCCGACCTGGCCCTGGCGGCGCTGGTGGTCGCGATCGTCGGGATGATGATCGTTCCGCTGCCGACGCCGGTCCTGGACCTGCTGATCTCGATCAACCTGGCGGCCGCGGTCACGTTGCTGCTGGTCGCCATCTACGTCAGCGACGCGCTGAAGATCGCCACCTTCCCGACCCTGCTGCTGCTGACCACGCTGTTCCGCCTGGCCATCGAGGTGTCGGCGACCCGCCTTATCCTGTTGCGCGCGGACGGCGGGGCGGTCATCCGGGCCTTCGGTTCGTTCGTGGTCGCCGGCAACCTGGTCGTCGGCGCCGTGATCTTCCTCATCCTGACGATGATCCAGTTCATCGTCATCTCGAAGGGGGCCGAGCGCGTGGCCGAGGTGGCGGCGCGGTTCACGCTGGACGCCATGCCCGGCAAGCAGATGTCGATCGACGCCGAGCTTCGCGCCGGCCACATCGACCACGCCGAGGCCCGGCGGCGGCGGGCGGCGCTGGCCCGCGAGTCGCAACTGTTCGGATCGATGGACGGCGCGATGAAGTTCGTCAAGGGCGACGCGGTCGCCGGGATCGTCGTGCTGGCCGTCAACATCGTTGGTGGCCTCGTCATCGGGGTGGTCCAGCGCGGGCTGGACCTGTCGGCGGCCGCGCGCACGTACACCGTCCTGACGATCGGGGAGGGGCTGGTCGCCCAGATCCCGGCGCTGGTGATCTCGACCGCCGCCGGCATCATCGTGACGCGCGTGGCGTCCGAAGACGAGGGGGGCCACCTGGGCCGGGACATCGGCCTGCAGTTGATGGCGCACCCCAAGGCGATCGCGATCGCGGCCGGCCTGCTCGGCGTGCTGGCGCTGGTGCCGGGGTTGCCGGCGCCGCCGTTCCTGGTGCTGGCGCTGCTGCTGGGCGGAATCGCCTGGCGTCTGCTGCGGAGCGCGCCGCTCGTCCCGGCGGCGGCGGCGAGCGCGGGGACGCCAGAGCCGCTGGTCCCGCTGTTGACGCCCATCGCGGTCGAGGTCTCGAGCGAGCTCGGGGCGCGTCTGGGCGGCTTCGAGACCGAGATCGTGGCCAACCTGCGCGAGCGGCTGTTCGCCGAGCTCGGCCTGCCGCTGCCGGCGGTCCGCCTGCGCGTCGGGGTGGCCGGCCTCATCGGCGGCGCGTACAAGATCCGGCTCAACGAGGTGCCCCTCGATCGGGGCGAGCTGCCGCGCGAGACCTGGGACCGGGCCACGGCCCAGCTCGGCGATCGCATCCTGGTGCTGCTGCGACGGCATGGGCACGAGCTGTTCGGGCTGGAGGAGGCACAGGGCCTTCTCGACGCGCTCGAGCGGACGCATCCGGCGCTGGTCCGTGAGGTCGTCCCCAAGCTGGTCTCGCCGGTGCTGTTCACCGACATCGCGCGCCGGCTGCTGGAAGAGGGGATCTCGCTGCGGAACATGCGCGACGTGCTGGGCGCGCTGGCCGAGTGGGCGCCGCAGGAGCGCGACCCGGTCGTGCTGACAGAGCACGTGCGGTCGGCGCTCCGGCGCGCCATCACCTACCGCTACGCGGGCGACGGCGGAACGCTGGCCGCCTATCTGCTGGACCCGATGATCGAAGACGCCGTCCGCGACGCCATTCAGAAGACGGCGACGGGCAGCTATCTGGCGCTCGAGCCGCAGATCGCGCAGGACATCGTGGCGGCGGTCGGCCGGGCGATCGGTCCCAGCGCCGCCGGCGCCGTCCTGCTGACCAGCGCCGAGATACGCCGCTACGTGCGCCGGTTGATCGAGACCCAGCACCCCGAGCTGGCGGTGCTGTCATTCCAGGAGCTGTCGCCGGAGGCGCAGATTCGCCCCGTCGGCCGGATCAGCGTCTAGACGCAGCGAGACCAAGAGATGATTCAAAACGATCGGAGATCAATGTCGGTGCTGTCGGGCATCTATTCACAAATGATCACGGCACGACGTTCGATTTCTGGCTTGTGCTTCGCCTTGATGGTGTCCGCGTGTTCGAGCTCTGGGTCGGGGAGCGGAACGGGTGGGTCGACCGGCAACACCGGCGGTTCGACCGGCAGCGGGGGTTCTAGCTCGACCGGTGGCTCATCCAGCGGGGGTTCGCCGGGGACGGGCGGCAGTGCGACGGGTGGCGGCCCGGGCACCGGCGGCAGCGGCACCGGTGGCTCGGGGACCGGTGGCTCCAGCCAGGGTGGCAAGGGTGGATCCACCGCCACGGGCGGCTCGACGGGGACGGGCGGGACGCCGCCGGTCCAGATGACGCTGGTGACGTCGGCGATGGGCAACTACTGGAACACCGGGGCCACGCTGAGCACGGCGAGCGGCAGCGCGACGGTGACCGTGAACGACAGCGGCACCAAGCAGAACTGGGAGGGG
>DATJWP010000106.1:0-5192 GCA_035578045.1 Polyangia bacterium | reverse complement strand
GGGGTCAACGAGGACCTCTACAACGCGACGGTCAAGGACCGCGACACCCAGAAGCAGAAGCTGGCCGCGACGCAACAGGATCTCGACCACGAGCGCGCCCAGCACAGGAAGGATGTCGACGCGCGCGACGCCCGGCTGGCGGTGCTGACCAACAAGCTGACCTCGCTGGGACAGGACGTGTCGCGCCTCGAGACCGAGCGGGGCAACCTGGGCGGTGAGCTGGAGGAGGCCCAGAAACGCATGGACGAGCTGCGCAAGGCGCAGGTCCAGGCCGAGGAGCGCGCCGCGCAGTTCCGCAAGCTGGTCACCCAGTTCAAGAGCCTGACCGACGCCGGCAAGCTGCAGGTCGAGATCCGCGAGAACCGGATGATCGTCCGCCTGGGCGACAAGATCCTGTTCGATCCCGGCAAGACCGACCTCAAGCCCGAGGGGAAGGACGCGCTGACGCAGGTCACCGCGGTGCTGAAGACCCTGCCGAACCGCAACTTCCAGGTGGCGGGCCACACCGACAACATCCCGATCAAGTCGAAGCGCTTCCGATCGAACTGGGACCTGTCGACCGCGCGCGCGGTCGAGGTCACGAACTACATGATCGGCGCCGGCATGGAGCCCAAGCGCCTGTCGGCCGCCGGCTACGCCGACCAGTCGCCGGTCGCGCCCAACGACTCGCCCGACAACATGGCCAAGAACCGCCGCATCGAGATCACTCTGGTCCCCAACCTGGACGATCTGCCGCCCATCGACGACGCGCTCAAGGGCGACGCGCCGGCCGCCCCGTCGCCGCCGGCGCCCGCCGCCGCGGCTACGCCACCGGCGTCCTAGTACCTCGCCACAGTGGTTTTGATCGATTGCTGAACGGGGGTTACCCGTCGGCGGGCTGAAGCCGGTTGTCCTCGCCCTCGGGGAGAGGCGCAGATACCGCGTCTAGGTCTTCGGGCCCAGCGCTTCGTCGAGCGCGTTCACCAGGCGCCGCATGACGAAGCTCTTTTCGGGGACGATGTCGGCGCGAACGGCGTGGCTCCCCAGCGCCTCGACGGCGATGGGGCCGATCGCGGCCACGCGGGTCCGGGACAGGCCGGCGCGCAGCTGCGGCTCGGTGCCGGCCGCGGCGGCGACGGCGAACAGCCGGTCGACCTGCGAGGCGCTGGTGAAGGCGATCGCGTCGATCCGCCCGGCGTCGAGAGCCTCGATCAGCTTGCGCACGGCCGCGTCGTCGGCGGCCGACGCGTAGACATAGGGGGCCACCGGGACCGGCTTGGCGCCGGCCTTTTCGATGGCCTCGATGAGGGGCCGGTTCGGCTCCTCGCCGTAGAGCTGGACGCCGATCGTGCGGCCGCGCAGGTCCAGGCCGGCCAGCTCGGCGATCACGCCGGTCGACGTGGGGACCGCCGCCGCGACGTCGGGCGACAGATCGACCTCTTTCAGCGCGCGCGCCGGCTTGGGGCCGCGCGTGATCTTGCGGGCTCGCGCCAGGCCGCCGATGGCTGCGTCGCGCAAGCCCAGCCGTCCGGCCACGGCCAGCAGGCGGCGCAGCCCTTCGCCCGTCAGGAAGATCAGGTCATCGAACGTGCCGGCGGCCAGCGCGCGCACCCACTCTTCCGAGGGGCGGGGGTCCGGCGCGTCGCGGATGGCGACCAGCGGGCAGCGCCAGGCGGTGGCACCGTCCGCCTCGACCAGCTCGGCCAGACGGTCGAGCTCGCGCGACTCCGGAAGTGCGATGGTCCGACCCGCCAACGACATGTTCCCTGCTGATACTTTTAGGGTAATCTCCCCGCCCTTAGCAATGGCCAAGCAGACCAAGACCGAAGACCAGAAGAAGGACAGCGGCGCCCCCACCCCCGACGAGGCCCGGGCTCGCCTGGCCGCCACTGGCCGCAACGATGCTTGCCCCTGCGGGTCGGGCAAGAAATACAAGAAGTGCCACCTGCTCGCCGACGAGCAGGCCGCCGCGCCGCCGCCCGAGAAGCCCGACGCCCAGGAGCTGCTGGCCGGCGCCTGGCGGCTGTTCGAGCAGCGCCGCCCCGGCGCCGCCGAGAAAGAGTTCAAGGCGGCCCTGGCCCTGGACGGCAGCTTGACCGACGCGCGCGTCGGAATCGGCATGGCCCGCCTGGCCGCCGGCAACGCGGACGGCGCCAAGGAGGAGCTGACCGCGGTGCTGACCTCCGAGGAGCCCAGCGCCGAGAAGCTGAAGAGCGAGGGGGTGAAGGACGCCTTCAACCGCCCGGACGCGCAGCCGTACATCCGCGCCGCCCACGCGCTGGGCTGCCTGGCCTACGACGAGGATCGCTTCGAGGACGCAACCAAGGATCTCGCCCGGGTCTATGCCATCGACGAGGGCTCGGTGGGCGTGGAGGCGCGCATGATCGCCGCCAAGGCGCTGATGCGGCTGGAGAAGCCCGCCGAGGCCGCCGCGCTGCTGGAGCCCGCGACCAAGGTCGAGGCCGGCAAGGGGCGGGCCGACGTGGGGTTCGCCCTGGCGCTGTTCGCGTCCGGCAAGGAGACCGAGGCGCGGGCCGCCATCGAGGCGGCGCTGGAGACGAACCAGCACTACGGCAAGACCCTGCTGGGGCGGGTGCGCCGCCGCGTCGAGAACATCGCGGGCGCGCGCCCGGGGTCGGTCGAGGAGGCGCTGCTCTACACCCAGACCTACGGCGACGTTTGGACCGACGCCGCCAAGAAGTTCCTCGAGGGCGTGCTGGACTCGCGCGCGCGGGCCAAGGAAGAGGCGTCCGCCCCGTCCCCGGGCGCCGGCGGCGAAGCCGGCCAAGAGGCAGGCGAAGAAGCCGCGCCGGCGGGCTGAGCCATGTTGCGAGATGCGCGCGAGGACGACCTCGACGCGATCGTGCGCATCTACAACGCCTCCATCCCGGGGCGGCTGGCGACCGCCGACACCGAGCCCGTCTCGACCGAGTCGCGGCGGGCCTGGTTTCGCGACCGCGACCTGGCCCGCCACCCGATCTGGGTGGCCGAACGCGAAGGGCGGGTGGCCGGCTGGCTCAGCTTCGGGAAGTTCTACGGCCGCCCCGCCTACGCGGCGACCTCCGAGCTGAGCGTCTACATCGACCCGGCGTTCCAGCGCGGCGGGATCGCCACGGAGCTGATCGAGCAGGCGATCGCACGCGCCCCCGCGCTGGGGATCACCACGTTGCTGGGCTTCGTGTTCGCCCACAACGACGGCAGCGTCGCGTTGTGCCGCAGGTTCGGCTTCGAATTGTGGGGGCACCTGCCCCGGATCGCGGTGCTGGACGGCGTCGAGCGGGACCTGCTGATTCTGGGCCGCCGGGTCCCCTGAGCGGGCGCTGCTTCTGGCGCTACTTTTTCTTGGCCGGCTTCGACGACTTCACCTCGGCCAGCCAGTCGTCGATCTTCTTGGTGCGCTTGTCGAGCTCGGCGTTCTGCTCTTCCAGCGGCTTCTTGTCGCCGTCGAACGACGCTTCGAGCGCGTCCGGGTAGTCGTTGGCCAGCGCGTTCATCATGACGTCGTAGTCGGTGACGACGTTCGAGTTGCCGCCCTTCTCGTCGATCTTCGACATCTTCTTGCCGGTCGCCTCCAGCGCCGGCTGCTGCTTGGCCCGGATCTTCTCGACGTCGGCCTTGGTCTTGGCATGTCCGTAGGCGGCTCGATACTTCTGGATGTCCGTCCAAACGGCCTTGTGCAGCGGCAGCTTGGTCTTGTCGTAGGCCAGCAGGCGCGCGTTCTCCTGGACGGCGAGCTCCTCGGCCAGCTTCTTCTCGGCCGCCTGCCGCTTCGCCATGCGGTCGGCCAGCGAGAGCCCGTCGGGGTTGGCCACCATCTTGGGCTTCGGCGGCTCGGCCGCCGCGGGCGCCGGTGCGGGCGGCGGGGGCGCCGGCGGTGGTGGCGGTGGCGGTGGGTTCGAGCAGGCCAGCAGACCAACCGTCGAGAAAAGCGCCGCGGCAGCCAGGGCTTTCATCATGCCGCGCAGTATCGGCGCGGGTCGGCAGGGAATCAACCAGCCGGAAATGACGAATCAGTCGAGGACCGTCCCGTCGACGGCCACGCGGAAGGACTCCGAGATGGTCGTGAACGTTTGCCACCCGAAGTCTTGGATGGAAGCAGACACGGTGATCTCGCCATCCGGCTGGTCGGACCAGAAGGCTGTCAGCGAGACTTCGTACTCGAGGCCCGAAGGTCCACGTAGGCGGGACTTCACGTCGCGATCCAGGCCGGCAATCCATTCGTTGCGGCCGCGCCGGCGCTGCGCCGCCAGGTGATCCGCGAGGACGCGGCGAGCTTCGTCGGGGTTGGCGAAGGCGAACGGTCGCGTGACCCACCGTCCGTAAGCGTCGAATCCACCGGCGCAGTCGTCGGCCGCGCGTTCCCGCGTCCGGGCGGCGCTGGCCGCCTCGAGGCGCGCTTTCGCGGCAGCCGCCTTGGTCGGATCGGGCGGGACGCCGGGGATCCCGCGCGTGTACACCAATGCAAGCAGGCTCGCGGCCTGCCGGACGACGAAGCCCCCCCAAGGGTTGGACGAGATGTCGGTCGCGGCAGCCCTCTCCAGCCAGGCCAGCCCCTCGACCGTGTCGAGCCGCCCGCCCTCGCCACGCAGGCACATTCGACCGAAGCTGACCTGGGCCAGGAGGTGCCCTGCCCGCGCGGCGCGCTCTTGCCACTGACGCGACTCCACCTGGTCTTTGGGAAATCCCCCTTCTCCCATCGACAGCAGGACCCCCAGGTCATGTTGCGCGTCCGCGCTCCCCAGCTCGGCGGCCCGGCGCATCCGTGCCCGCATCGTGTCGTTGATGGGTTTGCGCGAGTGCGTCCGGGTTTCGGAGTCGTCGATTCGTGCCAGCTGATAGAGCGCCTCGGCGTGGTCCTGCGCGGCCGCGCGGTGCAGCCACTCCTTGGCGGTCGCGAAGTCGATGCGGGCGCCGGCGTACACCAGGAACCCCAGCAGGAACTGCCCGTCCGCATCGCCGGCCTCGGCCCGGGGCCGAGCCCAGGCCTCGACCTCGGCATGCCGGCCGGCGTTGGCCAGCGCCATCAGACGTGCCAGCTCCGGGTTCATGCACCCAGCATCGGCGGCGGCCCGTATGGAATCAACCGGTCGACAATTCAGTTGAGATGGCACCACGTGGGAGGCGGGGAAGCGTGGTCGCGTTCATCCTGGTCATAGCCGTCCTGTTCCCGGGCCTCTACGCCCTGGAATGCTGGCTCGATCGGCGGAAGGCCC
>DATJWP010000105.1:0-12092 GCA_035578045.1 Polyangia bacterium | reverse complement strand
TCGAACGCGGGGTCGACGATGGCCGCCTCGCGCGTGTCGGGGCAGAACAGGATCTCGCAGAAGTTCTGCAACAGCCCCACCTCGGTCTGGACGACCTCCGGCGCGGGCGGCAGCCCGGCCCAGTCGGCGCGCGCGTCGTCGCTCATCGCTTGTCTCCTCCCGCCCGGATGGTAACCGACGCCGCGCCCACGTTGTCGGCCGCGTCCCAGGCCCGCACCGTCACCGCGTGGGGACCGGGGGCCAGGGCGGGCAGCTTCAGCGTGAAGGATTCGACCAGATCGTCGCACAGGCCGTCGGCCGGAGACAGCACCTGCCATTCGCCGCCGTCGATCGCGTACTCCAGCGACGACAGCGGGCTCTGGTCGTCGCGCGCCCGCCCGGAGACGAACGGGTACTTGGCCGTCAGCCCCACCACCTCCGGCTTCCGGTTGTCGACCAGGATGGGCGCCGACTCGAGGCTGTCGGTCAGCATCCGGTCGCGCGGCTCGGCCCGCTCGTCGCTGGCGATCACGCGCACCACGTACATGCCGTCGGGCAGGCCGTCGGTGTTCCAGTCGAAGTCCGTGCGGGTCAGCGGGTCCGGGCCGCCCAGCGGACGCCAGACGGTCTCGTTCTGCTCGCGGAAGGCCAGCCGGTAGACCAGCTCGTCGCCGTCGGGGTTCTCGACCTTCCAGCGGAGCTTGATGGTCGGGTTGTGCGCGCGCGCGGACGACGAGGGGGTGGCCGCGGCCGTCGTCAGCGACGACAGCGACCCGGTCACCAGCGGCGCCGGGGCGCTGTCGCCGGCGGTGATCTCGGTGACGCGCGGCCGCTGGTTCTGCGGCAAGTAGGCCAGCGTCACCTGCCCCAGCTTGGCGTCGGCCTCGCCGAACGTGACGCGGTACTGGACGTATCGGGCGGGCGGGCTGGCGACGCCACCGGCGCCGCCGTCGGCCGTCGCGTGGCCGTGATCGAGCGCGGCGAACGCCGCCCAGGTGGCGTCGGGCCGCGCGGTGTTGCCCGACCGGGTCTCGATCGCCAGGCCGTGCGAGCCGGCCCAGCGCAGGAGTCCCCAGCGCGCCCGCGCGTCGGCGTCGAGCACCCGGGACAGGTAGGTGGCCTGCTTGGCCGCCACCGGCGCCACCCGGTAGATCCCGCCCACGTCGCCGGTCCCCACCAGGAACGTCTTGCCGGTGCGCAGCAGCGCCAGCACCTGGCGCTCGGGCAGGTCGACGGCCAGCGCGGCGGTGCGGTCGGGATCGACGCGGTAGACGCGCCCCTCGGTGCCGGTGCCGACGAACGCGCGCCCGGCCTCGTCGAACACCAGCGAGGTCAAGTAGCTGTCGCCCACCGAGAAGACCTGCTCCATGCGCCCGTCGTCCCCGATCCGGTAGAGCGCCCCCTTGGCCTTGCGCTGTCCCGGCCGCGGCAGCGAGCCCGCCGATGCCGGCGAGCCCGACGGCGACACCGTGATGCGCGTGCCGTGCGCCGGCTGGGGCTGCCCGAGAGGGACGGCCGCCGTGGTGTGCTCGAACTCGTTGACGGCGGCGTAGAGCGCGTCGCCCGAGCGCGACAGCGCGCGGACCTCCTCGGCGTCGAAGTCGGCGATCGCCTGGGCGTGCCCGTCCAGGCCGACCCGGAACAGGATCGCCTCCTCGGAGGTGCCGGCGTAGAAGTGGGTGGCGTCGTCCTGCAGCAGCGAGACGATGTGACGGTCGCCGGAGTCCCAGATCTCCTTGGTGTGCCCGTTGGTGTCGACGGCGAACAGCTTCCCCGGGCCGCCGGTGCCGGCGTAGACGACGCCGGTCTTCGAATCGAGCGCCAGCGCCCAGACGTGGTCGGTCCCCAGCGCGGCCAGCGGGCGCGCGTTTCCCGTCTTGGGATCGATCGTGAACAGCCGCCCGCCGGGGGTCGTCCCCGCCACCAGCGTCCCGTCGCGCCGCGCGACCAAGGCGGTCACCCAGGCCGCGTCCAGGGTGGCCACCTTCCGCGCGTGCTTCTCTTGCCCCACGACGTCCACGGCATAGATCCGCCCTTCGTCGCCGGTGCCGAAGTAGGCCGTCTTGCCGTCCGGTGAGAGGGTGGTGCACCAGACGAAGGCCGCCTCCAGGCTGACCGGCGTTGCTTTCATGCCCGGCACGACCGTTCCGTCGGGGAGGATCGTGCTGGCGGTCGCCTCTCCCTCCTCGAAGTCGCGGGCGGTGGTCTGCCGGAAGGTCTTGGTCGGGGAGGCCAGCGCGGCGCCAGCCAGGGCCAGGCCGAGCGCGAGGGGCAGGATCGGCGATCGCATGCGGGCGACTATTGTAAAGGACGCCCGGCCGCTTCGCCTGAGGGGCTGCCTTACGGGAGCCGATCGCCCAGCACGTCACCCTTGACGGAGACGGTCAGCTCTTGCCGGCCGCTGACCAGCTGGCGGGCCGGGAAGATCGTCCGATCGGCGATGTGATAGGCGTCGGCGCGGCGGGTCTGGTTCCCCGGGCGCAGCGTGTCCAGCGCCGAGGCCGGCAGCCCCGAGATCAGGCGGCCCCGCAGCGAGGCGCCGTCGTCCGGCGTCTGCAGGGTGACGACGATGGCGCTGGCCGAGTACGACTTGCGCAGGTTGTCGATGTACACGGGCAGCGTCTCGGCCTGCGGCACGTCCGGCTTCACGGCCGCGCCCGTCGAGACCTCGATCTTCACGTTCTGGCCGCCGACGTTGCGCGGGATGATGACCGGCACGGTCTCCACGTACTCGGCGCCGGCGTAGGGGCGCATCGTGACCTTCAGGTCGACGGTGTCGCCGGCGTGGATGTCCTGGGACGGCAGCGAGACACCCACGATCTCGGCGATGTCGCGCCGGTACTCGACGCGCACGTCGACGTCCATCCGGTCCAGCACCACCGGCTCGAACGGGTTGAACAGCAGGCTCTCCATCGCGCGCAGCCCGCGCGACGAGGCCAGCGCGTGGCTGGACACCCCCTCGGGCGAGAAGATCTGGTCGCGCATCTCCAGCGGCGCGAAGCCCTTCACGCCGACCTTGGACGTGACGGTCACGATCATGTCGGTCACGTCGGGCTCGGCGTCGGCGATGGCGTTGCCGACCACCATCGACGCGAGCATGGGCGTCAGGCGGCGGTTGCGCGCGATGTCGGCGTGAAACAGCCGCGGCTCGACGCCGGGGCCGGTGACCCGCACCTCGACCGGCAGCATGGTCGAGCGCGCGTCCAGGTCGCCGATGATGCAGGACGGGCGGTCCTGGACCAGCGTGCCGACCTCGTTGAGCGGCGACGACATCTTGAACGAGTTCGACAGGCTGGGCAGGAACGCGTGGATCTCGGCGTCGACCAGCGGCAGGTAGACCTCGCCGATCCCGAACAGCGGGTGGCCAAAGGCCAGCACGTCGCCACGATTGATGTAGGTCACGGTCCCGGTGGCGACGGTGCTCATGTCGCCCCGCACCAGCTCGACGCCGATGGCCGAGCCGGGCTCGACGTGGCCGGCCGCGGGCGGGCCCGGGCGGCGTCCGCCGCCAGCCTGCAGCGGGACCAGGCCGGTCGGGCGCAGCTCGTCCGCCAGCTCACCCACCGTCCGCGGCGTGAAGCCCGAGACCGAGAGCGGGACCGAGGCGCGGATCAGCCGCGGCTCGCCGCTGTTGGCGGTCGTCGGACCCATGGGCGGCAGCCCCAGCCCGCGCGCCAGCGCATCCGGCGCGCCAAAGCCGTCGCGCGAGGCGGCCGAGGCCTGCAGGGACGCGGGGAGCCTGGGCGTTCCGTCGATTGAACCCTGCGGGGGGCGGGCATCCGCGAAGTACTCCTTGGTGACGCGCTTCGGCCGGCCTCGCTCGGCCAGCATCGATTCGATGGGCGTCACGCCGCCCAGCGGCTCTTTGGCGAAGCTCCAGGCATACGAGACGGCGCCGACCAGCTTGCCGTCGATGTAGACCGGGCTGCCGCTCATGCCGGCGACGATGCCGCTGAACTCGACCCGCGGATCCTCGGCGCGGATGAGGATGATGTCCTGCTTGGGCAGGAAGTTCCGCATCACGGCGACCACCTTCACCTTGAACGGTTCGGGCTTGGTCCCCTGGAAGACCGTCAGCGCCTGCCCGACCATCCCCGGCCGCACCTCGGAGAGCGGCATGATGGCAGGCGGCGGCCCCGACGGGACGATCGCGTGCAGCCGGACGCCGCTGGCGGCGTGGGCGGCGACCGGGAGAGCCAGAGCGGCGAACAGCGAAAGCAGGCTCAAGCAGCAGCGACGCACGAGACAAAAATGGTAGGGGGCAGACTTACTGGCGTCAACGCGACCCCCGTCTTTTCTCGGGAAAAACCTCGATCGGTCGTGGTTGAACCGCATGGGCTGTCACCCCCGAAAGAGGGATCTCGGCCCCGCCGGCCGGTCCCTTGACACCCCCGGCAGGGGGCCGCCATCATCCCAGCCATGAAGTCGCTTTGGATGCTCTGCGTCCTCGCTCTCGGCCTGGCCCTGGGCGCCGCCTGCGGTCCCCAGGAGAAGTTCTGCCCGACCACCGGGGCGGACATGGGCGGCAAGTGCCCGATCAACGGCGACGACGGCGGGCCGCGCCAGTTCGACAGCGGCAGCGGCGCGAACCAGGGGAACCTCTGCGATCCTGGCTACCACGGGGTGGTGCAGCCCGACGGCTCGGTCGCCTGCGAGCCGAACTCGTAGTCTCGTCTCTCCGGGCAGCGAGCAATACGCCATGAAGCGGTTCAAGGCCGTCGTCATCGGCGGGACTGGATACGGGGGCGCCGAGATGATCCGGCGCCTGCTGATCCACCCGCACGTCGAGCTGGTGCGGGTCGTCGCCGTCGATCACGTCGGGGAGCCGCTGGGCGCGGTCCACCCGCCGCTGACCGGGCGCACGGACCTGCGCTTCGAGAACATCCCCCCCGCCGAGGCGGCGCGCGGCGTGGACGTCGCCCTGCTGGGGCTGCCGCACAAGGTGAGCGCCCAGCACGCCCCCGAGATCCTGAAGACCGGCGCGCGGGTGGTCGACATGTCCGGTGATTTCCGGCTGCGCGACGCCCAGGCGTACGCCCAGTACTACGGCGCCAAGCACCCGCACCCCGAGGCGCTGGGGACCTTCGTCTATGGCCTGCCCGAGTTGAATCGGGCCGCCATCCAGCAGGCGCGGGCCGTGGCGTCGCCCGGCTGCTTTGCCACCACGATCGCGCTGGGGCTGCTGCCGCTGGCGCGGGCCGGCCAGCTGAGCGGGCTGGTGCACGTGGTCGGCATGACCGGCTCGTCGGGGAGCGGCGTCGCCCCGTCCGCCGGGACGCACCACCCGGTCCGGGCGGTCAACCTCAAGCCGTACAAGGTGCTCGAGCACCAGCACACCCCGGAGATTCTGGAGACGCTGGCCTCGGCGGGCGCGCCCGGCGTCCAGCTGCGCTTCGTGCCGGTGTCGGCCCCGCTTTCGCGCGGGATCCTGGCCACCAGCTTCGTCGAGCTGCCGCCCGAGGTGGACGCCGCCGCGCTGGGCGCCATGTTCGAGCGGGCGTACGCGGGCGAGCCCTTCGTGCGCTTCGTGCGCGATCGACTGCCCGAGGTCGCGGCGGTCTCTGGCAGCAACTTCGCCGAGGTCGGCTTCACCCTGGCGCCCGCCGCCGGCGGCACCCGGACGGCCGCGATCGTCAGCGCGACCGACAACCTGATCAAAGGCGGCGCCGGCCAGGCGATCCAGAACATGAACCTGATGCTGGGGCTGCCCGAGACCGCGTCGCTCGAGGACCCCGGCCCGTGGCCGTAGCCGACGCGGTCATCAAGCTGGGCGGCGACGTGTTGGGCGGCCCGGCGCTGGCCGCCGTCGCCGCCGACGTCGCGCGGGCGCGCGCCGGGCGGCGCCTGATCATCGTGCATGGCGGGGGCCCCCAGACCACGGAGCTGTCGCGGCGCCTGGGCATCGAGCCGCGGCTGGTCGGCGGCCGGCGCGTCACCGACGAGGCGGCGCTGGACGTCGTGAAGATGGTGGTCGCCGGGCGCCTGAACGTCGACCTGGTCGGCGCGCTGCGTGGGGCCGGCGTTCCGGCCATCGGGCTGTCGGGGTCCAGCGGCATCGTGCGGGCGCACAGGCGGCCGCCGCGGGCCGTCTCCGGCTCGGACGGGGCGCTGGTGGACTTCGGCTTGGTGGGCGACGTCGACGGCTTCGACGGGGCCGCGCTGGACGCGCTGGAGACGGCCGGCTATCTGCCGGTGCTCGCCTGCCTGGCAGCCGGGCTGGCCGGCGAGGCGCTGAACATCAACGCCGACGTCGTGGCCAGCCAGCTGGCCGGGGCGCTGGGCGCGCGGGCCCTGGTCGCCTGCACGGCGGTGGGCGGCGTCCGGCGCGACAAGGACGACCCGGCCAGCCGCCTCCCCCGCCTGACCGTCGCCGAGGCGCGCGCCGCCATCGCCGACGGCACCGTCCAGGGAGGGATGATCCCCAAGCTCGAGGAGGCCTTCGCGCCGCTGGCCGCGGGCGTCGGCGCCGTCCACATCGTCGCGCCGGGGGAGATCGCGGCCTCCCTGGCGTCGCCGGGGACGGTGGGGACGCTGCTGATTCCCTGAGGTTTTGGCGCCCCGGCTGTTCTGGGCGTCTAATGGCGAGAGCCGATGGGGCGCCTCAAGACCCACGTGGGCAACAAGCTGCTGGCCGGCGCGCTGGCTGCCGGGCCGCTGGCGGTCACCCTGTTCATCCTCTGGTACGTCGACAGCAAGGCCCGCGCGCTGCTCGGCGTGCGCGTCCCGTTTCTGGCCACCGCGCTGACGGTCCTGGCCATCTACCTGCTGGGTCTGTTCGTGACCAGCTTCGCCGGCCGGTTCGTGCTGGGGCTGGCCGACCGCGCGTTGCGGAGCGTCCCGGGCTTGAACGCTCTTTACCGGTCCTGGCGGCAGGTGGCGCTGACCGAAGCGGGCGAAGGGATCTTCAAGCACGTCGTCCTGGTCCGCGACGAGAGCGGCCGGGGCTGCGTCCTGGGCTTCAGCAGCGGCCATGCCATCGACGGCGACCCGGGCGTGCAGTGCGTCTTCATCCCCGGCTCGCCCAACCCGACCACCGGGCGCCTCTACTTCGTCCCCACCTACCGCTGCATGCGCCTGGATCTGGCGCCCCACGAGGCGCTGAAGATGATCATTTCGGGCGGCAACTACGTGCCCGCCGCCATCGGCGCGACGACCGCCACGCGGCTCAAGTTCTAACGCGGGCGGGCTCGCCCCCGCCAACGCCGCCGCCCATGGCCAGAAGTTTGCCACACCGGGAATTCCCCCGTCGACGTATCGTTCAGCCCGGGTGGGAGACGTAACCTTGCCCGACTCATCACCGATAAGGGCGCGATGACCGCAAACGATCGATCGATCAAGATGGAGGCCTCGTGGCTGGATGACGGCCAGGAGCTGCTCCTCGAGCACGCCACGCTGAACGACGAGCTGGGACGGCCGTTCGAGTACCAGCTCGATATGCTGAGCAAGACCAAGGACCTGGACGTCCGCAAGGCCATGTGGGGCGGCATCACCATCTCGGTCGACGAGCCCGCCACGGTCGACCACCCCTCCGGAGGCACCCGCTACTTCAACGGCTACGTGACGCGGTTCTCGCGCGGCGAGTTCGTGGGCGACTACACCCGCTACAAGGCGACCCTGCGCCCCTGGACCTGGCTGCTGACCCGCATCTCCGACTGCCGGGTCTTCCAGAACAAGAGCGCCCTCGACATCGTGAAAGAGGTCTGCACCGACCTGAGGTTCGAGGACATCGACGACTCCCAGCTGAAGCACAAGCCCTACCGGACCCTGGACTTCGTCGTCCAGTATCGCGAGACGACCTTCAACTTCATCAGCCGGCTGATGGAGCAGGAGGGCATCTACTACTTCTTCCAGCACACGAAGGAGGGGCGGCACATCATGGTGCTGGCGGACGCCCACGACAGCCACGCCGTGGTCGACGGATACAAGAAGATCACGTACCAGCCGCCCGAGGCGCTGCAGCAGGGGAGCCGCGGCGAAGAGGAGCACATCAACCGCTGGCAGGTGTCGCGCCAGGTCGAGGCGCTCAACTTCACCCTCGACGACTTCAACTTCGAGACGCCCCGGGCCCCGATGATCTCGAACAAGCCGGTGGACCCGGCCGATGAGGACAGCGGTCCCGCGTTCGAGCTCTACGACTATCCCGGCCTGTACAAGGTCGGCGATCCGGAGGGCAACAAGGTCGTCCAGGTCATGATGGAGGAGCGGCGCGCCCGGGTCGAGAGCGCCTCCGGCAGCGGCAACGCGCGCGGCCTGACGACGGGCGCGCTGTTCAACTTCGCCAACTACAGCGTCGAGGACCAGAACAAAGAGTACCTGCTCGTGTCGACGTCAATCGTCCTGAGCCCGAACGTGTTCCACTCGGGGTCGGACACCGCGGGGCCAGAGTTCCACTGCAACTTCGTCGCGATGGACAGCAAGCGGCAGTTCCGCACGCCGCGCAAGACCCCCAAGCCGACGGTGCAGGGCCCCCAGACGGCGATCGTCGTCGGCGAGCAGGGGCAGGACATCACCACCGACCCCGATGGGTACGGTCGCGTGAAGATCCAGTTCCACTGGGACCGCATCAGCACCAACTACAACGACAGCTCCTGCTGGGTGCGCGTGGCGCAGCTCTGGGCCGGCCAGGGGTGGGGGGCGATGCACATCCCGCGCATCGGCCAGGAGGTGATCGTCGAGTTCCTCGAGGGCGATCCCGACCGCCCCATCATCACCGGGCGCGTCTACAACAAAGACAACATGCCTCCGTACAAGCTGCCCGACAACAAGACCCAGAGCGGGATCAAGTCGCGCAGCACACTGGGGGGCGGCCCCAGCAACTTCAACGAGATCCGGTTCGAGGACAAGAAGGGGAGCGAAGAGCTCCACTTCCAGGCCGAG
Source organism: Polyangia bacterium (assembly GCA_035578045.1). GTDB lineage: Bacteria > Myxococcota_A > Polyangia > Fen-1088 > Fen-1088 > JADGRB01. The sequence continues at coordinate 3,236 of DATJWP010000105.1, read as the reverse complement.
AAGGACCAGTCGTCGCTGGTCAAACACAACCGAAGCGCCACCGTCAACGCGAACGACAGCGTCAGCGTCGGCGGAGACCGATCGGTCCATGTCACGGGGAACCTCTCGGTCACCGTGGACGGCAAGGGAAGCAGCCCCAACCAAGCCGACTGGAACGTGACCGGCAAGTACCACGTCAAGGCGAGCGAGACGATCGTCATGGAGGCGCCGAACTCGATCACGCTCGTGGTCGGACAGACCTCGATCAAGATCGAGCCGAAGAAGATCACCTTGCAAGTGGATGGCGGGGCGTCGATCACGATGGATCCGAACATCAATTCCGTGTCCTCCAACGGCGGATCCGTCCTCATCAACGACAACATCAACGGGAAAGCCAAGGGCAAAGCCGAGCTGCTCCTCTCCGCTGACGTCTTCGCCACGTCGGCTGACGGCGCCGGGTGCTTGCTGCTCTCCGGTCAGGACGCCCTGCTCCGAAGCGACGGGAAGACCACCGTCAACGGCAAGCAGACCGCCTATGTCGCAGGAGACGGCGGAAACGCGACCGTGACCGCCGACGCCAGCGGCGTCGCCGTCCAGGGCAAGCAAGTCAACTTGAACAGTTGAGAGAAGGCGGCCGGCTCAGCGATACGGCAGAACGACGATCTCGGTCGCGGGCCGCGCCTTCACGGGCGTGAGGTCGATGGTCGGGGACGTGGGCCGGCGCACGTTGGCCTTGCGTTCCAGGAACGGATCGACCGGGTCCAGATCCTTGGTGGCCGGGACGTCGGTCCGGTAGTGCATGGGGATGACCTTCAGGCGGGGGCGGAGCTGGTCGACGACCCGGGTCGCGTGGTACGCGTCCAGCGTCGTCCCGCCGCCGATCGGGACCATCAGCACGTCCACCGAGCCGATCGCCTCGAGCTCCTCGTCATCCAGGATGGTCCCCAGGTCGCCCAGGTGGGCGATGCGGAGGCCGCCGACCTCGAAGATGAAGACCGTGTCCAGGCCGCGCGCGGCCCCGCGCTTGTCGTCGTGGTAGACGCCGACCGTCCGGATCGCCACGTCGCGGAACTTCTCGTCGATGCGGACCCACCCCTTCTTGTCGGCGGTGACGCCGTGGATCACCTTGGGGCTGTTCACGACCATCTTGACGTTGTCGTGGTCGGGGTGCTCGTGGCTGATGGTGATCAGGTCGGCCCGTAGCCCGGCCGGGAGCGGGTAGCCGGCGGTCTTCTGGAACGGGTCCATCAGGATCTTCGTTCCGGCCGCGGTCTCCAGCAGGAAGCAGGACTGGCCGAACCAGGTGAGCTTGCCGACGGGGCCGCCCGGGGCGGTCCAGCCGCGTGGGTGCCAGATCAGCGTCGCCAGGAGCGCCGCCGCGAGCAGGAAGACTCGCCGCATCGGGCGTGACTATAAAACGCGCTATCGTAAGAAGCGATGTCCGAGGGCGATGATCTGCCGCGCCCGAGCTTGCGCGAAGGCGAGGTGACGCCGGCGCGCAAGACGCTGGCGCAGATCCTGGAGGCGCTGCCCGCCGCGCCCGGCGTCTACATCATGAAGGACGCGCGCGGCAAGCCGATCTACATCGGCAAGGCGGCCGTGCTGCGCAACCGGGTCCGGCAGTACTTCCAGCCGGCCTCGGGCGACAGCCGGGACTTCGTGCCGCTGCTGGAGGGGATCGTCGGCGACATCGAGACCGTGGTCACCTCGAACGAGAAAGAGGCGCTGCTCCTCGAGAACACGCTGATCAAACGGCACCAGCCGCGGTTCAACGTCAAGCTGACGGACGACAAGAACTTCCTGGTCTTGCGCCTGGATCCCGAGGGCGAGTGGCCGCGGCTGGAGGTGACCCGGCGGCTCGGCCAGGACGGGGCCTACTACTTCGGCCCCTACCACTCGGCGACCTCTTGCCGCGAGACGCTGCGGGTCGTCAACCGCCACTTCCAGCTTCGCACCTGCACGGACCACGTGCTGCACAACCGGCGGCGCCCCTGCCTGCAGTACCAGATCAAGCGCTGCCCGGCCCCCTGCGTGCTGCCGGTCTCGCGCGAGGCCTACGGCGAGCAGATCCGGGACGTGCGCCTGTTTCTCGACGGCAAGAGCGACGAGCTGCTGGACCGTCTGCGCGCGCGCATGAAGGACGCCGCCGGCCGGCAAGAGTTCGAGATCGCGGCCGAGATCCGGGATCAGATCCGGGCGCTGGAGGTGACGCTGGAGAAGCAGCGGGTGGTGTCGGCCGACTTCGTCGACCAGGACGTGATCGGGTACCACCGGCAGGGGATCGCGCTGGAGATCGCGGTGCTGTCGATCCGCAACGGACAGCTCAACGGCAGCCGGCAGTTCTCGTTCACCAATCAGGAGTTCCCGGACGCCGAGCTCATCTCGTCCTTCGTCGGCCTGTATTACGACATGGGGGCGCCCCCGCCCGACGAGGTGCTGCTGCCGATCGAGATCGACGACGCGGAGGTCAAGGCGGACTGGCTGAGCGACCGGCGCGCCGAGCTGGGCGGGCGTCGCCGCAAGGTCGACGTCCACACCCCGCAGCGCGGCGATCGCCGCCGGCTCGTCGAGCTGGCCAACAAGAACGCCGCGGCCAGCTTCGCGACGCGCCGGAACGCGCGGGCCGACGTGGAGCTGGCGCTGGGCAAGCTGGCGCGCCGGCTGAAGCTGGCCAAGCTGCCGCGCGTGATCGAGTGCTACGACGTCTCGCACCTGCAGGGCTTCGCGACGGTTGCCTCGATGGTGGTGTTCGTCGACGGGCGCCCGGACAAGGCGCGCTACCGGACGTACAAGGTGCGCGCGCCCGCCCGCACCTCGGGGCGCACGAACGACGACTTCGCGTCGATGTACGAGGTGCTGTCGCGCCGCTTCCGGCGCGCGCGCGAGGCCGGCGCCGACGAGGATACGACCTGGAAGCTCCCCGACCTGATCGTCGTCGACGGCGGCAAGGGGCAGCTGGCGATGGCGCTGGCGGCGGCGCGTGACGTCGGCATCCCGGTCGGCGCGGGCGCGGAGCTGACCATCGTGGCGCTGGCCAAGGAGCGCGACGACATGGCGCCGCTCCCTGACCCCCCCGCACCCCCCCCACCTGCGGTGGGGGGGCCATCGGACGCGCCCTCGCCGGACGCGCCCCCAGCCGGCGCTCTTCCAACCCCCCCACCTGCGGTGGGGGGGCCATCGGACGCGCCCTCGCCGGACGCGCCCCCAGCCGACGCTCTTCCAACCCCCCCACCGGCGGTGGGGGGGCCATCGGACGC
>DATJWP010000104.1:0-72441 GCA_035578045.1 Polyangia bacterium | reverse complement strand
CGGCGGCGGCGCGTCCGGGTCCTGGTGAGAGCAAGCGATGAAGCCGATCGACTCAGCCCGTGTGGAAGCCGCGATTCGCGCCGCCGAGCGCCGCACGTCCGGTGAGCTGCGCGTGGCCTTCGCCCGGTTCTTCCTGGGGCGCGACGTGCAGCGCGCCGCGCAACGGACGTTCGCCCGGCAGGGGATGGACCGGACGAAGCTTCACAACGCGGTCCTGATCTTCATCGCGCCGGTGGGTCGACGCTGCGCGATCGTCGCCGACGAAGGCGCCCACGCGGTCGTGGACCCCACGTTCTGGACGTCCGTGGTCGAGAAGATGGTGTCGCGCTTCCGCAGCGGCGACCTCACGGGAGGTGTGGAGGCCGGCATCCAGGAGATCGGCGAGCGCCTGGCCGGCCCGTTCCCGATCGCGCCGGGCGACGTCAACGAGCTGCCCGACACCCTGGTGCGCTGATTCAGGCGGCGGCGCGCAGCTCTTTCAGCTTGGCGCGGACGGCCTCGGCGTGGCCGGCGGCCTTCACCGTCGCCCAGTGGTAGGCGATCTTCCCCTTGGGGTCGATGATCGCCGTCGAACGGATCACGCCGACGCTCTTCTTGCCGTAGAGAACCTTCTCGCCCCAGGCGTTGTAGGCGGTCATGGCCTTGTGCTCGGGGTCGCTGAGCAGCCGCACCTTCAGCTTGTACTTGGCGATGAACTTGCGGTGGCTCTCGGTCGTGTTCGGGCTGCAGCCCACGACGGCGGCGTCCATCTTCTCGAAGTCCTTGAGGCCGTTGGTGAAGTCGCAGGCCTCGGTGGTGCAGCCGGGCGTGTCGTCGTTTGGATAAAAGTAGAGGACCAGCCACTGCCCCTTGTAGTCGGACAGCTTGGCGGTCTTGTCATCCTGGTCCGGCAGCGAGAACGCGGGCGCGGCGCTCCCCACCTCGAGCTTGCGGTCGCTGGGCATGACGCACGTTTACCACGGTCGCGCTGAGGTGGGCCCTGGATCTCCGTCGCGTTCTGTGACAGATAGAGGGTGGTCCCGGGCGACGGGAAACCGGTGAACCCCGCCAGGCCCGGAAGGGAGCAACGGTAACCAGTCGACCGGGTGCTCGGGACCATTACTTTTGCCATGGCCGACGTCGCGTACCTGATCCAGGACATGCTGTTCTCGTCCAAGGTGCGTGAGGCCGCCAAGGCCAGCGGCGTCAGCGTCCAGGCGGCGCGCGAGCCGGCCGCGTTCGCCGAGGCGGCGCGCGGCGCGAAGCTGGCGATCGTCGACCTGCGGCTGCCCGTGGCGATGCAGGCGCTCCAGGCGCTGGCCGCGGGGACGCGCGCGGTCGGCTTCGTCGATCACGAGAAGACCGACGTGATGGACGCGGCACGCGCGCACGGCGCCGAGGTGATGGCCAAGGGCCAGTTCGCCAACGCCCTCCCCAAGCTGTTCGCGTCGCTGAAGTAGGGTGGGGGCAGACCTCTCCCGCCGAGCCTTCGGCTCGTCGGCCTCTCCACTTCGTGGAGAGGCGCAGATGGAGGATCTTCACTTTCGTGGAGAGGCGCAGAGGGAGGATCTGTACCTCTCCGCGAAGCGGAGAGGTCGCCACCGCAGGTGGCGGGAGAGGTCCGGCTCCGCCTACGGAAACAGAAGTAGGGCGGGGGCGGACCTCTCCCGCCGAGCCTTCGGCTCGTCGGCCTCTCCACTTCGTGGAGAGGCGCAGAGGGAGGATCTGCACCTCTCGGCGAAGCGGAGAGGTCGCCACCGCAGGTGGCGGGAGAGGTCCGGCTCCGCCTACGGAAACAGCGGCAGCAGCTCGTGCAACGACTGCACCACCATGTCCGGCGATCCCCACTCTTCGCGCTCCGCGGGCGGCAGCGGGTCCGGGCGCAGCAGGACCGTCCGGCAGCCGGCGCGCCGGCCGGCCAGCACGTCGAACGTGAAGTCGCCGACCATCAGCGTCTCGGGCGGCGTCGAGCCCAGCTTCTCGCACAGCGCCAGCACGCCCGCCGGCGAGGGCTTGGGCGGCCCGTCCTCGCGCGTATAGATCGCGTCGAACGCGAAGCTGAACGCCTGCGCGAAGGTCTCGACCACCTCGCGGATGTTCCGGGTCAGGATGCCGATCGGGATCCGGCGGGTCACCAGATGGGCCAGCAGCTCGGCGCAGCCGTCTGTCAGGCGCGCCCCCGCGATGGCGTCGCGCTCGTGCCGTCGCATGATCACCTCGGCGCGCTCGCAGGTCTCGGCGTCGGCGGTCGCCAGCTGCTCCAGGATCGGCAGCCCCGGCAGAAGGCCGATCTCGGCGCGGATGGCGTCGAAGTCCAGCGCCGAATCCGCCAGGGTCCCGTCCAGGTCGAAGATCACCGCGCGATACGGCGCGCTCATTCGGGCTCGAGCGCTCCGCCGGTCCGGGCGACGTCCTCTGTCTTGATCTTGCTGGCGTCCATGCCGCGCGCCCGCTTGGTCATCGTGCGCAGCAGCTCGTCCAGGGGCGGCGGCTCGCCCTTGATGAACCGCAACGGGTTGGTCCGGGCCACCACGAAGTTGCGCAGGTAGGGGCTGGTGAAGCCGCGCGCCTTCAGCGTCGCCACCGCCGCGGTCACGGCCTCGTCGTAGTCCAGCAACAGCGCCGCGCGCGCCTGCCGCTCGGGCAGGGCGTCCTTCAGCTTCCCGGGCAGCCAGCCGTCGGCCTTGCGCAGGATCGGGTGGTAGGCGCCGCCCGACAGCCGCCCGCGCTGCTCGTAGGCGAAGCCCAGCGTCGCCAGCGCCGGCTCCTCGAACTCCAGCGCGTAGCTCTCCTCGCCGCCGCCGTCGGACATCCCCACCAGGTCCTGGTACATCCGCCGGACGCCGATCGCCTTCTCGCGCAGGTTGTGGGCCTTCTCGATGTTCAGCGCCAGGATCTGGTAGGCGACGGAGCGCTCGGGCACCACCAGCGCCAGGACCGTCTTGGCGCCCAGCTCCTTGAGCGCGGTCAGCCGGTGGTAGCCGTTGGGCGTCCAGTAGTCGGCGGCCTCGGTCTTCTCGCGGACCGCGATGATCGGATCGAGGAAGCGCTTCGTCTTGTCCATCGCCTGGGTCAGCCGCCGGACGTGCGCGTCGGAGATGTCGCGCTGAAACGGGGTCGGCGCGACCTTGTCCAGCGGCAGGGCCGCGAACAGCAGGGCATGGCCCCCCAGCGGTTCGCGGTAGGCCGCCAGCACCGCGCCGCCGTCGCCCCGGATCGCGTCGGCCAGCGCCGCCAGCTCGGCCGGCGGGGACGCCAGTGCCAGCTCGGTGGCGCCCAGCTCGGTGGGGCGCAGCTTGACGCCGCGCCGCCGCCGCGGGGTTCCGCTGGGTTTACGTGCCTTCTTCGTCGTCGCGCGGCCTGGCATTCGCGAAGGATGCCATGGGCGCTGCCCGGATCACATTGGGTGGTCGCCGCAGGTGCCGTCGGGGTTGCGGTCGATGCAGATGACCGTCCCGGCGCAGGCGTAGATGAACTGGAAGTTCGAGTAAGCGCCGCTCTGCAGGTTGTCGCAAGCCGACCCGTTCAGCTGGATCACGTTCATGTTCCCGTTCGTGTACGACCAGCCGTTGGCAGGATCTTCCTGGATGGCGACCGGCTTGCCCGAGGAGTCGTTGGCAGAGACGGCCACGTTGCTCAGGTTGGACGGGACGTTGGTCAGCGGGATGGTGCAGGAGGCGACCATGCCGACGATCTGGTTCAGCACGGCCTCGAGGCTGTTGGTGTCCGAAACCGAATAGTACTGGGTGGCGGCGCCCATTTGCGGGTAGCCGCCGTTCACGGCCATCGTGTTCAGCGTGGTGGTGGCCATCTGATCGGAGTCGGTCGCGATCCCGACCACGAAGGTCGGAAAGCCGGCGTTCTTGGCGTTCGTGATGGAGGCCTCGGCGGCGGGCGAGTCGTCGGCCGTGATGTTGCCACCGCCGCGACCACCCTGTTGCTGCCCGCAGTTGGGGAGCCCGTCCGTGGCCAGCAGCAGATACTTCGGGTTGTTGTCGGTCAGCGTCTTCATGTACGTGACGGCGGCGTCCACCGCCGACGCGGTCGGGGTGTAGCTGGCCGGCTGGTTGTTGGCGAACGCCATCTGGACCTGCGCGCCGCTCATCGGCGCGACCGGCACGATCGGCTTCGAAGTGACGCCGCACTGCATGTCCGTCCCGAAGAAGACCAACCCCCAGTTGACGTTGGTGTCCGTCGCCTGAACGACCGCGTCCATGGCCGCCGACACCTGTGACCACTTCGAGCAACCCGCCGTGGTGCAGTCCATGCCGCTGGCGTCCTGGTTCATCGACAGCGACTTGTCCTGGACGATCAGGATGTCCGGTGGCTCCGGTTGGACCTGGACGTTGGTCTGGCCGCAATCGCCACCGCCCAGGCCGATGTCGCCGCTCGAGCCGGTGCTGAGACCGACACCCGGCGAAGCGCCGATCCCCGAGGAGGCGCCGACGCCGGTGGCGCCTCCCGCGCCGTTGCTGGTCGAGCCTCCGGCGCCCGTCGGCGTGGCGGCTTCGCCGGGTGAAAAGCCACAGCCCGCCAGCGCGGACAAGAGCAACAGCTTGGACAGTCCTTTAAACCGACTCATCGTGGACCTCCGGGGAGGAGAGGGCGCTCCGACCACGTGTGTCGAAGTAGACTACGCCGACGCGCCTTAAAAGTACGCAAAAGTTGCCGCCACACCTGTACGGCAACAGCGTTGGGGCCTCCGACCGCAGTCCCTACGTCAAAAAATCGAACGCCCCGCCAAATTCGCGCAGTCCACGCGCGCGAGCTTACATGGGGTGGTCGCCGCAGCTCCCGTCCGGGTTCCGGTCGATGCAGATGACCGTGTTGTCGCAAGCGTAGATGAAGTTCAGGTTCGTGTAGGTCCCGTTCTTCAGATCGTCGCAGGCGGCGCCCTTGAGCACGATGTTCTTCATTCCGCTGTCGAAGCTCCAGCCGTCGTTGGGATCCTGCTGGATGGCGACCGGCTTGCCGGTCGCGGCGTTGACGGCGGAGACCGCGACGTTGGTGAAGCCGGTCGGCGCGCCGGAAAGTGACACGGTGCAGGAGAACACCGCGCCCACCAGGGCGTTCAGCGCCGCCTCGAGCGAGCTCGGGTCGGTCGCCGCGTAGTACGACGTGCTTCCGCCCGTCTGCGCGAAGCCGCCGGCCATCGCAAACTGGTTCAGCGTGTTCTGCGCGCTGGTGACGTTGCCGACGCCGATCACGAAGGTCTTGATGCCGCTGGTGAGCGCGTTGGAGATGGCCATGGCCGCCGCGCTGTCCTCGCTCGGGTTGTCCGTCATGGTGCACGAGTTGCTCGGCTTGCTCATGCTCGAACAGCCGACCGGGCAGTTGGGCAGGCCGTCGGTGGCCAGCAGGATGTACTTCGGGTTGGTGTCCGTCAGGCCGGCCAGGTAGGTCGCGCCCGTCGTGACCGCGTCGCGCGTCGGGGTGTTGCCGCCCGCGCTGGTCATCGAGATGACGGTCGAGATCATGTTCCCGTTCCCGCCGCCCACGGGCACGACCGGCGCGCCGGACGCGTCACACGCGTTGTTCGTCGAGAAGAACTTCAGGCCCCAGTTGATCTGCATGTCCGTGTTGGTGACGACCTGGGTGAGCGCCGCGGACATCTGAGACCACTTCGAGCTGGTGCCACAGCCGTTGTTCCCGCAACCCTGGTCGCTGTCGTCGTTGTTCATCGATCCGGACTTGTCCTGGACGATGAGCACGTCCGGCGGGACGGCGTTGATCGGCACGTTCGTCTGACCGCAGTCGGTGGGCAGGCCAACGTCGCCGCCCGCGCCGCTGGACAGGCCGACGCCCGACGAGGCGCCGAGGCCCGACGAGGCGCCCACGCCCGTGCTGCCGCCGGCGCCCGTGGTCGCCGTGGATCCACCCGCGCCCGTCGGCGCCGCTGCCTCGCCAGGTGAGAATCCACACCCGGCCAGAGCGGACAGGAGCAAAAGATGAGAGAACCGCTCGTCAAACCGAATCATAGCGAGACCTCCGGGGAGTGGGGCACTCGGAACCCGTCAAAATAGATTACGCCAACGCACCTTAAAAAGTATGCAAAAGTTGCTGCCCGGATCTGGAATTCTCAATTCAGATCCGCGTGGTAGCGCGATGAAGGAACCTGTCGGGACGGTTCCTCCGTTCACACACATGAGTTGCTCAAAAAGTCCGACGGGGCGCTAGATTCGGCGCAAAGCTAGGGGCGCACTCTCATGACGGTGGAGCTTCCGGCGCGTGGTGTAAGGGTAGGTGGCATCACCGTGGTGCCGGGCGAGGCGCGAGCCGTGGCGATTCCGCTGCCCGGTCGCGACGCCACTTCTGCGGAGCGGGCGGTGCCGGCCTGGGTGGTGGTCGGGGCGCGGCCGGGACCGCGGGTGAGCGTGGTCGCCGGGCTGCGCGGCACCGAGGTGACGGCCGCCCGGGCGGCGGGGCGGCTGGCCGCGCGCCTGGATCCCGCGGCGCTGTCCGGCAGCGTGGTGGTGGTGCCGATCTTCCGACCGGGCGGGCGGCTGACCGGCCGACCTCGCCCGGGACCCGCGCTGCCGTTTCCTGGCGACGCGGGGGGCTCTCGAGCGGCGCGCGACGCGTTCACGCTCTTCTCTGACGTGGTGGTCGGCGCTCAGGCGCTGGTCGTCCTGGACGGTCCGGCCCGGGGCCGCCGCGGGCTGCTGGTGGCGCGGGCGTCGCCGCGCGATCCGCGCGCCCGCCGGCTGGCCGGGCAGAGCGGGGCGGGGGTGGTGATCGATCGAACGCCCCGGCCCGGGACGCTGGCGGCGGCCGCGGCGGACGCCCAGGTCGTGGTCGTCGAGCTCTCGGCCGCCTTTGACGGCGGCGATCCCACGGCGGCCGAACCGATGGCCGGCGCGGCGCGGACGCTGCTGGGGGCGCTGGGCCTGCTCATCGAGCCGCCGGTCGAACCGCCGCGCGCGCCGGGTGGTCCCGGGCCGATCCGGGCCCGGCGGACGCTCCGGGTGCGGGCGCCAGGCCCGGGTTTCCTGGAGCCCGTGGCCGTCCCCGGCAGCGTCGTCCGGGCGCGCGGGACGATCGCCCGGATCGAACCGCTGCTGCCCGGGCCGCCCGTCCCGGTGGTTGCCCCGGCGGTCGGGCTGGTGGTCGATGCGGCGCCGGCTGGGCCCGTGCGGTCGGGCGACGTGGTCTTCACTCTGGTCACGTCGACGGTCGCGGCCACCCGCGCCGTGGCCGCCGCGCCGCAGGCCGGTCAGGCGGGGCGAGCCGGCCCGGACGGCAAGACCCGCCTCGGCTGGGTCGAGATCGTGGCGCTGCCCGGGTTGGGCATCGACCGGCTCAAGGCGAAGATCGACACCGGCGCCCGCACCTCGGCCCTGCACGTCACGCGCATGCGGACGGTGGACACCAGCGCCGGTCCGCACCGGCGCCCGATCCTGGAGATCACCGTCCCGGGCGGGGGTCGCGGGCGCCGTTCCATCGTCGTGCGCGCCACTGTCCGTGGGTTCGCGATGGTCAAGGACACCTCCGGTCGGATCGAACGCCGGCCGGTCATCGAGACGACCCTGAAGCTGGGGCCCCTGCACCGGCGGATCACCGTGACCCTGACGAACCGGGGCGACATGCTCTACCCGATGCTGGTGGGGCGCACCGCCCTCGGCCCCTCGCTGGTCGTCGACCCGTCACGCCGGTTCTTGCTGGGACGGCAGAATTAAATTTTGACAGCGGCGCGGCCGAGGCCAATCCTGGTGGCAGGCATGCCAGGTGGTCGCACTCGTGGGGCCGCTCCCCGCCTTCGGGCCCGGGGGGTTCCGGCGCGCTCGCGGGTGACGGTTCGGCGCAGCGAGGCACCGCTGCAGCGATCGACGTCGCTGGCCGCTGCCCTGCGGGACAGCCGCGAGGCCCTGGGGAGCCTGCAGGGCGAGCTGGATGCGTTGCTGAGCTCGCTGCGAGCGGCCGACGAGCCCCCCACCGTCTCTGCCGCGGATCGGCTGCGCAACGCCAAGCGCGCGGCGGAGGCCGCCTTCGCCTCCCTGGGCGCGTTCGGCTGCCGGTAGTCGGTCGCGATAAAGTAGCCAGGTGCCAGGGAGTTCGTCCACGCGGGCCGGCCTTCGCGAGCCGCTGCTGGCATTCGCGGCAGCGACCGGCCTGGCCGCCCTGCTGGCCGCGATCGGCGTGTTCATCCCGCTCGTGCGCGACAACCTGCACGCCGCCATCGCGCTGCTGTTCATCTACACGCCGGCCTGGGCGGCGCGCCGGGCCGGGCGCGACTTCGACTACCGCGAGGCTGGACTACGAGCCGATCCGCTCGGGCTGAACCTGGCGGTGGTGGGGATCCTGTCGGCCGTCACGCTGCCCGCGTTCGCCGGCGGGTTCTTCCTGTTCTACGGCCACGTCTGCACGATCCCGCCGAATGCCGCGACGCACCTTTTCGGGGGCCTGTGCCGTCACTGGCTGGGGGTCGCCGGCGGCCAGCTGCGGCTGCCCCCTCGCTTCGCCGTTCTGGCCCTGAGCCAGCTGGCGGTGGTCGCCGTCCCCGAAGAGCTGTTCTTCCGCGGCTACCTGATGGAACGGCTCGAGCAGGTCTGGCCCCCGACCCACCGGCTGCTGGGCGCGCCGGTCGGCGCCGCGCTGATCGTTTCGTCGGCCCTGTTCGCGCTGGGCCACGTGGTGGTGGTCCCCAACCCGCAGCGCCTGGCCGTCTTTTTCCCCGCCCTGGTCTTCGGCTGGATGCGCGCCCGAACCGGCTCCATCGCCGCCGGCGCGACGTTTCACGCGCTGTGCAACATCGCGTCGGACATCCTGCACACCAGCTACTTCGGCTGAGACGCCTCGACGTAGCGCAGGCGGAGGTCGTAGAGCAGGCTCTCGATCAGCTTCTCCTCGGCCGAGGTCAGGTTGCCCTTCGTCTTCTCCTCGAGCATCGCCAGGATGTCGATGGTGTGCTTCGCCAGCGGCAGATCCTTCCGCGGCGCGCCCACGTCGGGGTGCTCGAGCTCGCCCAGGTGCAGCAAGGCCGAGCTGCCCAGCGACAGCACGAAGGTATGAAAGTCGACCGGTGGGAAACCGGCGGCAGCCGAGGCGGTGTCCTCCTCGGCCGCAGGCGGCCTCGTTGCGTCAGAGGCGGGAGCGCTGCCCTGGTCGGACAGGCTCCGCCGATCGGTCACGGTGAAGCCGGAGGGTTTGGAGTCGCCGTTGGGCATGCGTGGAGGTTATGCACGCCCGGCCGCGGTTTCAACTGACGGCAGCGATCAGCGCGATTCGCCGTCCAGCGGGCTGGGCGGGGCCGCAGGGGGCGCCGCCGGAGCGGGCTCGTCGTCGCCCCTGGTGTCGGCGCTGCCGTAGACGCCCTTGTCGGCGACGTCGTCCAGGGTCTTCAGGTACTTGTCGTAGTCCTTGCGGGTGACCAGCCCCTTCTTGATGTTGCGGTCGACGGTCCGCTTGTCGAAGAGGCGGGCCTGCTTGGGGTCCACTGGCGTCGCATCACGGCTCATGGCGGCCGATTAGCTAGCACATGACGGGGAAATATCCTAGGCGCCCCCAGAGTTGTAAGCTGCGCGCCCGCGCAAGAGCCAGATCACCGCCAACCCACCGACCGAGGGAGACATGGACGTCCGGGTCATCAACGAGCTGGTCCACAAGCAATCCGCATTCGTCGAAAAGCTGAACGCCGAGGTGGCCAAGGTGATCGTCGGCCAGAAGGCGATGATCGAGCGGATCCTGATCGGGATGCTGACCGGGGGGCACGTCCTTCTGGAAGGCGTCCCCGGGCTCGCCAAGACGCTGACGGTCAAGACGCTGGCCGACACGCTGGCCATGAAGTTCCAGCGCATCCAGTTCACCCCCGACCTGCTGCCGGCCGACATCGTCGGCACGACCATCTACAACCAGACCAAGGGCGAGTTCGTCTCCAAGCAAGGCCCGATCTTCGCGAACCTGGTGCTGGCGGACGAGATCAACCGCGCGCCCGCCAAGGTGCAGTCCGCCCTGCTCGAGGCGATGCAGGAGCGCCAGGTGACCATCGGCGACACCACGCACCGCCTGCCCGAGCCGTTCCTGGTCATGGCCACCCAGAACCCGATCGAGCAGGAGGGGACCTACGCGCTCCCCGAGGCGCAGCTCGATCGCTTCATGCTGATGATCAAGGTCGGCTACCCGACCAAGGAAGAGGAGCGGGCCATCATGGATCGCATGACCTCGGCGGTGCGCGCCAGCGCCGAGCGGGCCGCCACGCCGCAGGAGATCGCCGAGGCGCGCTCCGTCGTGCAGGAGGTCTACATCGACGAGAAGATCCGCGACTACATCGTCAACATCGTCCACGCCACGCGCGAGCCCAAGGCCTACGGGCTGGGCGAGCTGGCCGACTTCATCGGGTTCGGGGCCAGCCCGCGCGCCTCGATCTACCTGAACCTGGCCGCGCGGGCGCACGCGTTCCTGCGCCACCGCGGCTACGTCACGCCCGAGGACATCAAGGCGATCGGCGTCGACGTGCTCCGTCACCGCGTGATCCTGACCTACGAGGCCGAGGCGGAGGACGTCACCAGCGAGACCGTCATCCGCAAGCTGTTCGAGCGCGTCGAAGTCCCGTAGCTCCATGCTCCCGCGCGAAGTCCTCAAGCGGATCCGCAAGATCGAGATCGTCACCGAGCGCCTGGTGCGCGATCGGATGGCGGGGCAGTACCATTCGGTCTTCAAGGGGCGGGGCATCGCGTTCTCGGAGGTGCGGCAGTACATCCCGGGCGACGACGTCCGGTTGATCGACTGGAACGTGTCGGCGCGCATGAACGACACGTACGTGAAGCTGTTCACCGAGGAGCGCGAGATGACCGTGCTGCTCCTCTGCGACATGTCCGCCTCGGGGCTGTTCGGCTCGCGGGTGCGGCAGAAGCGCGACCTGGCCGCCGAGCTGGCGGCCGTGCTGGCGTTCTCGGCCATCCGCAACAACGACCGGGTGGGCCTGATCATCTTCACCGACGAGGTCGAGAAGTTCGTGCCGCCCAAGAAGGGCAAGCGGCACGTCCTGCGCGTGGTCAGCGAGATCCTGTCGTTCCGCGAGAAGAGCCGGCGCACGTCCCTGCCGTCCGGGCTCGAGTTCCTGAGTCACGTGGTGCGGCGGCGAGCTGTGGCGTTCCTGATCTCCGACTTCCTGGCGCCCATCGCCAGCTACGAGCGGGCGCTGCGCATCACCGCCGGCCGGCACGACATGATCCCGGTGGTCATCGGCGACCCCCTGGAGCAAGGGCTGCCGAACGTCGGCCTGGTCGAGATGCAGGACCCCGAGAGCGGCGGGACGATCGTCTTCGACACGGGGGGCCCGGAGGCGGCGGCCTTCGCGCGATCGATACGAGCGGTGCGCGAGGCCCGGGCGACGCTGTTCAAGCGGCTGGCCATGGATCCGATCGAGCTGTCGACCGACAAGCCGTACCTGCCCGCCCTGACCTCGTTCTTCGAGTCGCGGGCCCGGAGGATGCGGCATTGAGGCGAAGGAGTCGGCTGGAGCTGGCCGTGTCGTTGGCGGTCGCCTCCCTGGCGGTGGTCACGGTGGCGGTCGGGGCCGCGCGCGCGCAGGCCGACGCCAGCGCCCCCGAAGCGCCCGATCTCGACGCGCCGACGGTGACCGCCCGGGCCGATCGCGCCGAGGCGCACGTGGGCGATCCCGTTCACGTCGAGGTGGTGGCGATCGCCAAGAGCAGCGTGCCGGTCAACCTGCCGTCGACGCTGGAGCTGGGGCCGTTCTCGCTCCTCGACCGCAAGGAGAGCGAACAGGCGCTGGGCGACGGGCGGATCCGCCGCCTGTACACGCTGGCCGTGGCGGCCTACGAGCCAGGGGCCAAGGTCCTGCCGCCCATCGAGGTCACGTACCTGGGGCCGCGCGGGGACGTGCGCACCGCGCGGACCGCGCCGGTCCCGATCAAGATCGCCAGCCTGATCGCCAACGAGCCCGAACCGGCGTTGAAGGACGCGGCGCCGCCGGTCACGGTGATGACCGAGAACCTCTGGCCGGCGTACGTCGCGGGCGGCCTGGTCGCGGCCGCGCTGGGGGCGCTCGTCACGATGCTGATCGTCCGCCGGATCCGCGCGCGGCGCGGTGCCCGCCCGGGGCCGCCGCCCCGCCCCGCCCACGAGGTGGCGCTGGAGAAGCTGGACCGGCTGGGGGCCTACGGTTTCCTGGAGAACGCCGACAACCGGCCGTTCTACTTCGCCGTCTCCGAGGTGATCCGCGAGTACCTGGGCGGACGCTACGGGTTCGATTCGCTGGAGCTGACCACCGACGAGCTGATGGCGGAGCTGCGGCGGCACTCCGGCCGCGAGCTGGTGCTGAGCGAGGTCGAGGGCTGGCTGGCCGGGTGCGATCTGGTGAAGTTCGCCAAGATCTCGCCGTCGGCGGCCGAGGCGCGTGGCGCGCTGGAGAGCGCGATCCGGATCGTCTCGACGACCCGACCGGTCGCCGCGCCGGTGGGCGGCACCGGGCTGTCGGAGGCCGCGCATGCCTGAGACGAAGGAGCGACGGATCCCCTACGCCCTGATCGCGATCGTCTGCGTGCCGATCGCGATCGCGTACTTCGTGGTCATGCGCGACGTCGAGGGGTTCCGGTTCGCCCACCCGTTCGCGCTGGCGCTGATCCCGCCGGCCGTCGCGCTGGTGGCCTGGGCCGGGCTGGCTCGCGCGCCGGGCCGCCGGGGGGTGTTCACCTACTCGCGGGCCGCCGAGCTGGCCGCCCAGCGTCCGGGGCTGGTGACCCGGCTGCGCGATCTGCCCACCGTGCTGCGGCTGGCCGCCGTCACCCTGATGGGCGTCGCGCTGGCGCGCCCGCAGAGCACGTCGATCACCGAGGACCTCGAGCTGGAGGGGATCGACATCGTGATCGCGCTCGATCTCTCGGGCTCGATGCAGGAGACGGATCTGGTCCCGAATCGGCTCGAGGCGGCCAAGTTCGTGATCCAGGACTTCGTGCGCCGCCGCCCCTCGGATCGAATCGGGCTGGTGATCTTCGGGCGCGACGCCTACACCGACATCCCGCTGACCCTGGACCACGGCACCTTCCTGCGCATGCTGGCCGAGCTGCACCTGGGGATCATCGACGGGCGCGGGACCGCCATCGGCAACGGTATCGGCGTGGCGCTGAACCGCCTGCGCAAGTCGGACGCCCGGTCCAAGGTCATCATCGTGCTGACCGACGGGGAGAACAACGCGGGCAACATCTCGCCCGAGCAGGCGGCCCGCTACGCGCAGACGCTGGGTGTGAAGATCTACACGGTCCTGGCCGGTAACGACGACGGCGAGGCGCGCGGCCCGGGCCAGCAGCGCCAGCCCGTGAACCCGAAGCTGCTCGAGCAGATCGCCTCGATGACCGGCGGGACGCCGTACCTGGCCACCGACACGCGGGCCCTGCAGGAGCGGTTCCAGAAGATCCTCGAGGACCTGCAGAAGTCACGCATCCACGACCGGGGCACGCTGTACACGGAGCTCTACCGGCGCTTCCTGCTGCCGGCCTTCGGGCTACTGCTGCTCGAGCTGGCGCTGCGGCTGACGCGCTTTCAACGGATCCCCTGAGCATGCGCTTCGGAAACCCTCACGCGCTCTGGCTGCTGCTCGCCGTTCCGGTGGCGGCGATCGCGTACCTCTGGGGATTCGACGTCCGGCGCCGGCGGCTGGCCCGGCTGGGCGATCCCGAGCTGGTGGCCCGTATGAGCGCCACGGTGTCGGTGGCCCGCAAGTGGGCGCGCGCCGCCCTGTTCGTGCTGGCGACCGGGTTGGCCGCGCTGGCGCTGGCCCGGCCGCAGGCGGGCGGGCGGGCCCGGCTGGCCAAGCAGCGCGGGCTGGATCTGGTGGTGGCGCTGGATTTCTCGCGTTCGATGCTGGCGCGCGACGTCTACCCTTCGCGCCTGGAGCGCGCCAAGCGCGAGCTGGAGCAGCTGCTGGACACGCGGGGCGGCGATCGAATCGGCGTGGTCGCCTTCGCGGGCGAGCCGCTGACCTATCCGCCGACCACCGACTACGCGGCGGTGAAGCTGTTCTGGCGGGATCTCGGCCCCTGGGACATGCCGGTGGGTGGGACCGCGATCGGCCGCGCGCTTCGCTCGGCGCTGGACCAGCTGGTGGCGCTGCGGGGCCAGGGGGGCGCGACGCGCGGCCAGGCGATCCTGCTGCTCACCGACGGCGAGGACACCGAGAGCGAGCCGTTGCAGATGGCCGACGAGGCCTCGAAGCTGGGGGTGAAGATCTTCACCGTCGGCATCGGGTCGCGCTCCGGCGAGCTGATCCCGGAGTATGACGAGCAGGGGAAGGTCACCGGCTACGTGAAGGACGCCGAGGGTCACTACGTCACGTCGCGGCTGGCCGAGGACATGCTGACCGACATCGCCCGCCGGACCAACGGGGAGTACTTCCACGCCGACAGCAAGCGCTTCGGCGTCGAGGACGTCGAGCGTGCGCTGGCCGGCCTGCAGCACACCGAGAACGAGGCCCGGGTGGTCCGCCAGTACGACGAGATCTACGAGCTGCCGGCCTTCGTGGCTTTCCTGCTGCTGATCGGCGAGGCCTGCATGAGCGAGCGCCGCAAGCCGGCCAGGGAGGCCGCATGAGCGCAGGGGGCGGACCCCCTCCCAGCCTCTCCCGCAAGCGGGAGAGGGGTCAGAGGGGTGAGAGATCCTTCTCCCTCTCCCGCTTGCGAGAGAGGGGTCAGAGGGGTCAGAGGTCCTTCTCCCTCTCCCGCTTGCGGGAGAGGGGTCAGAGGGGTGAGAGGTCCTTCTCCCTCTCCCGCTTGCGGGAGAGGGCCGGGGTGAGGGCTCTTGCGGTGCTGGCGCTGGCGCCCTTGCTCTGCGGGTTCGCCGTGCTGGAGAAGCGCGACCCCGAGATCGAGGCCGGGAACGCGGCCCTCAAGGCCGGCAAGCCCGACGACGCGCTGGCGCACTACGACAAGGCGGCGAAGAAGCTACCGGCCGACGCGGGCGTCCATTTCGATCGGGGCGCCGCGCTGTACGCGCTGTCGCGCTTCGACGAGGCCGGGCAAGAGTTCCTGCGCGCGACCGACGCAAAGGACGCCGCGCTCAAGCAGTCGGCCTTCTACAACCTGGGGAACGCGCTCTTCAAGAAGGAGAAGTTCAAGGAGGCGGTGGGGGCCTACACGCGCGCGCTGGGGCTGCGCCCGGACGACAAGCAGGCCAAGTGGAATCTGGAGATCGCGCTCAAGAAGCAGAGGGAAGACGAAGAGAAGCACAAGAACGACCAGAAGAAGGACGACAAGCAGGATCAGAAGAAGGACCAGCAAAAGAAGGACGACAAACAAGACCAGCAGAAGAAGGACGACAAGCAGGATCAGAAGAAGGACCAGCAGAAGAAGGACGACAAGCAGGATCAGAAAGACGCGCAAAAGCCCCAGCCGCAGGGCGGTGACGACCGCCAGCAGGCCGAGGCCGTTCTCGACAACCTCGAGCGCAGCGCCAAGGATCTCGAGAAAGAGCGGGCGCGCGTGCGGGCGGTGCGACGGGCTCCGCCGGAGCGCGACTGGTGAGGCGCTTTCGTCCAGCGGCGCTGGCCGCCCTGTCGCTGGCGGCGATGGTCGCTCCAGCTCACGCCGCTTCGTTCAGCGCGTCCCTCGATCGCGACGCGGTGGCCCCCGGAGAGCCGTTCATCTACCAGGTCACGCTGACGGTGGCGAACGAGGAGGTCGCGAACTTTCGCCCGCCCGACTTCCACGGCCTGCAGGTGGTCCAGGCGCCCAGCTTCCCCAGCCGATCGACCAGCATGCAGATCGCCGGCGGCCAGACCAGCGTCGAGAACAGCTTCTCCTGGACGTTTCAGCTGGCCGTGCCGGCCGGCGCGAAGGGGACGCTGACGATTGGCCCCGCCCACGCCCGCGTCGGGGGCCGCGACATGGCCAGCAACACCGTCCCGGTGCGCGTCGGCGCCGGCAGCGGCGCGGCTCGCCCGTCTCGCCAGCCGCCCGCGCCGGGCAACATCTTCCAGCAGTTCTTTGGCGGCGGGTCCGGCGGGCCGTTCGGCGGCGGTGACGCCGACCAGTCGGACGCCCTGGCGTCCTCGTCCTCGGCGGCCTTCATCCGCGTGCTTCCCGACAAGACGCGCGCGTTCGTCGGGGAGCAGGTCACGGTCGGCTGGTACCTGTACCTGACGCAGAACCAGAACCGCTACGAGAGCATCACCGAGCCGCGCACGGACGGCTTCTGGTCCGAGGACATCCCGTCGACCAACCCCCAGGGGCGGCTGTCATTCACGGAGCAGACGCTGAACGGGCGCACCTACAACGTGGCCCTGCTGTTCAAGAAGGCGCTGTTCCCGCTGTCGGCGGGGAAGCTGACCATCACGCCGATGGAGGCCGAGGTCTCGCAGGTCGACCTGTTCGGTTCGGCGGTGCGGGCGCGGCGGCTCAAGACCGATCCGCTGGTGATCGAGGCGATGCCGCTGCCGCACGCCGGGCAGCCAGCGGCCTTCGACCCCGCGAACGTCGGCAAGTACCAGATCTCGGCGACGGTCGATCGGGCAGCCGTCGCCGTCGGCGACGCCGTCATGCTCCGGGTCGCCGTCAAGGGCGCGGGCAACGTGCGCAACGTGCGGCCGCCGGCCTTGCCGGCGCTGGAAGGCTGGAAGAGCTACGAGCCGAAGGTCGACGTGGCGGTGGACGCGGGCGACTCCGTCACCGGGACCAAGACCGTGGAATGGTTGATGCGGGCCGAGCGGCCCGGCAAGACCACCGTGCCGCCGCTGGCGCTGGAGACCTTCGACCCGACGGCCAAGCGGTACCAGGCCGAGCGCACCTCGCCGATCGACCTCGTGGTCACCGGCGAGGCGAGCAGCGCGCCGCCGGCCACCGCCGGGACCGGCAACGCCGCGCCGCCGGCGGAAGCGGCTCCCGGCGCCATCCGGCCGATCCACGCGCGCCCGTCGCTGTCGACCAGCCCTGGCCTGGCCTTCCTGCGAAGCGGGGCCTTCACGGCGACCATGGTCCTGCCGCCGCTGGCCTGGGCCGCGGTGCTGCTGTTCGGGCGCGCCCGGGCGCGGCTGTCGGCCGACGAGCAGCGCACGCGCCGCCGGCGGCTGCGGAGCATGGCCCGCAAGCGCCTGCGCGACGCCGAGGCCCATCGGGCGGCCGGGCGGGTGACTGCCTTCTACGCCGAGATCGATCGGGTGCTGCGCGACGCTCTGGGTGAACGGCTGGGCACGCCGGTCGCCGGCCTGCAGCTGGGCGAGCTCAGGGTGCTCCTGGGCGAGCGCGGGCTGGGCGCCGCGGAGACGGCGGCCGTCGTGAGCGCGCTCGAGACCTGCGACGAGGCGCGCTTCGCCCCGGGCGCGACTGCCGGGAATCCGGCGGCGCTGGCCGCGATGGAGAGCCGGGCCGCCGACCTGGTCGGGGCGATCGATCGTGCGGAGCTGCGCGCCGAGCAGCACCCGGAGGCCAAGGGATGACGCGAGCCGTGAAGCGCTCCGTGGCAGTGTCCCTCGTCGCGGCGGGGCTGGTGGCGGGCCTGACCGGCGCCGCCCGCGCCGGTCGGCTGGACGAGGCGTGGCGGCGCGGGAACCAGGCCTACCTGCACGGCGACTACGGGACGGCCGTGGCGGCCTACCAGGAGCTGCGTGACCAGGGGGTCCGCTCGACCGACCTGTTCTTCAACCTGGGCGACGCCTACGTGCGCACGGGCGCGCTGGGCCCGGCGATCTGGGCGTTCGAGGAGGCGCTGGTGCTGGACCCGGGCAACGACGACGCCCGGTACAACCTGGGCGCCGCGCGCAAGCAGGCGGCCCGCCTGGGGCATTCGCCGGACGCGGCCGAGGCCCCCGGGCAGGACCGCGACCCCCTCTGGGTCCGCATCGTCAGCTCGCTGAGCGCCTCGGCCGAGACCTGGCTGTTCACGGTGGCCTATCTGGGGCTGTTCGGGCTGCTGTTCTGGCGGCTCTGGGCGGGGGCCGACCTGCGCTCTGGGCTCGCCATCGCGGCGACGGCGTTCGGCGCGGCGGCGCTGCTGACCGGCGCGCTCCTGATCGGGCGGGTTCAGCTGGAACGGCTGTCGTTCGGGGTCGTGCTGCCGGACGCGGTCGAGGTCCGGGAGGGGGCCGACCCGGGCGCCCGGACCAGCTTCGGCCTGCACGCCGGGGCCCGCGTTCGCATCGTGGACACCGACCAGGACTGGGTGCGAGTCCGGCTGGGGAACGGCCTGGAAGGTTGGCTCCGCGCCGGCGAAGTCGGAAAGCTATAATCCCGCGCGCGATGGCAGAGCCGCACCTCGAGAAGCACGTGTTCATCTGCGTGAACCGGCGCGAACCCGGGCATCCCAAGGGGGACTGCGCCGAGAAAGGGGGCGAGGCGGTCCGCGACGAGTTCAAGCGGCTCCTGCACGACCGCGGCGTGAAGGGTCGGATGCGCGCCAACGCCGCCGGCTGTCTGGATCAGTGCGCGCGCGGGGTGACCGTCGTCGTCTATCCCGAGCAGGTCTGGTACGGCGGTGTCACCGTGGCGGACGTCCCCGAGATCATCGACAGCCACCTGTTCGGCGGCGTCCCCGTCGAGCGCCTCAGGATGAAGTGACCAGCTTGGCGATGGAGACCGCGCCGGCGCGGTGGACCGTCCTGGACGTCATCAAGTGGACCATCGCCAGGTTCACGGAGCGCCGGTTGGAGACGCCCCGGCTGGACGCCGAGATCCTGGTCGCGCACGCGCTGGGCCTGTCGCGCGTGCAGCTCTACGTGCAGCACGATCGGCCGCTGACGCCGGCGGAGCTGGCGGACATTCGCGAGCTCATCAAACGCAGGCAGGCGGGGGCGTCGGTCGCCTACGTCGTCGGCAAGAAAGAGTTCTGGGGGCTGGAGCTGGCCGTCGACGCGCGGGTGCTGGTCCCGCGCCCCGATACCGAGACGCTGGTCGAGGAAGGGCGCGCTCGCCTCGACGAGCAGCAAGGCGAAGATGAGCGGATCGTGGATATCGGCACGGGGTCGGGGGCGGTGGCCCTGGCGCTGGCCAAGCTGCGTCCGTCGGCCGCGCTTCATGCCGTGGACGTTTCACCCGATGCGCTGGCCGTGGCGCGCGCGAACGCCGAGCGGCTGGGGCTCCCGGTGACCTTCCTCGAGGGCGATCTGACGGCGCCGCTGGCCGAGCAGGCAGCGTTCTCGCTGATCGTCGCCAACCTGCCTTACGTTCCTTCCGGTGAGATGGCCGGGCTGGCGCCGGAGGTGCGCGCCGAGCCGGCCCTGGCGCTGGACGGCGGCCCCGACGGGCTGGATCTGGTCCGCCGGCTGGTCGCCGCCGCGCCCGCCCTGTTGCGCGCGGGCGGCGCGCTGGCCCTGGAGATCGGGGCCGGCCAGGCCGACGCCACGGCGGCGCTGCTGCAGGCCGCCGGCTTCCAGGACGTTCGCCGCCGCCGCGACCTGGCCGGCATCGAGCGCGTCGTGTCGGGGGTGAGGGCGTGACCGCGTCCCCGCCGGTCGCCGCCGAGGGCTCGACCGCCGCCAAGGGCGCGCTCTTCATCGGCTTCGCGAAGATCTACTTCATGATCAGCGGGTTCCTGCAGCAGGTCTTGCTGCCCCGGCTGGTCGGCGCCGCCGAGTTCGGCGCCTTCGCGGTGGTCAACAACGTCATCTCGATCGTCAACAACACGGTCGTCCAGGCGACGATCCAGTCGGTCTCGAAGTACACCGCCGAGGACGACGCGCGGGCCGGCGCGGTCCAGCGCGCCGGCCTCCGCATGCAGGTGGTGCTGGGGGCGGCGCTGGCGCTGGGGATCTTCGTGGGGGCGCCCTGGATCGCCGACTTCGAGCACGCGCCCCACTACACGACCTACTTCCGGATCGCGGCCGCGATCCCGTTCCTGTACGCGCTTTACGCCGTCTTCGTGGGCTCGGCCAACGGGCTGCGCCGCTTCCGGACCCAGGCGACCTTCGACGTCGGCTTCTCGACCGCCAAGACCATCCTGCTGCTGGCGCTGGCGTTCCTCTGGAAGGTCACGGGCGCGTTCGTGGGGTTCGCGGCCGCGGCGGCCTTCATCCTGGTGGTGGCGTCGCGCGTGATGAAGCTGCCGGCGGGCGGTGAGCGCTTCCCCACCGGGCGGATCAGCGCGTACATGAGCGCCGTCGTGGCGTACGGCCTGCTGCTGAACGTGGCGCTGAACTACGACCAGCCGCTGCTCCACCACTTTGCCGGCCAGGCGGCGGGCGAGGCGGTGGCCGCCGTGGCCGCCGGGCACTATCAGGCGCTGCGGACGCTGGCCCTGCTGCCCTATCAGGCCCTCATCGTCGTGACGTTCGTGATCTTCCCGCTGGTCTCGCGCGCGACCTTTGCCGAGGACCGGGAAGCCACGCGCATCTACGTGACGCAGACGCTGCGCTACGCGCTGATCCTGGTGGGCCTCATGGGGATCGTGCTGGCGGCGCGCCCGGCCGCGCTGCTCGGGATCCTGTACAAGCCCGCTTACGGCGAGGGTGCCGCGGCCATGCCGATCCTGGTCGCGGGCGAGTGCTGCCTGGCGCTGCTGGGTGTGGTCTGCGCGATCCTGAACGCCGCCGGCCGGACGCGCGCCACGCTGTCCTTCGTGGCGCTGACCGTCGCCGTGGGCGCGGGCGCGGCCGCGCTGCTGGTCCCGAACGCCGAGATCGGCCCCTCGATGCTGCGCGCGGCGGCCATCGCGACCTCGCTGGGCATGGCCTCCGGCTTCGCGGCCGCCATGGTCTACGTGCGCACCCGGCTGGGCGGGTTCCCGCCGCCGGCGACGGTCGCCCGCGTGGCGGTCGGCCTGGCCGCGGGCGCCGCCCTGGCCCACATCGTCCCCGGTCACGGCAAGATCGCCGGCCTGGCGGCCATCGTGCTGGCCGCCGCGGCTTACGTCGTCGTCCTGGTCGCCGGCGGCGAGCTGGACCCTGCCGACCGCGCCAAGCTGGCCCGCATCCTGCGCCGCTAGCCATGGAGATGGCCTATCGCGACCGGTGGCAGGCGGAGATCGCGGCGATGCGGCGGGTGCTCGCAGGCTTTGCGATGACGGAGGAGCGCAAGTGGGGCAAGCCCACCTACACGGTGGATGGAAAGAACGTCGTCATCTTGCAGGGCTTCAAGGAGTACTTCGCGCTGGGCTTCTTTCAGGGCGCCCTGCTGAAGGACTCCAAGAAGGTGCTGGTGCAGCTGGGCCAGGTGCAGGCCGGGCGGGTGATGAAGTTCACCAGCGCGAAGGAGATCACGGCCAAGGCGGCCACCATCAAGGCCTACGTGCGCGAGGCCATCGCAGTCGGGAAGGCCGGCCTGCGCGTGGAGCGGAAGAAGACCTCGGATTTCCCGGTCCCCGAGGAGTTGACGGCGCGGTTCAGGAAGGACGCGCGTCTGAAGCGCGCCTTCGAGGCGCTGACGCCCGGCCGGCAGCGGAGCTACCTCTACCACTTCGCCGCGGCCAAGCAGTCGGCGACGCGGGCGGCGCGCATCGAGAGAGCGATGCCGGCGATATTCGAGGGCCGCGGCTTCCTGGAGCGGCGCTAGCCTGCGCTAGCCTCCCTCTCCGCCTCTCCGCGGAGCGGGGAGGCCGGCGAGCCGGAGGCTCGCCGGGTGGGGTCAGGCCTCTTCAAAAGATCTCGCCGGCCGCGAAATAGGCGCCGATGGGCGTGGCGTCGGGTGACCAGGCGAGGTCCGCGCGGACGATGAACGTCTTGCCCTCCTGCACCCGCAGGCCGCCGCCGATCCCGTACTTGATGCCCAGCCCCGTCCCGTCCAATTCGGGGTGGGCGTGGGCCAGCTCGGTCCAGGTCCGACCGGCGTCGAAGAACACCGCCGGCCCCGCCGTGAACTGCTTGGAGAACAGCCTGAACGTCCAGATGGCCGCCGATACCTCCAGGTTCTGGAACAGCTTCACCTTCCCGTAGTAACGCTGGGCGGGGATGCCGCGCACGGCTTTGACGCCCCCGATGGCTGCCGTCTCGTCGAAGCGCGCCAGCTCGTAGAACGGCGGTGAGCCCCAGAGAACGTCGCCCACACCGCGCCACCGGACCGTCAGCCGGCCCCCGACCGCGGAGCGGTAAAGGCGGGTCGTCAGCGTGAGCCGCTGGTACTGGTACGGCAACTCTCCGCCGTAGCCGGGGCTGTATCGGAAGCGGAGCGTGTGGAACTGACCGTTCCGGGTGACGATCTCGTCGTCGCGCGTGTCCAGCTGAGCCTCCGCGGTCACCAGCGCGACAAGGTGGGGAGCGAAGCCGCCCAGGATCGCCCGCACCTCGGGGGAGCCCATCTGCTGGTCGGCGGCCAGAATCGTTCCTGGCGGCACCTTGAGCCGGTTGTAGGTGAGGTTTACGCCGCCGAGCAGATAGAACACGCCCCTCAGGCGGGTGCGCACCTCCAGCGAAGCGGTGGGGTGGAGGCGGCCGTACTCGTCCGCCGTGTCCGGGAGGTTGGAGGCCAGGGGGGGCGAGGCATTACCGATCCCCGTGTACTTGAGCGTCGTCTCGTCGGTGTAGGCGATCCGAGCATCCAGGCGCAGCCTCCCGGCCGGCCCGAGGTGCGGGATGATCTCCTCGAGCGAGTAGTCCTGGAACGGCGAGACGAGCTGCTTGCCGTCCTGAAGCTTGAACGTGATGAACGCCTGCAGCTCGAGGCGCTGCTTGAACCCCGGACGTCCTGGCGCCAGCGCCGCCCAGTCGCCCACCACGCCCCCGCCGATGCCCACGTCGCTGTCGCCGCCCGCCAGAGGGACGACGTTCAGCTCACGGCCGGACTGGGCCTGTGCCCGGCTGGCACCGGCCAACATCCCGAGCAGCAGCAGCGACGCCCGTGCCCGGGCGGGGCGCCTCGCCGCGATCAGGGAACGATGGCGCCGCAGCTGCCCGCGCAGTTGAACGTCGCGGAGACGCAGGACTTGTCGCCGATGCACGATTCACAGGCGTCGGCATCGTCCTTGACGCTGGGATCGTTGGCCGCGTTGGTGCGGCAGCGATCCTCGCAGGCGCCCACGTCGTAAGAGCTGTCGTAACAGTCCCGGTAACGCCCGCAGACCTCGTGGCAGTCGAACGCTTCCTGCGCCGTGTCGCAGCCCATGGTGCCGGCGGCGAAGCCACCGGCCAGGCTCAGGAGCGCCAAAATCAGCAATTTCCTCATCCCTGCGAACATGGGGTCGCCACGGCGGATGGCCAGAGCTTGGCCGCGGCCGTACGCGGCTGCCGCGCGGGCGGCGCGACGACAGGCCGTGAGCCGGCGGCGTCGCCTACGGGTGCTGGGCGGGGGCGTGGGTGCCGGCGGTCGCGGCGCCGCGCTTGAAGACGACGGCGGCGACGACGCCGCCCAGGATCACGGTGCCGATGACCGCACCGATCAGGAAGCTGCGGGCCGGTCCCGGAGCCGCGGCGGGGCGCGCCGAAGGCACGGACGGGGCTTTCGGCTGCGGGCCCGGCGTCGGTTCGAGGACGCTGGCCAGCGTTTCCGGGCCCGGCGTGTCATCGGTCGTGCGCGCGGCCGGCGGTGGGCTGGCCGCGGCCACCGGGCGCTGCGGGCCCGTCGGCACGCGCGGCCTCGTCGGCTGGGCCGTCCCGGTGGGCGGCGTCGCGCCTCGCTTGGGCGGGGGCGCCGGAGGAGGAGCCTTCGCGCCGCCAGGGGGATTGGCGGCGGGCAGGTCGCGCGCGGTCCGCCGCTGCTCCAGGGCCCGCGTCTCTGCGGGCGTCGACGGGGCCGTCTGGCGCTCGTCGGCCCAGCCGCGCGGGTCGACGAAGTCGCCGTCGTCGAAGCCTGGCGCCGCGGGGCTGGATCCCAGCTCGTCGGCGGCCAGCGGCTGCGCGCCCGGATCCTCGAAGTCCACCGAGGTGAACTTCACGATCTCGTCCTGCAGGAGGTGGTCGATGATGCTGGTCCTGGCCTTCCCCTCGCCGGACTGCATCCGGCGGTCCTCCAGGCACTGGCGCACCAGCTCGGCGACGTCGCGCGAGATCACCTTCAGGCCGCGCGAATAGCTGTACTGGGCCAGCGCGTCCTGCATGTCGGTCGCGCTCTGGAAGCGGTCCTCCTTGCGCTTGGCCAGCGCCTTGCGGACGACGTCCTCCAGCTCGGGCTCGACCTGCGGGTTCTGCGGCCGCAGCGGCGGGATCTTGGCGTTGCGCACCAGCTCGACGGTCTGGTAGTCGGTCTCGCCGTAGAACAGGCGCTTCCCGGTCAGCATCTCGTACAGCAGGATGCCGACGGCGAAGATGTCCGCGCGATGGTCGACCTCCTCACCGCGCGCCGCCTCGGGCGACAGGTAGCTCATCTTCCCCTTCACGACGCCGGGGTCGGTGACCTCGACCTGGCTGGTCGCCTTGGCCAGGCCGAAATCCACGACCTTGACCTCGCCCTGCTTGGACAGCAGCACGTTGGGCGGCGAGACGTCGCGGTGGACGATCCCCAGCGGGGCGTCGTTCTCGGGGTTGCGCAGCTCGTGCGCGTAGGAGAGCCCCTTGCAGATCTCCATGATCACGTAGAGCGAGTGCGCGACCGGCACCCGCTTGTTGATCCGGCGCCGCCAGTCGAGGATCCCCTTCAGGTCGACCCCGTCGACGTACTCCATGACGATGAAGTACGTGTCCTCGCTGTGGCCGATGTCGAAGACCTGGACGATGTTGGCGTGCTGCAGCGACAGCGACAGCCGGGCCTCGTCCAGGAACATCGCGACGAACTTCTTGTTCTTCGTCAGCGACGGCAGGATCCGCTTGATGGCGATGTTCTTCTTGAACCCGCGCATCGACTCGGCGACGCCGCGGAAGACTTCCGCCATTCCGCCGGCGGCGACCCGCTCGGTGATGCGATAACGGTTATCGGCCATCAGTGATCCGCGTCAACCCCGCGGATGACCATATGCCGAAAGGGGAAATGCAGCAATTCATCGTCGGCGGAACCCCCGGGAGGTCCCCGCACGAGGTACCTATTCTTCCGCGGTGATCTTCGGCTCGCCCTCGCCGTCGCCCATCTCGCTGAAGGCGGCGCCGGCCCGTCCGGGCTGCTCGGTCGCCTGCTCTTCACGCTCGCTCTGCTCCTTGCAGTCGATGCAGAGGGTCGTGACGGGGCGCGCCAGCAGACGCCGGAACGAGATCTTCTCCCCGCAGTCCTCGCAGACGTCGATCTCGTCGGCGTCCAGGCGGGCCAGCTGCTTGGCGATCTTGCCCAGCAGGAACTTCTCCCGATCGTGCAGCCGCATCTCGGTCGAGAAGATCTCTTCTTCCATCGACTCGTCGATCGAATCGCGGCCGATGTTCCGCTCGTGGTTCATCGAGTACGCCAGGGCGTTCTCGCTCTTGCGGGCGAGGCGCTTCTGCTCGTCTTCGAGCACGGTTCGGATCTGCGCTTTTTCCTTCGGGCTCAGCATGGGTCGACCTTTGGTTGGCGTTCAATCCTAATGCCGGATTGACGGCGGTAAAGACTCTGAAGGCGACTTCGATGCACCGGCGACCAGATAGGTTCCCGGCGCGGCGACTACGAGGCCTTCTTCTCGCGGACCAGCTGGGGGCGGCTGCGCGACACAACCACATCGCGGGTGACGACGCACTCGGTGACCCCGGTCAGCGACGGGATCTCGTACATGACCTCCAGCATCACCTCTTCGAGGATGGCGCGCAGGCCGCGGGCCCCGGACTTGCGGCGGGTCGCCTCTTCGGCGACGCCCCGCAGCGCATCCTCTGTGAAGCGGAGCTTGACCCCCTCCATCTCGAACAGGCGCTCGTACTGCTTGGCCAGCGCGTTCTTCGGCTTCCAGAGGATCTCGACCAGCATGTCGACGTCCAGGTCGTCGGCGGCGACGATGATCGGGAGCCGCCCCATGAACTCTGGAATCATGCCGAACTTGATCAGGTCCTCGGTGCGGGTCATCGCGCGCAGGGCGTTCTTCGACTCCTCGCCCTTGCCGATGTGCGCGCCGAAGCCCAGCCCGCGCTCGCCGACGCGGCGGCGCACGATCTCTTCGATGCCGTTGAAGGCGCCCGTGCAGACGAAGAGGATGTCGGTCGTGTCGACCTGGATCAGCTCCTGCTGCGGGCGGTTGCGCGCCCCGTCGGGGGTGATCGAGGCCTGCTTCCCCTCGAGAATCTTGAGCAGCGCCTGCTGGACGCCCTCGCCCGAGACGTCGCGCGTGACCGACGGACCGCCGCCCTTGCGAGCGATCTTGTCGATCTCGTCGATGCAGACGATGCCGCGGCTGGCCTTCTCCGGATCGTTCCCGGCGTTGCGATAGAGCGCCTTGATGACGCTGTCCACGTCCTCGCCGACGTAGCCGGCCTCGGTCAGCGTGGTGGCGTCCGCCATCGCGAAGGGGACGTCGAGCTTCTTGGCCAGCGTCTGGACCAGCAGCGTCTTGCCGCAGCCCGTCGGGCCCAGCAGCAGGATGTTCCCCTTCTGGATCTCGACCTCGCCGGCTTTGCCGTGCTGCCCGACGCGCTTGTAGTGGTTGTGCACCGCGACGGAGAGCGCCTTCTTGGCGCGGTCCTGACCGATGACGTACTTGTTCAGCTCGTCCCAGATCTCGCGCGGCCGGGGGTGCTTGGGGCGCTCGGCCGCCTCTTCCTTTGCGATGATGTCGTTGCAGAGCGCGACACACTCGTCGCAGATGAACACACGCGGACCGGAGATCAGCTTGCGCACCTCACGGCGCCGCTTCCCACAGAAGGAGCAGTGGAAGTCGTCCATCAAGGAAGAGTATTGCACCAGGTCTGCGCCGCGCCAAGCGTGGCCGGACGTGGGCCGTCAGATAGATGGTGGGGCCGCCGGAACGGTTTCCTAGAGGCACCGCGCGGCCCGGCGGAGCTGCCTGATTCGGGCGGGAGTTGGAAACGGGCTCTTGATATTCAGCGGGCCGTGCTCGAGCGCGCCAGTTGTCACCGTCGACCGGCACAGATAACGTAGGCGCCGAATGCGTGCCCTGGTCGTCACTTCCAACCCCGCGACGGCGTCCTCCGAGCCCGAATCTCCCGCCGCCGCGCTGAATGACTTGGGCTGCGAGGTGGTCGCCGTCGGGTACGACGTCGATCAGCTTCCCGAGGACATCGAGGTCCAACGCCCGTCGGTGGTGGTCGTCGACGCGGGGGCCCACCTCGAGGTCGGGCGCGCCGCCATCCGGCGGGTCCGGGAGGTCGGGTCCCTGGCGGACGTGCCCGTGCTGCTGTGCGTGGAGGTCTCCCGTCTGGCCGGGCTGGACCCCGAGGCGGGCGCCGACGACTTCGTGCTGGCGCCGGTGGTCGGCCCGGAGCTCTACGCGCGGATCCGCCAGCTGGACTGGCGCATGTCGTCGTTCCGGGCGGCCGGCCGCATCAAGATTGGCGACCTGGTCATCGACGCCGTCGCGGTCGAGGCGTCCTACCGCGGCCGTGCGCTGAAGCTGCCCCGGCAGGAATTCCAGCTGCTGAAGTTCCTGGCCGAACGGCCGGGCCGCGTCTTCTCCCGCGAGCAACTGCTGTCCCGCGTCTGGGGTTATCGCTACGCCGGCGGAACCCGGACCGTGGACATCCACGTCCGGCGCCTCCGGGCCAAGCTGGGCCCGGGAAGCGCGATGATCGAGACGGTCCGGCACGTCGGCTACAAGCTGCGGCCGCCGACGACATAGACGCGGCAGCTCACTCCCCCTTGAATTGAGGAGCGGATTGGGGTAGTTCGCCGGGGCGCCATGGCGGAGATGAATCTGCTGCAAGCGGTGAACGACGCGCTGCGGGTGGAGATGCGGCGGGATTCGCGCGTGGTCGTGCTGGGTGAGGACGTCGGGAACTTCGGCGGCGTCTTCCGCGCGACGGAGGGGTTGCAGGCCGAATTCGGCCCCGACCGGTGCATCGACACGCCCCTGGCCGAGTCGGGGATCGTGGGGACCGCCATCGGGATGGCGCTCTATGGCATGCGCCCCGTGCCCGAGATTCAGTTCGGCGACTATATCTACCCGGCCTTCGACCAGATCGTGAACGAGCTGGCCAAGATGCGGTACCGCTCGGGTGGCGAGTATCACGCGCCGGTCGTGATCCGCACGCCCATCGGGGGCGGCATCCGCGGCGGCCACTACCATTCGCAGTCGCCCGAGGCCCTGTTCACCCACATTCCGGGGCTGAAGGTGGTCTGCCCCTCGAACCCGATCGACGCCAAGGGCCTGCTGGCCAGCGCCATCCGGGGCGACGATCCGGTCATCTTCATGGAGCCCAAGCGCTATTACCGTGAGGCCCGGGCAGACGTGCCGGCGGGGGAGCTGACCATCCCGCTCGGTCAGGCCAAGGTCGTCCGGTCCGGGCAGCAAGTCACCGTCCTGGCCTGGTCGGCGATGGTCCACACCGCGCTCGAGGCGGCCAGGAAAGGGGCCCTGCAGGGCTACGACCTGGAGGTCATCGACCTCCGCACCCTGGTCCCGCTGGATGAGGCGGCGATCCTGGCCTCCGTCGAGAAGACGGGGCGGGTGGTCATCGTCCAGGAGGCGCCGCGGACCTCGGGCTTCGGCGCCGAGCTGGCCGCCACCCTGGCCGAGAAGGCCATCCTGCGCCTGGACGCGCCGATCGTGCGCGTCACGGGCCTGGACACCCCGTTCCCCTACACGCTGGAGCACGAGTACCTGCCGGACGCGAATCGCATCCTCGATGCCGTCGAGCGGGTGGTGCGCTTTTGAGCGCGTACGAGTTCAAGCTCCCTGACATCGGCGAAGGCGTCGTCGAGGGCGAGGTCGTCCGCTGGCTGGTTCAGGAGGGCGACCTGCTGAAGCTGGACCAGCCCATGGTCGAAGTGATGACCGACAAGGCGACGGTCGAGATCCCGTCCCCTCGCGCCGGCCGCGTCGCCAAGCTCATGTTCGCCGAAGGCGACCGCTGCCCGGTCGGCAAGGTGCTGATCGTCATAGAGACCGACGAGGTCGGCGCGGGCGGGGCGCAGACGGCGGCAGCTCCGGCCCCGCGGCCGGGCACGGCAACCGTCGCTGCCCCGGTGGCCAGCGGTGCCGCGGGCGCCGTGCTGGCCACGCCGGCCACCCGAAAGCTGGCGCGCGACATCGGCGTCGACATCCGAGCCGTCACCGCCACCGGCCCGGGCGGACGCGTCACCTCCGACGACGTGCGGTCGCACAAGCAGGCCCCCGCGGCCGCGGCGCCGCCGGCGTCGACGGGCGACGTGCGGATCCCCTTCCGCGGCGTGCGCAAGAAGATCGCCGAGGCCCTGGCCCGGTCGAAGTTCACCGCGCCGCACGCGACCTACGTCGAGGAGGTCGACTGCACCGAGCTGGTCGCCCTGCGCAACGCGGTCAACGCGCGGGTCGCAGGCAACGCCAAGCTCTCGTACCTGCCGTTCATCATCAAGGCGACCGTCGCCGCGCTGAAGAAGTTCCCGCAGATGAACTCCATGCTCGACGACGCGGCCGGTGAGATCGTCCAGCGGGCGCGGCTCCACATCGGGTTGGCCACCGCCACCGAGGCCGGTCTGATCGTGCCGGTGATTCGCGACGCCGACCGCAAGTCGATCGCCCAGATCTCGGCCGAGATCGCGCACCTGGCAGTGGCCACCCGGACCGGCAAGGCCACGCGCGAGGAGCTCACGGGATCGACCTTCACCATCACCAGCCTGGGCGCCTGGGGCGGCGTGATGGCCACGGCCATCATCAACCCGCCCGAGGTGGCGATCCTGGGCGTGCACCGGATCGCGCGGCGGCCGGCGGTGGTGGGTGACGCCATCGTGATCCGCGACCTGATGAACCTGTCGATCTCGTTCGACCACCGGGTGGTCGACGGCTTCGACGCGGCCCAGTTCGTGGGCGAGATCAAGCGCCAGCTCGAGTCGCCTTCGGCGCTCGACGACAGGTCCGTTTGACGTGAGCGCGCGCAAGAAGACGCCGCCTACCTCGCGCCACATCCGCGCCGGCCTGGGTGAACCCGGGATCACGGAGTCGCTGGCCTGGACCGACGAGGAATACGCGCGCGCGACGCACATCGATCAGGCCGAGGGGCTGCGCGAGCTGGACGGAGACACGCTCAACGACGCCTACTTCGCCATGCTGCAGATGCGGGCGCTCGACGGGGCGGCCGCCGCGCTGGTCGCGCAGGGACGCCTGGGTTCGTACCTCCCGACCAAGGGGATCGAGGCCGCGGTGATGGGCGCCGTCGCCGCCCTGGGGCCGGACGACATGGTGGCGGCGGGGCCACGAAGCGGGGCCGCTGCCCTCTATCGCGGCATGCCGGTGGCGTCGTTTGCCGCGCAGCTGCAGGGGAACGGCGACGAGCTGGCGGCCGGCCGCCTGGCCGGCTGGCTGACCATCCCGCGCGCGCTGAACGTGGTTCCGGGGTCGTCCCACGCGGCCACCCAGCTGCCTCACGCGGCCGGGATCGCCTGGGCCGCCAAGATGCAGGGCAAGCCCACCGTCGCGCTCGGCTACTTCGACCCGCAGGAGATCGACGCCGAGGACTTTCACACCGGCCTCAACTTCGGCGGCGTGTTTCGGCTGCCGGTCGTCTTCGTCTGCCTGAACGACCGGCCGCACGCGCCGATGCAGACCGGCGAGACCATCGCGATTCGGGCGCTGGCGTACGGGATCGCGGGCTCGCGCGTCGACGGGACCGACCTGTGCGCGGTCTGGGCGCACGTGCGAGCGGCGGTCGAGCGGGCTCGGCGCGGGCAGGGCGCGACGCTGGTCGAGGCGGTGATCCCGGCAGACACGAACCCGCTGGCGGTCAGCGGCGCCCGCCTGGCCGGCGCGCGGATTCTGGACCCCCGGGCGGCGTCCGAGATGCAGGCCGCCGCCGAGGCGGAGGTGCGCGCCGCCCTGGACGCTGCGGCGACCAGGAGCTGAGATGCCCATCGTCCGCCGCGTGCTCATCGCTGGCGGGGGAATCGGGGGCCTGGCCATGGCCGCGGCCCTGGGCAAGGTCGGGATCCACGCCGACCTCTACGAGCAGGGGGCCGAGCTGCGTGAGGTGGGGGCCGGCGTGGGCCTCTGGTCCAACGCGCTCGCCAGCCTGGACCAGCTGGGCGCGGGCGACGACGTCCGGGCGGCGACGGTGCCCGTGCGCATCTTCTCGGCCGCGGCGGCCGACGGCCGGGTCCTGACCTCGATCCGGCTGGACGACCTGGGCGCGGAGTTCGCCGACGCCTCCTGTCGGGTCGTCGCGCGTCCGGTCCTGCTGGCCGCCCTGGCCCGCCAGGTCGCCCCCGACCGCGTGCACGCCAGCCACCGGGTCGAGGCTGCCGAGAGCTCCGGGAGCGCCGTCCACGTGCGCTTTCACACCGGCTGGGCCGAGGAGGGTGACCTTCTGATCGGCGCCGACGGGCTTCACTCCGTGGTTCGCTCGATGATCGCGGGGCAGGACCGCATCCGCTATTCGGGGCAGACCTGCTTCCGCGGGCTGGCCACGCTGCCGTCGGCCAACCCCAGGGAGATTCGCGAGATCTACGGCGCGGGGCAGCGGGCCTCCGTCTGTCCGATCGACGGCCGCCGGGTGTACTGGTGGGTCGCCCACAACGCGCCGGTGAACGAGATCGTGCCTCCCGCGCTGCGCAAGGCCATGTTGCTCGAGCGGTATCGCGGCTGGCCCTTCGGTCTGCCGGACGCGATCGCCGCCACCGAGGAGGGCGGCATCCTGCAGAACGACGTGGTCGACCGGAAGCCGGGCCGGCGTTACGCGCGCGGTCGGGTGGTGCTGATCGGGGACGCCGCTCACCCGACCACGCCGAACCTGGGGCAGGGGGCCAACATGGCCATCGACGACGCCCTCGTCCTGGCGCGCGCGCTGCGCGACGAGGAGTCGGTGGCGGACGCGCTGGCCCGATACGAGCGCGAGCGGCTGGACCGCACGCGCCTGATCGTGAAGCGCAGCTGGGCCTTCGGGAGGCCCTTCCGCTGGAGATCGCGCCCGGCCATCAAGCTGCGCGAGGCCATCCTGCGGCGGACGCCCGCCCGCACCCTGACCGATCTGCTGCGCTGGCAGATTCTCGAGAACGTCGGCCCGCTCGGGCCGTCCTCCTAGTTGATTATCTGCGCCTCTCCCCGGGAAGGCAGCGAAGGCGGGGAGAGGTGGCCGCGCTCAGCCGGATCCCCTCTCCTTTATCCTCGCCCCGAGGGGCGAGGACAACCGGCCTCAGCCCGCCGACGGGTAACCCCCGTTCACCAATCGATCAAAACCACTGCGCTCGGGCGTGCGAGGCCTGGCTTTCGCCATCACGGTAACCGCATCGCCAGCTTCGCCTACGTGCTCGCGCACGAGCTGGCGCGCGCGCCCGATCTGCCGACCGGCTGGGCGTCGTGTTTCGCCAGGCACTGGACTCGGCGCTCACCTCGCGGCCGTTCGCCGGGACCTTCGAGCGGCTGATTCGCTCGGCCGCGAGCGACTTCGCGCTCCCGGACTGCAGCCGGGGATCGGTCGGGGCCCGGCGATCGGCATTGCCGGCGCGCGGGGTTCCGGTATAAGCCTCCCGCATGGCGGACCAGAAGACGCGCGTCGACGCGGTGGTGATCGGCTCGGGCCCCGGCGGCTACGTGGCCGGCATCCGGCTGGCGCAGCTCGGCAAGAAGACCATCGTCGTCGAGAAGGACAAGCCCGGGGGCATCTGCCTGAACGTCGGGTGCATCCCCTCCAAGGCGCTCATCAACGCGGCCAAGACCTACGACAAGCTCCGCCACGGCGCCAAGATCGGCATCCTGGCCGACAACTTTCGGGTCGACATGGGGACCATGCAGACCTGGAAGGGCGAGGTGGTCGGCAAGCTGACCGGCGGCGTGAAGACGCTGCTGAAGTCGAACGGCGCCGAGTATCGGGTGGGCACCGCGCGGCTGACCTCGGGACGCACCGTCGAGATCGCCGAGGCCGGCGGCAAGACCACGGTCGAGGCTGATCACATCGTGGTGGCGACCGGTTCGCGCCCCATCGAGATCCCGGGCTTCAAGTTCGACGGCCAGCGGATCGTCGACTCGACCGGCGCGCTGGACTTTGCGGCGGTGCCCGAGCGGTTCGTGGTGATCGGGGGCGGCTACATCGGCATCGAGATCGGGACGCTCTACGCCAAGCTCGGCTCGAAGGTGACCGTCGTCGAGGCGCTGCCGACCATCCTGACCGGCAACGACCCGGAGATCGTCACGCTGGTGACCCGCAAGCTGAAAGCGCTGGGCGTCGAGGTCTTGACGGGCGCCAAGGCGAAGAACTGGACGGAGAAAGGCGGTCACGCCCTGGTCACCGCCGAGGTGGGCGGCAAGGAGGTCACCATCGAGGCCGACAAGGTGCTGGTGGCGGTCGGCCGGCGCCCCAACTCCGAGGGGCTGGGGCTGGAAGAGCTGGGGGTCAAGATCGAGCGCGGGTTCGTGCCGGTCGACAAGCAGCTGCGCACGAACGTGGCGGGCATCTACGCCATCGGCGACGTCGCCGGCCAGCCCATGCTGGCGCACAAGGCCTCGCACGAGGCCGAGGTGGTGGCAGAGGTCATCGCCGGCCGTCCCGCCGAGATGGACGTCCGCTGCATCCCGGCCGTCATCTTCAGCGATCCGGAGGTCGCCACCGCCGGGCTGACCGCTGACGAGGCCAAGCAGAAGGGGCGCGACGTGAAGGTGGGCAAGTTCCCGTTCGCCGCGCTGGGCCGCGCCATCGCGAACGCCGACACCGACGGCTTCGTGAAGGTGGTGATCGACGCCGCCAGCAAGGAGGTGCTGGGCATCCAGGCCGTCGGCAACGGCGCGTCGGACATCATCGCCGAGGCGGCCCTGGCCATCGAGATGGGCGCGCTGGCCGAGGACATCAGCCTGACCATCCACGCCCACCCGACGCTGCCCGAGGCCATCATGGAGGCGGCGAAGGCGGCGCTGGGCGAAGCGATCCATATTATGAACCGGTGAAGGAGCCACTCCCCGCGCGCCTCCTGGACCTGGGCACCCGCGAGTACGGCGAGGTCTGGGCGATGCAGCGCGACCTGGTGACCGCGCGCCAGCGCGACGAGATCCCCGACACGCTGGTGTTCGTCGAGCATCCCCACGTCGTCACGGCGGGCCGCAGCGCCCACCGCGAGAACCTGCTGGCCATGGACGGGGTTCCGCTGTTCGAGATCGAGCGGGGCGGCGACGTGACCTATCACGGCCCCGGGCAGCTGGTCGGGTACCCGATCTTCCTGCTACGCCCCGACGAGCGCGATCTGCACCGCTACCTGCGCAACCTGGAAGAGGCGCTCATCCTGGCGGTCGGCCGCTTCGGCCTGGAGGGCGACCGCAAGAGCGGCTGGACCGGCGTCTGGACGGTGGGCGGCGCGCGCAAGCTGGCGTCGATCGGCGTGGCGGTGAAGCGCTGGGTCACCATGCACGGCTTCGCGCTCAACGTCTCGACCGATCTCTCGCGCTTCGCCGCCATCAACCCCTGCGGCCTGGACGCCTCGGTGATGGCGTCGGTGAGCAGCGAGCTCGGGCACACCGTGCCGGTCGACGACATGAAGGCCGCCGTCCGCGAGACGTTCGCCGACGTGTTCGGTCGAACGTTCTAGGCCGCCTCCGTAGTCAGCAGCCGCCGTCGCCCGCCTGGGTCGCACCGACGGCGGTGAAGGTGCCGCTGGCGGCGGTCTGCAGGAGGCCGCCGAAGGCGTCGGGGGCCTGGCTGTCGATGGTCACCGTGATCGGCGCCGCCGTGGGCCAGCCGCCTGCGCAGGCGGACGTCGCATAGACGACGGTCGGGTCGCTCGTGTCGCCGGTCACGGTGATCGGGACCGCGACGCCGGCCGACGAGGCGTGGACGAACGGGGCCACGGCGGCGGGGGTGATGCGGTTCGTGAACGCGATGGGCACCATGTAGCTGGTCGGGACGGCGCTGCCCGCGTCGCCCGCGCTCAGGGCGCGCACCGTCGCGGTGAAGGGCCCGGTCGCCACCGCGATCTGATCGGGACCGATCATCGGCTCGTTGTACGCGCTGGTGAGCGCCGTCTTGTCGAACGTGAAGACGACCGAGTTGCTCGACGGGAAACCGGTGGTCCCCGGCCGCAGGAACACGTATGCCGTGGACCCGCCGTAGAAGGGCTCGGTGTTGTAGAAGACCTGGTCGGTGAAGGGCGGGGTGCTGTCGACGCCGCCGTCCCACGAGACGCCGATCGGCGGCGTGGCCCTGGGCACCTGGACGGTCACGCCGTTCTGGGTGACCGAATCCTCGATCTTGCTGCCGTCCAGCCGGCGGTCGAAGACGAAGTCGACCTGCTGGCCGGCGGGGGGAACCGTGACGGCCAGGCTCCCGCCCCCGTCCGCGAGCGGGGCGGCCCAGACCAGCGTCCGCTGCCCACCCGAGATCCAGTAGACGTCCAGCAGCACGGGCGAACCGTGGGGCGGCGAGCTGGCGCTGGAGCATCCGAGCATCGCGACCGCTGCGATCGGCAGCCAGGGGGACCGCATGCGCTGGTTGTAACAGGCGGCCGCCGGTTCGACTATTTTCTCCGACGTGGCTCTGCCGCCAATCCAGATCGCCGACCCCCACGACCCGCGTGTGGCCGGCTACCGCGCGCTGAAAGAGCGCGCGGTCATCGAGGCCGGGCGGTTCGTGGCCGAGAGCGAACGGGTGGTCCGGCGCCTGGTCGCGAGCGGGCTGGGGATCGATTCGGTGCTGCTGACGGCGCCGCGCCTGGCGACGCTGGCGGATGTGCTGGTGGGACCGTTCCCCGTCTACCTGGCGCCGCAGGCTGTGCTGGACGGCGTGGCCGGGTTTCACGTGCACCGCGGCTGCCTGGCCCTGGGCGTACGCCCGTCCGCCCCGCAGCTGCCGCGCGAAGCCCGGACCATCGTGGCGCTGGAAGACCTGACCGACGTCGACAACCTGGGCGCCATCGCCCGCCACGCGGCCGCGTTCGGGGCCGACGGCCTGCTGCTCAGCCCGCGCTGCGCCGATCCGTTCTATCGCAAGGCGATCCGCGTCTCGCTGGGCGCGGTGTTCGGGCTGCCGATCGCGCGCGCCGCTGCCTGGCCCGACGCCCTGGCCGACCTGCGCGCCGGCGGCGTTCAGGTCGTCGGCGCGGTGCTGGATCCCGGCGCCACCCCGCTGGGGCGGTTCGCGCGCCCGCCTCGGACCGCCCTGCTGCTGGGCGCCGAGGGGCCTGGCCTGTCGGCAGCGGCGCGCGCCGCCTGCGATCACCTCGTGACGATCCCGATGTCGCCGCAGGCCGACTCCCTGAACGTCGCGACCGCCGCCGCGATCTTCCTCTACGCCTTGCGCGGCTGAGCGGCCTTCTCGCCGTCGTTCTTCTGGTTGTGGTTCTTGTTGGCGTCGTTTCTCTTGGCGTCCAGTCCCGACCAGCTCACGAACAGCTTGCGGGTCTCGGGCTGGCAGGTCGGGCAGAAGCAGGCGTCGCCGTCGCCCACCCGCACCGCGCGGATCGTCGTTCCGCAGACCTGGCAGGGCTTGCCGTCGCGCCCGCGCACCTTCAGGAAGTCGCGCACCTTGACCTCCGGCGGCTCGTCGCGCCGCCGGATCTCCGCGATCGCCTCGGTCAGCACCCGCCCGATCGCGCCGTACAGCGCGTCGACCGCGGCCGGCTCGAGCTTGCGACAGAAGGCCTTGGGGTGGATGCCGGCCGCGTACAGGATCTCGTCGGCGTAAGCGTTTCCGATCGACGAGAGCGCGCGCTTGTCCATCAGGAACGGCCGCACCTGATCGCGCCGCTTGGCGAAGATCTTGCCGAACGCCTCGCGCGTGAAGGCCGGCGAGAGCAGGTCGGCCCCCAGCTGGCCGTAGACGGGGATCTGACCCTCGTCAGCGGCGCGCGCCACGTAGACCTTGCCCATTCGCTTTTCGTCCAGGTACTGCAGCTCCGGGCCTTCGTCGAACGACAGCGCCAGCCCCAGCGCGCGCGGGTCCTTCTTCCGGTCGGCTTCCGGCGCCGGCGGGACGAGCTTGTAGCGGCCGACCAACATCGCGTTGATGACGATCACCAGATCGTCGCCCACGGCGAACCGCATGAAGTGCCCCCGCCGCTCGACCGAGGCCAGCCGGCGCCCCACCAGCACCTGCGGAAAAGGCTCGCGGACCATCAGCCGGAGCACGGTGGGGTCACCGGTGCGCGCGCCCGTGATGGTCTGGCCGGCCAGCGTCCGGCTGAGGACGTCCTGGACGTGGACCAGATCGGGCAGCTCCGGCATGGCCCGAGTCTGGCATTCGCCGCCGCCCCGGTTCAAACTCTTCCCGAATGCCGCTCCCCGCGCTGATCATCGTGCTGCTGGTGTCTCTGGGGTGTGTCGTCTGGCTGGTGTTCCAGGTCCGCAACCTGCGCCGGCAAAAGCGCAACCTCGAGCACTGGGAAAAGGGCGAGCCCCTCGAGGGCGTCGGCGACTGGGATTAGGGCGGTCAGTGCTTCTTCGGATGGCCTGACGGTCCTGGCACGTCGTCTGGCTGCAGTCCGCTGTCGTCGCCGCTCGGGGCGTGGGCGCGTCAGCGGGGAGGGGGCAGGCGTCTGCCAGGCCGCCCTTGCAGGCCCGCGTCAAGAGGTCCTGGGCGCGTGCCTGTGACGTCCGGTCCTGGCTCTGCCCGTACCAGTCGCCGAGAGTCCTGCAGGCCCGCAAGTCGCCGCCGCCGCAGGCGCCTTCCAGCAGCACCAGCGCCTGCTCGACCTCACGCCGGCTGCGGTTTGCGAACAGCAGCGCTCGACCGGCGTCGCCGCGCTCCGCTCCGCGGGAGGGTGTTCCCTCCCGCGGGCCCACCCCGTTTGTGAGGCGCTCCGCGCGGGCAAAGCCTGCGCTCCCGCCAAGGAACCCGCTCGCGATGCTCGCTCTGGCGTTTCGGCCACAAGCGGCGTTGGAGTGGCGCGGATCGAAGAAGGCGAGCCGCTCGAGAGCGTCGGCGATAGGGCGCCTGATTCGCGGCGCAGAGGATTGGCAGACCGCTCAGCGTCCTGCGTGATTCGCGCTGTTCGGCTCCCGCTGGTAAACTGTTTCCCGGATGATTTCGCGGGCAATAATTCGGAACTTTCGATGCCTTGCCAGCGTCGACGTAGACTTCGAACCCCTGACCATCCTCGTTGGTCCTAACGCGTCCGGGAAGAGTTCGCTCATATCGACCCTTCGTCCCGATATTGCTTTGGACGGCACAAACGCCTGGCGTAACAAAGGCTCCGCGGTCATCGAAGTGATTTCCGAGGGGCGTCGGACGCCTATCCGGTCAGCGAGCCATGCTTTCCAGTTGCTGCACTTGGACGTGGAGAAGATTCGATACCCGAATGTCGTTCAGGAGGCGAGAAGGCTGGACGAGACGGGCACGAATCTCACCAACGTGTTTGCGACCCTGACACGAGAGGAACAGAACGCGCTCGTCGCACATTTCACCAAGCTCGTTCCCATGTACCGCGACGTGGCTACTCGGCCATCGCCTCAAAATCCAGGCAACCATCGACTGGTCTTTCAGGATCGATGGAGTCCTGAGCTCTGGTACGAGCCTACTCAGGTTTCGGACGGCAGCATGCTGATGTTGGCCCTGTTGCTGGTGGAGCATCAGCCACAACCGGTCGATGTGATCGCGATTGAAGAACCCGAACGTGGGCTCCATCCCTATTTGCTTGGCAAGCTGATCGAGTCTTTACGCGATCTTGCCCTGGGTAGACTCGGCCCGAAAACCATACAGGTGATCCTCGCAACTCACTCTGCCGAGCTGTTGGAATTTGCTCTCCCCCATGAAGTCAGGTTTGTGAGCCGCCGCGAATCCGACGGGACGACACAGGTCGAACGGGCGCCTACTGAGTCGGCCGACTGGGCGAAGTCCGTTCGCGAGTATGAAGGATCGTTGGGCGGGCTTTGGCTTTCTGGTGCGCTTGGCGGCGTTCCCGGCGGATAGTCGACAGGTGTCTGTTCGCGTCGTCGTGTACGCCGAGGGGCCCGCTGACTCAGTCGGCGAACAGAGTTGGCTTCCCCCTCCGGGTGAAGCACTTGAAGAGTCTCATCTTGGTCCAGCGCATCACTTGGTGCGGCGTGCAATTGCTCACGGCACCGGCGTACCCCAGAACGCGGTCCGATTTCTCTCGCCCCTACGCCTACGAACGGGCCGTCATCCGCGAGGAAGTGACCTGCTGGTTGAGCGTTCGCTGCGGCGGCTGCTGACCTGGCCCGGTCCGGAGAGACGGCCAGATCTAGCCGTGGTGTTCGTCGACGACGACGGCACGTCCGGCCGCAAGCAACTACTTGAGAGCTACATTGAAGAGGGAATCAGTGTACGTGTCGTTGTCGCGGTTCCGGCACCCGAGTTTGAAGGGTGGCTGATCGCCGATCACGGCGCCGTCGCTAAGGTTCTCGAACCGATTCCAGCGCAGCCGCCAGCGATAGAGGCGCTCCAGCCTGGTCAAGCGAAGCAATTTCTGGCCGAGTGGATATCGCAGTCGCGAAACGCGGTGCCGAGTGAGGTGAGGTCGAGCCTCGCGAACCTCTCCAGTCTGTCCGTACTCGATGGGCTCGGTGCGTTTCAGGCGTTTCGACGGGACCTTTTGCGGGCGCTAACCGGGTAAGCATCAGATCTTTTCGCGCAGGAACTCGATGTAGTAGGCGGCGTCGCGGCGCTCTTCCAGCTCGCCCCGCTCGACCGCGTCCTCGCACAGCTTGCGCAGGTCGCCGATCCGCTTGGAGGGCGGCAGGTTGAAGGTCTCCATGATCGCGTTTCCCAGGCCGGCCGGCAGCGGTGGGATGCGCGCGTCCAGCTCACGGATCGCCAGGATGCGGTCCTTGAGCGCGTGGATGTTGTCGATCGCCTCTTGCCGCCGCCCGGGCCGCCGGGACGTGACGTCGGCGCAGGAGAGGTCGAGCAGATCCTGGAGGTGCTCGCCCATCTCCTTGTCGAACCGCCGCACCGCCGCGTCGGTCCAGCCGGGCTCGTACGCGTTGGCGCGCAGGTGGTTCATGACCAGGAACCGGATGTCGCGCCGCTCGGTCTTGTCGAACGCCAGCCGGCGGGCGATCGGATCCCACATGCGCGCGCCGACCTCGGCGTGGCGGTGAAACGTCACGCGCCCGTCGGGCAGCAGGACCCGCGTCGGGACCTTACCGATGTCGTGGAGCAGCGCCGCCCAGCGGACGATCGGGTTCGCCACCGACTGGACCACCACCAGCTTGGTGTGCTCCCAGACGTCCTTGTGGCGCCGTCCGGCCTCCTGCGAGAAGTCGACGGTCGCCTCCAGCTCCGGCAGCAGGACGCCCAGCACGCCGGCCTCGTGCATCCACTGCAGCCCGGCGTCCAGCGCGCGCGCCATGATCACCGCCTCGAGCGCGCCACGCAGCTTGTCGGGCGGCAGGTGCGCCAGCAGCGGCGCCGCCGGGCGGGCGGCCGCGGTGATCTCAGGCGGCGGCGGCGGCGCTCCCTGCGCCACCGCCACGGCCACGTCCAGCAACGCCGCCGGCGAATCATGCCCGGCGCCGGCTGCTATCAAGCCGCGCGACACGTCGAGTCGTCCTTCAGAAACGCCGCGGTCCTACGACGTGATCTTCTTCTTGTCCTGATCGCGTTTGCGCGCAAGGTGATCGATGAACGGCTGCGCCTGCTTCACGCGACCGGCCAGCGACTTCTCGCTGATCGGGTAGAGCGTCCCGAACTTCGAGCCTTCGTCGTACAGAAACGTGCCCAGCTCTTCGTCGTCGACGAACTGCGAGATCTTCTTCTTGGCGTAGACGCCCTTGCCGAACGAGCCCCAGCGGGTGTCCAGCCAGTCCACGATGTCGTCGCCTAGCACGCTGCGGAACAGGACCAGCTCCTGCTCGAAGCGCGAGAAGTCCTCGGCGAAGCGATCGCGGAAGGCCGGCGCGCCTTCGCCGCCCTCGGCGGCGATCTTGGCGGTGGCCAGCCGGAGCTGCACCACGTCCTCGGCGAAGCGGAGGGGCGCCTCGACGTTCCCGTCCTTCGGCGTGATCATGTGCACGACCGTCCCGACCGCCATCTCGCGCACGGGGCGCTCGAGATCGGAGTCGGCAACCGCCTCCAGCAGGATCTTGAGGTCGAAGGGCAGAGAGACGAGGGCCCTCGACATCGTCTCCAGAAACGTACGCTCCTTGTTGTCCATTGCGAGAAGGGCCAGAGAAGTACGACCCCCACCCACCTGTCAAGCAGTATAGCCCGGAAGCTCGATCGGGCGAGAGGCAGCTTGAGGCCTTCAGGGGGGGGCCCAGGCCAGCGCAGCGTCGAGCGCC
The DNA here is from genome assembly GCA_035578045.1 of Polyangia bacterium. GTDB lineage: Bacteria > Myxococcota_A > Polyangia > Fen-1088 > Fen-1088 > JADGRB01. Next base: position 31,461 of record DATJWP010000104.1, on the reverse strand, counting down.
GCGGCCGCCGCCACCCGAAAACCAGCCAGCGGGCCGGGCGGCAGCTCGAGGGTCAGGACGGGGGTCCCCCGGTCCAGTCCCAGCCACGAGCCGAACGACCCCGGCGTCGGGTAGCCGATGTCCGCGCGCGCCGGCCAGCCACAGGCGCGAGACACCGCCTGGGCCCAGTCGGCGGCGGGCCCGTCGAAGTTGACGCAGGCGAACGGCGCATGGACCGCCACCGCCCCCCGTACGCCCTGCTGGTCGATCAACGCGGCGACGGCCCGGGTCTCGGGCTCCGAGAGCGGCCCCGGCCCGGGCCAGTAGCCGGGCGCGTGGTCGGCGCGGAACGAGCGCGCCGGGAAGTTGCGGTTCAGGTCGACGTCGCGCGCCGAGTTCTTGCGCCCGGACCGCAGCCCGTCCGGATTGGCGGCCGGAAGCAGCCAGAACGGCGGCAGGCCAGCCGGCGGCAACCGCTCGAGCAGATGGAGCAGCGCGTCCACGCTGGCGGGCTCGTCGCCGTGGATGCCGCCCATGAGCAGCAGCGGGGGACCCGGGCCGCCGAAGCGCCGGGCGACGATGGGCCGCCCCTCGGTCGAGCGGCCGATCTCGTCGAAGCCCAGCGCCGCCACCGCGGCTTCTCTCTGCTCGGGTGTCAGCTCCACGGCTGCATCTCATTTCACGCTGCCCACTGGCGGCCCGCAAGGGGGGCTTTGCCCGGGTCCCCGCCGCGGCTTAGACTTGACGCAAGATGAACATCGCCCGCCGCGCACGCCGATTCCTGGCGCTGGCTCTGGCCACCGTCGTGGTGATCCTCACGGCCGGGCTGGCCTCGCCCGCGCTGGCCGGCCCTCGGTCCGGCTCCAGCTTCGGTGGCCGGCTGGGCTTCCGGTCGGGCGGCGGGATGTCGGCGCCCGGCTACTCGGGCGGCGGCTACAGCTCCCCCGGCTACAGCTCGCCAGGCTACGGCTATGGCTCGGGTTACGGCTACGGCGGACCGCGCTTCTTCTTTTTTCCGGGCTTCGGTGGCTACGGGTTCGGGACCATCGGCCCGCTGCTGGGCGTGGTGATTGTCGGGTTGGCGGTGGCCTCCGTCGTCCGGGCGGTCCGGACCTGCCGCCGGATGGGCACGCCGGGCTACGGGTACGGCGACGACGATGACGGCGGGCAGGTGGTGGCCATGCCTGGCCGCGCCTATCTCTATCGGCTGCAGCTGGCGCTCGGCCGGTCCGCGCGCGGCATCCAAGAGCGCCTGGCCGACTTCGCCACGCGCGGCGACACGTCGACCGAGGCGGGCCTGACCGCCCTCCTGCAGCAGACCGCGCTGGAGCTGCTGCGCGAAAAGGACGCCGTCCGCTACGCCGGGGCCGAGGGGCGGGGGCCGATGAGCCTGACCAACGCCGAGACCGCGATGAACGGCCTGGCGCTGGCCGAGCGCGGCCGTTTCCAGATCGAGCGGATCCGGGGGGCCGACGGGCGGGTGTCCCGGTCGGAGGCGCCCGCCGAGGAGGGGCGAGAGGCTCTGGAGTTGATCGTCGTCACAATCCTGGCCGCCACGCGGACGCCGCTGGAGAAGTTCGGGCAGCCGAGCGGTCCGGAGGAGCTGGGGGCCCTGCTTTCCGAGCTGGGGGGCGTGTCGCCCGACGCCATGCTCGGGCTCGAGGTCGTCTGGACGCCTGCCGATCCCAACGACTCGATGACCGAGACCGACGTCATGACCACCTACCCGGAGCTCCGGAGCCTCTGATCGGATGCCCGTCGCGCCACTGGCCACCGCGCCGCTGGCGCACCAGCTCCTCGACTTCACCCTCTTCGGGCTGTCGGGCATCGTGCTGCTGATCGTCGGGTACTACCTGTGGGAGCTGATCACCCCGTACAACCTCCGGCGCGAGATCCACGAGAACAAGAACATGGCGGTGGCGGTCGTCGCCGGGGCGCTCCTCATAGGGATGGGGATCGTGATCGCGGCGGCCATCGGCGTTTCCCGTTGATCGCGCGGCGCATCGGGTGCGGCATTGACTCAGGGCGAGGGCGGCGGATACAGTCAAAAGGCCCGCTGATTTCGAGGGTCTCGCCGTGTTCAAGCTGAGCATCGAAGACGATGAGGGGAAGACGACAGTCGTCCCGCTCACGCGCGACGAGATGACCATCGGGCGTCTGGAGGGAAACACCATCCGCCTGACGGAGCGCAACGTGTCACGGCGACACGCGCGCCTCTCGCGCCAGAACGGCGCGATCTACATCGAGGACCTCGCCAGCTTCACCGGCGTCCGCGTCAACGGGGCCAAGATCGTTTCGGCCACGCCGCTGCGCGAGGGCGACGAGGTCCAGATCGGCGACTACCGGATCGCGCTGCGCGGCGAGCAGCCTGCGATCGCCGACCGGCCCACGATGCCGACCATGCCGGCCGTCAACAGTGCCTTGGGCCCGATGGGTCCCATGGCGACCGTTGGTGGCGCCGTGGCGATCCCCGGACGCGCCTCGGTCGCCGCCATGGCGGCGCAGCCGGCCGCCCAGGTGGCGCCGGCGACCGCGCCTCGCTCGCGCACCAAGACCTCGCCGCCACAGCCGGTGGCCGCCGTGCCGGAAGCCGCGATCGTCGTCGAGCCGGTCGAGGCGCAGCCGACCATTCCGCTGCGCGCGCTGACCGAACAGAGCGCCGAGCGGGCGGCGGAGACCGGTCCGCCTGCCCGGCTGGTCGTGCTGACCACCGATCTGGCCGGGTTCGAGGTCCGACTCGACAAGCCGTCGCTGGTGATCGGCCGGACCACCGAGAACGACGCGGTCCTGAACCACCGGTCGATCTCGCGTCACCACGCCAAGATCGTGCGCGAGGGCGATCGCTACACCATCGTCGACCTGCAGAGCGCGAACGGCGTCCGGGTCAACGGCGAGGACTACGAGCGCATCGAGATGAACTCGGGCGACGTCGTCGAGCTGGGGCACGTGAAGCTCCGATTCGTCGCGCCGCAGGAACAGTTCGTGTTCGACGGCCGCGCGATGGGCATCCAGCGGCGGATTCCGGCCCCGCTGATCGCCGTCGGCGGCGGCGCCCTGGCTGCGATGGCGCTGCTCGCGCTGTTCTTGCACCGCGGCTCGCGCGCGCCCGAGACGACCGAGCCGGTCGCCGCGTCCCCGCCGCCTGCCCCGGCACAGGCCGCCCCCGTCGCACCGACCCCGGCGCCCCCGCGGGTCGCGCCGGCGGCTCCGCCGGCCACGGCCGCCGGGCTGCTGGCCGCCACCCGGCAGGCGATGGCCGCCGAAGACTGGAACGGCGCCCAGGCCGATCTGGGGCAAATCGATCCGGCGACCGCCGACCCGGGTGCCCGCCGCGAGGCTGCCATGCTGGCCCGCAAGATCGACGTCGAGCGCCAGGGCGCGACCCTCTACGCGCAGTTCGACGAGGCGGCCAGCGCCAAGGACTACGCGGCGGCGGTGACCGGATACGCGCGGATTCCGGTCGAGAGCGTCTACCGGAAGCGGGCGCAGCCGCGCTACGAGGAGGCGCGCGGGATGGTGGTCGCCGAGCACACATCCGCTGCCGAGAAGGCGCGGGCCGAGGGGCGTTGCGCCGACATGCGCGTCGAGGCCAGTCAGGTGCTGCGGCTGGATCCGAAGAACGCCGCCGTCCGGGAGCTGGCGCGGACCTGCCGCGCGCGTCCCGAGGCGCCGGTGGTCGTCGCCGCAGCCGGAAGGCCCGCCGCTCGATCCCGGCAGCTGGCCTCGACGACGACGGTCGAGCGGCCGGAGCCGACCCGCCGGTCCGAGGCCGCCAGGGCCGACCAGTCCGAGCCAATCCCCGCCGCGCCGGCCGAGGCCGAGGACGCGGAGACGCTGATGAAGCAGGCGCGCGAAGCCTGGCTGCGCCAGCAGTGCGGCGCCGCGATGGAGCTGTCGCGGCGGGCGCTACGCGCCAAGCCCGGCTGGACCGACGCCTATCAGATCCTGGCCGTCTGCTCCTGCTCGCTGAAGGACGCCGAGGCCGCCGAGCACGCCTACGCCCGCCTGGACGACCGCAACCGAAGCCTGGTCCACGCGGTCTGCCAGAAGAACGGGATCTCGGTCGGACAGTAAGAGCAGAAAAAGCGGGCTTCCGGCCTCCCGCTTCCGGCCTCCGGGCAGAGCCTGAGCCTGGCCCGAGGCCCTTTCTTCAGGCCTTCTTCGAGAGCTCGGCGTAGGTCTTTTCGACGGGGGCCGTTTGTTCCACCGGCAGCTGCCCCGCCCAGCCGGCGCAGGTCACCCGACCCATGGCGTCTTGCTCGCCGGCGAAGCCGCCCCGCATGTCGACCACGCTGGTGTAGCCGGCGGCCTCGAGCAGGGCGGCCGCCTGGAGCGATCGGCCACCCATCTTGCAGCCGACGACCAGCTTGGTGTCCGGGGGGTAGACGGCCTGGACGACCTTCTGGAAGTCGGGATTGGGGCTCATCCGGCCACCCGTGAAGTGCAGCAGCGGGATGTTGGCCGCGCCGGGCGGGTGCCCGGCCTCGAACTCGGGAATCGACCGCACATCCAGGTAGCTCCAGCCCTGCTCCAGCAGGGCCGCGGCCTCGGGTGGTGTCACTCGTTTGACCATCGAGGCGGTGTTACCACAATATTGTCGGACCATCATGGGCAAACCCTCTCACCTGCGGGTCGTCGCGGCGGTCGTCGCGCGCAACGAGCGATATCTGATCACGCAGCGACGTCCGTCCGCCGTGCTGGCCGGCCTGTGGGAGTTTCCCGGCGGCCGCGTCGAGGAGGGGGAGACCGACACCGAGGCGCTGCGGCGCGAGGTGCGCGAGCGTGTGGGCGTCGACGTGACGGTCGGTGTCTGCATCGGGCGTCGCACCCACGACTACGACGGTTACTCGGTCGACCTGGCCCTCTACCAGGCCGAGATCGCCGGCGCCGCAGAGCCGAAGGCTGTCCGCGTGGCCGACTGCCGCTGGGTCGCCTCCAGCGAGTTCGAGAACTACCGGTTCCCGGCCGCCGACCAGGCCACCATGGACCTGCTGCTCGGCATCAAGCGCTAGCGCGCCCGCGGGGTGTCCGCCCGCACGGGAGCTCAGCCGCCCTCAACGGGGGCGTCGGGGCAGCCGATGACACGGGTGGGCAACCGTGTCCTCATCCATTGCCACGCCCGCGGCTCCCGGCGGCGTCATCCTGGAGCGCGGGCAGACGATCGATCGGTTCGTCGTGCTCGGGCTGGTCGGGCGCGGCGGCATGGGCGAGGTCTACGCCGCCTATGACCCCGAGCTCGATCGCAAGGTCGCGATCAAGCTGCTGCGCGCCCGCGAAGAGGTCACCGACGGCAAGTCGCGCCTCCTGCGCGAGGCGCAGGCCATCGCGAAGCTGCAGCACCCGAACGTGGTGGTCGTCTACGACGTCGGCACGCACGGCGACAGCGTCTTCATCGCGATGGAGTTCGTCGAAGGGCGGACCGTGAGCGCCTGGCTGCAGGCGGCGCCGCGCAGTCGTCGCGAGATCCTGGACGTCTACCTGGCCGCGGGGCGGGGTCTGGCAGCGGCCCACGCGGCCGGCCTGGTCCACCGCGATTTCAAGCCCGAAAACGTCATGGTCACGCACGACGGGCAGGTGCGCGTGATGGACTTCGGGCTCGCTCGCCACGTGACCGAAGAGCCGGAGACAGTGGCCTCGAGCGAATCGGTGGTCGCCGCGGCGACCACCGCCCTCGAGGTGGCCCGCCGGCTGGACGCCGCCGTGGACCCGGACGCCACGATCAACATCGGGGGCTCGCGCGGCTCGACGCAGCGGCAGTCGTCCAGCAGCACGTACCTGTCGATGAAGCTGACCCAGACCGGCGCGATGCTCGGGACGCCGGCGTACATGGCCCCCGAGCAGTTCGCCGGCACGCGCACCGACGAACGGACGGATCAGTTCAGCTTCTGCGTGGCGCTGTACGAGGCGCTGTACGACGAGCGGCCGTTCGCCGGCGACACCTTCCAGGCGCTGATGACCAGCGTGACCGACGGAAACGTGCGGCCGGCGCCGCCCAAGGCTTCGGTCCCGGGCTGGATGCGGCGCGCGCTGCTCCGCGGCCTGACGGCCGATCCGGACCATCGTTACCCGTCGATGGCGGCGCTGCTGGCCGCGCTGGCCACCGATCCGACGGTGCGCTTGCGTCGCACCCTGGCGGCCGCCGGACTGGCGCTGGGACTGGCCGCCGCCTCGCTGGGGCTGCGCCACGCCACCAGCTCGCGGGCCGCGCTGTGTCGCGGTGGGAGCGATCGCCTGGCGGGCGTGTGGGAAGCGGGCGCGGCAGGTTCGGCGCGCAAGGAGGCGATCCACCGCGCGTTCGTCGCGACCGGCAAGAGCTACGCCGAGACGGCCTTCAGCTCGATGTCGCGCTATCTGGATCAATACACGGGGCAGTGGGTGGGGATGTATGCGGAGGCCTGCGAGGCCACCAACCTGCGCGGCGAGCAGTCCGCCGAGGTGCTGGACCTGCGGATGGCGTGCCTCAACGAGCGCCTGACGGACCTGCGCGCCCTGACCGATCTGTTCGCGTCCGCCGACGCAAAGGTCGTGGAGAACGCCGTGACGAGCACCGGCTCGCTGGCGCGCCTGGATCGCTGCGCGGACGTGGCGCTCCTGCGCGCCGTCATCAAGCCGCCCGCGGACGAGGCGACCCGAGCCCGCGTCGACGCCCTTCGCAGTCAACTGGCGCACCTGAAGGCCGTCTGGCGGGCGGGCCGGTGCAGCGACGCCGGCCCGCTGGCGCGCGATCTGCTGGGACAGGTGCGCGCCACCGGCTACCAGCCGCTCCTGGCCGAGGCGCTCTTGTCGGTGGCGACGGACGGCGAGGACTGCGCGGCGGCCAGCGAGCGGATCGGCCTCCTGCAAGAGTGCTTCGCGGTCGCGCTGGCCTCCCGTCACGACGAGGTGGTGGCGCGAGCCGCGTCGTTCCTTCCCTCGCTGGTCGCCGACCGCCTCCGGCAGCCCGCGGCCGCGCGCCAGTGGATCGACGTCGCGCGCGCCGCGCTGGCCCGCATCGGCGGCCACCCGATCTTGAGCGCGACCATCGACGAGAGCGAGAGCACCGTCCTGCAGCGCGAGGGGCGCGCGGCCGAAGCGGTGGCGGCCGCGCAGCGGGCGCGCCAGGCCCAGGAGAAGCTGCTCGGCAGGGATCACCCGTATGCGATCGCTTGCCTCAACAACGAGGGCGAGGCGCTGGAGGTCGCCGGACGCAACGACGAGGCGCTGGCCAGATTGACCGCCGCCCGCGACGGCGCCGTCCGGACGATGGGCGCCACGCACCCCTACGTGGCGATGGTCGAGAACAACCGGGGCGAGGTGCTGAACGCGATGCGCCGCTATGCGGCGGCGCAGGCGGTGTTCGCGTGGGCCATCGATCTCTGGACCCAGACCGGCGTCGATCCGGTGATGCTGTCGTACCCGCGCACCGGGCTGGGGATCGCGCTCCTGGGTCAGCGCCGGCCGCTGGAAGCGGTTGCGCCGCTCGAGCAGGCCCTGGCGACGCGTCTGGCCGGCAAGGCCGCGGCAGAGCTGACCGGCGAGGTCCGCTTCGCGCTGGCGCGGGCGTTGTGGGCGAAGCCGGCCGGGCACGAGCGCGCCGTGGCTCTGGCTCGGCAGGCTCGAGATGACTACGCGACGGTCGAACACCCCGGTGCCGCGCAGGTTCCCGCCGTCACCGAGATCGACGCCTGGCTGCGGGCGCCTACCTCCAATCTCTGACCTCGTCTTCTCGTTCTTCAACCGGCACGATCGACCTTCCCAGCCCCTCCGCTCTAGTGGTAGTTCTGCGGGCCGATGGCCACGCCCATTGCCCCCTTCAAGCGCGTGCTCTGCGCGAACCGCGGCGAGATCGCGATCCGCGTGTTCCGCGCCTGCACGGAGCTCGGGTTCCGAACGATCGCCATCTTCTCGGAAGAGGACCGGGTCCACCTGCACCGGTACAAGGCCGACGAGGCCTACCTGGTCGGCAAGGGGCTGGAGCCGGTGGCCGCCTACCTGGCTGAGGACGAGATCGTCGAGCTGGCCAAGCGTCACGACGCGGACGCCATCCACCCGGGCTATGGCCTGCTCTCGGAGCGCGCCTCTTTTGCACGCAAGTGCCGCGAGGCAGGGATCGTCTTCATCGGCCCGACGCCCGAAGCGATCGAGGCGCTGGGGGACAAGGTCGCCGCCCGCAAGATCGCGGCGGCCGCCGGCGTCTCGACGGTTCCAGGCACGCCCGACGCGGTCCGCTCGCTGGAGGCGGCCCGGGCGTTCGCCGAGCAGGCCGGCTACCCGGTCATGATCAAGGCTTCGGCGGGCGGCGGCGGGCGCGGGATGCGCGTCGTGCGCAGCGCCGCCGAGCTGCCCGAGCTGCTGGACCGGGCCCGCTCCGAGGCCAAGAAGGCTTTCGGCGACGACGCCGTCTTTCTGGAGAAGCTGGTCAGCCGCCCCAAGCACATCGAGGTGCAGATCCTGGGCGACAACCACGGCAGCCTGGTGCACCTGTTCGAGCGCGACTGCTCGGTGCAGCGGCGCCACCAGAAGGTCGTCGAGTACGCGCCGGCCTGGTCGCTGCCGCAGGAGCTGCGGGCGCGCCTGGCCGACGACGCGCTGAAGATCGGCCGCCAGGTCGGCTACGCCAACGCGGGCACGGTCGAGTTCCTGGTCGGCGAGGACGGCCGCCACTACTTCATCGAGGTCAACCCGCGCATCCAGGTCGAGCACACCGTGACCGAGGCGATCACCGGGCGCGACCTGGTGCAGTCGCAGATCCGCATCGCCCAGGGCTACAAGCTGTCCGATCCCGAGATCGGGATCGCGTCCCAGGCCGACGTCGTGCAGCGGGGCGTGGCCATCCAGGTGCGCGTCACCGCCGAGGACCCCAAGAACGACTTCCTGCCCGACACCGGCAAGATCCAGGTGTTCCGGGCGGCGGCGGGGCTGGGGATCCGCCTGGACGACGGGTCGGGCTACGTGGGGGCGCGCGTCTCGCCCTACTACGACTCGCTGCTGGTGAAGATCACGGCCAGCGGGCTCGAGTGGAACTACGCCCGCCGCAAGGTGGTCCGCTCGCTGCGCGAGTTCCGGATCCGCGGGGTCAAGACGAACCTGGCGTTCCTCGAGAACGTGCTGCTGCACCCGACCTTCGCGGCCGGCAAGGCGCACACGACGTTCATCGACGAGACGCCCGAGCTGGTGCAGTACCAGCCGCGGCGGGACCGCGCGACGCGCATCCTGCGCTACATCGGCTCGACCATCGTCAACGGACACCCGACCGTGCGCGGCAAGCCCAAGCCGCCGGTCTCGGTGCTGGCCGCCGACGCCATCCCGCCACCCGCCCCCAAAGCGGCGCCGCCCGCCGGGACCAAGCAGCTCCTGGACAGGGAAGGCCCGGACGGGATCGTCCGGATGCTCCGGAATGACCCGCGCGTTCGCCTGACCGACACCACCTGGCGCGACGCGCACCAGTCGCTGCTGGCGACGCGCGTGCGCAGCTACGACCTGAACCGGGTGGCGCCCGCCACGGCGCACCTGGCGCACGACCTGTTCTCGCTGGAGATGTGGGGGGGCGCGACGTTCGACGTCGCCTACCGGTTCCTGTCCGAGGACCCCTGGGTCCGGCTGGAGGAGCTGCGGCGCCTGGTCCCGAACGTGATGTTCCAGATGCTGGTCCGCGGGGCCAACGCGGTCGGCTACACCAACTACCCCGACGACGTGGTGGTCTCCTTCATCCAGGAGGCCGCGGCGGCGGGGATGGACGTGTTCCGGATCTTCGACGCGCTGAACGACGTCGACAACATGGTGGTCGCCATCGAGGCGGCGCAGAAGACCGGGCGCATCGTCGAGACGGCCATCTGCTACACGGGCGACGTCTCGGACCCGACCCGCACCAAGTACGACCTCAAGTACTACGTGAACCTGGCCAAGGAGATCGTCCGCCGCGGGACGCACCTGCTGTGCATCAAGGACATGGCGGGCCTGCTGCGGCCGCGCGCGGCGACCATGCTGGTGAAGGCGCTGCGCGACGCGGTCGACGTGCCGCTGCACCTGCACATGCACGACACGGCCGGCAACAGCGTGGCCGCCAACCTGGCCGCCATCGACGCCGGCGTGGCGGTGGTCGACGGCGCGGTCAGCAGCATGGCCGGCATGACGTCGCAGCCGTCGCTGTCCTCGCTGTCGTTCGCGCTGGCCGGGGCGCCGCGCGATCCCAGGATGTCGGCGGAGATCTTCGAGAAGCTGTCGGCCTACTGGGAGCCGGTGCGCGCCTACTACGCCCCGTTCGAGTCGGGCCTGAAGGCGCCCGCCGCCGACGTCTACCAGCACGAGATTCCAGGCGGCCAGTACTCGAACCTGAGGGCGCAGGCCGAGGCGCTGGGCGTCGGCGACGGCTGGGAGGCGGTCAAGCACGCCTACGGCGAGGTGAACCAGCTCTTCGGCGACATCCCCAAGGTGACGCCGTCGTCCAAGGTCGTGGGCGACATGGCCATCTGGATGGTCAAGCAGGGGCTGGACGGCAAGGGCGTCTCGGCGCGCGCCCGCGAGCTGACGTTCCCCGAGTCGGTGATCGACTTCATGCGCGGCTCGCTGGGCAAGCCGCCCGGTGGGTTCCCCGAGCCGCTGCGCAGCGACATCCTGAAGGGAGCGGCCACGGTCGAGGGGCGCCCGGGCGCCAGCATGCCCCCGTTCGACTGGGCGGGCGCCAAGCGCGAGATGGAGGCGCTGGCCGGGGTCGAGGTCGCGCGGCGCGACGTCGTGTCGTTCGCGCTCTACCCCAAGGTGCTGCGCGGCTACATGGAGCACCGCGCGCTGCACGGCGACACCTCGGTGCTCCCGACCCCCACCTTCTTCTACGGCCTGCGCGTCGGCGAGGAAGCCTGGATCGACATCGAGCCCGGCAAGACGCTGATCGTGAAGCTGCTGTCGATCGGCGAGGTCGAGCCGGACGGCGCGCGCGTGTTGACCTTCGAGGTGAACGGCCAGTCGCGACAGCTGCGCGTGGCCGACGACTCGGCCAAGGTGAGCGGGCCCAAGCGCCGGCGCGCCACCACCAAGCCGGGCGAGGTCGGCGCGCCCATGCCCGGGCGGGTCATCGATCTGGTCACCAAGGTGGGCGAGCAGGTGAAGGCCGGGCAGAAGCTGCTGGTCACCGAGGCGATGAAGCTGGAGACGGTCATCAAGGCGCCGGTCAGCGGGACCGTGCGCGAGATCGTCGCCGGGGCCGGCGAGAGCGTGGAGGCCGGGGACTTGCTGGTCGTCATCGAGGAGACCGCGGCCGAGGCCGCCGCCGCCGCGCCCGCCTGAATCAGCGGCCGCTGGGCGGTCGCCACGCTCTGGGCCCTGAGATCGGCAGGACGACCGCCGCGACCATCACCAACCCCTGCACGCCGCGAAGCTATCCCAATCGTCGTTCTGGCTCAAACCCCGGGTGTAAAGTGCCGGCATGAAGTTGTTTCGGTTCGGGCCCGCCGGGGCCGAGAAGCCGGGGCTCCTGGTGGGCGAGGAGCGGGTCGACGCGTCCGGGTTCGGCGGCGACTGGGATGAGCGGTTCTTCGCGGGCGATGGCCTGACGCGCCTCGCGGCCTGGGCCCAGGACGAGGGGCCCAGGGCGCCACGCGTCCCCGCCGGCGCGCGCCTGGGACCGGCGGTGGCCCGTCCGTCCAAGCTGGTCTGCATCGGGCTCAACTACCGCGACCACGCCCAGGAGACCGGCGCGGCGATCCCGACCGAGCCGATCGTCTTCATGAAGGCGACCAGCGCGATCGCCGGGCCGAACGACGACGTGCCGCTGCCGCCCGGGTCGGAGAAGCTGGACCACGAGGTGGAGCTGGCGCTGGTCATCGGCGCGCGCGCCAAGACCGTTTCCCGGGAAGCGGCGCTGGCCCACGTCGCCGGGTTCGTCCTGCACAACGACTACTCGGAGCGGGCCTTCCAGATCGAGCGCGGCGGCCAGTGGACCAAAGGGAAGAGCGCCGACGGGTTCGCCCCGCTGGGCCCCACCCTGGTGACGCGCGACGAGATGCCGGAACTTGGTACTTCCTTGGGGGCCGCGTCCATCTGGTTGAACGTGAACGGCCAGCCCCGCCAGAAGAGCTCGACCGGGCAGATGATCTTCGACGTCCCGACGCTGGTCAGCTACGTGTCGGGCTTCATGACGCTGCTCCCGGGCGACGTGATCAGCACCGGGACGCCGGCCGGTGTCGGGCTGGGGCGGAAGCCACCCCTCTACCTGCGGGCCGGCGACGTCGTCGAGTACGGCATCGACGGGCTGGGGAGCGCCCGTCACCGGATCGCATGAGCGTCCGCCACCGCCTGGAGCGGCTGCTCAGGGCCGAGCAGGCCGGGCTGCTGGCGATCATCACGCTGATGGTGATCGGTCTCTCGCTGGCGGCCGGGTCGCACCTGGACGAGGCGACCGGCCGGACCGTCAACAACTTCTTCAACTCGTACACGCTCATCCAGACGGCCACCGACGCCAGCTTCATCGCCATCATGGCGGTCGGGGCGACCATCGTGATCATCTCGGGGGGGATCGACCTCTCGGTCGGGTCGGTCTACGCCCTGGCCGGGGTGAGCATGGGGCTGGCGCTGCGCGCCCACCCGCCGGCCAGCGGCGCCGGCGCCGTGCTGCTGGCGGTCTGCGTCTGCGCGGGCATCGGAGCTGCCGCCGGGGCGCTGAACGGCCTGCTCGTGGTGGGGCTTCGGGTACATCCCTTCATCGTCACCCTGGGCAGCATGTGGATCCTGCGCGGCATCGCCTTCGTGATCAGCAAGGCGGAGAGCATCCTGCTCCCCGAGGCGCTGGTTCGCTTCGCCAAGGCGCCCCTGGGGCTGGGCGCGGCGCTGTACCCGGTCCCCATGCTGGCCATGGTGGCCGTCGCGGCGCTGGGGGCGGTGTACCTGGGGCAGACCGTCATGGGGCGTCACGTGTATGCCCTTGGAGGTAACGCCGAGGCCAGCCGCTTCGCCGGGCTGCGTCTGGGGCGGATCCAGGTGGGGGTCTACCTGCTGGCCGGGCTGACGGCCGGGGTGGCCGCGTTCCTGGGATCCAGCTTCTACGGGTCGGTCTCCTGTGGAGACGCGACGGGATATGAGTTATACGTCATCGCCTCGGCGGTGGTCGGCGGCGCTCGCTTGAGCGGTGGTCGCGGGAGCGCAGTCAACGCCATGCTGGGGGCGGTGCTCATCGTCCTCATCCGGCAGTCGATCCGGACGTTGCACCTCGATCAGAACTACGAATGGATCATCATTGGATGTGCCATTGTCGTCGCGGTCGTCCTCGATCAGGCGAGCGTGCGTTTTGCGGCTCGGCGGCTGGCGCGGCGGGCCCGATGAGGTTTGCGGCTGTCGCTTTGTTCTGCGCGGCGATGGCGGCCGGGTGCAAGGCGCCCAGCGCGCCGGCGGCGCCGGCCGGCGATGCGCCGCGGGCCAGCGCCAAGCCGATCCGCATCGCGATGATCGCCAAGAGCTCGACGAATCCGATCTTCCTGTCGGCGCGCCGGGGCGCGGAGACCGCGGCCCGCGATCTGACGCTCAAGACCGGCGTGCCGATCGAGATCGTGTGGCTGACGCCCCCGACCGAGGACGGCCAGATCCAGGCCCAGCGCATCGCCCAGGCCGTGAACGAGGGGGCCAGCGCCATCCTGGTCTCCTGCTCCGACGCCGGGAAGCTGACCGGCGCCATCGACGACGCGGTCGCGCGCGGCGTGCCGGTCATGACCTTCGACAGCGACGCTCCCGCCTCGAAGCGGTTCTCGTACTACGGCGTGGACGATCGGCGGCTGGGCGAGCAGGTCATGTCCGAGCTGGGCAAGCTGCTGAACGGGCGCGGCAAGATCGCGATCCTGGCCGGCAACCAGAACGCCCCCAACTTGCGGCGGCGGGTCGACGGCATCAAGGCGGAGGCCGCCAAGTTCCCCGGCATTCACATCGTCGGCACCTTCTATCACTCGGAGACGCCGCAGGACGCCGCCGCCGAGGTCATCCGCGTCAACAACGCCTACCCCGGCATCAGCGGCTGGGCGATGGCCGGCGGCTGGGCGCTCTACACCAAGACGCTGCTGACCGACCTGGACCCCAAGCGGGTCAAGATCGTCGCGGTCGACGCGCTGCCGCCCGAGCTCCCGTACGTCGAGAAGGGGCTGGCGCCGGTGCTGCTGGCCCAGGCCTCGTACCTCTGGGGGAACGTGGGCGTCACCAAGATCGTCGACAAGCTGGTCTACAAGCAGGACGTCCCGCCGATCGTCTCGATGGACCCGGTGCGGGTCACGATCGACACCCTGGGATCCTGGGCGCGGCAGCTCCGGCAGTGGGGGTTCCCCGACGTGCCGGAGGAGTACCTGAACCTGGGCCAGAGGTAGTCCGCGTGCCATGAGCGCTGCCGCGATCGAGCTGGTCGGGGTCAGCAAGCAGTTCCCGGGGGTGCGCGCGCTGGACGACGTCAGCCTCCGGATCGCCGCCGGCGCGTGCCACGCGCTGTGCGGCGAGAACGGGGCAGGGAAGAGCACGCTCGGCAAGCTGCTGGCCGGCATCGAGACGCCGGACCGCGGCGAGATCCGCCTCGACGGCCGGCCGGTGCGGTTCCAGGGACCGCGGGACGCGCTGCGCGCCGGGGTGGGCATCGTCCACCAGGAGCTGGCCTTCTGCGACAACCTGTCGGTGGCCGAGAACCTGTGCCTGGGCGGGCTGCCACGGCGGGGGCCGTTCGTCTCGCGGACCGACATGGCGCGCCGGGCCCGGGCCCAGCTGGAGGCCATCGACGCGGACCTGCATCTGGACGTCGACAAGCCGGTTGGCGAGCTGACGGTGGCGGAGCAGCAGGTCCTGCAGATCGCGGCTGCCGTCGGCGGCGGGGCCCGCATCGTGGTCTTCGACGAGCCGACCAGCAGCCTGTCGCAGCACGAAGCCGAGCGGCTGTACGCACTGCTGGGGCGCCTGCGCGAACGCGGCACCACCTGCGTCTACGTCTCTCACCGCATGCCCGAGATCTTTCGCCTGTGCGACACGGTGACCGTGCTGCGCGACGGCCGCCACGTGCTGACCTCGCCGGCCGGTGAGCTGGACGAGTCCGCGCTGGTCCAGGCCATGCTTGGGCGTCACGGGCGACAGGTGGAGCAAGTTCTGCCGGGCGGCCAGCCGCCGCCTGCCGGAGACATTGTCCTCCGGGTGGAAGGGCTCTCGAGCCCGCCACGTTTCGCCGGCGTCAGCTTCGAGGTCCGGGCGGGTGAGGTGGTGGGCCTGGCGGGCCTGGTCGGTTCCGGGCGGTCCGACGTCGCCCAGGCGATCTTCGGCCTGGATGGGGCCGCCCGCGGCCGGATCGAGGTGGGCGGCCTGGCGCTGCCGCTCGGGTCGCCGGTCGAGGCCATGCGCGCGGGGATCGGGCTGGTCCCCGAGGACCGAAAGCGGCAGGGGCTGGTCCTGGGCCTGAGCGGGCTCGAGAACGTGACCCTGCCGGTGCTTCCCGAGCTGGCGCGCTGGGGCTGGATTCGTCCGGCGGCGGCCAAGGCGCGTGCCCGCGACGCTTTCGCGAGGCTGAAGGTCCGGGTCCCCGATCTCGACGGGCCGGCCGTCGGGCTCTCGGGCGGCAACCAGCAGAAGCTGGTGCTGGCGAAGTGGCTGGCCGCCAACTGCCGCCTGCTCATCCTGGACGAGCCGACCCGCGGGGTCGACGTCGGCGCGAAGGCCGAGATCCACGCCCTGGTGCGCGAGCTGGCCGGCTCGGGAACAGCGATCCTGCTGATTTCCAGCGAGCTCCCCGAGCTGCTGGCGCTCTCGACGCGATTCCTGGTTCTCCGGGAAGGCCGGGTCGCCGGCGAGCTGCCGGCCGGCGCCGATCAGGCCAGCCTCCTGCGCCTCATGGCCGGTGTTGACGAAACCCGATAAACGCCCCGATTCGGCACGTTTCGTCAACGTTTCTTACGAGTTTCCCGCGGGCAAATTGTCGTATCGGATGTGCTGAAAATCTTTACACGAACCACAACCACAGATTACGGTCCGCCCCAAGTACGACGGCAAGGATCTGGAAAAAAACAAAGGGAGGACCATTGATGCGACTTCGTCTATGTGCACTTGCGATAGCTGCTGTTCTGCCGGTTCGGGCATTCGCGCAGACGCCGCCACCGCCGCCTCCACCTCCGCCGCCGGCTGCTGAAGCACCTCCTCCGAGCGGCTCGATGCCACCGGCCGAGAAGCCCGCGCCGGCCACGCCGACGGCGCCGCCGGCTCCCGCGCCCGCTGCCGTCATGGCGACCCCGCCGCCGCCGCCCGCGCCGGCCCCTGCCACGCCCGCGCCGAAGCTGACCTGGGGCGGGTTGGTCGACACCTACTACATGTACCTGTTCAACCCCGCCAGCGGCATGAACTCGCTGACGGCGCCGGTTGGTCGCGCGTTCGACGTCAACCCGAACAGCTTCAACCTGTCGCTGGCGAAGGTCTCGCTGAACGCCGCGATGGACCCGGTCAGCTTTCAGTTGGACGTCGGGTACGGTGATGCGGCGACCGTCGTCAACGGGACGAGCCTTCCCAGTGCCGGCGGTCAGACGGCGCCGTCGTTCTTCGTCGAGCAGGCCTACGGCGAGATCGCGCTGCCCGGCAACCTGACCATCGACTTCGGTAAGTTCGCCACCACGGCGGGCGCCGAGGTCATCGAGGCGAACAAGAACTGGCTCTACTCGCGGTCGTTCCTGTTCACGATCATCCCGTTCGTTCACACCGGCGTGCGCGCCAACCTGAAGATCAACGATCAGCTGACCCTGCAGGCCAGCCTGGTCAACAGCTATGGGTCGCCGTTGGCTGATCCAGACAACAACGCCTGGAAGACGGTCGGCCTGTCGGCGTCGGTTACGATCAACCCGATGGCCTCGATCATCGCGACGGCCTACATCGGCAAGGAAGCGACCGAGGTCGGGACGACCATCCCGGGCTCCGTCACCGTCCTGGTCGACCTGGTCGGCGCGTTCACCATCAGCGACAAGCTGGGCTTGAACGTCAACTTCGACTACGTGAAGGCGCCGCCGCTCACCTCGGTCAGCGACGATCACCAGATCGGCGTGGCCGTCATGGGCCGCTACGTCATCAGCGACCACCTGAACTTCGCGGCCCGCGGCGAGTTCCTGCAGAACCACTTCGGCGGTGTCAGCAGCAACGTCGAGGAAGGGACGGTCATGCTGGGCATCGACGTCGGCAAGAACTTCGAGCTGCGCCCGGAGCTCCGCGGCGACTTCTCGGGCGACGATGTCTTCGGGGTCGACACCAGCACCACGCCGACGTCGACCACCAAGAAGAACCAGTTCACGGGCACGGTCGCCGCGCTCACCTGGTTCTAGTCTCAGCATCAACAGCTAGGACTTCGAGAACCTGAAACGGGAGGCCTGGGGGCCTCCCGTTTTTTTTTGTGCGTGTGTCACGCTGGTGGGTGACCATGCCGGCGGGCCGTTCACCGATGCTCGACACCCTGCGCCGGCGTTCAGCCGCGGCGCGGGTGCAGGCCGCCGCGCAGGCTGCCTCGGCACGCGCAGAGGTGCTCGCGCTCGTGCGCAGCCGATTGCCGGTCGGGGGCCGGGCCTGGCTCATCGGATCGCTGGCCTGGGGGGAGTTCGGGAGCAACAGCGACATCGGTCTGGTGTTCGATGGGGTCGATGCGGGTCGCTCCGTGGAGATAGAAACGGCAGTGGCGCGGTCGATCGGCAAGCCGGTCGACATCCTGTCGTTGACCGATCTTCCCGCCTCGTTCCGGGCACGGGTGGAGGGCGAAGGGATGGCCATCCATGGTCCGTGACCCTGACGTCCTGGTCCGGCTTCGGCGCCTTCAGGCCGAGATCGCGGTGGACGTGACGGCGCTCCGAGAGCGCGACCGAGAGACGCGCGATCTTTCGGCGCGGTGGGATGCCGAGGGGGGCTTGCAGAGGGCCGAGCTGGCACATCGACCTGCTCGAGCAGATGCGGCTCGACATCCCCGGTTGCGTCCGGCGCTGCTGCCGGCAGCCGTCTTGCCGGCTTTGCACGAGCTTCGGAAGTTCCGACGCTTCTTTCGGAACGCTTATGTGTTGCAGCTGGACCCGGCGAAGGTGCGCGCGCGTGTTCGCGACCTGGAGGTGGTCGCCGGGCCGGTCGCGGAGAGCCTCGAACGCTTCGTGCAGGAGGTCGCGGGCGATCGCTGAGCTGGTTGCCGGCGGGTGAGGGCTACGCGCCCGCGCGGAGCATGTCGTTCAGGACGCCGGCGGCGGTGACGGCGGGGCCGGCGCCGGGGCCGGTGATGACCAGCGGGTTCTTGCGGTAGCGCACGGTCGTGAAGGCGACCTGGTTGTCGGTCCCCTTCAGGCCGAAGAACGGGCTGGCGCGGTCGACGGCCTCCAGGCGCACGGAGATGCGGTCCCTGGTGACCGACGCGATGTAGCGCAAGGCCCGACCCTTGTTCTTGGCGGCGGCGGCCCGGCGGGCCCAGTCACCGTCCAGTTCCTCGAGGCGGCTGAGAAACTCGGCGGGGGCGATCGAGCGGAAGGCGGGCGGCACCAGCGACTCGACGCCGACGTCCGCCGATTCGCCGCCGAAGCCGAGCAGGCGCCCCAGGATCAGCGCCTTGCGGCCCACGTCGACCCCCGACAGGTCGTCGCGCGGGTCGGGCTCGGTGTAGCCGAGCTCCATCGCCTTGCGCACCGCCGCCGAGAACGGCCGCCCGCGGTCGACCTCGGTCAGCACGAAGCCGAGCGTGCCTGACAGGCAGCCCTCGATCTTCAGCACGCGGTCGCCCGACTCGACCAGCTTGCGGTGGGTGTCGAAGATGGGCAGTCCGGCGCCCACGGTCGCTTCGGTCAGCAGGCGCCGGCCGGTCCGCTCGGCGGCCGTCGCCAGCGCGGTGCTCTCGGCGCGCGGCCCCGAGATGGGGCGCTTGTTGGCCAGCACGACGTCCATGCCGGCGCTCAGCGCCTGCCGCAGCAGCGGGGTGCTCTCGTCGGCGGTCACGTCGACCAGGATCGGGTCGGTCAGCGCGTGCTGGGCCAGAAAAGCCAGGGCATCCTGCGGCGTGGCGGCGCGGCCGCCGGGCGCGTCGGCCAGCGCGGTGCCGCTCTCCTTGGCCGCGATCAGCGACGCGAGCGCGCGCGGCGACAGCCCGGACGGCTCGAACACGAACCCCCGGCGGTCGATGGCGGCCACCAGCCGCAGGGCGGGCCCGCCGTTGGCGCCGCGCCGGCCACCGTTCCCCTTGGGAATGATCCGCGCCAGCGCCCGGCCGATCAGCCCGAATCCCAGCAGCACGACGTCGCTGTGGGCCGCGCGCGTCGCCGCGCCGCCGCCGATCTTCGAGAGCTGGAAGGCCGCGTGGACCGCCCGCTGGGCGGCCGCCGACTCCTTGGCGTCGACGACGAACGAGATGTTCAGCTCCGACGAGCCCTGCGCGATGGCCACGATGTTGATACCGGCCTCGGCCAGCGCCGAGAAGACGCGCGCCGCGATGCCGGGGTGGCCCGCCATCCCGATGCCGACCACCGCGACGGTGGCCACGCCGGTGCGCGCCTCGATGCCGTCGACCTCGCCCCGGGCGATCTGCTCGCGGAACTCGTGGGCCAGCCGGTCGCGGGCCTGGCGGGCGGTCGCCTCGGGGACCGAGAAGCAGATCGACTGCTCGGACGACGACTGCGAGATGAGCGACACGCTGATCCCCTGCGCGTGCAGGCTCTCGAACGTGCGCGCCGCGATGCCCGGCACGCCCAGCATGCCGTTCCCCGCCACGGTGATCAGGGCCTGGCCGCCGACCGCCGAGAGCGCCTTCACCGGGTAGCGATCCAGCGTGCGGCGGGCCGAGATCTCGGTGCCGGCCGCCGTGGCGCGTGGACGTAGCTGGGCTTCGCCCGGCGAAGTCCGTCGCGGGAGAGGGCGGGAACCCTCCGAGGGTTCCTGCTGTTGATCGTCGGCGAACGGGCGCACGAAGACGGGGATGGCCTTGCCGGCCACCGGGATCAGCGCGCGCGGGTGCAGCACCTTGGCGCCGAAGTAAGCCAGCTCGGCGGCCTCGCGCACGTGAAGCTGCGGGATGACCCGGGCGTCGGGGACCAGGCGCGGGTCGGCCGTCAGCAGGCCGGGCACGTCCTTCCAGAGCGACACTTCCTGCGCGCCCAGGGCACGGCCCAGCAGGGTGGCCGTCAGATCGGTGCCGCCGCGCCCCAGGGTGGCGACGCCGCCGGTACGCCGATCGTCCTCGACCGGCGCGGCGCCGATGAACCCGGGGACCACCGGGATGACCCCGGCGGCGCAGATGGGCCGCAGCACCTTGCGCGCCCGCAGGTCGGTCATCATCAGGTTGGGCGACGCGCCGCCGTAGGGGCCGTCCGTGAACACGACCTCTGTCGCGTCGACATAGCGGGCGCGGATCCCCTTGGCTTCGAGCGCGGTGGTCAGGATGCGGGCGGACAGGCGCTCACCGCGGCTGACGATGAAGTCGCGCGTCCGGGGCGTCAGCTCGCGCAGGACCGCCAGGCTCGAGAGCAGTCGGGCCAGCTCGTCCATGGACGCCTTGATCTCGGCGGAGGTGACGGTGTGGCCGCGCCCGGCGGCGCCGCGCAGGATCTCGAGGTAGCGCGTCGTGAGCGCCTCGACCTCGGCGCCCAGGTCCGTCTCGCCGCCGGTGGCCCGGGTGGCCAGCCCCAGCAGCAGATCGGTGACGCCCGCCGGGGCCGAGACGACCGCGACGCGCGCGCCGCGCCGGCCCGCGACGATCTCGACGACGCGACGGAACGCCGCGCCGTCGGCGAGCGACGCCCCGCCGAACTTGTGGACCTCGACGCTGAGCTTCTGACTGCCCTTGCCCATGGCGGGCCAAGGTGTATCAGGAACCGGCGGTGCAGGGCTAGGAGGGCGTTGCCGAAGGCAACGGTGAGCGAAGCGAACCATGCCCGACGACGTGCCGCTCGGTAGGCGGCCTAGGAGGGCGTTGCCGAAGGCAACGGTGAGCGAAGCGAACCATGCCCGACGACGTGCCGCCCGGTAGGCGGCCTAGGAGGGCGTTGCCGAAGGCAACGGTGAGCGACGCGAACCATGCCCGACGACGTGCCGCCGGTAGGCGGCCTAGGAGGGCCCGATCCTGGGGCCAAACCGTCACGCGGGGCTGGCGGCGGAAATGCGCTAAATTGAAGCGTATGTCCCGCTCCACGTTCCGGTGCATCTCGGGGTGCGCCGGCGATCACGCCCTCGACGAGATCATCTACAAGTGCCCCAAGTGCGGCGACCTGCTGGAGGTCGTCCACGACCTGGAGGCGCTGAAGAGCCGCAGCGCGGCCGCCTGGATGAAGCTGTTCGACGACCGCTACCTGCGGAACACCTGGCCTTACGGCTCGGGGGTCTGGGGCAAGAAGGAGTGGGTGCAGCCGCACGTTCGTGACGAGAACGTGGTCTCGATGCTGGAAGGGGGGACCAACCTCCTGTGGGCCGAGCGGTACGGCCGCGAGCTGGGCCTGACGGACCTGTGGGTCAAGCAATGCGGCGTGTCGCACACCGGATCTTTCAAGGACCTCGGGATGACCGTGCTGGTCTCGACGGTCAAGCAGATGATCGCCGACGGCAAGCCGCTGCGCGCGGTGGCCTGCGCGTCGACGGGCGACACCTCGGCGGCGCTGGCCGCCTATGCCGCCGCCGCCGGCATCCGCGCGATGGTCATCCTGCCGCGCGGCAAGGTCTCGACGGCCCAGCTGGTCCAGCCGCTGGCCAACGGGGCCACCGTGCTGGCCGTCGACGGCGACTTCGACGCCTGCATGGCCATCGTCAAGCGCCTGGCCGAGGAAGAGGGCGTCTACCTGGCCAACAGCATGAACAGTCTGCGCATCGAGGGGCAGAAGACCGTCTCGATCGAGATGGTCCAGCAGTTCGACTGGGAGGTCCCGGACTGGGTCATCATCCCGGGCGGAAACCTGGGGAACGTCAGCGCGCTGGGCGCCGGCTTCACGATGATGCGGGAGCTGGGGCTGATCCAGAAGCTGCCGCGGATCTGCGTGGCCCAGGCGGCGGCGGCCAACCCGCTCTACCGCGCTTACAAGTCGGGCTGGGAGAGGTTCCAGGCGGTGGTGGCGCAGCCGACGCTGGCGTCGGCCATCCAGATCGGCAACCCGGTCAGCGTGAAGAAGGCGATCCGCACCCTGCAGAAGTTCGAGGGGGTGGTCGAGGACGCGACCGAGGCCGAGCTGGCCGACGCCGCCGCGCGCGCCGACCTCACCGGCCTGTTCAACTGCCCGCACACCGGCGTGGCGCTGGCCGCGCTGGAGAAGCTGGTGGCCCGGCGCGACGTCACGTCGTCGGACCGGGTGGTCGTGGTCAGCACGGCCAACGGCTTGAAGTTCACCGACTTCAAGGTCCGCTACCACGAGGGGACGCTCCCCGACGTGCCGCACCCCAAGCACGCGAACCACCCCGTGTATCTGCCCAACGACTACCTGGCCGTCCGCGACGAGGTCAGGCGCCGTCTGGACTAAAACTCGGCGCGGGCGCCGATCGACGGCAGAACGATCCGGTAGCTCTTGGGCTGCAGCACGCCCGCGCTCGGCTGGTCGATGCTGAAAACCTCGGAGGTCAAGGTCGCGTTCACCAGCTCGGCGTAGAGGTTCAGCGTGAACTTGTCGTAGACGACGGGGCGGTCGACGCGCAGGTCCAGCTGGTAGTAGCTGGGCAGCCGCTGGTACGTGTCGGCGTTGGGGTCCTGGAGAAAGAATGGGCGGCCGGTGTTGAAGTGAAACCGCGCTCCCAGGGTGTAGCGGCGGACGCGGTAACCGAGCACCAGGTTCACGATGTGCCGCTGGTCCCAGTCCGACGGGCCGACCGCGCCGCCGCCGTAGGATCGGATGCTGTTGGACAGCGTGTACGACAGCCAGCCGTGCAGCCGCTCCGTCAGCGCGCGGCGCGCCAGCAGCTCGACGCCGTAGGACAGCGCCGGGCGGCTGGCCAGGAACTCGCTGTCCAGGGGATCGAGGTCGCTCGCCGACGGGCTTCTGAGATCGGTCAGGACGTACTTCTGGACGAACCCCGTCACCCTCACTTTCGCCGCGGCGAAGTGGCTGGTCTCGACGCCGACCGATCCCTGCCACGAGGTCTGCAACCCCAGCAGCTTCAGCCCGAAGGCCTCGACACCCGGGATCTGAAGCGGCAGGCTGGGGAGCTGCGTGAAGCGGCCGCCGCTGGCCTGCAACGACGTCTCGTCGTTCAGCGCGAGCCCCAGGGTCAGCCGCGGGCCCAGCTCCTGGGCGTAGGTGCCGTTCTCTTCGTAGGTGTCGAGCCGGATCTCGGGGGTCAGCGTGAGGCGGCCCGCCGCCACCGTCGCCGAGGCGTAGCCGGCCATCATGCGGGCGTCTCGCGGGATGGCGATGTCCCAGGGCCCTGGCGGCACCGCGATCCCCACGACGGTGGGCGTGTACCGCGCGAGCTGGCCGTCGAAGCCGATCACCATGGTCACCGGCCCGGCGGAGCGCTGGTACGACAGGCGCGGCGCCAGGCTGACGGCGTCGACGGTGATCGGGTAGGTGCTCTCGATGGGCGCGCGGGTGTGATCGCTGCCGAGCACCACCGAGCCCTGCAGCAGGCCGCCCGCGGCGGGCAGGGAGGCCCGCAGTCCCACGCGATGGAAGTCCAGGTCCACCTCGTTCTGGTCGTCGGTCTTGTTGGGCGAGAACGAGTCGCCCGAGCCGAACGCCAGCAACGTGACCTGCAGCGGTCCGAAGCGCCGATCGGCGCGCAGCTGGTAGTCCCAGTACTGCAGCCGGATGTCCTCGCGCAGCGCCGTCACCAGCTCGCCCGTGAACGAGTATCGGGCGGCCACGGCGACCGCTCCGCCGGCGATGGGCGCGGAGACCATCGCCCCCGCGTCGTACAGGCGAACGTCGACGGACATGTGCGTCTGGTCCAGCGACGGAGCCTGGGTCTCGGCGGTGGCGATTCCACCCACGTAGCGCCCGTAGCGCGCCGGATAGCCGCCCGGATAGAAGTCCAGGCTGTGGAAGAAGTACGGGTTGATGACGGAGGGGCCGAGCGCGAAGTGAAACAGCGCCGGGATCTGGATGCCGTCCAGGAAGAACCCGGTGTTGCCGGGGTTCGAGCCGCGGACCGCGTAGACCGGCGCGGGCCAGGCGACGGCGGCCACGCCGGGCAGCGATTCGATCACGCGAAGCGGGTCCCCCAGCGCGCCGGGTGTCTGCGTCAGCTCCTCACCCACCAGCCGCACCACCGGCTGCGGCGCCTTGGCCCGGACGACGGTCTCGCGACGCGCGCGGCCGGGGGTGGGGGCCAGCCGGAGCGTGAGCGGCTCCCGCGGCTCCGCGCAGGCGTCGACCGTGGTGGTCATCGCCTCGAAGCCGGCGGCCCGGACGGTCAGCGTCCTGGGACCGCAGGCGAGGGCGAAGTAGAAATCACCACCGTCGTCGCTCACGCCGACCGAGACACCGTCGACGAGCAAGGAAGCGTCGGGCACGACCTCTCGCCCGCCCTTGGCCAGGACGTGGCCAGCCATGCGACCGGTCGGCGCGGCCAGTCGAAGCTCGGGCGGTTTGGTCTCGGGGACCTCGACGTGGGAAGCGCCGGCGTCGATCGGGCTCAGGCTCGCGTCTCCTGCGTCCGTCCCGGCGTCGCGATCCGGCGCGCCGGCATCGACGCCCCCGTCGATGACCAGCACCGCCGCCAGCAGAGCAGCCAGGGGCGTCACGGGGCGTCGACCACCCAGATGCCGTCGTAAGGCGACTCGCTCCGCGCCTGGAACTGGTAGGCGACCTGCCCGCCCGGCGCGAGTTGATCCACGCCTCGCGGCTCGGCGAATCCGGTGACCGCGAACTCGGGCGCCAGAACGGTCGGCTTTCCGCTGTCGAGGTCGACGGCAGTCAAATCCCCGTCCTGACCGTCGAAGTGGAAGATCCCCAACATGCGGGGCTGGCCCACCGCGGCCACCTTTCCGCGCTCACCCAGCACTCGGCTGTCGCCGGTCGGAAGGTCGAACAGGATCGCGTCGGCGCGCTTCTGACCGTCGTCGGGCTTGGTGTAGATGCCGGCCAGCAATCGATCGCCCGAGAGATTCCAGACGGGCTGGATGCTCTGAGCGGCCGCGTCCGACGACTGCGACCAGGTGGCCGTGCTACGCGGCGACTCCCAGAATGAGCGGAGGGCGAATGGTTGATCAGTGGCGGCCAGGCCATTCACCTGGTCAAGAAACGACGGTGTCATGGCGCGGTCGCCATCCAGATGCCGTCGTAGGGCGAGTCGGTCCGCGCCTGGAACTGGTAAACGATCCGCGTGCCGGGCGCGAGCTGATCGGCGCCCTGCGGTTCGGCGAACGCGGTCACCGTGAACTCGGGCGCCAGGACCGTCGCCTGGGCGGTGGCGGGGTCGGCGACGGTCAGGTCGCCGCGCATCTCGTCCCAGTGGAACATCCCCATCACGCGGGTCTGCCCGACGGCCGCGATGCGCCCGCGCTGTCCCAGCAAGCGGCTGGCGCCGGTTCGCGGGTCGAGCACCGACACGTCGCCGCGCGTCTGCTCGTCGCTGATGTCGGTGTACACGGGCACCAGCAAGGTCCCGTCCGCGAACTGGCTGACCGGGTCGATGTCCTCGCCCGGCGTGTTGAGGTCGAACCGGGGCCCGGAGGGATTGTCGGCCGAGCCGACCTGCTCCACCAGCGAATCCGCTTGGCTGAGAGTCGACGTCGAGTACCAGAAGGCGCCGTCAGGGGTGAAACCGCCCACGGCTCGCCCCGGAATCGACGCCGGGGGCTTGTTCGGCTCGAGGATCACCGTGTCGGTGCCGCTCCTGACCCAGACCTGATCGGTTCCGGGGCGCCAGTGCGCCGTGAACACCAGCGCGAAAGCGCCCGGGAGCGTGTTCAGAGGTACCGGGAGATCGGCCGTCTGTTGAAGGCCGGCGCGGTAGTCGAACAGGGTGTACTCGGCGTTGCTTCCGCCGCTGCTCTCGGCGGTCAGGAACCAGCGCCCATCCGGCGAGAGTCCCGCCAGGCTGGCGTCGAACGGCAACCAGCTCTGCGTGCCGGTGATCGGATCGCGAACGGCCCAGAGCTCGCCGTTCGGTCCCGGTGTCGCCATGTGCAGGACCAGCGCGATCCCGTCTGGCGTCGCCTGACCCCAGAACTGCTGGCACAGCTGCCCCGGGACCGTGCTGGGGGTCGTGCAGGGGTCGAGCCCGGTTGCCACCTGCTGGGGAACGCCGGAGGGCGGAACGTCCATCAGGACTCCTTCCGAGGTGAAGTAGAAGAAATCGTTTGCGATGAACTGGGCAGGGGAAGCGTCGTCCAGCATGGTTGTCTGCCCATCGACGTCGTACAGCGTGACGGCGGGTGGTTGCGACGACGGATTGCTGAGAGAGAACCGCCGGCGATCCTGCGAAAGGAGCAGCTGGAGCCCCATGAGCTGGACCAAGTCGCCGGTGATGGCGTCAGCTCGCACGTCTCCGACGTCATACCCGTCAGACTCGGTGGAAACAGTCACGCCCCCGGCGTCGATCCCGCGGCACGGCGAGACGTCGAAGCCGCAGCCGAGCCCCAGCGTCGCGTCGACGCTGGGGACCAGGAGCCTCTCCACGGGTGGGCCGCCGGTTGGCTCCACCGAGACCTCGAACAGATCCCCCTCCGGGCCCTCCGCGTTTTGCGCGATGGGGCGCGTGAAGAAGGCGCGCAGCACGCCGTCGCCGGTCGGCGGCAGAAGCCCGACCAGGGTCGCCGTGCGATCTGCCACGATCTGGCGCCCCTCGGGTGGCTCGCCGCGCGGCAGGCAACCCGACGTGAGGGCCACCAGCGCGGCCATCGTCGTGCGAGCGTTTTTCATGGGCAATTCGCCACCCAGATGCCGTCGTAGGGCGAGTCGGTCCGCGCCTGGAACTGGTAGACGATCCGCGTGCCGGGGGCGAGCTGATCGGCGCCTTGCGGTTCGGCGAACGCGGTCACCGTGAACTCGGGCGCCAGGACGATTGCCTGGGCGGTGGCGGGGTCGGCGACGGTCAGGTCGCCGCGCATCTCGTCCCAGTGGAACATCCCCATCACGCGGGTCTGCCCGACGGCCGCGATGCGCCCGCGTTCGCCGACCAACCAGCTCGCCCCCGTGCGCGGGTCGAACACCGACACGTCTTCACGCGTCTCTGCGTCGTCGGGCTTGGTGTAGACGGCGTCCAGCACACGCCCGTTCGCAAAGTCGCGCACCGGCTCGAGGTACGTAT
This sequence comes from Polyangia bacterium, assembly GCA_035578045.1. Lineage (GTDB taxonomy): Bacteria > Myxococcota_A > Polyangia > Fen-1088 > Fen-1088 > JADGRB01. Next base: position 4,341 of record DATJWP010000104.1, on the reverse strand, counting down.
TCGGCGTGTCGAGATCGAATCGAGGACCCGAAGGATCGTCGGCCAGGCCGATCTGGGTGACCGGCATGGATGTGTCGGGCGTGTTGGCCGACGAAAACCAGTAGACTCCGTCGGGCGTGAAGGGCGTGATTCTCTCGGACGCGTCCAGAGCTCCGGCCCACTGGAGGCCCGACCCCGAGATGGAAATGGCCGGCTTGCCCGGCTCGACGATCCAGATCGCTGCCGTGTCGGAACCAAGCCCGACGCTCATCCACAGCTCGGCGGTCCCCGGGCGCCAGACCGGGATCGAGAACTCTTGGTAGGGAACGTCGAAGTCCTGTTGGACGCCGTCGCGGTAGTCGAAAAAAGTCAGGGGGTCATCGGCGCTGGCTTGCTCTTCCAGAAGCCAACGTCCGTCCGGCGAGAGCTGCGCGTAGCTGGCGTCGAAGGGCAACCAGGTCTCGAGGCCCGTGACCGGGTCGCGAACGGACCACCCCTGGTCGTTCGGGTTCGGCGTTTGTTTGTGCAACACCAGGGCGATCCCGTCCGGCGTGGCTTGCCCCCAGAACGACGTGCACGGCTGGTTCTGGTACTGCGCATTCCGGCAGTCCACGAGCCCGGTTGCCATTTGCGTCGGAACGTCAGACAGGGGGACGTCCATCAGGTCTCCCTGAGGGGTCACGTAGAAGAAGTCGTCTCCGACGAAGCGCGCCGTCGCGGTCGAGGCGTCCGACAGGACCGTCGTCTGCCCGCTCACGTCGGTCAGCGCGACGCCTTGCTGATCGCCGAAGAAGAAGCGCTGCTTGCTCTGCGAAAACGTCGGGTAGCCCGAGAACGTCTGCACGGCACCAGTGAGGGCGTCGACTCGCTCCAGCGGGCCCGCGCCCGGGAAGACCGTCACGCCCCGGGGGTCGATCCCGTTGCAGGGCGCGACATTGAAGGTGCACCCGAGGCTCTCCGCCAGCTGGATGTCGGGCGCCAGAAGCTTCTCGGTGGCCGGGTCTCCGGTCGAATCCAGCGAGAGCTCGAACAGATCGCCGACCGGACCCTCCGGCCCTTGCCCGGTGGTGCGCGCCACGAACGCCCGCAGCACGCCGTCCCCCGTCGGAGGGAGAAGCCCGATCAGGCCGGCCTGTCGATCGGCCAGGATCTGGCGTCCCGCGGGTGGGTCGCCGCGCGGCACGCAAGCCGCCGGGAGCGCCAGCAGCACGCCGATCACGACGCGACCGTCTTTCATGGGCAAGTCGCGACCCAGATGCCGTCGTAGGGGGAGTCGGTCCGCGCCTGGAACTGGTAAGCGATCCGCGTGCCGGGGGCGAGCTGATCGGCGCCTTGCGGTTCGGCGAAGGCGGTCACCGCGAACTCGGGCGCCAGGACCGTCTGGCGGCCGGTGTCGATCTCGCTGACGGTCAGATCGCCGCGCATCTCGTCGGAGTGGAACAGCCCCAGGACGCGCGTCTGTCCCACGGCGGCGAGCCAGCCCCGCTCGCCCAGCACGAGGCTGTCACCGGTGCGCGGGTCCAGCACGATGGCGTCAGTGCGCGCCTCGATGTCGGTATCCTTGGTATAGACCGATGCCACCAGGCGGTCGTCGTCGAGGATCCAGATGGGGTCGGCCGAGGTGTTCGCCGGGTTCAGCTGGAACTTGGGTCCGTTGGGATCGTCGGCCGGCCCGACCTGAACTCGAGACTTGGTCATGTCGAAGTCGGGCGTGGAGAGCCAGTAGCTGCCGTCGGGCGTGAACGTGGGGACGGCGGTGTCCAGGTTCGGGACCATGATCGGCGCTGCCGTGGGGCTCAGGATCCACTGGATGACCGTCTCGACGGTGGCGTCCGCGTTCCAGGTCCGCGACGCGGCCCAGAAGTCGCTGTGTTGTGGCCTCCACTCCCCAGAGAACACCGGCACTCCAAAGTCGACGACCTCCGTGTCGTTGGCGCGGTAATCAAAGAACGTGAGCCGACCACCGGAACCTTCCGAGGCGTCGACCAGCCAGCGCCCATCGGTCGAGACCAGCGGAACGCCGGGTGCGTCGAACGGCAGAGCTGTCTCCGCCCCGCTCAGCGGATCGCGAACGAACAGCTGCGAGGCGGCGGAAGCGGACGTGGCCCTTCTCAGGAACAGCAGCATTCCATCCGGCGTCGGCACGACCGCGAACGGCGCGAGGCTGTACAGCCCCGGGACGGCAACCTGGCTGGCGCCGGGGGAACTGGCCACGAGTCCGGTGGTGACCTTCTCCGCCGCGCCGGACAGAGGGATGCGCATCAGGTCGCCTTCCTGCGTCGAGTAGTAAAAGTCGTCGCCGGCGCTGAAGACCGGGTAGGCGACGTCGTCCAGCGCGATCGACGTCCCGTCGGCGTCGTCCAGCCTTCCCGAGCCCGCCTGCGTCCCCAGTCCCGAATCGAAGTTGAAGATGCGCTCGCCGCTGGGCGACATGAGCATGGGGTACTGCGGCAGATCCAACCGATATCCGGTGACCGGGTTGACCCAGACAAACGCGCCGGTCGTCTGGTGAGCCCAGAGGCTTCGCGCCAGAACCGAGCTGCAGGGCGCGACCTTGTAGTTGCAGCCCAGGCCATCGACGATGTCGTAGTCGGGCACCAGCAGGGTCTCTGTCGGGGGCCCGCCCGACGCACCCACCGCGGCGACGTACAGGTCCAGCGCGCCGACCTCCGCGCCAGGGTGGGTGACCAGGAGGCGCAGCATGCCGTCGCCATCGGGGGGAACCATGCCGACCAGCGACGCCTGTCGATCGGCGATGATCTGCTGCCCGGCCGGCGGAGCGCCCCGGGGCAAGCAGCCAGTCCCCAGCAGGGCCAGGGCGGTCATCCTGGATTTGATCGACCGTTCGATGCCCGGGCTAGTGCGCCGCGAGGCCCCGGTCCGTCACGGTCCTGCGTTTTCTCGGTGCGGTCGAGGTCGCACAACGTGCTACAGTCAGCCGCTGGGCGTTATTCCTGGAAATAGTGGACATGAAAGACCATCTCGGCCCGTCGCGTCAAGGATTGTATGACCCCGCGCACGAACACGATTCCTGCGGGGTTGGCTTCGTCGTCGACCTCAAGGGGCGAAAGTCCCATCAGATCGTTCGTGACGGCGTCCAGATTCTCCTGAACCTGGAACACCGCGGTGCGTGCGGCGCCGAGAAGAACACGGGCGACGGCGCCGGGATCCTCATCCAGATCCCCCACAAGTTCCTGGTGGCCGCCTGCGCGGCGGGGACCGGACACATCGAGCTGCCGGCGGCCGGCCAGTACGGCGTCGGGATGGTGTTCCTGCCCAACGAGCCCGGCAACCGCGCCGCCTGCGAGCACCTGTGCGAACAGGTGGTTCGCGAGGAGGGGCAGCGCTTCCTCGGCTGGCGCGAGGTGCCGGTCGAGCCCCGGATGCTGGGACCGACCGCCCGCCGCTCGCAGCCGGTCATGAAGCAGCTCTTCATCGGGCGCGACCCGTCGATCGCCGACGACGACGCGTTCGAACGAAAGCTGTACGTGATTCGCCGGCGCGTGCGTCACGCGGTCCGCAAGCTGGACATCCCCGAGAAGGCCCGCTTCTACATCGCCAGCCTCTCGTCGCGCACGATCGTCTACAAGGGGATGCTGAACTGCGATCAGCTGACCGCGTTCTACCTGGACCTGCAGGATCAGCGGGTCGAGTCGGCGCTGGCGCTGGTCCACTCCCGCTTCTCGACCAACACCTTCCCCAACTGGGCGCGGTCGCATCCCTACCGGATGGTGGCCCACAACGGCGAGATCAACACGCTGCGCGGCAACGTCAACTGGATGCACGCGCGCGAGAGCATGTTCGCCTCCAAGCTGTTCGGGGACGACCTGAAGAAGTGCATCCCGGTCGTCGACACCGATGGCAGCGACTCCGGCATGTTCGACAACGTGCTCGAGCTGCTGGTCCTGTCGGGGCGGTCGCTGCCGCACGCGATGATGATGATGATCCCGGAGCCGTGGTCGAACCACGAGTCCATGTCGCGCGAGCGCAAGGACTTCTACGAGTTCCACGGCTGCCTGATGGAGCCCTGGGACGGCCCGGCCTCGGTCTGCTTCACCGACGGTGTCCGCATCGGCGCCACGCTGGACCGCAACGGGCTGCGCCCCTCGCGCTACTACGTCACCAAGGACGGCCTGGTCGTGATGGCGTCCGAGGTCGGCGTGCTCGACATCCCGCCGGAGCGGATCCTCGAGAAGGGGCGCCTGCAGCCGGGCCGCATGTTCCTGGTCGACACCGCCCAGGGGCGGATCATCGGCGACGACGAGATCAAGGACGAGATGGCCAAGGCTGCTCCCTACGGGAAGTGGCTGGAAGAGAACCTGGTCGCCATGTCGGACCTGCCCAAGGCGCCCCCGGGCGTTG
>DATJWP010000103.1:0-35840 GCA_035578045.1 Polyangia bacterium | reverse complement strand
GCCGACCGTGTAGCGCAGGTAGCCGGCGGTCGGCGACTTCTTCTCCCAGGGCATCGTGAAGCCGAACAGCGGCTGGTAGTCGACGACCAGGTTCATGCTCCACCACGGGCTGGGGGCCGTGGTGTGGCAGGCCGGCGTGCTCGACGAGCTGATGATGGTCACCTTGGTGTCCAGCGAGTTGAGCGCGAAGTAGGCCGTCACGGCGGTCGACGCGGCGGTCTGGGCCGTCGAGACCGCGCCGGAGGTGCACGAGGTGCTCACGGTCGTGTTCTTGGCCGCCAGCAGACCGGCTCGTTGCGCCTCGACCGCGTTGATGCCGATGAAGAAGTAGTAGGCGTACTCGCAGATGCCGATCATGATCGGCAGCAAAACGAACATCGCCAGCGCGAACTCGAGCGCGGCGGCGCCGCGCTGACCCTGGCGCTTCGTTCGTCTGAGCCGAAAGGACATCGGGAGCCTCCCTTCACATCGGCGGTGACGGACCGCGGCTTGGCGGGGCCGCGCGTCACGGCGGCGTCACTGCCCTTGCGGCACGGACGGCGGCGGCGTGTAGGCTTCCATGCCGCCGCCGTGCGGCTGGGCGATCATGACCATCTGGCCCTGGCCCTGAGCCGCTTCCTGCCCGCCGACCGTCTTGCGGTAGTTCTTGGAGATCGCCGCGGCCTCCTGCGAGTCCAGGCTGGACAGCGCCCGTCGCGCCGCGTCGGACGTGGCGGTCGGGGTCTGAATGTGCTGCGCGCCAAACCAGGCCGCATACGACTTGCCGTAGTACGACGACAGGTGCGCGCGGTCGCAGCCAGCCCCCGACACACCGAGCAAGAGCAGCGCAGCCAGGATTGTCTTTCCAGTGGTCATGGGGTGGCCTCGGGGGGTTGAGGAGTCTTCTGCGTGCTGGTCGGAAGCGGCGGGGCCGCCTCGGGCGGAACCGGCCGGCCCAGCACTTCCGCCGCGTGAACCAGGTTCGAGCGCGCGTGGATGGCGGCCGGGTCCAGCCGGATCGCCTCCAGGTACAGCTCGTAGGCGTTGGCCATGTCGCCGCGCCGTTCATAGGCGAAGCCCAGGTTGTTCTTGGCCTCGGCCTCGCTGCCGCCCATCTGGAACTCGCGCGCCGCGCTGGGCAGATCGCCCACCGCGGCGTAGGCGAAGCCCATGTTCGTCCGCACCCGCCGCGAGAGCGGGGCCAGGCGGGCCGCCTTCTCGTACTCCTTGATGGCGTCCTTGTAGTGCTGGCGCAGGAACAGCGAGAAGCCCAGGTTGTTCAGGTAGGCGGGGTTGTCGGGCGCCGCCTTCACGGCCGCGCGGTGCTGCGCCTCGGCGTCGGGGCGCAGCTGCACGTCGTAGAGGATCCCCAGCGCCGCGTGGGCCTCGGCGTCGTCCGGCGCGATCGCCAGCGCCGCCTTCAGATCGTCCTCGGCGTCGTGGAACAGGCCCCGCTCGCGGTAGACGATCCCCCGCAACGTGAGCACCTCGGCGTCCTGGGGCCACTTGCGGTGGAGCTCGTCCAGGTCGCCGAAGGCGCGGCCCCAGTCGCCCCGGTCGACCAGCTCGCGCGCCATCTTCATGCGCGCCAGGTCGGTCGGCGTGGTGGGGTGCGCGGGCTGACCGGTGGCGCAGCCGGCCGCCAGCGCCGCCGCCTCGAGCGCCGCGATGAGCACCAGCCAGCGCAGCGCGCGCCGCAGGTTCACTTGCTCCCCATGATCATCAGCGCCGCGGGCCCCATGACCACCACCATCAGCGACGGCAGGATGAACAGGATCAACGGAACCGTCATCTTCACCGACACCATCGCCGCCTTCTCCTCGGCGCGCTGCATGCGCCTGGTCCGCATCCCCTCCGAGTGCACGCGCAGCGCCTTGGACACGCTGGTGCCGAACATCTCGGTCTGGATGATCATGGCCGACAGGGCCTTCAGATCCGCCACGCCGGTGCGGGTCGACAGGCGGTGGAACGCGTCCGAGCGCTTCACGCCGGCCTGGATCTCCAGCATGGTCTGCTTCAGCTCCTGGGCCAGGAGCGGCGCGACCAGCTCCATCTCTTGCGCCACGCGCGCCATGGCGGCGTCCAGCGACAGGCCGGCCTCGACGCAGGTGACCAGCAGGTCGATCGCGTCGGGCAGCGCCATTTCAATCCCCTGCTGCCGCTCCTGGACCTTCGAGCCCACCCAGAAGTTCGGCAGATAGAAGGCCGCCGCGCAGGCGATCATCATGAGCGCGAAGCTCATGGGGAACTCGTAGGGCTGCTCCAGGTGGACGTTGATCTGCCAGGCGATGATGATGGCGATCGGCGTCAGCAGCAGCTTGACGCCCAGGAACACCTCGACCGCGTTCTCGTTGCGGTATCCGGCCTGGACCAGCCTGGTGTGGATGCGCGACAGCTCATCGCCGCCGGTGGGCTTGGCCAGCCTCGCGAACGGCTTCAGGATCGAGGCGATCCGGGCCAGCGTCTTCTCGCGTTCGGGCGCCTTCCCCTCGAAGGTCGGCAGATCCATCCCGTGGGTGGTCCGCTCGAGCCGCTCGATGACCTCGTCCTTGCGGCCGCCCAGAAACGCCCGGGCGCCGACGCCGATCACGATGAGGCAGACCAGGCCCGCCCCGGCGGCGACCATCAGCTCCGGACTGACCGTCGCGAACAGGTTGCCCATCAGATCGTCACCTTGATCATCTGCTTCATCCAGGCGAAGCCCAGCAACCAGAGGACCCCCGCGCCGATCAGGAAGTAGTGGCCCAGGTCGGTGCTCAGGAGCGGCCAGATGTACGGCCGGTTGGCGAACAGCAGGAACAGCAGGGTGACGAAGGGGAGCGCGCCGACGATGTAGCTGGACATGCGCCCCTCGGCCGTCAGGCCGGCCAGCTTGCCCTGGAACTTGTAGCGGGCCCGGATCGTGTCGGCGATCTTCTCGATGATCTCGACCAGGTTACCGCCCGTCTCTTTCTGGACGATGACCGACAGCGCGAAGATCTTCAGATCTTGATTCTTGGGCGCGCGGCGGGTCATGTCGGCCACGGCGCGCTCGAACGGGAGCCCCAGCTCCTGCGCCTCGAACGCCCGCCCGAACTCCATCGAGATCGGCATGGGCATCTCGGTGGCCACCATCTTGAAGGCGCTGGACAGCGCGTGCCCGGCCCGCAGCGACCGCGCCATCATCTCCAGCGCGTCGGGGAGCTGCTCGGTGATCTTGGTGCTGCGGCGCGAGCGCATGAACAGGACGAACATGAGCGGCGCCGCGCCGAACAGGACGACCAAGATGATCGACAGCATGCCGCCGTCGCTGAGCAGCCCCAGGATCAGCCCCAGGAAGGCCCCCACGCCGCAGTAGCCGAACAGCTGGGCGACTGTGATCTCCAGCTCGGTCTGCTCGAGGATGTTCTCGATGCGCGCCGACAGCTTGATCGACCGCAGGATCGCGTCGATGGCCGGGTTGGCCGACAGCTTCCCTTTGCGCAGCAGGCCGGCCGAGGTCTTCCCCGGCTCGCCGGATCCCAGTGACGACAACCGGCGCTTCAGCTCGTCGCTCTTCCGGTCCTTCACGAACCGGAGCGTGTGCGCCACCGCCTCCAGCACGGCGACGCAGGTGAAGGCCAGGATTCCGAAGAGGATGATCTGCATGGCCGCGCCCCTTTACAGATACGGCTTGATGATCTCGGCCGGGTCGATGCCGTAGCGCTCGATGCGGTCCAGCGCGCGCGGCCGGATGCCCGTGAAGCGGAACTGGCCGACGATCTTCCCCTGCGCGTCGGTGCCAGTCTGTTCGAACTTGAAGATCTCCTGCATCGTGATCACGCCGGCCTGCATGTCGGTGATCTCGGCGATGCTGGTGATGCGGCGCTTGCCGTCGGTGCCGCGGGACAGCTGGATCACGATGTTCAGCGCGCGGGCGATGGTCTGGCGGATCAGCGCCTCGGACATGTTGACGCCGCCCATGCCCACCATCGCCTCGATACGCGACAGGGCGTCGCGCGGGGTGTTGGCGTGAACGGTGGTCATCGAGCCTTCGTGACCGGTGTTCATGGCCTGCAGCATGTCGAGCACCTCGCCGCCGCGGCACTCGCCGATGACGATGCGGTCCGGGCGCATACGCAGGGCGTTCTTGACCAGGTCGCGGGGCAGCACCTCGCCGCGCCCCTCGATGTTGGGCGGGCGGGTCTCCAGCCGGACGACGTGGCGCTGCTGCAGCTGCAGCTCGGCGGCGTCCTCGATGGTGACGACGCGCTCGCCGTCGGGGATGAAGGACGACAGCGCGTTCAGCATCGTGGTCTTCCCGGTGCCCGTACCGCCCGAGATGATGCAGTTCAGCTTGGCCTTCACGCAGGCGGCCAGAAACGCCAGCATCTCGGGCGTGCTGCTGTTGATCGCCACCATGTCCTTGACCCGCAGGGGCGAGCCACCGAACCGGCGAATCGACAGCACCGGGCCGTCGATCGCCAGCGGCGGAATGATCGCGTTGACGCGCGCGCCGTCGGGGAGGCGGGCGTCCGCCATGGGCGACGACTCGTCGATGCGGCGTCCGACGCGCGAGACGATCCGGACGATGATCTGCTGCAGGTGCGCGTTGTCGCGGAAGCGCACCGGCGTCAGCTCGAGCTTGCCGAACCGCTCGACGTAGACAGTGTTGTAGCCGTTCACCATGATGTCCGAGATGGTGGTGTCGGCCAGCAGCGGCTCCAGCGGGCCGAGGCCGGTCACCTCGTCCAGCAGCTCCTCGACCATCTGCTCGCGCTCGACGCGGTTCAGCGGCAGATCGGTCTGGGCCAGCAGCTGCGTCATGATCTGGCGCAGCTCGTCGCGGAGCTGCTCGCGCGGCAACCGCTCGATCGTTTGCAGGTCCAGCTTCTCGATCAGCTTCTGGTGAAGCTCGTGCTTCAGCTCGTGGTGAGGATCGGGGACCCCCAGGCCGGGGTTGCCACGGGGGGTGGCGGCCGGCGCCGACGGGCGCGGCGTTCGCGGAACGGTGGCGGAAAATGAGCCGGTCGACGGCTCGTTCTTGAGCAAACGGTCACGTAGTCCCATCGGCGACCTTCTTTCCGAACAGGGTTCCGAGCAAGCTCTGGCGCCGCAGGCGCGGAGCCTTCTCGGGCAGGAGGTGCGGAATCAGCCCCTCGAGGTCCTGCGTGATGCGCGCGCGGGGCGCGACCTCGGTCAGCAGGACACCGCGGTTGATGGCGTCGATGAGGAGCAGAAAGTCGTTGCTGATCGTGTGGGTCACCGGCTGTCCCAGCGTCTCGCTCACGACCTCGAGCGTGATCTTCGAGGCCTTGGCGAAGCGATTGAGCAGCAGCTTGATCCGTCCCTGGTCGTACTGCAGGCGGCCGAACAGCTCCAGGCAGCGCTGTCCGTTGCGCACCGCCGGCACGTCCTGGGTCAGGGTCATGAAGACGTGCTGGCTGCCGTCCAGCGCCGCCAGCGAAAGCTCGTCGAACCCGCGCACGCCGTCGACGATCACGAAGTCGTAGTTGCGCCGCAGGAACTCGAGCAGCGCCGTGATGTCCGGGCCCTTGATCTGCTCGGCCTCCTCGACCTTGCTGCTCTGGGCCAGCACGCTCACGCCGGAGCGGTGCTTGGTCACCGACGTCGCCAGCAGGTCGCGATCCAGCCGGCTCATGTTGGCGAGCACGTCGGTGATCGAGTAGCTGCCGGGGATGTCGAGGAAGGCGAGCACGTCGCCCAGATAGAGATCGAGATCGACCAGGCAGACGCGCAGCGAACGCCGCTGCATGGCGCCCGCCAGGTTGGTCGCGATCGCCGTGGCGCCCACGCCCCCCTTCGCGCCGAAGATCGTGACCACCTGGCCGATCTCGCCGCCGCCATAGGTGACCTTGGCGTGCGTGCGCACCGCCAGCCGCAGCTCCTCGTGGTCGCTGTCCAGCACGAACTCGCGCGCGCCGGCCCGCATCGATCGCAGGATCAGCTCGGGATCCTTGCTCTCCGACACGACGATGACGACCCCGCCCGCCGCGGCGATGTTGTGAATCAGGCCGAACCGCTGAGGCGTGTCCGAGCGGACCGAGACGATCGCGGCGCCCGGGTTGACGCTGCGGTATTCGTCGGCGATCAGCTCGGCGGGCGTGCTCGACTTGATGACGTTGGCGATGTCCTTGAGCGCGCCTCGCAGGTCGGCCTGCTGCGCGTCATCCATCCCCAACAGCATGACGGTAGGTCTAGACATCGTTCGTTTGCTCTCTAGCGGATGAACCCCAGTTCCCCGGACGGGCCGCGATCCTGACGTGCCGTCCGGAGCGGCGGCGAAACCGCCGCCCGGTTCATTGTACCGCTTGCATCGTCAGCCGGCGTACCGCCCGCGACGCTTCCGAACAAGAAAAGTTGAACGTCGTTGGGGTCGTTCAGCTCGTTGTCGGTAGGCAAGTGTGGGGCATCGTGGGGAGCTACCGGCTTGGCCAGGTGCGCGGTGACCACCACCAGCAGCTCGGTCTCGTTGCGCTGGTAGTTCACCGACCGGAACAGCGCCCCCAGGATGGGCAAGTCGCCCAGGAGCGGGATCTTGTTGACCGTCGACTGGATCTTGTCCGACAGCAAGCCGGCGATGGCGAAGCTCTGACCGTCGGCCAGCCGCACGGTGGTCTCGCTCTGGCGGGACGTCAGACCAGGGATCGAGATGCCGCCGATGATCACCGACCGCGTCGGGTCGACGTCGCTCACCTCGGCCGAGAGCTTGAGGTGCAGGGCCCCGTCCGCGATGACCGTCGGCGTGAAGTTCAGGATGATGCCGAACTTCTTCCAGAGCACCGAGACCGCGCCCAGGGTGGTGGACATCGGGACCGGGAACTCGCCGCCGACCAGGAACTTGGCCTCCTGCCCCGACAGCGCCACCAGGGTCGGCTCGGCGAGCATCTTGGCCAGCCCGCTCTGCTCGAGAACGTTCAGGATCGCGCTGAACGGGAACGTCGGCAGGCCCGAGAAGAAGACCGAGAAGCCCCCGGTCGCCGGAGCCTGCACGGGCGGCAACCCGGCGGCGGAGGCCCCCGGAACGGCCGAGAACCCGTCGGGCGCCAGCCCCGGGTTCGAGATGCCGCCCAGAAATCGCCCGCCGGCGTCCTGGTGGAAGAAGTTGATTCCCAGCTCGCGCAGCCCGGAGCGCGACACCTCGGCGAACTTCACCTCCAGCTGGACCTGCTGATTCCCCACGACCTTGATCAGGTTGGCCACCTTCTCGGCGTGGAGCTGAGCGACCTCGGCGGCCCGCTCGGGGATCCGCACGTCCGAGACCTCGCCGGAGAGGACGACCAGGTCACCGGCGGCCGACACCGAGATCTTCTCGTCCGGGAACAGCTCGGCCAGCTGAGCCTTCAGCCGGTCCAGGTTGCGGGTCACCTGCAAAGCCAGGACGAGCGGCTCGTCGTGCTTGTTCCACAGCGTCAAGTCGGTCGTCCCGACCCCCCGCGAGGTCAGCAGGAGCTGCATCGGCGTGATGACCTTCAGGTCGGCCACCCGCGGATCCGCGACCGACACGCGCCCGATCGGCTCGGACAGCACCAGCAGCCGGTTCTGACCGGTCTCCAGGGCCAGGTTCCTCACCGCGCCGACCTCGCGCTCGATCTTGATGGCGGGGACCGAGCTCATCCCGGAATCGCCACGCGCCCCGCTCCCTCCGCCCAGCAACGTCAAGCAAACAGCAATCGCCAGCCCCCCTCGGCGAGGTTTCACGGCCGGTTGTCTCCTTTGTTGAACTTGCGCTCTTCGAAGCGATCACCACGCAGAATCTCGACGACGTCCTTCTTGGGGGCGTCGCTGGACAGGACGGGCGGCGGCGCGGCCGCAGCCATCTGCCGCCCCGCCTTGCCGCGCCGGCCGGCGGCGGCAGGCGCATGCGGCGGCGGCTCGGGGGCCTTGGCCACGGGCGCGCCCGGGGGCGGCGCCCCCGCCTCCCCCACCAGCTCGTCGGGGATGGCGCCGCCGGTGTTGACCGGCTGCGAGTCGGTCCAGCTCCGCAGCGTCAGCAGCAGGCGCCCTTCGGCGGCGGCCAGCGCCAGCCGCTCGGAGTCCTGCGGCGACACCAGCAGCGTCGCCACGGTGGCCTGGCTGGCGTGCATGCGGGTCTGATCGTTGGCCTCGACCTCCTGGCCGACCGCCAGCACCTTCACGTTCTGCAGGAACACCTTGGTGGTGGTCTCGGCGCCCGGGTGCTGCGGATGCAGCGTGACCAGGACGTCGACGCGATCGTCGGGGTGGACGAAGCCGGCCACGCCGACCACCTCGTCGACCCGCACCGCCATGGCCCGCATGTTGGGGGGAATCAGGGCCGCCAGGCCGTTGCCGGCGTTCTTGGCGGCCAGCATCCCCGGGAGGATCGGCTGACTGGCCAGGACCCGGGAGATCAGGATGCGTCCGACCAGCTCCTTGGGATCGCGGAAGGCGCCCGGCGGGATGTGATCGGCCGGCCAGTCCTCCAACCTCAGATCCTCCAGCTTGATCTTCCCGGCCAGTGGCAGGTCGACCGCGGCGACCGAGATCTTGGCGATCGGAACCACCGCCCCACCCGGCCGCTTGTCCAGGTAGCGCACGATGAACAGCGCCGTCCCGCCGCACATCACCAGCGCGAACGCCCAGAAAAGGCCCGCGCGGGCCCCCGAGCGCCGTGAGTTTCCGGCCGCGGCCCGCAGCCGATTGGGTGCCATCGGTTCGTTCATCGCCAAGGGTTCTCCTGGAAAGGCGTGGCTCGGAGCCGTCGGAACGGCGCCCGGGCGCGCCAGGCAACATCGACGGAGTGCGCCGTATGGTTAAATACGACCAACGCGAACGCGTGAACGGCTCGGAGCACGCCTCACTGTGCAGGCTCGCATGATTGCCGGAAAGCAGCAAGGGTTTGCTGTCATGTTTCCGTCGTCTTGAATTGCGGATTCAGGGGGCCAGCAGCGCGACGGCGGCGCCGGCGGCAATGGCCAGCGCATACGGCACCGACGGGTGGCCAGCGCGATGCGAGGGGACGGACGGCAGCTCATTGTGGAGCACCGTCAACGTGAGGTTGGCGCGGATCTCGGCGCGCGCCCCGGGACGAGCAACGAAATAGTAAACGACGGCGACCACACCTCCGGCCGCCGCCGCGCAGAGCGCGAACCAGTGCAGGCGCCCGAACGGCACCCAGGCGGCCGTGGCGGCCGCCAGCTTGACGTCTCCGCCGCCGATGCCGCCCATCAGCCACGGGCGGTAGAGCGCGGCGACGACCAGCGCCGCCGCGCCTACCCCCGAGACAGCTGCGAGGCCCCCTTGGTGAAGGCCCCGGACGACCACCGCTGCGGCGAGCAGCGTGATGGACACGACGTTGGGGATCCTCCTGGCCCGCAGATCGCAAACGATCGCGACAGCCAGGCCGAGCCCCAACGGCCCGAGCCAACCGATCGACAGCGCCACGTGTTACCGGGGCGCCGCCGACCGAAGGTCGCGCTGAAAGTTACGGCAGCGCCGACTGGACATTATTGAACTGGTTCTTGACCTTGTTGCCGAGCACGAAAACGATGGCGATGATGATGCCGGCAATGGCGGCCACGATCAGACCGTACTCGACGGCGGTGGCGCCCTCCTCGTCCTTGAACAGTTTCAGCGCGTTCTTGAGCATGGGGAGTTCTCCTTCGGGGGTGTTGGTCAGGTCGCTATTCGTGCCCGAATCAGACCGACCATCATCGGGCGCCGTGTCCGCGTTCACGTCGAAGATTCACGTGAGCGCCATGACAGGTGCTATCGACGAGGGTCACGACGATCTTTAGCGGCTGAGATCGATTGTGCCGTGCTGATTTCGGTGGGAGCAAGATGACCGGAGTCGGCCGGAGTCGCCCAACGTCGCCTCACGTCGGCGCGGCACCTACAGCGGAGTCGAGAGGATTACTTGCGCTACCAGTCGGCGGTGTTGACGGTGTTGTAAAGATTGCGGGTCTTTGCGCCGAGAGCGTACAGTACGATTGCGATGACCGCGCCGATCGCACCGACGATGATGGCGTACTCGACGACGGTCGCTCCCGAACGATCGTTGGCGAGCCGCAACAAACGTCGCATCGCAAGCACGTCATCCATTCGACGCGAGTTCGTCGCCCAAGTCAAATCCCGTCTGCGGGAATTGGAACCCTTCGGAGCCCCTGCATGAGCGCTCGCCCCAGCTCGAGTTCGGCATTTTTGTTGGTTGCCGCCCTGCTTCCACTGTCGTTGGCGGCCTGCGGCCGGGTGCCAGGGCAATTTGAGATTCTCAACAATGCAGTTCCCCCGACCTCGGGCTCCTGTTTGATCCCGGTGGCGCCAGCGGTCTATCGCGGCGAAGGCTCACTGGACGTCAGCATCGTTCAACCCGGGTTCGACAGCGCCTACCTGCTCTTCCCGCTGATCGAGAACAACCTGCCCGGCGGCCCGTCGGCCGGCCACGATCCCAACCAGATCCAGATGACGGGCTTCGACGTCGACCTCAGTGTGATCGGGACGGCGAGCGCGGCCGCTCTCACGGTCATGCAGACGGCGGATCCGTCGCTGCTGCACTACCGCGTGCCGTGGTCGGGCGGCATCTCGTCTGGCGGCGGTCAGGTCGCTGCCTTGGTCTCCGTTGTCCCGGTCGAGCTGGCGGCGGAGCTGGCGACCAACGGGGGCCTGGGAACCTCGCCATCGCTGACGTTGAACGCGCGCGTGCAGGCGCTGGGAACGACCACCAACGGCACGAGCATGACCTCTGACCCGTTCAACTACCCGATCGAGGTCTGCAGCGGCTGTTTGATCGGAAACCTGGGGCCCTGTCCTTACAAGACCACCCCAACCAACCTCGGCAACGTTTGTAACCCGGCTCAGGATGCGGTCGTCGATTGCTGCACCGACAACGGCACCCTGATCTGCCCAGCTGTGGTGTCGACCCAGTGAGGCGCGGCTACCTGATCGCCGCGCTCGCGCTCTGCGCGCCGCTGGCCTGCACCACGACCTCCTCGGACGACCACGGCTACCTGCCGCCCCCGTCCAACGGCGGCGCCCCCGGACAGCAGATGCCCAGCGGGACGGTGGTGGTCACCATCAACACGCCGGCCGACAGCACCATGCCGGGGGCCAGCGTGACCGTCCCGGTGAACAGCGATCTGATGGTCACCGCCACGGCGACCGTCGAGGGCGGAACCGACTTCATCGACACCAGCAGCGTGAAGATGACGCTGACCGTGCAGGGCAGCACCGCGGCGGCCAGCACCGGCCAGCTGGTGACGACGGGCGGCGGCGCCTACGCCGGCACGCTGAGCCTGGGGAACCGACAATCGGGGGCCTACGTTCTGACCGTCTCGGCCACCAGTCAGACCGGGATGACCGCCACGGCTCAGATCGCGATCATCGTCGACTCCGGGCCGATCATCACCATCACCTCGCCGCTCCCCGACCACGCTTACAAAGGGACGATGGCGATCGAGGTCGTCGCCGATCCGGGCGCCTACCCGCCGCTGTCGAGCCTGGTCGCGAACATCGGCGGCACGACGATCAACCTGGTCCAGCAGGGCACGACCAACACCTATCGCGCGACCGTCGCCTTTGGTCTGTTGACGCCGCCCCCCCCGTCGGACGTGCAGGTGCTGCCGCCGCTCACCGGCCAGCAGCTGCTGGACGTGAAGGCGAGCAACGCGAACGGCGTCCAGGCCGACGCGCAGGTCATCTTCGACGTCGACCTGTTCGGCCCGAGCATCACCGCGACCAACCCCTTTCCCGGCGACATCGTCGGCGGTGTCATCAAGATCCAGGCGACGGTCACGGACGACTCTGGCGTCCTGGACTCGTCGGTGGTGGCGGTCATCTCGAACGACGAGACGCCCATCTTCGAGCTGTCGCTGGCCCCCGAGGGGAGCGGCATCTACGGCACGCTGTTCGACACGGGCAACCTCACGAAATGCCCGGAGACCATCCCCGCGACCACGGACAACTCGTGCGTCGTCTTCCCGACCATCTCGTTCCGGGCGGTCGATCTGGTCGGGAACCAGGCGGTGGTCACCTACGGGTTCTCGATCGACAACATCGCGCCGGTGGCCGATCTGGATCCGCCGATGCTGCGCCACATGAAGCTCACCCCGACCGGCTACGCCTGCTCGTTCAAGTTCGATCCGCTGTCGCTGAACCAGGAAATCGGCGACATGCCGAACGACGGGTGCATGGTGCCGCAGGTGTTCGATCTGCGGGCCCGGATCCAGGACGACGGCAACCGCGCCAGCATGGTCAAGGTGACGCCCCTCTCGCTGGTCGACCCGGACAACACGAACATCTTCATCCTGCCCGCCTCGGTGAACCAGCCGCTGGTGGTGGACAGCGACGGCGACACCCGCTGCGACGAGATCAACCCGTTGCTGCTGCCGGCCAGCCCCAGCCTGCCGCCCACGCCGCCCAGCGGGGTTCTGGAGGTTCGCCTGGCTCCGGTTCCGCTGCAGGGGAACGGCGACTTCCGGCCCGACCCGTCCATCCCGTCCGATCCGGCCCCGGTGCCGTGCGGCGAAGGCGACGCCACCGCGCCCCCGCAGCGCCTGTGCGATTCGTTCCTGCAGCCCACCATCGCCATCAGCTATGACGATGGTCAGCCGTCCATCTGGTCGGTGGAGCCGATCGACAACACGTTCCACTGCCTGGGCAACCAGATCGACACCAAGGCGAACGGGATCCCCGAGGGCTGGGCCTGCATCGCGGTGCAGACCCGCGACCTGGCCGGAAACCAGAGCACCTCGGTCCCGATGCGCGTCTACATCAAGTATGACCAGACGGGCGGGTTCTGCCCGTTGCCGCCGGCGTCCGCCGGCCCGCCCCCCAACTGCACGGGGACCTACGATCCGGTGTCCAAGACGGCCGCCTTCGGGACTTGCTCGGCCCGCTCGTTCCCACGCTCGGGGGTCGAGTACTACTGCGCCCCAGGCGGCTGCTGAAGCATCTCGTCGACGTCCGCCAGGCCCGAGCTATCTTTGAGTGGCATGCCCGAACCAGCCGTCGTCGTCGAGGGGCTGGTCAAGCGTTTCGTGACCAAGACCGCCGTCGACGGCCTGTCCTTCCACGTCACGCCGGGTGAGATCTACGGCCTCCTGGGCCCCAACGGCGCCGGCAAGACCACAACCCTGCGCATCCTGGCCGGCCTGCTGACGCCCACCGCCGGGCACGCCCGGATCGCGGGCGCAGAGGTCTCGGCCGATCCGCTGGGCGTGCGCCGCCAGCTGGGCTTCTTGACCAACACCACCGGCCTCTACGCGCGGCTCACCGGCGGCGAGCTGCTGGTCTACTTCACCAAGCTGCACGGCCTGCCGGCCGACGCCGCGCAGGCGCGGATCGCCGCGCTGACGCGGGCGCTGCAGCTGGCGCCGTTCCTGGGGCGGCGCTGCGAGGCGCTGTCGACCGGCGAGCGCCAGCGCCTGTCGATCGCGCGCGCGATGCTGCACGACCCGGCGGTGCTGATCTTCGACGAGCCTACCGCCGGGCTGGACGTGCTGGCCTCGCGCTTCCTGCGCCGGTTCGTCAGCGCCGAGCGGGACCGCGGCAAGGCGGTGATCTTCTCGACCCACTACCTGGCCGAGGCCAAGCTGCTCTGCGATCGCATCGGCCTCCTGCACCAGGGGCGACTCCTGGCCGAGGGGAGCCCGGCGGCGCTGCGGGCGATGGCCGGCGAGGCGCCCAGCCTGGAAGAGGCCTTCCTGCGCCTGGTCGCGCCGGACATGCCGGGCTCCGGACCCATCGTGGTGTCCCGATGAAGCTGCGTCCGATCTGGCTGGTGGCCGGCAAGGAGCTGAAGGAGACGCTGCGCGACCGCCGGACCATCGCCGTGATGGTGCTGTTCCCGCTGGTCGTCTACCCGCTGGTCTCGCTGATCACGGCGCAGGTGCTGGCCACCCGCATGGCCCGGGTCGAGGCCCACGTGGCCCGGGTCGCCGTCGAAGGCCCACCCGCGCTGACGGCGCCCGTCCGGCGCCGCCTGCAGGAGCCCGACCTGATCGTCGCCCCGCCCGCGCCCCCGGTCGATCTGTCGGCGGGGCGCGTCGACGCCATCGCCCAGGTCTCGGCCGGCGGGCCCGGCCAACCGCCGGCGGTGCACCTGCTGTTCGACGAGACCCGCGAGGAGTCGGCCATCGCGCGCGATCGCGTGCAGAAGGCGCTGGAGGGCCAGTCCAGCCCCGCCTGCGTCGCCGCCTATACCGTCACCACGGCGGGCGTGGCGCGCCAGGCCCAGGTGAGCGGCTACCTGCTCTCCAAGGTGCTGCCGCTCATCGTGGTCGTGATGGTGATGCTGGGAGCGTTCCACCCGGCGATCGACATCACCGCCGGCGAGCGGGAGCGCGGCACGCTGGAGACCACGCTCTCCGCGCCCATCGATCGCTCGGCGCTGATGGCCGGCAAGGTGCTGGCGGTCGCCGTGCTGGCGTCGCTGACGGGGGTGCTGAACCTGGCCTCGATGTCCGCCACCGTGCTCGAGGGGGCGCGCCTGGCGGGGACCGGCGGCGCGGGTCTGGCGATCCCCTGGCGGCAAGCCGCGGCGGCCTTCGCGGTGGTGCCGCCGACCGCCTTCCTGTTCGCGGCGATCATGGTGGCGGTCGGCGCCCTGGCGCGCAGCTTCAAGGAGGCGCAGACCCTGCTGACGCCGGTCTACTTTCTGTGCATGGCGCCGGCGCTGACGGCGGGCCTGGGTGATTTCCGGCTGTCGGCGGTGACGGCGTTCATCCCGGGAGTCGGCGTCACGCTTCTGGCGCGGGACCTGGTCCTGTCGCGCGCGACCGCCGGGATGGTGCTGGCGGTCCTGGCCAGCACCGCGCTCTACGGGGCGGCGGCGCTGGGGCTCGCGGCGCGCCTCTATGATTCGGAACGGCTGTTCTTCAGCGACGACGCCCGCCTGGGCCTGACCGCCTGGCTGCGGCACGTGGTCACCGGCCGGATGGACGCCCCGCGGGCCGGCGATCCTGAGCGCCACGACGAGCCGCCCACCGCCGGGGGCGCTCTGGCGCTGTTCGGCGTGGCCTGCGTGCTGCTGTTCTTCCTGTTCGTGCCGCTGCAGAGCTGGCGGCTGCGGCCCGGCCTGCTCATCTCCGAATGGGCCGGCCTGGGCGGCCTGACCTGGATCTACGCGCGCGGGCGCGGACAAAGCGTGGGGGCGCTGATCCGGCTCCGGCGCCCGGCCCGCGCGGCGCTGCTGGGCGCGCTGCTGATCGGGCTGTCCGCCTGGCTGGTCGTCGGAATCCTGGTCGAGTGGGTGGCGCCCCCGCCCCGCGAGGTGGTCGAGCAGCTGCGGCGGGCGATCGCGCCATCGGGTGGCGACACCAGCCTGGTGACCGCGCTGTTTCTCATGGCGGTCACGCCGGCCATCTGCGAAGAGGCGCTGTTCCGGGGGCCGATCCTGCGGGGCCTGGCGACCCAGTTCTCGCCGGTGGTGGCCGCGATCCTGACGGGACTTCTGTTCGGCATCTTCCACCTGGACGTCTGGCGGCTGGTGCCGACCGCGCTGCTGGGCATCGCCCTGTCGGGCATCGCGCTGGCGTCGGACTCGATCGTGCCGTCGATGCTCGCGCACTTCACGAACAACGCCTGCATCGTGCTGCTGGCGCGAGCCCACGCCGACGACACGCAGGCTCTGCCGGTCGCGACGAAGATCCGGCTGCTGCTCATCGGCGGTGTGACGCTGACCACCGGAATCGCCTGCCTGATGCACAGCACCAGAAGAAAGGCTGTTTTGTAGCGTAGTTTACCGACTTTTCCTTGTCAGAATCCTTTCTTATGCTACAAACAGCGATATGTCAGCCCACGACGCGCAGCATCCCATCGCGTTACTCCGGAAATGCGACGTGCTGTCCGAGAGCTCGAACGAAGCTCTCGAGCGGCTCCTCACCGGCGTCAACGTCGGCACATATCGACCACGGCAAGTCATCTACCTGCCCGGCGACCGCGCCCAGGGCGTTCACTTCCTGACCAGCGGCCGGATCAAGATCTCGAAGGTTACGCGGGACGGCAAAGAGCTGACGCTGGCCTACCGGAGCGAGGGCGACTTCTTCGGGGAGCCCTGCCTGCTGGACGGCGGCCCGCGCGAGGAGATGGCCGAGGCCATGGACGCCTCCACGACCGTCGAGGTCCCGCGCGAGGCGCTGGACGAGCTCCTGCGCAACGACGGAGGAGCGGCCTACAAGTTCGGCCGCGCGCTGATCGTGCGGCGCAAGGACCTGGAGACGCGCGTCGAGCAGCTCATCTTCAAGGACGTCGGCGCCAAGCTGGCCGAGCTGCTGCTGACGCTGGGCCAGGAGCACGGCGTCTCCGACGAGCGCGGCCTGGTCGTGGGCCTCAAGATCACCCACCAGGAGATGGCCAACCTGATCGGCTCGACGCGCGAGACCGTTTCCCTCACGCTGTCACAGTTCAAGCGCAAGGGCCTGATCCAGACGGAGGGCCGCCGGGTCATCCTGTCGGATCAAGAGGGGCTGCGCGCATTGGCGTAGGCGCCAGGCGCGCAGCCTTCTTTCGCTTCCGGACGAGCTACCAGCCGCCGCGACGCGAGCGGCCACGGCCCTCGCCGTAGTCGCCACCGCCACCGCCACCGCCGCGATCGCCACGGCCGCGACCGCCGCCGCCACCGCCGTAGCCGCCCCCGCCGCCACCACCACCGTAGCCGCCGCCACCGCCGCCGTAACCGCCGCCGCCGTAACCACCGCCACCGCCGCCCCCGCTGCGCGGGGCCCGGGCGCGCGCCTCACTGACGTTGATCGGACGCCCCTGGATCTCGCGGCCGCTCAGCGAGCTGATCGCCGCCTCGGCCTCGGCGTCGCTTCCCATTTCCACGAAGGCAAAACCGCGCGGCCGACCGGTGTCACGGTCCATCACGATCTTCACTTCGACCACGTTGCGCCCCCCCTCTGCGAAAGCGTCCCGCAGCTCGGGCTCGGTCACGTTGTACGACAAGTTGCCGACGTAGAGCCTGGTTCCCATCTCGTTCTCCTTCGTTTCACGATTCGGCGGTTCGGCGCGCGTTCGGGGCACCAACTAGGGGGAAATCTGAGCGGCAGCGACCCACCGTGACCGGGCGCCGGACTTCGGAGACGAAATCGACGGCGCACACTCGGACACTACGCGGTCGGGGTCAGCACCGGCCGGACCGAGAGACAACGAGGCGGGGGGCAGCAGACGGAGCACCGACAAGACTCAGGTGAACATAACGAATTTAGCAATGACGGTTCCCGCTGTCGAGGGGGGACCGGCGGAGTTGTTCAATGAGCCGCGTCGGATTCCTGTCTCGGATTGGGCTCAGATTTGGGCTTGGATCACGCGTTGCGCAGCGCTTCCAGAACGGCGTCGCCGGCAGCCTGCGTGGTCGCGGCCTTGGTGCCCGCCGGGGCCAGATCGCCCGTCAGAACACCGCGATCGATTGAGCGCGTGACGGCAACCTCGATTGCGTGGGCCTCCGTCTCCAGCTCCAGCGAGTGCCGCAACAGCATCGCGACGCTCAGGATGGTGGCGTACGGGTTGGCGACCCCTTTGCCCGCGATGTCCGGCGCCGAGCCGTGAATGGGCTCGTAGAGGCCGCGCTTGCCGTCGCCCAGCGAGGCCGACGGCAGCATCCCCATCGAGCCGGCCAGCATCGACGCCTCGTCGGTCAGGATGTCGCCGAACATGTTCTCGGTGACGATGACGTCGAAGTCGGCCGGGCGCCGGATGAGGTGCATGGCGCAGGCGTCGACCAGCATGTGCGAGAGCGCCACGTCGGGGAACTCCTGCTTCATCACGCGCTCGGTCACCTCGCGCCACAGGCGAGAGGTCTCGAGCACGTTCGCCTTGTCGACCGACGTCAGCTTCTTGCGGCGGCCACGGGCGATGCGGGCGGCGGTGCGCACGATCCGCTCGATCTCGTCGACGGTGTAGACGCACAGATCGGAGGCGCGATCGGCCTCGCGCCGCTTTTCACCAAAGTAGATTCCACCCGTAAGCTCGCGCACGACCACCATGTCGACCCCGGCCAGCAGCTCGGCCCGCAGCGGCGAGGCATGGAAGAGCTTGGGCGTCACCGCGACCGGGCGGAGGTTCGCGTAAAGGCCCAGTCCCTTGCGGATCGCCAGCAGCCCCTGCTCGGGGCGGACCTTGGCGCGCGGGTCGTCCCACTTGGGTCCACCCACGGCGCCCAGCAGCACGGCGTCGGCGGCCCGGCAGACCTCGAGCGTCTCCTCCGGGAGCGCGCTGCCGGTCGCGTCGATGGCGGCGCCGCCGATCAGCGCCTCCCGCAGCGTGAAGGCGTGCCCGAACCGATCGGCCACCACGGCCAGAATCCGCCTGGCCTCGGCCACCACCTCGGGTCCGATCCCGTCACCCGGCAAAACAGCAATCCCTGCGCGCATCGTCTGCTCCTCTGGTCCTTGGAAAATGAGCGCCGGACGATACCCAGCGTTCTACGCGCGCGCAATCGGGTATCGCCGGCCGGGGCCGAACGATTTTCCCGTGATCTTCAGGCCGGGTGGCATCTGGCGGCGCTTGTACTCGCTCTGCTGGACGCGGCGGACCACGTCGCGCGCGACCGCCGGATCGAAGCCGGCGGCGGCCAGCGCGGGGCCGTCCAGTCCGCGCACCAGGTGCGCATCCAGGATCGCGTCCAGCACGTCATACGGAGGCAGCGAGTCCTGATCGGTCTGGTTGGGGCGCAGCTCGGCCGAGGGGGGCTTGATCAGCGTGGACTCGGGGATCACGGGACGGTCGCCGTTGACGGCGCGCGCCAGCCGATACACCAGCGTCTTGGGGACGTCGCTGATGACGGCCAGGCCACCCGCCATGTCGCCGTAAAGCGTGCAGTAGCCGGTGGCGATCTCGCTCTTGTTGCCGGTGGTCAGCAGCAGCCGGTCCTGGCGGTTCGACAGCGCCATCAGGACGGCGCCCCGGACGCGGGCCTGCAGGTTCTGCTCGGTCAGGTCAGCCGCCGCCACCGCCGCGCCGGGCGCCGACGGCTGGGCAAACGCTTCCAGCGCCGGCGCCAGCGTCGCC
Source organism: Polyangia bacterium (assembly GCA_035578045.1). Taxonomy (GTDB): domain Bacteria; phylum Myxococcota_A; class Polyangia; order Fen-1088; family Fen-1088; genus JADGRB01. The sequence continues at coordinate 16,916 of DATJWP010000103.1, read as the reverse complement.
AGGTAAGCCGAGAACATCGGCTCGATCGAGATCGTCGTGAACGCGATGCCCAGGTTGCGCGCCAGCGCCTCGGCGTCGCGCAACGAGCCCTCGGACGAGTAGCGCGAGGGCATGGCGACGCCCAGCACGTTCTCGGGCCCCAGCGCGCGCGCGGCGATGGCCGCGACCAGGGCCGAGTCGATGCCGCCCGAAAGCCCCAGCAGCGCCCGCGAAAACCCAGACCGGCGGGCGTAGTCGCGCGTGCCCAGCGCCAGCGCGGCCAGCGCCGACCGCTCGTCCGAGATCTCTTCGAGGTGCTGCTCCCCCGTCACGCGGCCGTCCTGGTGGACGTCGGCAACGATCAGGTCGGGCACGTGCTCCAGCGCGCAGGCCGCCACTTTCCCCGCCGCGTCCAGCACCAGGCTGGCCCCGTCGAACACCAGATCGTCCTGTCCCCCCACCTGGTTCACGAACAGCAGCGGCCGCTGCCAGTGTCGGGCGGTCGCCGCCAGCATCCGTGGCCGCAGGTGCCGCTTCTCCATCGTGTAGGGCGAGGCCGACACGTTCAGGATCACGTCCGCCCCGCCCGCCACCAGCGCCTCGATCGGGTCGCGCCGGTACAGACGTTCGGGCCAGAAGTCGGCGTCGTTCCAGATGTCCTCGCAGATCGAGATGCCCAGCCGGCAGCCGCGGAACGTGAACGGCGCGACGTCGGTCGCCGGCTCGAAGTAGCGGCGCTCGTCGAACACGTCGTAGGTGGGCAACAACGACTTGCGCGCCACGTGGATGATCCGGCCGCCGTCGATCAGCGCGGCGCTGTTCGACAGCGCGCGGCCCGGCGGCGACAGGCGCTCCGGGAAGCCGACCAGCGCCGCCGTCTTGCAGGACGCCAGGTCGGCCGCCAGCGCATCCAGCGCGGCGCGTGACGCATCGACGAAGGCCGGCCGCTCGAGCAGGTCCTTGGGCGGATATCCGCAGATCGCCAGCTCCGGAAACAGCACCAGCTCGGCCCCGCGCGCCTCCGCGTCGGCCGCCGCCTTCCCCAGAAGCCGGCGGTTTCCCTCGAAATCCCCGATCGTCGGGTTCACCTGTGCCAGCGCAAACTTCACGTTACGGTGATTCTACAGTCCCCCCGGGAACCCCGAGAGGGTTCCCGGGGCCCTTCCCGCGACGGGCTCCGCTCGGCAAAGCCGAGCTCCGCCCACGCGATCCGGCGGCGGCCGACGGCCACGCGTGATAAAATGCTGTCGTGACCACCGTCCCCGAGGTGATCGCGAGCACCCCGGAACCTCCCGATCTCGCCGCGGGCGCCCCGCGTTCGAGCGATATCGCGCGAGCCAACCGAATCTACGTCAACCGCAACCTGCGACTCGACCAGATCGAGATGGTCGGGTTCGACATGGACTACACGCTGGCGCTGTACAACCAGGCCCAGATCGAAGAGCTGTCCATGCGAGCGACCCTGCAAAAGCTGGTCGCCACCAAGGGCTACCCGGAAGAGATCCGCGCGCTGGCTTACGATCCGATGCTGGCGCTGCGCGGGCTGGTCGTCGACCGCGTCAACGGCAACATCTTCAAGCCCGACCGCTACGGGTTCCCGGGCCGGGCCCGCCACGGGCTGAAGCCGATCGAGCGCGCCCAGATCGGCGAGCTGTACCAGCGCGAGCGGACCAAGCTGTCCAGCCGGCGCTACGCCTGGATCGACTCGCTGTTCGCGCTGCCCGAGGCGGTGCTGTACGCGGTGCTGGTGGACTACTTCGATCGCAGCGATGCGCCGGGCAAACCCGACTACGGCACGATGTGGGATCACATCCGCGAGTGCATCGACCTGGCCCACCGCGACGGATCGATCAAGGCCATCGTCGGCGCGGAGCTGCCGGGCTACATCCATCGCGACCCGGGGCTCTCCGAGACGCTGCACAAGTTCCGCTCGTCGGGCAAGCGGCTGTTCCTGCTGACCAACTCGGCCTGGGACTACACGTCCCAGGTGATGCATTACCTCCTCGAGAATCCCAGCCGGGGCGATCGCGCGTTCTACCCGTCGTGGCGGCAGTACTTCGACGTCATCGTGGTCAGCGCCGGCAAGCCGGAGTTCTTCACGGAGGAGCGCCCGTTCGTCGAGCTGGACGGGGAGGGGCAGCCGCTGGCCAAGAGTACCGGCGGTCCTTTCCAGCGCGGCCGGGTCTACGCCGGCGGCAACATTCGTGAGTTCCAGGAGCGGGCGCGGGCCAGCGGCGATCGGGTGCTGTTCGTGGGCGACCACATCTACGGCGACATGCTGCGATCGCGGAAGTCGTCGAACTGGCGCACCGCCATGATCCTGCAGGAGCTGGAGCACGAGATCGTCACACACGATCGGCTGCGGCAGGAGCTGATGCGGCTGGATCGCCTGGACGGCGAGCTGATCCATCTGGATTCGGAGCTGAACGAACGCCAGGCGGCGCTGCGGGCGCTGCAGAAGATGACCTCCGACGCGGGCGAGAACGACGCGCTGACGGCGGCCAGGCGGACGGTGAAGGACGCGATCGAGCGGCTGCGGCGCGATCTGCGCGCGACCGCCGCCCAGCACCGGGCGGTCGAATCGGCGATCGACGACGGGTTCAACCAGTACTGGGGCCCGATCTTCCGGGAGGGGTACGAGGTCAGCAAGTTCGGCGAGCAGGTCGAGGCTTATGCCTGCGTCTACACCAGCCGCGTGTCGAACTTCCGCTTCTACTCGCCGATGCAGTACTTCCGGGGCGCGCGCGACCGGATGCCGCACGAGCGGTAGCGAGATTTCGATAGACTCGGCCGGTGACCAAGCCGGCCGTCCTGGTGGTGGTGCTCGCGACGGCGAGCGGGTGCAGCTCCGGCATGCCTGCCGCGATGGACGTCGCCGTCGACGGGGGCGATGGCGGGCCGGGCGTGGTCGCGGCAGGCGTGCGGTGGGTCGGCCGCGTCGACCTGACCGACGCGCAGCACCCCCGCTTCTCCTGGTCGGGCACCGGGTTCATCGCACGGTTCGCCGGGACGTCGCTCTCCATCGACATCGACAGCTCGGGAGCGTTCCTGTTCAAGCCGGTGATCGACGGCAAGGCGGCGGGGGTGATCACGATCCCCGCGGGCGAGCAGACGGCCACCATCGCCAGCGGGCTCCCCGCCGGGACGCACACCGTTGCGCTCTATCGCCAGACCGAAGGGTCGCAGGGCGACTCGCAGCTCCTCGGCATCACCGCCGGCGGCGGTGACGGGCTGCTCACCCCGCCCGACGCGCCCGCGCGCCTCATCGAGGTGATCGGCGACTCGATCAGCTGCGGGTACGGGACCCTGGGAATGCTCTCCGACTCGGACTGCTTCGCCAGCGAGAGTCATTGGGACAGCTACGGCGCGGTGGCGGCCCGGGAGCTGGGCGCCGACGTCAGCACGATCGCCATCTCGGGCCAGGGGGTGTACCGGAACTACGACGGCGACATGAACGACACCTTGCCGATGGTCTACCCGCGTGCGCTGACCAACGACGCGACGCCCGCCTGGGATTTCGATGCGCAGCCGCAGGCGGTGATCGTCAACCTGGGCACCAACGACATCAGCAACGGAAAGGGCGATCCGGGCGTGCCGTTCGAGACCGCGTACACCGGGCTGCTGGCGAACGTCCGCGCGAACTACCCCGGCGCCTGGATCGTCTGCCTCGTCGGTCCGCTGCTCGGCGGCGCCGATCTCGTGACCATGGACGGACACCTCGACGTTTCCGTCAACACCCGTGCCGCCCAGGGCGATCACCAGGTCGAGGTCTTCGAGGGGATCGCGCCGCAGTCGTCGGACAAGGCCGCCTGCCAGTACCACCCGGACCCGGCCGAGAACCAGATCATGGCGGATCAGCTGGTGACCGAGCTGCGCGCGCGCCTGGGCTGGTGAGGCCTCAGCGGCGAAAGCGGGACACGAGCAGGCGGGCCTCGTCGATCCGCAGCGCCGCCGCGGTCAGGAAGTAGGTCACCGCCCCGAAGATGATCGGCAGGAAGACCTTGGCCGCGAACACCGCTGTCCCCGCCCGGTGCACCTGCTCGACGCGCGACGACACCAGCCAGATCACCGCGGCCATCACCCCCGACGCGAGCACGATCTTCAGCGCGGGGACCATCAGGTCCCGCTTGAACAGCCCGTGGATCTGTTTCTGGAAGGCGACCGCCAGCACCGTGAAGTTCGCGAGCGCCGCGATCGACGTCCCGACGGCCAGGCCGACGTGTCCGAACCGGCGGAAGGTCAGCACGTTCCAGATCAGGTTCGCGGCCACGGCGGTGACGCTGGCCACCACCGGCACGCGCGGCCGCCCGAGGGCGTAGAACGCGGGCGCCAGCACCTTGATCGCCGCGTAGGCCACCAGACCAATGGCGTAGCCGGCCAGCGCGTGCGCCGTCTGGAGGGTGGCGTTCGAGCTGAACCGCCCATGCTGGAAGATCAGCCGGATGATGGGCACGCCCAGCAACGCCAGCCCGACCGTCGACGGAACGGTCAGGAACAGCACCATCCGCAGCCCCCGGCGCAGGGTCGCCTGCAACGACCCCCAATCGGCGCTGGCCGCGTCCCGCGACAGGTGGGTCAGCGTCGTCGTCCCGATCGCCACGCCGAACACACCGATGGGCAGCTGCATCAGCCGGAACGCGTACGACAGCCAGGAGAGGGCGCCGTCGGAGATCAGGCTGGCGAAGGAGGAGTTCACGACCACGTTCACCTGCACGGCTGCCACCCCCAGCGTGGCCGGCGCCATCAGCTTGGCGATGCGCCGCGTCCCCGGATCGCGCAGCGCCAGGTCGGGTGTGATGCGCGGGCGAAAACCGGCCCGCCAGAGCGACGGCGCCTGGACGGCCAGCTGGGAGAGGCCGCCGATCACGGTGAAGGAGGCCCAGGCGGTCACCGTGGCCAGCGACGAGGCACCGATCAGGTGCACGGTGATGCCCCCGACAATCGCGACCACGTTGAACAGGGCTGGAGCCAGCCCGGGTGCCGTGTACTTCTCCTCGGCGTTGAGCGCGCCCATCGCGACCACGGCGATCGAGATGATCGGCAGGAACGGCATCATGATGCGGACCAGCCGCTCGCACAGGGCCGCCTTCTCGGGCGAGAAGCCGGTCGCCACCAGGTGCACGACCGGGGCCGGAAAGATCATCGCGGCCACGGCGAGCACGCCCAGGTAGATCGTCAGCGTCGACATCACCCGGTTGGCCAGCGCGTAGGCGGCCGGCCGCGATTTGTTCCGCAGCGTCGCCACGTAGGTCGGCACGAACGCCGTCGAGAGCGCCCCCTCGGCGAACAGGTCGCGCAGCAGGTTCGGGATCCGGAAGGCCGCCAGAAAGGCGTCGCTGGTGACGCCGGCCCCCAGGGCCAGCGCGAAGATCTGCTCGCGCACCAGCCCCAGCAGGCGGGAGAGCATGGTGAGGCCGCTCAGCCGCCGGGCGCCTCCGACGAGGCGATCGCCCCGGTTTTCAGGGGCAGGGGGCGGCCCAGGCGCGGCCGCGGGGGCCTCTGCCACTGTCAGTCGCTCCCCTTGCCGCCCTGCCCGGGAGCCATCAGCTCGACCGCGCGATCGCGGAGCGGCGAGGGCGGGCCGCGGCGAAGCTGCTCGAGCAGGGCCCGATCGGCTGGCGTGGCGGCGGCGGCCAGGCAATCCAGCATCTCGACCGCGTCAGCGACCGCGGTGGCCGGCGCGACCGCCAGCGATCGGGCCGCGGAGACGGCGGCGGGGTCCGGGGCGACCTCCTTGCGACCGCCGGCGCGCGATTCCACCCGGCAGTCGGCCGCGACGGCCGCCGCGCTGACCCGCTGGTCGGCGTCGGCCACACCCTGCCGCAAGATGGCCGCTCGGTCGTTGCCGGCCACGGCCAGCAACACCGCCGCGCGGCGGATCTCGGGCGCCGGATCGCGCGCCCAGGTCGCCAGGTCGCGGGGGACGCCGCAGGTCGGCATCGCCTCCAGGCTGCCGTCCAGCGCGCGCAGCCGCGTCTCCAGGGTGGTCCCCGCGTGCCCGGCCAGCCCGTGCAGGCCCCAGCAGGCGCGCGCGATCTCGTCGGGCGGAACCTCCCACTGCTCGAGAGCTGTGGGGCGCGAGCCGTCGAGCAGCCGGCCGAGCGAATCGGCGGCCAGCCGGGCGCGAGCGTCCGGGCCCCCCAGCTGCTCGGCGAGCGCGCCCACCAGCAGGTACCCGGTACGCGTGTCGGGCGCCGCGGCGATGGCCGCCTCCGCGGCACGCTCATCACCCCCACCGATGGCGGCCAGCAGGCGCGCCGCGCCCACCCGATCCCCGACGCGCCCCAGCGCGCTGTGATCACCGCGCTTGTGCGCCTTGACCAGCTCGGCCAGGGCCGGGACCAGCTTGCCCGTGCGCGCGTCCGACTTGTGCCCGCGCGCCCAGGCCGGGCCGTGAGCCGAGAGCGCGGCCACCCCAAGGGCGGCCAGCCATGACGTCCTGCGCCGGGAGCTCACTCACATCAGGGTTATCACCCCTTGAGCGTAGACGTCTTCTTTTCCTGCAGGCCCCTCGTCGTCACCCGAGCCCACGACCGCGATCTCGTAGCGATGGCCGGACTGAAAGCCCATGACGTCCGTCAGGACCAGGTCCTTGACCTCCAGCTCTGGCTGACCCGTCTGCCCGCCGATCTCGAAGACTTTCACCTGCTTGCGTTCCTTGGGGTTCGTCGTGTCCGTGGCCCGGAGGCGGTAGGACGCGGCCGGCGGCAGGGGGCTGGGAAACGCGACCATGTGCAGCCGCCAGAACCCATCCGTCCCCTGCACGCTGCTGCGCTTGAGGCGCTGCAAGGCTCCGACCAGGGCGTCACCGGACGGGAACTCGGACGCCGGCGCAATCAGAACGTCGCTGAAGACGACCTGGCCCCGGAAGGTCCTGGCGGCCAGATCGACCGCCGACGGCCCCGGTGCGGGTGCCGTGATCAGCGCGGAAGGCGCCGAGGCCGCCGGGGCCGGGTCCGCGGCCCTCGCCCGACCGATCATCAGCGCCATCAAGGCCGCCACCAGGAACCAGAAAGCGATCCCCACCTCAGGCCCGTTTCGCTGCATCTTCTTCGCCTCCCAACGTCGGAAAAGCACGCACGCCGCGCCCCAACGTTCAGTCTTTGTTCGACACGCACGCCGTCAAGGCCTTCACCGTCGCGACGCGCGCCGCAGACGCTGGCACGCCCGTTGTATTGCATCGGCCTGCGCGGTAAAAAATGCGCTGGCGGGTGCCCCGCCCTTGCCGGACGCTCCCCTCACCGAAAGGCCTCCGTTATGAAGCTTCACACTGGACTAGTTTTTGCCACCTGCCTGTCCCTGGGCCTGATGAGCTACGCCTGCGTGAACGGCGACACCGTCAACAGCGGCGCCACGGGCAACGGCGGCAGCCCGTCCGGCACCGGCGGCAGCAACAACACCGGCGGCAACGGCAGCGGCACCGGCGGCAGCAACAACACCGGCGGCAACGGCACCGGCACCGGCGGCAACAACGGCACCGGCGGCAGCGTCTCCCACACCGGCGGGAACAACGGCAGCGGCACCGGCGGCAGCGGCACCGGCGGAACCGTCGTCACCGGCACCGGCGGCAGCAGCACCGGCACCGGTGGCTCCATCGCCGGCGGCAACTGCACCCAGGGCGCCACGTTCGCCCCCGCCCAGGCCCTGATCACCGACTTCTCGGACACCGCGATGGGCACCAAGGCTGGGCAGTACGTCTTCGGGTCGTCGGCAGGCGATCCTGGATCGACGACCGTCTTCGCCAACCCGGCCAGCACACCGGGAACGCTCGCCATCACGGGCGGGGCACTGACGTTCAGCGCAACAGTCTCCGCCCCGGGTACGGCCAGCGCCGACCAGTATCCCTACAACGGCTTCGGGATCATCCTGAATGGTCCTGCTTGCGTCGACGTTTCCTCTTATACAGGCGGCGTGTCGTTTTCACTCGGCGGCAGTGTCAGCGGTACCTGCAGTCTGGTCTTTTCGTTCAACGATGCTGAGCACACCAATGCCAGCGACGACGCTCAGCGCGGACTTGGTACGGGCACGGCCTACGCCCCCCAGCTGGATATCTCCTCGATGTTGAAGTCGACGGCCACGACGGTGATGATTCCGTTCTCGTCGACCTTCACCGGCGGGATGCCGGCAGCGTCGACATCCTACCCGGACAAGATGAAGTTCACGGGTATCCAGTTCCAGTTCTCGCAACCAATGACCGCCACCAAGACCTGCACGGGGATGCTCACGTTAGACAACGTGAAGTTCTACTAGCTTGGTAGCCCCACAGACCCTCGGAGCTACCGGCATCCCAGTACGCCACCGCTGCCGCAACCGCTGTTGCACCGATAGTCTCCATTGGAATCGATCAGCGTGTCACATGAGCATTGCCCGACGCTCATCCCGCACTGGCCAGGGTCCAATGACGTCATGATCGTCTGACAGGTTGAAACGCCGCTGCATTCAAGCCGCATATCGGTCTCGACCGCCCCGCTGCAGTCGTAGTCCCAGTTGATGTTGCAGACGCCGCCGGCGCTGGTGGTCTGGAAATCGGCGCCGGGGTGGATCGGCGTGGCCGATCGGCGCGGCCGGGCCGCAGAAGCCGTGCGCCTGGCCGGCGCCGTACCCATCTCCGTCGAGGTCGACGTAGAACGGCGTGCACGTCCCCGATGCGCAATCGGTGGACAGGCCGCACGGCTGCCCGTCGCTCGCCTTGGTGACCGAGCCTCCGGCGCCACCCGTGGACGGTGCCGCTGCGGCGCCGGCTTCGCCGCCCGCGCCACCAGCACCGGCCGCCCCTGCTTGTCCCGCGGCCCCGCCGACGCCGGGCCTGCCCGCTTGTACGGCGGCTCCCGCGTCCCCGCCTGTTCCCGGATGTCCGCTGTCTCCACCGGCGCCACCTCCCCCGGTCGCCGTCCCGCCGGTTGCGTGAGAATTCACTGGCGGGCCCCCCGTTTCGCAGAACTGGCGGGGCGTAGTTTCGGCTGGGCGTCCGCAGTAGAGTCCAGAGCGTATGTCGCTTAGGACGGGGTTGCTTCGTTGTTTGGCGGCGACGTTGTTGGCGGGTGGGCTGTTGGTCGCTTGCCAGGGTCCCGACGAATATTTCCGCAACGATGAGTCGGCCAGCGGTTCCGGCGGCCAGGAAGAGACTGGCGGCTCGACGGGAACGGGTGGAGAGCGGACCGGCACCGGCGGTATCCGCGCCACCGGCGGCGTCACCGGAACGGGCGGCGTCATGGTCACGGGAGCCGCGGGCAGGACCGGTGTCACCGGCGCCGCCGGCAGGACCGGCATCACCGGCGAAGCGGGCAGGACCGGTGTCACTGGCGCCGCGGGCAGGACCGGTGTCACCGGCGCCGCGGGCAGGACCGGCATCACCGGCGCCGCCGGCGGAACCGGCATCACCGGCACCGCCGGCAGGACCGGCATCACCGGCGCCGCCGGCAGGACCGGCATCACCGGCGCCGCCGGCACGTTCGGCCGGGCCGGCGCCAGCGGGGCGGCCGGAGCGACGGGGACTGGCCCTTGCGCCGGCCTGTGCGACATGCCGATCGAGATCAAGACGGTGTCCTTCACCTCGGGCAACGTGGGAACGGGAGCAGCCTGCTACGAGACGACCGAGGCCATCACGGGCGGAAACTGCAGCAACGTGCCCGCGCCCCGGACCTTCTCGATCAACGGCAAGGCGGTGTCCTGCGCCGGCGGGAACTTCACGCTTCCGGCCAAGATCGACGGCGGGTACTGCTTCGAGTTCTCGGCCGGCAACCCAGACTACTCGGCCTTCACGACTTTCTGACGCGGGGAAATCGCGGCGGCGGCGCAGGCGATTCGGGTTAGACTGGGCCCCTCTGAAGGGGCTTTACGTGCTTAATCCGCAGCGTCCTTGCTTTCGCTCCGTGGCCGCCCGAGGGCTGGCGGCGGCGAGTCTGTTCGCGCTGGGACTGGTCGCGTGCCAGGGTCCGGATGAATACTTCCGCAACGCGCTGCCGGGCACCGGGGGCACGACCAGCGGCAGCGGCACCGGCGGCGACAACAGCGGCACCGGTGGCGACACGGGGACGGGCGGCATCATCGCGACGGGCGGCGTGCCTGGAACCGGCGGCGTGGTCGCGACCGGCGGCATCCGCGGAACCGGCGGCATCACCGGCGGCGGCGGCCGGGCGACCGGCGGTGTCACGGGAGGCGGCGGCGCTGCCGGCGCGCGCGCGACCGGCGGTGTGACCGGCCGGGCCGGCGCGGGCGGCAGCGTCGCGGCGGGCGGCGCCGGCGGCGCGGCGACCTGCACCGGCTGCAAGCTGGAGATCCAGGCCTATTGCCAGAGCGCATCATCGACCTCGGCAATCACCGTGGACGTGGACGTGGTCAACAACTCGACGACGGCGGTCGCCCTCAACACGGTGACCTTCCGCTACTGGTTCTCCATGGGCGCGATCACCGACATGCCCGTGCTGAACATCAACTACGCGAAGATCGGCTCCACGCTCATCACGTCGAAGTTCGTGGCGCTCAGTCCGGCCGTCACGGGGGCCAACGAGTACCTGGAGATCGAGTTCACGAAGTCGGCCCCGACCCTGGCTCTGTTCAGCGACACCGGAGAGATCCAGCTCGCCTTCCACAGCACCGGGTACAGCTCGATGTTCGCCCCGACGCAGGCGACGGACTACTCGTTCCAGAAATGCGCGGCGGGCGAGCCGACGAACATGTTCAACCTGGCTCCCACGATCACCGGCTACATCAACGGCACCCTGGCATACGGCACCGAGCCGATGTAACGGCTGCCGCGCCGCGGCGGGCCGGCTTCCGGGAAGGCGGGTTTCGGGGTAGCGTCTCGGCGCCGGTCGCACACCGGCCTTACCTACACGAGGACCTCCCATGGCCGAGACTGACGCCGCCGCCATTCGTACGGCGAGACGCTCCCGCCCGCTGCTCTCATTTTTGGCCGTTGGCTTCGGTGCTTGCGCGGCTCCCGGCGCCCAGCAGCCGCCGCCCCCCGCCGCCCCGCCGGCGCCAGCCGCGGCGCCCCCGGCGCCAGCCGTGGTCCCGTCCGGGCCCGTCGCGACTCAAACCTCGATGATGGACTGGAACGCGGCCCCCACCAACGGCTCGCCCGGCGTGAAGGTGCCGCCGCTCAGCGGCCACGACCTGCTGAAGAACAACAGCTTCGACGGCGGCAAGTACCTCCCCTGGACGACCTCGTTCACGACACCCGGCAACGGGACCGCCGCCGTCAAGGACGGCCAGTTCTGCGTGACGGTCACCAACCAGGGCGTCAACGCGTGGGACGCGCAGGCTCGGGTCCGCGAGATGGTGATCAAGAAGGGGCACACCTATTCGCTGTCGTTCATGGCGCACGCGACGAAGCCGGTGCAGGTGCGGGCGAAGGTCGGCATGTCCGGCCCGCCGTACAAGGAGTACTGGACCGACACCGACGATCTCACGGCTCACCCGCAGACGTTCGTGGGGGCGTTCACGATGGACGCCGACGACGACGCGACCGCCGAGCTGGCTTTTCACTTCGGCGGGCAGATGGCGGGCGACACCTCGCCGCCCTACACGGTCTGCTTCGACGACATCCACCTGGACGATCCGCAGTTCAAGCGGCTGGAGAAGGTCTCGGCCGAGGAGGCCCCGATCCCGAACGTGCTGGTGAACCAGACCGGTTATCTGCCCGGGTTGCCGAAGCTGGCGGTCCTGAAGACCGCGCAGACCACGCCGCTCAAGTGGGAGCTGCGCAAGAAGGGCGGAGGGGTCGTCGCGTCGGGCGACACGAAGCCGTCCGGCAAGGACGCGGCGTCGGGCGACGACGTCCAGATCGTCGACTTCTCGGCCTACAAGACGCCGGGCAAGGACTACACGCTGAAGGTCGGCAACGACGTGAGCCACCCGTTCGACATCGGCCCGGACGTGCTGCGCAAGTTGAAGTACGACGCGCTCGCCTACTTCTATCAAACGCGCAGCGGGATCCCGATCGTGATGCCGTACGCGGGCGGCAAGCAGTGGACGCGCGCGGCCGGGCACGTGCAGGTGCCGCCGAACCAGGGCGACAAGGACGTTCCTTGCCTGGATGGCTCGGGATGCAGCTACAAGCTGGACGTCAGCGGCGGCTGGTACGACGCCGGTGATCAGGGGAAGTACGTCGTCAACGGCGGGATCGCCGTCTGGACGCTGCTGAACCAGTACGAGCGCGCCGCCGCGCGCGGCACGGCCGGCGACTTCGCCGACGGCAAGATGAACATCCCCGAGAAGAAGAACAAGGTCCCCGACCTGCTCGACGAGGCACGCTGGGAGCTCGAGTTCATGTTGAAGATGCAGGTGCCGGACGGACAGCCGCGGGCGGGCATGGTCCACCACAAGGTCCACGACAAGGACTGGACGGCGCTGGCCACCCGCCCCGATCAGGATGCGCAGCCGCGCTTGCTCTGGCCGCCGTCGACGGCGGCCACGCTGAACCTGGCGGCGACGGCGGCGCAGTGCGCGCGCCTCTGGGAGAAGCTGGACAAGGCGTTCGCGGCGAAGTGCCTGGCCGCCGCCGAAAAGGCCTGGACGGCCGCCCTGGCGAACCCGAACGTGTATGCGGGGACGGCGGCGGTGGGCGGCGGTCCCTACGACGACACGCACCTCGACGACGAATTCTACTGGGCCGCCGCCGAGCTGTTCGTCACGACCAAGAAGGACGCGTACAAGGCGTTCATCGAGAAGTCGCCGTTCTACAAGAAGGTGCCCGCGTTCGCCTGGGGCAACGACGGGCCGGCCACGGCGTTCGATTGGGGGAACGTGGCGGCGCTGGGGACGATCTCATTGGCGCTGGTGCCGAACGTTCTGCCGCCCCAGGACATCGACGACTGCAAGGTGGCGATCGAGGCGGCCGCCGACGCGTTCCAGGCGCTGGTCGACCAGCAGGGCTACCGGTTGCCCTTCAAGCCGGGCGTCAAGGGATACCCCTGGGGCTCCAACTCGTTCGTGCTCAACAACGCGATCGTGCTCGGGCTGGCTCACGACTTCGCGGGCGAGAGCAAGTACCTGAACGCCGCCGCCGAGGCGCTGAACTACGTGCTCGGCCGCAATCCGATGGACAAGTCCTACGTGACCGGCTACGGCGAGCGGCCGCTGGTGAACCCGCACCATCGGTTCTGGGCCCACCAGGCGAACCCCGCGTTCCCGCCGCCGCCCCCGGGCGTGATGTCGGGCGGGCCCAACTCGGGGTTGCAGGACCCGTACGTGCAGGCCGCGGGCCTGCAGGGGTGCGCGCCGGAGACCTGCTACGCCGACAACATCGACGCGTGGTCGGCGAACGAAGAGGCGATCAACTGGAACGCGCCGCTCGCCTGGGTGACCGCTTTCCTGGACGAAAAGGCCGGCACCGGCCTCAAAGCCCACAGAAGCAAGAAGTAACAAGGAGAAGAATAGAATGGTACGTCGTCATCTCTTGGTATCGATCTGTCTGCCGGCCTGCCTGTTGCTGGCCTGTGGCTCGAGCGGCGGCGGCGCGGGCGGAACCGGCGGGTCAGGCAGCGGGACGGGCGGCTCGACGGGGACAGGCGGATCCGGCGCGACCGGGACCGCCGGCCTGGGCACCGGAAAGGGGTTTGCCTTCCCGCAGAACAAGGCGACTGGAGCGTGCGTGCTGACGACCGTTTCGGGCGCGTCGTCGATGACCCAGACCGCGTACAACAACTGGAAGACCAGTTACCTGGTCACCTCGGGCAGCGGCCTGCGCGTGCAGCGCCCGGAGAACGGCAACGACACCGTCTCCGAGGGGATCGGCTACGGCATGCTGGCGGCCGTGTACATGGGCGACAAGGCGACCTTCGACGGGCTGTGGACCTACACGAAGACCCACCTCGACGGCAACGGCCTCATGACCTGGTGCATTCCCAGCGGCGGGTCGGGCAGTTGTTCCGGGTCGGGCTCGGCCACCGACGCCGACGAGGACATCGCGTTCGCGCTGCTGATGGCGTCCGACCAGTGGCAGGGCGGCACCTACCTGACCGACGGCGTGGCGATGGTGAACGCGATCCACGGCTCCGACCTGTTCAGTGACTACTCGGTGCAAAACGGCGACGCCTGGAACAGCACCAACGCGATCTACCCGGATTACTTCTCGCCCGCCTATTACAGGGTGTTCGCCAAGGCCGCGAACGATCCGTCCTGGTCCAATGTGGTGGACGTGGGCTACCAGCACCTGGCCGCGCTGACCGGGACGGGTGGGCTGGTTCCGAACTCGACGAACCTCCAGAACTCGCTCGACTCCAGCTGTCAGATCAGCGGGCGCGCCTGCGACCTGAAGTACGGCTATGACGCCTGCCGGATGCCCTGGCGGATCGGCATGGACGCCTGCTGGAACGACGAGAAGCGCGCGATCACCTACCTGACCGCCATCGGCGGCTACTTCAACAGCAACGGCGGCGTGGCGAGCATCGGCGACGGCTACACGTCACCCAACGGACCGAAGACCAGCAGCAACCAGAACTCGGCGTTCATCGGCCCGGCCGGGATCGCGGGCATGGCCGCCGGATTCGGCACCTTGCGGGACAACGCCTTCATGTTCAACGGCGGCGGCAACAGCACCTACTTCGCCCAGTCCCTGCGGGTGATCTCGATGTTGATGATGTCGGGCAACATGCTGGACTTCTCGCAGCTCTAAGTAACACGGGCGGCGCGACGCCCCGGCTTGACCGGAGGGGGGAGCTACACCGATACTGCCTTACCTTCGTTTCCTGGCGGTCTGCGTTTGCCGCCTGCGCCCTTTCATCCCCGAACGCAACCGACAAAAACCGAGGCCTAACCAACATGAAAAAGATCGTTCATACCCTTTCCCTCCTGACGAGCCTGCTGGCGCTCGGCGCGGGCGCGTGCAGCTCGACGTCGGGCAGCACCGGAACCGGCGGCACCAGCGGGGGCGGCGGCGCAGGCGGCGCCGGGAATCCCTTCGCCGGAATGGGCATCCCCCTGATCCCGACCTCGACCGGCTTCGTCGACGACCGGCAGAACTCGGGCGTCTATGGCCCGTGGTACGGCTACGCCGACAGCGCCGGCCCGGCCGCCGGCCCGACCGGCACGGACGCCACGGACTTCGCCCACAGCTCCTGCAACCTGGGCGGCTTCACGCTCAGTCAGTGCTCGACCATCATGCCCACCCCGGGGCAACCTTTCCCGCCCGATGCGACGGGCGCCATGTGCGGCAGCGGCGTCGGCGCGATCGTCATTCCGGGCTCGAACGGCCAGAACGACTACTCCCACCTGTGGGGAGCCGGCATCGCCGTGGACCTCAACAACGCCGGTCTGGGTGACGCCGGCGCGCCCACCGGCGACGGCGGCGCGCCGTCGAAGGGGCACTTCGATCTCTCGAAGTACAAGGGGATCGGCTTCACCTTTAGCGGCACGATGATCCCCCCGGGCAACAAGCTCCGCGTGAACTTCCCGTTCGACATGGAGCACCAGAGCCCGACCGGCGGTGATTCGCCTTACTGGATGGGCGCCTCGCTGGATCACTCGCCGCTGACCAACAACGACACGGTGACCATCAGGTGGGCCGACGTCGGCGGTCCGTATTACCTGACCCAGCAGTCGCCCCCGTCCGTCCCGCCCCCCTTCGACCCCACCACGGTGCAGTCGATCCAGTTCCAGGTCTTCACCAACGCCAGCGCCACGACCCCGTTCGCGTTCTGCGTGAACAACCTCACCCTGCTGACCGAGTAAGCGACGCGCCGGGGCCTCGCGCCCCACGAAAAGGGCCACCCGCGCACATCGCAGGTGGCCTTTTTCTTGCCCAGGTTGACTTAGTCCACACCCTAGTCCACCCTTTGACCATGAAGCCCGTGAACGTTCACGATGCGAAGACGCATTTTTCCAAGCTCCTCGCGCGCGTTGAACGCGGGGAAGAGGTGGTCATTGCGCGGGCCGGTGAGCCGATTGCTCGGCTCGTCCCGGAGAAGAAAAGATCGGCCCCGGTCTTCGGATCCGACAGGGGAAAGCTCGCCGTTCCCGACGACTTCGATGCCTCGCTGCCGGACGAGCTGCTGGCGGCCTTCGAAGGCCGTCCCCGCAAGTGACCGTTCTCATCGACACCCACTGCTGGCTCTGGCTGTGCGCCTCGCCGGAGCGGTTCTCGAAGGGTACCCTCGAGCGCCTTTCGGATCCGGCCTGTGTGCGACTGCTCTCGGCCGCCAGCGTCTGGGAGCTGGTCATCAAGCACGGCATTGGCAAACTGCCGTTGCCGAGCGCGCCTCGCGACTTCGTGCCTTCGCGGCTGCAGATGACGGAAACCGACATCCTCGCGATCTCGGGCGCGCACGCCCTGAGAGTCGCGGATCTGCCCGATCACCACCGTGACCCGTTTGACCGGATCATCGTTGCGCAGTCGCTCGTCGAGGGCCTCCCGCTTCTGACGGCGGACCGGGAGCTCCGCGCTTATGGCGCGGAGCTCATGCCGGTGTGAGTCTGAGCGAACGCGGTCAGGCTTCGCAGTCGATGATGACGGTCGCGCCCGGCTTGGCGTAGGGGACCAGGTCGCCCGCCAGCGGCTTGCCGTCGACGGTGAGCTTGGCGGGACCGCCCTTGCCGCTGTTCTTGACGTTGATCCGGTACTCCGCGCCGCGGCACTTGCGGGTGACCGTGAACTTGGCGATCTCCCCGCCCAGGCAGGGGCGCACACGCAGCCCGTCGTAGTCGGGGCGGATGCCCAGCAGGTACTGCGAGATGGCCACGAAGTTCCAGGCCGCCGTGCCGGTCAGCCACGAGTTCTTGGCCTCGCCGTGCCGGACGGCGTCCTTGCCGGCGATCATCTGGGCGTAGACGTAGGGCTCCAGCCGGTGGATCTCGCTGATGTCCTCGAGGTAGGCCGGCGCGATCTTCTTCCAGTACTCGAAGGCGCGATCGCCGCGGCCGATCACGGTCTCGGCGATGATGACCCACGGGTTGTTGTGGCAGAAGATGCCCGCGTTCTCTTTGTAGCCGGGCGG
>DATJWP010000102.1:0-25065 GCA_035578045.1 Polyangia bacterium | reverse complement strand
TCTTGCGAGGACCTGCCCGTAGTACGAGAGGACCCGGGTGGACGGACCGCTGGTGTTCCGGTTGTCATGCCAATGGCATCGCCGGGTAGCTATGTCCGGAACAGATAACCGCTGAAAGCATCTAAGCGGGAAGCTGACCTCTAGATCATGAATCCCGAGCCGTAAGGCTCCTAAAGACCCCTCGTAGACGACGAGGTTGATAGGCTGGGTGTGGAAGCGCTGTAAGGCGCGGAGCTAACCAGTACTAATCGGTCGTGCGGCTTGGTCACCATTATTTTCTTCTGTTCGCGACACACCGTTTATGAGGTCGAGTCGCTTGATTGCGAAGCTCAAGACACCTCGCAAAAGCCTTTGAAAGATTCGTTGTCAGCTCGCTGGCTGACAGCAACAGCTTTCTGGCGGTCATACCGGAGGGGCCACACCCGATCCCATCTCGAACTCGGAAGTTAAGACCTCCAGGGCCGATGGTACTGCAGGGGGGACTCTGTGGGAGAGTAGGTCGCCGCCAGGAATTATTCCTAACGCCCGGGTCACACCACGTGACCCGGGCGTTTTTTTTTGCGCCCTGCCCTGCCCTACCCGCCCGCCGGCGGTTCGCGGCGGGCCGGCAGCTCGAGGCGCGCCAGGTGCCGCCCGAAGCGGTCGGCGATCAGGTGCTCGATGCAGTGGCTGGCCCCCTCGAGGCGCTTGCGGTCGCAACCGGCCTTGCGGCACAGCAGCTTGCGCTCGCGCAGGGTGCCGAAGTGCTCCTCGAGCCGGGCCAGGCAATAGGCGCGGAGCGTGGCGGCGCGGTCGATGTCTCTCAGCCGACGCGCCGTCGGCGGCTCGGGCGCGCAGAGGATCATGCCGCCGTCCACCTCCTCGGGCCAGGCGGCCAACCAGAACCGGCCGCAGCCGGGGCACTGGCGCAGCTCTTCCCACTCGGCGAGCTCGACGACCGGCCACTGCATGACGCCGTCGTCGTCGACGCGCGACCATGCGGGCCTGGAGCGACAGGGACAGCTGGGGAGGGAGACCACCGGGGGATCAATCTTGCCCGGAGCCGTCGCCGGCGTCGATAGCCCTCTCGAGGCGCGCCGTCACGTCACGCGCGACCACCTGGCCCGCCGGGGCCCGCATGAGGCGAATGAACCGCAGATCCGGGAACCAGGCCAGCGCCTCGGACAGGTCCGGCTCGTCGCCGCGTCGGGCCAGCCCGACGACGCGGGCGTCGCCGAACGCGTAGGCTCCGCTGGGCGGAATCGGGGGGACGGCCAGCAGCGGCCTGGCGGCCGCCTGGAGCGACTCCGGAATGATCGCGAACGAGGCCGGGACGTCGCCGAGCACCAGCAGATCGGCCGCCTCCAGGCTGGGATCCTCCTTTATCGCCAGGTCCAGGTCCTTGATGCCTCCGTCGACGTGGAACACATGGTGGCCGGCGGCGGCCCCGGCCCGGACCGCCCGCCGCGCGGCGGCCAGCCGGCGCTCGTAAGAGACGACGTCCTGCCGCCGGAGAGCCCCCTGCGCCGCGCCGAGCAACAGGAGCGCGCAGGCGATCGTGGCGCGCGCCGCCGCGCCGGCATCGCCCAGCACCTCGGCGACCGCCCAGCACAGCCCCACCGACGGCAGATAGTCGTATCGCGCGCCGACCGCCCAGCCCGCTCCCAGCAAGGGCAAGGCGGCGACCGCGGCCAGGGCGAAAGGCGCGAACCGCCCCGCCCCGCCGGCCCGGCGAACCGCCCCCCAGAACGCCACGCCCACCACGGCGATCCCCGCGGTCAGCGCGACGGGGACCGGCACGACCTCGTCACCCGTGAACGTCTGGGCCAGCCCGGCCGCGATCTGCACGACCAGCACCAGCGCGCCGGGCCGCGCCTCGCCGGCGCCGCCCCAGCCGTGCAGGACGATCCGCCGCGCGACCGCCACCGCCAGCACCACCACCGCCTGCGCCGCGATGGCCACCGCATCGCGCCGTCGCGGCCGCGGGTCGGGCAACGCGACGATCAGGATCGCCGAGAGCGCCGGCAGCGCGTAGGCGGACTCCTTGGACAGGCAGGCCGCCGCGGTGGCCAGCAGCGACAGCACCGGACGATTTTTCGCGACGGCCAGCAGCGCCAGCAGGACGAAGACCGTCGCCAGCAGATCGGTGGTGGCCGAGAACCAGGCGGCCGCCGACAGGTTCTGGGGCGACAGGAACATGAGCGCCCCGGCGGCCAGCGCCACCCGGTCGGGCCGCCCGAGCGCCCGCACGAGCCGCCCGACCAGCAGCGAGGCGCCCGCGTGCAGCAGCAGCGCCGCGACGGCGAACGACGTCACGCCGCCGGCGCGCGCGAGCACCCACCAGAACAGCATCCAGAGCGGCCGGTAGTACTCGCCCCCGTGCAGGTCGGCCACGAAGGCCCGCCAGGGGTGGTGCTCGTGGCGCGCGAACGCCAGGAAGAGGTGGTCGTCCCCGAAGAAGGTCGTGGCGGCGAAGAAGGGGACGGCCACGCAGACCGCCACCGCGACTGCGCCCGCGGCCGCCAGCGCGCGTTCGCGCGCGCTCACCCGCGGCTCCGCGCCAGCCCCTCCGCGCGCGCGAGGTCATCCGGTCCGTTCAGGTTGAAGAAGGCCTCGTCTCCGGCGCCGAGCTCGTTCAACTGGGCGTCATCCAGCCACGAGGTCCCCGCCGTCTCCTCGAGCAGCACGTGCAGCGCCAGACGGCCGGCCGCCAGCCGGGCCTCGACCTGGGGCAGCAGCCGCCCGGCGTAGCGCGCGCACAGCGGCTCGGCGCGTCCGCCCCTCCGCGGTGACAGCGCGTCTGCCTGGGGCGACTGGTCGCGCAGCGCGCACAGCAGCGGCGGCCAGAGGAACGGCATGTCCCCCGCCACGCACACCACCGCCTGGCCCCCCGCGGCCGCCAGCGCCGCCGCCACGCCGGCCAGCGGACCCGCGCCCTGGACGCGATCGGCGACGGCCTGAACCCCCAGCACCCCCCAGGCCGCAGCGTCGGCCGGCTCGGCCACGACTGCCAGAACCCGGGCGAAAATTGGCCTCAGGACGGCCAGCTGCCGGTCGGCGACCGTCCGGCCGCCGACCATCAAGAGAGGTTTGGCCACCCCGCCCAGCCGCCTCGCCCGCCCGCCCGCGATGATGGCCGCCGCGACCTCCATGCGCGGCTCAGGGCCAGGGGGTCGACGTCCGCTGGGCCACGCCGCGGAGCACGTCCATCATCTGTCCGTGCAACGGCCCGTTGCTGGCCAGCACCCGGCCCGACTCGCCCTTGAAGGGCGACCCGTCCAGATCGGTGGCCCGCCCGCCCGCGCCCAGCACGATGGCGGCGCCCGCCACCAGGTCCCACGGGTGCAGCGCGCGCTCCCAGTACCCGTCCAGCCAGCCGGCCGCGACGAAGCAGAGATCCAGGGCCGCCGACCCCAGACGCCGGGTCCCCTGCGCCGCTCCGGTCATGGCCTCCCACTCGGGCAGGTTGCTCTGCACGGGGTTGCGCGAATACGGGAAGCCGGTGACGACCAGCGCCCGCGCCAGCTTGTCGATGCGCGAAGGGGAGATCGGCTTGCCGTTCAACGACGCCCCCCCACCCGTGATGGTGCCGGCGAACGACCACCCCAGCGCCGGCGCCTCGACGATCCCCAGCACCGGACGGCCATTCACGCACAGCCCCAGCGACACGGAGAAGATCGGCAGGCCGTGGGCGAAGTTGGTCGTGCCGTCCAGCGGGTCGACGTACCAGACGCGCAGCGCGCCGCGGTCGCCGCCGGCCGTGGTCCCCTCTTCCGCGACGACGCGATCCGAGGGGAACGCGTGCGCCAGGCGCTGGACGATCAGCGCCTCCGAGCGCTTGTCGTACTCGGTGACCAGGTTGATGTCCTCGGACTTGAAACCGAACGAGGGGCGCGTCCCCAGCCCCTCCATCAGCAAGCGGCCGGCATCGCGCGCGATGTCCGCCGCGATGGCGCGGGTCGAATCCAGCGGATCTCTCAGGCCGAGCGCCGGTTCGCTCTTCGGCCCACTCTCCGGCGTCCCCACGGTTACAGGTCCTTTCGCATCCACGTTGCGTTCTTCGAACGGGCCAGCGCGTACTCGGCGGTCGCGGCAATCTCGGGCGCGACGTCCTTGCGGTCGACCGCTTGAAAGCCCAGCCTTTCGCCGAAGTAACCCTGGGCGCCGTCGGTGACCAGGTAGAGCTGCCGCAGCCCGAAGGCCCGCGCCCGGGCGGTGGCGCCTTCGACCAGCACGTACCCCAGCCCCTCGCCGCGCCGCTCGGGAGCGACCGCCAGCATCCGCAGCAGCGCCACGTCGCCGGTCAGCTCGAGCGCCACGCACCCGACCAGCGGCGCGTTCGCCCCCTCGCCGGGGATGACCAGGTAGTCCGGCCAGTGCTGCTCGAGCACCGGGTGCAGGATGCCCACGCGATCCAGCAGGGCCGCGATCCGCGTCTTGTGCTCGAGGCGCGCCGGCATCACCGGGTCGCCCAGCGCCGCCAGCAGCTTGTCGTGCAGCCCGCCGTAGTCGCCCGACGACATGATCAGCACCGCGTCGCCCGGCGACGCGCGCTCGGCCAGGTGGGCCACGGTGGCGTCGACGGTCGGGATCAGCCGCGCCGGGACGTCCTCGCGCCGCAGGTCGGCCGCCAGCTTCTCGACGTCCAGCCGCTCGCCCTCGGGGACCTTCTCGGGCGCGAACAGGGGCGCCAGCACGACCTCGTCGGCGACCGACAGCGCGTCGGCGAACTCGTTCTGGAACACGCTGCGCCGGCTGGTCGCCGACCGCGGCTCGAACGCGGCGATCAGCTTGCCGGGCCCGAACCGCCCCTTGAGGGCCAGGATCGTCTCGCGGATCGCGGTCGGGTGGTGGGCGAAGTCGTCGACCACGGTCACGCCGCGCGCGACCCCGCGCACCTCTTGCCGCCGCCGCACGCCCATGAAGCGGCGCACGCCCCGGCCGATGGCCGGCAGATCCAGCGCCATGTTCGAGGCGACGGCGATGACGCCGATCAGGTTCTCGTGGTTGTAGATGCCGGGCAGCGAGGTGTCGACCGTCCCCAGCCGCTCGCCCCGGCGGGCGATGGCCAGCCTGGTCCGGCCGCCCGCGCTCCGATCGACCACCTCGAAGGTCCAGTCCGCCCCCGAGCCCGGGCGCCCGTACGTGACGACCTGACAGCGCGCGACCCGCGCGACCTCCATCGCGCCGGGCGACGCCGCGCAGGCGACCAGCAGCCCGTCCTCGGGGATCAGCGCCACGAACTTGCGGAACGCGGCGCGCACCGCCTCTTCGTCGCGGAAGATGTCGGCGTGGTCGAACTCGACCGACGTCAACAGCGCGATCCGCGGCCGGTAGTGCAGGAACTTGGACCCCTTGTCGAAGAAGGCCGTGTCGTATTCGTCCCCCTCGACCACGAAGTCCTCGCCGCCGCCCAGGCGCCAGGACTGCCGGAAGTTCAGCGGCACGCCGCCGATCAGGAACGAGGGATCGCGCCCGGCGTCGTGCAGCACGTACGCCAGCAGCGACGAGGTCGTCGTCTTGCCGTGCGTTCCCGCCACGACCAGGGAGCGTTTCGACACGCGTTGACGGAGCTGGGCTTCGCCCAGCGGAGTCGTCGCGGGAGGTCCCAGGAACCCTCCCAGGGTTCCTGGCTGATCGAGGAACAGCTTGCCGAACAGCGAGGGGAATGATTCGAGCGCGATGTTGCGCTGATTGGCGGCCAGCACCTCGACGTGGTCCTTCCGGCAGACGTTGCCGACCACCACCACGTCGGGCCCCCAGTCCAGGTTGGCCGCGCTGAACCCCTCCATCACCGGGATCGCCTGCTCGGCCAGCTGCGTCGACATGGGCGGGTAGACGTGCTCGTCGGTGCCGCGCACGTCGTGGCCGGCCGCCTTCAGCAGGCCGGCCAGCGACCCCATGCCGGTGCCGGCGATCCCGATCAGATGAATCTTCATTTGGGCACGCACTCCGTCGCGCCAGGATGGAACTGCGTCGCGAACCGCTTCACCTCCATCGTGAACTCAACGGTGAAGTCGCGAAAGACTCCCAGTTCCCGTTCGCCGGTCCCCCCCGACGTGTCCCAGCGCAGGTGCGAGATCACGGCCGATCCGCAGGGATCGATGCGCCCGCGCTTGCGGGTCTTGGCCTCGGCGCCCCAGGTCTCTGCCGCGTCGCGGTTACAGCGCCCGCCCGGGCCGGAGGCGCACTGGACCTGCAGGACGTCGTACCACCAGGGACCCTTGGGGCCGTACTCGGCGATCTCCAGCCGCGGCGCGACCCCCCCCTCCGGTGTGTCCGACCGCGCGGTGAAGGTCATCTGGTTGGTCGTCCCCGGCAGAACGTCGATGTAAAAGCAGGTCTGGTCGGTCGTCGACGCGAAGTGCCCCAGCGTCGGGGAGTCCAGCGTGGCGCTCCCCCCCAGCGCGCCCAGGCGGATCTCGAAGCGTTTGTGCTCCTCGTCGGGCGGCTTGCTCTCGTTCGTGTCGCCGTTGCGCGCCCGACAGACGC
Source organism: Polyangia bacterium (assembly GCA_035578045.1). Taxonomy (GTDB): domain Bacteria; phylum Myxococcota_A; class Polyangia; order Fen-1088; family Fen-1088; genus JADGRB01. The sequence goes on along the minus strand of DATJWP010000102.1, from coordinate 18,594 downwards.
AGACGCCGCCGTTACAGCGCGCGCCGGCCAGGTTGGCGTCATGCGCCCCCGTCTCTCCGGCGGGCGAGCTGGCGGCGCCCCGCTGCGGCGCCGCGGCCGACTCCGCGCACCCGGCAGCCAGGCACACCGCGAGCAACGCGGCCGGGGCGTACGAAGTCGAATGGCAGAACATGCTTGCTGGTTGGACGATGGACGGAGGTGCCCCGCTTTCGTACCATAGATTCCTCATGTCACGGCGATTTCACCAGCTGATTGCGATGACGTTGCTGGCGGCCACTCTCTCGGTCGCCTGCGCGGAGTCCGACGACGAGACCAAGCCGGTCACCTACTCTCTCACCGCCAAGCAGAACTACGAGAAGGGAATGGCCGAGCTGAAGGACGAGAACTACGCCGAGGCCAAAAAGTACTTCCAGTTCGTGAAGCAGAAGTTCCCCTTCTCGAAGTACGCCGTGATGGCCGAGCTGGCCATCGCCGACGCGCAGTTCGCCCAGGGCAACTACACCGAGGCCATCGAGGCCTACAAGAGCTTCGCCCGGCTGCACCCCACGCACGAGAAGGTCGCCGACGGGTACATCGCCTTCAAGATCTGCGAGGGCTACTACAAGGACATGCCCGAGGATCTGTGGATCATGCCGCCCTCGTACGAGAAGGACCAGTCGGCGGTGATGGACGCCCAGCGCGAGCTCAGCGACTTCCGCAAGAGGTACCCGGTCTCGCCCTACACCAAGAAGATCGACGTGATGCGCAAAGACGTCATGAAGCGCCTGGTCGACCACGAGGTCTACGTGGCCCGCTTCTACCTGAAGAGCGACCACCCCAGGGCGGCCGCGGCCCGGCTCGAGGGGGCGATCCAGCGTTACCCGGGCTCGGGCCGGGAGCCGGAGCTGCTGACGTCGCTGGGGGAGACCTACCTGCACATGAACGACCCGCTCCGCGCCAAGGAGACGTTCACGCGGGTGGTCGCCGAGTACCACGAGGCGCCGGAGGCCCGCCGGGCCGAGCTCTATCTGGAGTACATCGCCCGCCGTTACGGCCCGCAGCCCGTGCCAAGGCCGATCGGGCAGCTGGGCGGGCTCGCCCCCACGTCGCAGCATGGCTGAACCGGATCACGCCGAGCTGGCCTCGCTGGTCGCCCGCGGCAAGGCCCACTACGCCACCGGCGAGCACGCCGAGGCGATCGCCTGCCTGAACGAGGCGCTGCGCGGCAAGGCGGCCTACCCGGACGTCTACCACCTGCTGGGGGTCATCTATCACCAGCAGGGGCGGCTCACCGACGCCGAGGAGATGTTCCGCCAGGCCCTGCGGCTGAACCCGGCCTATACAGAGGCGGCGCTCAACCTGGTGGTCACCTGCAACGACCTGGGCAAGTACGGCGAGGCGCAGGCCATCTACCAGCAGGCGATGCACGCCGTGCAGCAGGCCCCGCGTGAGCTGGACCCGTTCGTGAAGGGGAAGATCGCCAACATGCACGCCGAGCTGGGCGCGACCTACCGCGCCGTCGGCATCCACGACGAGGCGATCCGCGAGTACCGCCGCGCGCTGGCGCTGTGCCCGACGTTCGCCGATCTGCGCACCGAGCTGGCCAAGACGCTGCACGAGGCGGGCGACCTGGCCGCCTCGATCCGCGAGCTGGAGCTGGTCCGGGCCGAGAGCCCGCGGTTCCTGCCGGCGCTGCTGCACCTGGGCCTCGCGTACCACGCCGCCGGGCGGAGCGAGGACGCGGCCGCCCAGTGGCGCGAGGCGCTGGAGGTCGATCCCGCGAACCGTTCGGCCAAGCTGTACCTCTCGATGCGCGAACCGGGCGCGATCCCCGAGCCGATCTCCAGCTGACGGTCGCCCGTGCTGCGCTTCGTCTCATCGCCGGAGACATTCACGGTCGAGGAGCTCGCCGCCTACGAGCCGTCGGGCGCCGGCAGCCACCTGTTCTTGTGGGTGGAGAAGCGCGGGCTGACGACGCTGGACGCGATCGCGCAGATCGCGGGCGCCCTCGGGCTCGCCGCCCGGGACGTCGGGTACGCCGGCCTCAAGGATCGACACGCCCTCACCCGCCAGTGGATCAGCGTCCCCGGCGTGGCCCCTGAACGCGCCCTGGCGGCGCCCAGCCACGACGGTAGCTGGGCGATCCTGCGGGCAGTCCCCCACCCCCACAAGCTCCGGCTCGGGCACCTGCGGGGCAACCGGTTCCAGGCGGTCCTGGAAGGGACGGCCGACCCGGGAGAGCTGGCGAACCTGCCGGGGGCGGTCCAGCGCCTGGCCGCCCAGGGACTCCCCAACCGGTTCGGCGCGCAGCGCTTCGGGGCCGGCGGCGACAACGCAGCCGCCGGCCTGGCCCTGCTGCGGGGGACGCGCCGCGAGCGCGACCGGCGACGCCGGCGCCTGCTGCTGTCCGCGCTGCAGTCGGCGGTGTTCAACCGAACCCTGGAGCTGCGGGCCGCCGGCGGACCCCTGACGCGGGTGCTGGGGGGCGACGTGCTGCAGAAGACCGACACCGGCGGCCTCTTCGTCACGGACGGCCCCGCCGTCGACCAGCCGCGCGTCGACGCCGGTCAGGTGGTCCCCACAGGCCCGCTGCCGGGCGGGCGCGAGATCGAGCCCCCGCCCGGCTCCGAGGCCCGCGCCCTGGAGGACGCCGCCATCGCCGAGGTGGGCGCCACGCGCGAGGACTTCGCGAGCGCCGGCCGCGAGCTGCCCGGCGCCCGCCGCCCGTTCGTCGTTCACCCGGGCGACCTGGCCTGGCGCACCGACGACCGGGGCGTCCACCTGTCGTTCGAGCTCCCCGCCGGGGTGTATGCGACCGTGCTGGTCGACGCTATCCTGCAGGGCGCATGCACCTGACTCAACGACTCCTGGGCTTCACCCTGATCGGATCGGAGTGGGTCCTCTGGCTGCTGCTGGGCCTGTCGGTCCTGTCCGTGACGGTGATGGTCGAGCGGGCCATCGCTCTGCGCGGAAGCGGGGCAGACATCGAGGCGCTGGGGCGCGAGCTGCTGGCCCGGCTGCGCGAGCGGGACCTGCCCGGGGCGCGCGCGCTGCTGTCGTCGGACCGCACCCCCGCCGCCGCGGTCGCGGCCGCCGGGGTCGCGGTCCTCGATCGCGGCGCCGACGCGGTGGCCGAGACGATGGCCAGCACCAAGTCGCGCCTGCGGGTGGATCTGGAGAAGAACCTGGGGGTGCTCGGCACGCTGGGGAACAACGCCCCCTTCGTGGGCCTGTTCGGGACGGTGCTGGGGATCATCAAGGCGTTCGCCGACCTCTCGCGCAACCAGACCGGGGGCGCCAGCGCGGTCATGTCGGGCATCTCCGAGGCGCTGGTGGCGACCGCGGTCGGACTGATGGTGGCGATCCCGGCGGTGATCGCCTTCAACTTCTTCCAGGGGCGCGTCCGCAAGGCGCTGGCCCGCGTCGACGCCATGGCGCACCTGGTCCTGTCGGCCCTCCCGACGGCGCAGGGGTAGCGATGCCGCGCGCCGATTACTTTGCCGGAGACAGCGAGGCCGCCCCGATCATCGCGGGGATCAACGTCACGCCGCTGGTCGACATCACGCTGGTGCTGCTGATCATCTTCATGGTCACGGCCTCGTACATCGTCAGCCCGTCGATCAAGGTCGACCTCCCCAAGGCGGCGTCGGGCGGGGAGCAGCAGCGCTCGTCGCTGGCGCTCACCGTGACGGCGCAGGGGGCGGTCTTCCTGAACGGCGCCCCTTCCGGCGACGAGGCGATCGGCCGCTACGTGGCCGGGGCGCTGCCACGGGATCCAGACCTGCAGGCCGTCATCTCGGCCGACCGCTCGGTCCCCCATGGGACGGTCGTGCACCTCATCGACGTGGTCCGGCGGGCGGGCGTTCGCCGGTTCGCGATCAACGTCGATCCTGCGGCCGCCGTTCCGACCAAGCCCTGAGGACGTCCGTTTACATCAGATCGCGTTCAGCGATATGCTGAGCGCACGCGTCCCGCCGGACCATGACTGTTCGGAACATCTTGAATGACCACACAGACTAGGCCGCGCGCGCTCCCCGCGGCGGCCCTCGCGTCGCTCGCCTCGCTGCTCCTCCTTTTTTCCGGCCGGGCCGCTGACGCGCAGAGCGCGCCACCGCGGGACACCAGCATCGACCCGCAGCTGTTCCAGCCGGCCATCGGCCCGCAGAACTTCGTGACGGTCGAGGGGGCGCAGGTCCCGGACCACAAGCGACTCAGCTTCGGTCTCAGCCTCAACTACCAGCAGCACCCCTTCACGGTGTTCACGCAGGGGCCGTCGCCCGGCGAAACCCACATCGTCGACAACCAGCTCACGGGTGAGCTGGACATGGCCATCGGCCTGTTCAACCGGTTCCAGCTGGGCTTCGGCGTCCCGATGACGCTGTACATGAACGGCGACCTGGTCGACGACATGGGGGCGCCCAACGGCCTGCACTACACCCAGAGCGGCATCGGCGACGTCCGGATCGAGGGCAAGGCCCACCTGGCCACCCTGGGCGACGACGACCAGTACGACATCGGCCTCTCGGCGGGCCTCACGCTGCCGACCGGCCACGCCACGAACGACCTCTACTACCTGGGCGACAAGACCGTCACCGGTCGGATCAAGGCGATCGCGACCGCGGACTTCGGGCCGGTGACCCTGGGCGCCAACCTGGGGATCCTGATCCGGGGGACGTCGCACAGCTTCGCCACCGAGCTGGGGCCGCAGCTGCTCTACGGCGCGGCCGCCAACTTCGCGATCAACCCGCGCACCGGGATCATCCTCGAAGGCTACGGCCGCAGCGGGCTCAACCAGTTCGTTCAGTTCTACAACGACGTCAACCCGTTCGAGATCGACCTGTCCGGCCGCCGCGCGCTGACCGGCATGTGGACTCTGACCGGCGGCGTCGGGCGCGGGCTGGGCAACGGCATCGGGGCGCCGGACCTCCGCGCCTTCCTGATGGTGGCGTTCAACCCCGACTTCCGCGACCGCGACCACGACGGGGTCTACGACATCAACGACAAGTGCCCCGACCAGCCTGAGGACCGCGACGGGTTCCAGGACGCCGACGGCTGTCCCGATCCCGACAACGACGCCGACGGCATCCCCGACAACGTCGACAAGTGCCCCAACGAGGCCGAGGACTTCGACGACTTCCAGGACGCCGACGGCTGCCCGGATCCGGACAACGACAAGGACGGCATCCCCGACCTGAACGACGCCTGCCCGAACGCGCCGGAAGACCACAAGGGCAAGCGCCCCAACGACGGCTGCCCCTCGACGACCGAGGACAGCGACGGCGACGGCATCCCCGACGCAGTCGACAAGTGCCCCGACGAGCCCGAGGACAAGGACGGGTTCGAGGACGCCGACGGCTGCCCCGACCCGGACAACGACGCCGACGGGATCCCCGACAACTTCGACAACTGCCCGAACCAGCCCGAGGACGCCGACGGCTTCCAGGACGAGGACGGCTGCCCAGACCCGGACAACGACAAGGACGGCATCCCGGACGCGTCCGACAAGTGCCCGATGCAGGCCGAGACCCTGAACGGCATCAAGGACGACGACGGCTGCCCCGATCCGGGGCCCGAGGTGGTCCGCCTGGCCGAGGGGCGGATCGAGGTCGACCCGAAGATCGGCTTCTCCAGCCACGGCAGCAAGCTGATCGTGAGCAGCACCAGTGCCCCGTTCGTCAACGACGTGGCGCTGGTGCTGAAGGGGCACCCCGAGATCGCCAAGCTGCGGATCGAGGTGAAAGCCGACGGCGTGCCCAAGAGCGAGACCCAGCGCCGCGCCGATACGCTGCGCGACTTCCTGGTGGCCAAGGGGGTCTCGGGCGACCGCATCGAGGCGGTGGGGGCCGGCGCCGGCGGCTCGCGGGTCGACTTCATCATCGCTGCCACCGTCGTGCCGACGCCGGGCGGTGGTCCGCCCGCGCCCGCGGGAGCCGCCGCCGCGCCGGCACCGGCCTCCGGGGCCGCCGCGCCAACCCCGCCCGGGGCCCCGGTCCCGAGCAAGCCCTGATGCGCGTCGTCGGCTGGGGCGCGTCCGACGTCGGACGCAAGCGATCGCACAACGAAGACAGCTTCCTCTGTAACGACGACCTGCGCCTGTACGCCGTTGCCGACGGCATGGGCGGGCACCTGGGGGGCGAGCGGGCCAGCCGCATGGCGGTCGAGATCCTCGAGCACGAGATCTCCGACATGAAGAAGGCGGGCCTGCTGCGGCGTCCGGACCACCTCACCTCGGGCGCCGCCCACCCGCTGAACGCGTTGCTACGGCGCGCGGTCGTCGAGGCCGATCGGCACATCTACGAGACCGCGCTGGCCAACCCCGAGCTGGCCGGCATGGGGACCACGCTGACCGCGCTGATGTTCTCGGACGGGTACGTCCACCTGGGCCACGTGGGCGACTCGCGCGCCTACCTGTATCGCGACGGGCGCGCCCGCCAGCTGACCGAGGACCACTCGTGGATTCAGGAGCAGGTGCGGGCCGGCCTGATCTCGCCCGAGGAGGCCAAGGAGTCACGCTTCCGCAACATCATCACCCGGTCGGTCGGCTTCGAACCGAGCGTCGAGCCGGACCTGGCGGGGATCGCGGTGCAGGCGGGCGACTGCTACGTCCTCTGCTCGGACGGGCTGTCGAACTACCTGACCATCGACGAGCTGGGCCAGGTCCTGACCGGCCACTTCTACCGCGACGTCGCCAAGGTGTTCGTCGACCTGGCCAACGAGCGCGGCGGCGACGACAACATCACCTGTCTGGTGGTCTACGTCGGCAACGAAGCCGAATCGCCCGGATAGAAAAGCGGGCCTCCGACTTCTTCTGCCTCTACATCCGGCCGCGCTTCTCGAGGTGCTCGCGGATGATCGCTTCGGCGAGGTCGGGGACCACCTCCCAGACGACCTGTTCGATGATCTCGCGCGACAGCTTGGCGATTGCTTCGTACTCGGGGCCCTTGGCGCTGATCGCCGCGAGCCTCTGATCGATCGATTGCGCGACGGCCTGCGGCATCACCGCCGGCGGGGGCGCGGGAGGCGGCGGCACCGGCGCGGGCGTCGCCAGGCGCGGGCGCGGCACGGGGACGGGCGTGGGGGTGGGCGTCACGGCCCTGGCGCGCGGCGGCGGCGGCGCAGGTGGCGTGAACGGCACCACGGGATTGGGCGCGGGCGGCGCGGCGGGCGGCGCGGGAGCGAACGGGGCGCGCAGCACCGGGGCGGCGCCGGGCGCGATGGGAGGCATGGTGGGGGCCGGCCGAGCCACGCCCGGGATGGGCGCTCCGGCGGCGGGCAGACCGATCATCGTCCGTCCCACGGCCGGCGCGGCCGCCGGACGAGGCGGCGCCGGCGCGGCAGCCGCGGGCGCCAGCGGTCGCATCGGCGCGGTGCCCGGCCGGGCGGGCTGGACCGCGCCCGGACGCAGCCCGGGGATCAGCGAGGGACGCATGCCGGGCGGCGCGCCCAGCGGCGCGGCGGGCAGCGGCGGGGTCGGCGAGCGTGGGATCGGCACCGGAGCCGGCACGGGCGCCGGCGGCGGGCTGGCGGAAGCGGTCGTCTCGGGGCCGGAGGCCTCGATGCTGATCTCGCCGTAGTCGCCGTCGTCGTCCGTGACCACGGGGATCGACGAGCCGGTCGTCCGGCGGGCGGTGGGCACCCCGCCGGCGACGCTACCGATGGCGTTGATCTGCTGGACGAAGGCGGCCGTGTCCCAGGGCTTGATGAGCTGGCCATCGACGCCCGACTTCTGGGCCCGCGACTCGTCGTAGGGCTGCTGCCCGGACGCCAGGATGTAGAAGGGGACGCTGCGCAGGTTCGCATCTCCACGCACCTGCACGCAGAGGTCGTACCCCGTCCGACCCGGCATCGCCCCGTCGGCGATGATCAGATCGGGCCGCTGCTTCTGGGCCAGCGAGAACGCCTCATCGGCCGATCGGGCCGCAGTCACCGCGACGTCCTCGCCCGCGAACGTCATGGCAAGGGCTTTCTGGATCGTCACGCTGTCGTCGGCGATCAGGATGCGCTTGGCCACAATTGAACAGGAAATATCATCATTGCCAGAGTGGGTCAATGTTGCGGACATGGTGCATGATCCGCGCGCGATGATTCGCCTGGTGGTCAACGCCGACGATTTCGGGCTCTCACCGGCCATCTCCCGCGGCATCCTGCGCGCCCACCGCGAGGGCATCGTGACCAGCACGTCCCTGCTGGGGAACGTCCCCGACCTGCCTGCGGTGGGCGGGTTGCTGGCCGAGGCGCCGAACCTGGGCGTCGGCGTCCACCTGACTCTGACGGGCGGCGCGCCCATCGCGCAGCCGGACCGCGTCCGCTCGTTGCTGGCCCCCGACGGCCGTTTTCACGCCCGCGGCCGCGACTTCATCGCCGCCTGGGTCCGCGGGCGCATCCTGCCCGAGGACATCGAGCGCGAGCTGGACGCGCAGGTCGGCCGGATCCGGGACGCTGGCATCGCGATCGACCACCTGGACACGCACCACCACCTGGGCTTCCTGCCCGCCATCGGCCGCGCCGTCGAGCAGATCGCCCGCCGCCACGCCATCGAGGGCGTCCGGAGCGTCGTGGAGAGCCCCACGCTCGCCTGGGTGACCGAGCCTCGCCGCGGGCTGGAGGCGGGCCTGCTGACCGGGCTGGCCTGGCTCACGCGCCAGCAGCTGGGCGCGCGCCGCCACGGACCGCAGAGCTGGGGCTACGTCGAAGCGGGCCACCTGGACGAGATCCGCATCCTGGAGATCATCGGCCGCCTGGGCCCTGGCCCGCACGAGCTGATCTGCCACCCCGGCGAGGACGACCCGGAGGGCGCGTCGGTCGAGGAGCCGGGGCGCTACCAGCGCACGGCCGAGCTGGCGTCGCTCACCTCGGAAAAGGTCCGGCGCGCGCTGGGGCGCCGCGCGATCCAGCTCTGCCGGTGGGGCGACCTGTTTTGAGCGACGAGGCGCCGACCCCGTACGTCCCGGCCGACGCCAACGTCCGCGAGCTGACCGTCCGGGCCATCGTCCTCGGGATGATCTTCGGCGTCATCTTCGGCGCCGCCACCGTGTACCTGGCGCTGAAGGCGGGCCTGACCGTGTCGGCGTCGATCCCGATCGCGGTGCTGGCGATCTCGCTGTTCAAGCGGCTCGGGTCGTCGACGATCCTGGAGAACAACATCGTCCAGACCATCGGCTCCGCGGGCGAGTCGATCGCGGCCGGCGTGGTGTTCACGCTGCCGGGCTTTCTCTTCCTGAGCCGCGACGCCTCGACCGGCGCCAGCGTCGGCGAGCCGTACTTCTCGTACTGGACGATCCTGGCGCTGGCGATGGTCGGCGGCCTGCTGGGCGTGCTGATGATGATCCCGCTGCGGCGGTCGCTGATCGTCAAGGAGCACGCCCGCCTCCCCTACCCCGAAGGCACCGCCTGCGCGTCCGTGCTGATCGCGGGCGAGCGCGGGGGCGATCTGGCGCGCACGGCCTACCAGGGGCTGGGCGTGGCCTTCGTGTACGCGATGCTGCAGAAGATCCTGCGCCTGGTCGCCGAGACGCCGGCCATCGCGGTCCGGGCCAGCAACCGCTACCTGCCCGCCGCCGTCCTGAGCGGCGACATCACACCCGAGTACCTGGGTGTCGGTTACATCATCGGGCCGCGGATCGCGGGGGTGCTGGTGGCGGGCGGCGTGCTGGCCTGGCTGGGGCTGATCCCGCTGCTCACGGTGGTGACGTCGCCCGACACGATCGCGACCCAGCTGGTCAAGCTCGGCTACCTGCCCAGCCTGACGTCCGCGGGCGGACCGGGCGGCTGGAACCCGGCGGCCCACGCCTTCGCCGACAGCGCCTCCGCCGTGTATCGCGCCTACGTTCGCCAGATCGGGGCCGGCGCCGTCGCCACGGGCGGCTTCATCACGCTGCTCAAGACGCTGCCCACCATCGCGTCGTCGTTCCGCGAGAGCCTGGCCGCCTTCAAGAGCCGTGACCGCGGCGGCGCCGCCCGCACCGAACGGGACCTGCCCATCACCTTCGTGCTGTTCGGCTCGGGCGTGCTGGTCCTGGTCATGGCGCTGCTGCCGTTCGTGCCGGGGACCGGCATCGGCAGCAAGCTGCTGCTCGGGATCCTGGTCGTGGTCTTCGGGTTCTTCTTCGTGACCGTGGCCAGCCGCATCGTCGGCCTCATCGGCTCGTCGTCGAATCCGATCTCGGGGATGACGATCGCGACGCTGATGGCGACCTGCCTGGTGTTCGTCGGGCTGCGCTGGACCGGCGACGTCTACCAGCCCATGGCGCTCTGCGTGGGCGCCATCGTCTGCATCGCCGCCGCCAACGCCGGCGCCACCTCGCAAGATCTCAAGACGGGGTTCCTGGTCGGCGCGACGCCGCGCGCCCAGCAGATTGGCCTGCTCATCGGCGTGACGACGGCGACCGTGGTCGTGGGGTTGACCATCCGGATCCTCGACCGGCCGCCGCTGCACATGATCGGTTCGGACCAGTACCCCGCGCCGCAGGCCACGCTGATGGCGACGTTGATCCGCGGCCTGCTCGCGCACAACCTGGACTGGCAGTTCGTGATGGTGGGCGCCGCGCTGGCGGCCACCGTCGAGCTGTGCGGCGTCGGATCGCTCTCGTTCGCCGTGGGCGCGTACCTGCCGCTGTCGACGACGTCGCCCGTCTTCGTGGGCGGCCTGGTGCGCGCCTGGGTCGAGCGCGCGGCGCGCCGTCGCGGCGAGGCGGTTGGCGGCCCCGACGCGGAGCTGGGCCCCGGCAACCTGTTCGCGACCGGTCTGGTGGCGGGCGGCGCCGTAGCTGGCGTGGCTGTCGCCCTGTTGACCGTCACCAAGCGCGGCGCGCACGCGGTGTCACGTCTGTCGCTGGAATCCCCGCTGACCCACGCCCTGGGCACCGGCGGCTACCAGCTGCTCGGCCTGGCGTTTTTCGGCGCGATGGCCATCATGCTCGCCCGCGTGGGACGACAACGCCCGGCCCGCTGAAACCTCGCGGCGCGGCTGGCAAGATTCGAACTTGCTACCCCCGGCTTCGTAGGCCGGTGCTCTATCCAGATGAGCTACAGCCGCTTGTTGGAGCGACACGTATGCCGCGGGCCTCGGCGCACGTCAAGGCATTCGTGAAGATTGCGCGAGCGTGCTCACTTGCGCCGTCGTCGGTGTTCCTCTATGGTGGGTCCGCCGTCTCTGACGGCAATGGAGAGGTGGCCGAGAGGCCGAAGGCGGCGGTTTGCTAAACCGTTATACGGCCCAAAAGCTGTATCGAGGGTTCGAATCCCTCCCTCTCCGCCAGGTGGTCAGGTCAGGAAACTGCGGAGGAGATGAGATGAAGCGGATGTGGATCGGAGTGGTGGCCCTTCTTGGTCTGATCGGGTGCGGTGGCGGCAAAGTCGAGCACCTCTGGGTCGCGAACTACGAAGAGAGCGTTGGACCCGGCATCGCCGCCTGCGTCGAAGGCCCGTACGTGAGCCCGAGCGGCGCCAGCGTCTTCTACGACATATCGGACACGTTCGGCGACGACATGGACGTCTCGATCGTTCCGGCCGGATACGCCTGCGACGGATCGTCGGGCCTGGCCCTCTACTCGTCCAGCAACTGGGACTTCCGGGTGAGCCCTTCGACCGGCTCGGTGCCGGCGGGGTCGTACAGCCTGGCGATCACCTGCTACAACGTCGTCGACTACTGCACGCCGTTCTTGTACGCCTTCGGCTACGAGGACTGAGCGCCGACCGCCTCAGGGGCAGGCGGCGCCGACCAGCGCGTTCACGCAGGTCGAAACCACGCCGCTGCCGCCGGCCATGTTGAGACAATTGGTCTCGCAGTTGCCCGTGCACGGGTAGCTCTTCTCCATGCAGTCGATCATCGACTCGCACTTGGCCGACAGGTCGGTCGAGTTGTCCTTGCACATGCTGCACGGGGCAGCCGGCGAGAACGCGTAGCCCATCTGCCGGATGCTGTCGATGCAGTTGACCGCCCCTCCGAGGCCCCCTTGGCCCGTGGTGCCAGCCGAGCCGCCCGCTCCGTAGGTGCCGGCAGTTCCGCCCGTGCCGTGGGACCCCGCCGCGCCGCCGGCCGTTCCCCCGCTCCCCACCGCGCCACCCGTCGCCTGAACGCCGCCCGTCGACGTCACCCCGCCGCTGCCGATCACGCCGCCGGTCGCCGTCACGCCGCCGGTCCCGCGGCCCCCTGTGGCTGTCGAGCCGCCGGTCGCCGGGGTCCCGCCGGTGCTGGTGCCGCCCGTGCCGGTCACCGCGATACCACCAGTGCCGGTCCCGCCAGTGCCCGTCGGCGAGGTGCCACCAGTCGCCGGCATCCCCCCGGTCGCCCCCAGGGAGCCGCCGTTCGTGGAGCGGAAGTACTCGTCCGGCCCCTGGCAACCGCCTCCAGTGGCCACAAATGCAACCAGGAGCAACCCCGCTATGACGACGCGCTTCACCATGGCGACGACCCCGCGTTAAGGAAATGAGAAGTCCAGGGGGTATCGTATCACGAATGCCGGAAACTCAGCCAGCCGGCACGCCGCCATGCGACGTGGATCTGACGCGCGCGGGGCGACGCTACGCCAACCGCGACCTGAGGCTCTGAGGAGGAGGAGGGATTCGAACCCCCGGCGCTTTCGCGCTACGGTTTTCAAGACCGTCGCCTTCGACCACTCGGCCACTCCTCCGGCTACTTTTCTTTCAGGTACTTACGCCAGCAGACTCGCCCCGGTCAACCGACTCTAGTCCCACGTCAGTCCCACGCGGCGCCTTTCGGTGGGCCTCAAGATCGATCACCTCCCCTTCGTTCCTGCTCAGATCGACCGTCACCTTGAGCAGGTCCTCGGGCCTGAACAGGTCCGGCCGCAGGTGCGCGTATCGCTGGGTCACTGTCACGCTGCTGTGACCGAGCACCTGTTGGGCGACCGCCAGAGAGCCGCCATTCATGACCAGCTGCGACGCCCAGGTGTGCCGGCTGCCTCCATACCAGCTCAGGCCGGCCGGGAGCCCACACGCGCGGAACCCGTCCTTCAGGGCGGTCCGGACCTTCTTGTCCCCGATGAAGCGGCTCCGGCTGCGCCATGGCGTGAGTGGCTTGAAGAGTAGCCCCTCTCCGCCGGTCGCGAGCTTCCACTCGGCCAAGATCTTCCCGAGCTCGGGGCCGAACGGCACGGCCCGCGGCTTGCCGTTCTTGGTGGGCCCGACCCTCCCGTGGCGTACCTGCCGCTGCATCAGGATCCGCCGCGCCTCGAGATCGACGTCGCCCCACTCGAGGGCAATGATCTCGCCGGGGCGCAGTCCCGTCAGCGCCCCCGTGATGAAGATCGTCGCGAAGGGCTGCGCGAGCTTCGCGTAAACGCGCGCCACATCTGCCTGTTGCTCGATGAAGATCGTCTGCTGGGGATCGTGTGCATCCTTGATGAGGCGGGTCGCGCGCGGGAGCTCCTTGGCCGGGTTGGTCTTCACGTGCCCCCGCTCGACCAGGTCCGAGTAGAAGGTGGAGCCGCCAGCGCTTCCGAGACGGCGCGCGCCAGGAGGATGACGCCGGCATGCAGCGCGCAGCACCAGCGTCGGGAGCCGACCTGGTAAGGTCCAGGCAGGCCGCAGCCGCGCGCGCTGCACTGGACCGCCGTCCGCGCAAGCCGGGTCGACGAACGGGCCGCCTTCCGCGCACGCCGGGTCACGATTGCACCTCCACGTCTTCGATCGCCGCGATCCCCATGCGGCGGTCCTGGGACACGCCCTCGTCCTGCCGAGCACCCTCGATCCAGCGTGCGCGGACACGCAGCTCGAACGCCAGCGTCTCGGCCGCCTGTTGCCACCGCCCGAACAGCCGCGCCAACGTCATGCCCGTCAGCCGGTTGCGCGGGTGCGCGAACGGCTCCTCGACCACCAGGAACTCGGGCCGCCACAGGGCGAGGGCGGCGGCCGCTTCGATGACGTCGGCGGCGCCGCGGATGCCAGCCCCTCGCTGTCGCCGCGGTTAACGTGCGCGGCAGCGGCCCGCCCGAGCGCAGGGACTCGACACCGGCCGGCCCGTCGACATCGACCACGATGAGGCCGTCGGGCACCGCCACGCCGATGTTGGCGCGCGGGTGCCGCCGCCACTGATCCCGGACGAGGTCGCGGTCGGTCGTGGCGTCCAGCAGGCCGTGCCCGCCGACCGGAACCTTGCCGTGCTCGGCCAGATCCACAGCAACGCGATCGACATGTTGCTTTTCGGCGGCGGTCTGCGCCTTCAGTACGTCGGGGATTTGGCTCCGTTTGAGCACCCTCTTCCGGGGCGCTGCCTTGAGTCTCTTCACGTAGCCCTTCATGGTCACTGGGTCCACGCGTTCCTCTTTCGTCGGCAGCGGCATGCTGAGCCAACCATTCAGCTGGCGGATCGCCCCCTCCCGCTTGGCGTTGGACATCGCTGCGTAGAGCCAATGCAGCACGTCGGCGTCCAGTAGGGCCCTGATGTGCGCGTCGGCGCGGACCTTCCACTCATTCGCGAGCGCGTCACGATCCGGACTCGCGCGCAGTTTCTCGGCGAGGGGCTGGAGGTAGAGCTGGCTCACGGCGAGCGTCAAGGTGTCGCAGTGAGGCCCGAGAGCATCGAGCAAACGTCGCTGGTACTGGTCCACCTCTCAGCCGGCGTCCAGATCGTTGGGCCCGGAACGCGCCTCCTCGGTCCGCTCCTCCATCACCAGTGTCACCAACAGATCGATCGCGTACTCGCGCACGAGCTCGCGGCGCTTCACGGGCTCGCCGCGCTGGTCGTCGTCGGGATCGGGCTCGTTCAGGCGGCCCGCCCACTGGCCTCTGGGCTTTCGTCGCACGTCTGCATCCGCTCACTGCATCCGTCGAAAAGATCCGGGCAGCGGGCCGGATGCAGTCGGCCCGCCCGGCGAGGGGATCAGCCCCGCCGTTGCCCGGTTGGGTGACCCTATCGCGCGATCCGGGCGGCGTGCTTTTCTGGGCGTGCCCGCGCCAGATCGTGGGCGCCCTGCAGGTTCATCCAGAACTCCGGGCTGGTGCCGAACGCGTCAGCGAACAGCCACGCCGTTTCTGGCGTGATGCCGCGCTTGCCGTTCACGATCTCGTTGATCCGCTGGATCGGAATGTGGAGCTTCTCCGCCAGCGTGCTCTGTGAGATCTCCAGCGGCTTCAGGAACTCCTCAAGGAGCACCTCGCCGGGGTGAGTCGGGATTCTGTTTTCGGGGATCATCTGCTTCCTCCTGTTTCCTTCTGCCCCGCAGATCTTCAGTGGTAGTCCGTAATCCTCACTTCGTGCGCCGCGCCGTCCTTCCACTTGAAGACGACCCGCCACTGGTCGTTGATTCGTATGCTGTGGTACCCCTTGAGGTCGCCCTTCAGCGCCTCAAGTCGATTGCCAGGCGGAACCTTCAGGTCGTCGAGAACCGCCGCAGCGTTCGCCATATCGAGCTTCCGCTTGCCCACCTTTTGAACATCAGCCGACCACTGCCGAACGCGCGCCGAGTGGACCCCATGGAAGAGGTCAGCCGTCGCGTCGTCAGCGAAAGTGGCGATCACCGCAAATACCAAACGCTAAACACTAAATAGTATGACGCTTTCACGGTATCCGTGCAAGCGTGCAAGATCGGTTGCCAACCGGTTGCCAACCGGTTGCCACCGGTCGCGTACAGGGGCGGTTCCATCATCAGCAGGCACCGAGCCCGACCGGCGCAACCCCGCCAGATGCCTACGTCTGCGGCCTCCGCGACCGCAAGTGACCGTAACTCAAGGCGAATTTCAAGACCGTCGCCTTCGACCACTCGGCCGCTCCTCCGGGACTGAGGAAACTAGCGCCTTACGTCGCGGATGGCGAGCCTGACGCGAAGCCGTCGAGCGCGGCCAGCAAGGCGCGGCGGGCGGAGTCGGCTCGCAGGTGGCCGGCGTCGTCCAGGACGACCAGCTTCGCGCCTGGCCAGGCTCGGGCCACGGCGTAGGCGCTCTCGACCGGGCAGCTCATGTCTCGGCGGCCGTGGATGATCACGCCGGGGATCCCGGCCAGCCGGCCGGCGTCGCGGATCAGGGCCCCCTCTTCCAGCCAGGCGCCGTGCTGGGCGTAGCGGGCGCAGATCCGGACCATCGCGATGGCCTCTGCTGGCGGCAGGTCCGTGAACGGGGTCTGGGCGGCCTCGAGCGAGAGGACCGCGGACTCCCAGTCGCACCAGGCGCGCGCGGCGGCCAGGCGGACCTCCTGCGACGGGTGCTCCATGCGCTGCGCGTAAGCCGCGACCACCTCGCGCGCGTCGCCGGCCTCGGGGACGTGACCGCGGAAGCGCGCCCAGGCCTCCGGGAAGAACCGGGCGACGCCGCCGTACAGCCAGTCGGATTCGGCGCGGCGCGAGGTCGTCACCGACTGCAGGAGCATTTCGGACACCCGCTCGGGGTGCTGCTCGGCATAGGCCAGGGCCAGGGTCGCCCCCCAAGAGCCGCCGTAGAGCAGCCAGCGGTCGATCCCCAGGTGCGCGCGCAACGCCTCCAGGTCCGCCACCAGGTGCGCGGTCGTGTTGAACGCCATGTCGGCGGCGGGATCGCTGGCGTGCGGCGTCGACCGGCCGCACCCGCGCTGATCGAACAGGACGACGCGGTAGCGGCGCGGGTCGAACCCGCGGCCCATGTTCGGCGTGCAGCCCTGGCCCGGTCCGCCGTGCAGCACGACGGCGGGCTTGCCGTCCGGGGTGCCGGAGACCTCCCAGGCGATCGACTGGCCGTCGCCCACCTCGAGCCGTCCGCGGTCGAACGCCTTGATCGGTGGGTAGAGGTCGACCAGCGGAGCTACTCGTGCTCCTGCAGCGCCGGGGCGACGAAGGGGCCGGCGTTGGGATCGGGGCTGGGCCCCGGGGTCTCGCCGGAAGCGGGCGGCGTCGAGTGGCCGTCACCGGCCGGCTCGCCAGGCTCATCCACCGCCGAGGGAGGGGGAACCGCGCTGGCCACCGGCATGCGCCCGGGCTCCTCGCGGCGCTCGCGCTCGCGGCGGTCGTCTCGACGCTCCTGCGGCTGGCGCCAGTCGACCGGCACCGAGGGAGAGGTCAGGAACTCGTCCGCGTTCGACAGCACCAGCGCGTGGCGCAAGACCTCGTCCATGTGCTCGACGGGAACGACCTTCAGAGTCTTGAGGACGCGCTTGGGAATGTCGCGCAGGTCCTTGGCGTTCTCCTTGGGCATGATGACGGTGGTGATGCCCGACCGGTGGGCGGCCAGGATCTTCTCCTTGAGCCCCCCGATGGCCAGCACCCGGCCGCGCAGCGTGATCTCGCCGGTCATCGCCAGGTTGCGGCGCACCGGCACGCGCAGCAGCGCCGAGACCAGCCCCGTGCACATGGTGATGCCGGCCGAGGGGCCGTCCTTGGGGATGGCCCCCTCGGGCAGGTGAACGTGAATGTCGGCGCGGCTGTAGAAGTCCCGGTCCAGCCCCAGCGACGGCGCGCGCGCGCGCACGTAGCTGATGGCCGCCTGCGCGGACTCCTGCATGACGTCGCCCAGCTTGCCGGTCAGCACCAGCTTCCCCTTGCCGGCCACGATCGACACCTCGGTGGCCAGCAGGTCACCGCCGTGCATCGTCACGGCCAGCCCCATGACCAGACCGATCTCGTCCTGGCCGTCGTTGCGGCCGTACCGGTAGCGGTGCGGGCCCAGGTAGCGGGTCAGCCGCTTGGGGGTGATGCGCCACACCGGGGTCGGCCCATCGTCGAGCGTGCGCACGGGCGCCTTCTTGGCGACCACGTCGCGCGCGATCTTGCGGCAGACGGTGGCGATCTCGCGCTCCAGGCTCCGGACGCCGGCCTCTTTCGTGTAGTGGTGGATGACGTCGCGGACCGCGTCCTCGGGGAACTCCAGCGCGACGTCGCCGATCCCGTTGTCCTTCTTCTGCTTGGGGATCAGGTACCGCTCGGCGATCGAGACCTTCTCGAACTCGGTGTAGCCGGGGAGCTGGATGATCTCCATGCGGTCCTGCAGCGGGATCGGGATCCCGTGCAGATAGTTGGCCGTCGTGATGAACATGACGTCCGACAGGTCGTAGTCGAGATCCAGGTAGTGATCGTTGAAGGTGCTGTTCTGCTCGGGGTCCAGCACCTCCAGCAGCGCCGCCGACGGGTCGCCGCGGAAGTCGGTCGACATCTTGTCGATCTCGTCGAGCAGAAACACCGGGTTCTGCGTGCCGGCCTTCTTCAGCGACTGGATGATCTTGCCCGGGAGCGCGCCGATGTAGGTGCGGCGGTGGCCGCGGATCTCGGCCTCGTCGCGGACTCCGCCCAAGGATAGCCGCACGAAGTTGCGTCCGGTGGCCTTCGCGATCGAGCGCGCCAGCGACGTCTTGCCGACGCCGGGCGGCCCCACCAGGCACAGGATCGGCCCGCGCAGCTTCTTCACCAGCGCCTGCACGGCCAGGTACTCGAGGATGCGCTCCTTGACCTTCTTGAGGCCGAAGTGATCCTCGTCGAGGATCCGCTCCGCCTCGGCCACATCCAGCTTGTCCTCGGTCTTGTCGCCCCAGGGGAGTGACAGCACCCAGTCGATGTAGTTGCGGACCACGGCCGCCTCGGCCGACATGGGCGCCATCATGCGCAGCTTCTTCAGCTCCTTCTTCACCTTGGCCTGCGCCTCGCGCGACAGGTTCTTCTGCTTCGCGCGCTCCTCCATCTCGGTGAGCTCGTTCTT
>DATJWP010000101.1:0-24501 GCA_035578045.1 Polyangia bacterium | reverse complement strand
TTCGCTGTGCGTGCGGTGGAGGATCTCGTCGCGCTGTTCGGCAAGGCGCCGCGCGCCTACGCCTACGACCGTGCTGGGCACAGCGCACAGAACGTCGAGCGCCTGCGCAAGCTGCGTGTTCGCGACGTGGGACTGGCCCCCGGGGACGTACGCCCTGGTCGGTCAAGGGCAAGATCGAGGACCGACTCATCAAGGAGCGGGCGCTGGTCGAGGGTTCCATCGGCACCATCAAGTGCCCCAAGTACGGCTTCAACAAACCGGCGGCACGATCGTCGCCGACCCCTCTCCCTAACCCTCTCCCCGCTTCGCGGGGCGAGGGGACCGGAAGGCCGCCGTTACCCATGCGAATTTCCCGACACGCCGTACCTAACGCCAGGCGAAAGAGTGTCGGCCCGATCAGCCCTTCCGGCCGACCAGCTCGGCGTCCAGCTCGATGGTCACCTCGTCGCCGACCACCACGCCCCCGGTCTCGACGGCCAGGTTCCACTTCAGGCCCCAGTCCTTCCGGTTGACGCGGGCGCGCGCGCTGACCCCGCGCCGCGCGTTGCCCCAGGGGTCCTGGATGGCCGGCTCGAGCGCCTCGACCTCCAGCGTGACCGGCCGCGTGACGCCCCGGATGGTGAGGTCGCCGGTGACCCGCAGCGCGCCCTGCAGACCCCGGGGGGCCTCCACGCGCGTCGACTGGAAGGTGACCGTCGGGTGGTTCGCGACGTCGAAGAAGTCGGCGCTGCGCAGGTGCTCGTCGCGCTTCGGCTCACGTGTGTCGACGCCGCGCGCGTCGATCGAGACCGCGACCCGAGAGCGGGACGGGTCCAGCTCGTCGATCACGACCGTGCCGGTGACCGGCCCCAGCTGGCCCCGGACGTGCGAGACCATCAGGTGGCGGACGCGGAACCCGGCGGTGGCGTGGGCCGTGTCGATGTCCCAGGTCTTCGCGGCCGGCGCGGCGGCGGGAACGGTGGTGGAGGGGGTCGAAGAGTCGAACGTGGTGGCGGTGCTCATGTGGAAGCTCCTTTCACCTCTCAAGATGGACCCCGGGCCAGCATTCTACAAATGGATGCTTCATATGTGTATCATTCACGAAATGAATATAGCCGCGGTCAACCTGAACCTGCTCCCCGTGCTGGACGCGCTGCTGGCCGAGCGCAGCGTCAGCCGCGCGGGGGCGCGTCTGGGCCTCTCGCAGCCCGCGGTCAGCAACGCGCTGGCCCAGCTCCGCGGGCTGCTCGGCGATCCGCTGCTGGTTCGCCGCTCGGGCGGGATGGCGCCGACCGAGCGCGCGCTGGCGCTGGTGCAGCCGGTCCGCTCGGCCCTGCTGGCCGTCGAGCAGACGCTGGCGCCGCCCGCCGCCTTCGATCCATCCACCGCGCGCCGCGACTTCGTGATCATGACCAACGACTTCGTGGCGGTCGCGATGCTGCCTCGCCTGCTGGCCCGGCTGCAGCGTGAGGCGCCGGGCGTGCGGCTGCACGTGCGCGCCTTCCAGGAGCACGTCGTCCCGTCCGATCTCGACCGCGGCGACGCCGACCTGTCGCTCGGCTTCGCGCTCTCGCTCCCCGCGGGGCACCAGGCGGTCGATCTGTTCCGCGATCGGTTCGTGTTCGTGGCCCGCCAGGGCCACCCGGCCGTGCCGGGACGGATCACGCTGGCGACCTACACCCGGCTGGCGCACATCGTGGTCTCCCACGAGCCGAACGCGCGGGGCGTGGTCGACGACGCCCTGGCCGAGCGGGGGCTCACCCGCCAGGTCGCGCTGCGCCTGTCCCACTTCCTGCTGGTCCCGCCGGTCGTCGCCGCGACCGACTACGTCGCCGCGCTGAGCGAGATCGTCGCCCGCCCGGCAGCTCGCACGCTGCGCCTGCAGATCCTGAAGATGCCGCTCCAGGTCCCGAGCGGGATGGTCCGCCTGATCTGGAGCGACCGCACCACCGCGTCGCCCGCCCATGCCTGGCTGCGCGGCGTCGTCGCCGAGATCGGCCGCCAGACGGAGTAGAAGCAATGCCGTTCAGTTGAGGCGCCCCAATCTTCGGGTCGACCGGGTCAAGCGCCCGCCCGTTCACGCAGGGGCTCCTTCCCCCGGACCCCACCCGCCGAGCCTGCGGCTCGACGGACTCCCCCGCATTCGCGGGGGAGGCGCAGAGAGCGCCCGATCTGCGCGTCCTGGCGCCTTAACTGATCGGCATTGGTCCTAGAAGGCCATGGAGGTGCCGGTGATCGTGCCGTTCTGCCAGCTCCCGTTCCCCAGCCGGTCGTAGTAGTAGAGCAGCACGTTGTTCGCTCCGATCGTGACCACGTCCTTTTCCACCGGAGCTCCCGACCGGGCGAAGATCCGTGGCGGCGCGTAGGCCGCGGGGCCGGTGAGCGGCTGGCTCATCAACCCACCCGGCGGCGTCGCATAGTAGAGCGTGAGGTTGTTGGTGGGCCCCCGAACGACGATGTCGGCTTCACCGGTCGGCTGCATGAAGAACCCGGGCGCTCCGAACGTCGTGCCGTTCGTCAGGACCGGGACCGTGGTGAACGGAGCGCCCGGCGCGGCGTAGTAGTAATAGAGCGAGTTGTTCGGCCCCTGCGCAACGATGTCGACCTCGTTCGCCGGATTGCCCGTCCGCACTTGCATGGTCGGCGCCGAATAGGTGGTGTCGGGCCCCGCAACCACCGCCGAATTCCATCCGCCTCCCCCGTTCGGGTAGAAATACCAGAGCGAGTTCTCCGGCCCCTGGACCGCCACGTCCAGCTCCCCGGGGGCGTTGCTGTTGCCGTCGCGCACGAAGGTCGACGGCTGCGAATACGCCGACAACGGGCCGGCCATCTGGGTGGGTTGCCACGCGCCGTTCGGGACCGCCGCGTAGTCGACCAGGGAGTAGTCTGGCCCCTGCACGACGATGTCGGCCCGGCCGCTCGGATTCGCCGTGCGCACATAGATCGACGGGATCGAATAGGTCGTCAGCGCCCCGTCGATCTGAAACGGCGTGAAGCCGGTCTGGTTGGCTGGCTGGTAGTAGTACTCGAGCGAGTTGTTGGGGCCCATCGCCACGATGTCGATCTCGGGGCTGGCCTGGCCGTCAGACCGCACGAAGATCGACGGGCTCGAGAAGGTGGTCTGGGCCGGGGCGACCGGGACGGAGGTCCACGAGCTGCCGGGCGTGGCGTAATAAAGGTTGAGCGAGTTGTTGGGCCCCATGACGACCACGTTTGCCCGCCCATGGGGGTCCACGAAGATCGCGGGGCTGGCCACCGCCTCTGTCGTCCCGCTGCTGTTGTTCAAGGTCCCCCAGGCCAGCTCCTGGTTGTTGAACAGCACATTGCCCGTGTTGGGATCCGAGTAGGCGACGGGGTCCGGCGGGTATTCGAGCCCGTCGCTGTCACGCTGGAGCGCGCCGGCCGGGCCCGTCAGGTCATAGCTGAGGGTCACCTCCGCGACATCGCCCGTGAAACCGTCCGCGCCGTTGCTGGAGGCTTGCCCGACGCACAGGGTGCTCCCGCCGGGCACGTCGACGAAGGAGGCCGGAGAGGACGCCACGCCGTCCAGATACAGAGCGCCGGTCCCGTAGTCGTTGGTCCCGATCAACGAATGCCAGGTGGCCGCCTTCGCGCCGGCCGCGCTGGCGCCCGTCAGGGTGGACGTCGTGTTCCACATCCCGGCGCTCGAAAGGAAGCCCAGCTCGGTCGATCCACCGTTCATCCCCACCACGGCCGCCTTGCTCGACGAGGCGCTCGCCTGTCGCGCGACGGCCGCCACGCTCCAGTAGTGCGTCATGCCGTTCGTGTTCGTGTGGCAGAGGCCCCAGTTCCCCATCGCGTGATCGAAGTGCAAGGTCGCCTGACCGTTCAGGCTGTTGAAGGTCACCAGCGGCCCGGTGCCGGACGGGGGTGTCAGCGTGGGGCAGCTCGACGTGTCGTGGCTGGCCGACCAGGTCCCCTCCTGGGCCGGGGTGACGGAGGCCTGGCAGGGCCACGCGACGACCCGGCAGGCGTGCCCCATGCACCAGGCGCTGGCCGCCGGATCCAGCCCGGTCCCGGACGAGCTCGCACCGAAGTAGGACAGCTGATTGTCGTCGCGCCGGAGCTGCACCAGCGGCCCGGTGTACGAAGCATTCAACCGGCGAAGCGACCACCCGGCAAACATGCGCGAATACAGCATGTCGGGCGCCGGAAGAGTGGTATTCGCGTTCTCTTTCCCGATCAGGTTGTTGTTGAGCGCCGCCAGATCGCCCGGCCCGATCGAGGTGCTTCCGCCCGGCGCCTGGGCAGCGGTCGCGGCCGCCTGCGCCGCCCCGTAGAACTGCGAGACATTGGTGTAGAGCCCGGCGTCATTCGTGGGCGTGCACGCCATGACCGCGAACTCGAACGTCGCTTCTTGCACCGGCGTCGCGTCGCCGGCCAGACCCGCCCTGACGTGCGCCCCGACCGGCACGCCGCCGGCGATCTTCGTCGTGGTCCCGGATTGGATGAGCTGGCCGTTGGCGAAGGTGTCCAGCCGCTGGGTGGAGGTGGTGTACTTCCCCTCGATGAGCACGTTGCCGGCGTTCCGGCCGAGCGGGGGAAACGGTCCCGTGTCCCAGGTCGTCCCGGATCCACCCTCGAGATCGATCGAGGCGCAGTAGTCAAAGGCTCCCGCGCAATTCAGGTTGGGAAAGGTTCCAAAGCTCAGGATCGGACCGAACATCGTCCCGGGCGGGTCGCCAGGGTAGTTTTGAATGTCGTCGAGCCCTTCCATGACGCCGTCGCTGCCGCAGCATCGGGAGCCCTGCCGGTTGTCGACATAGGCCAGGACCGTCTTGTTCACGTTGCCGTGCGGAACGTTGACCATGGTGCAGGGACTTCCGTTGGGACAGTCCGCCAGCCCCGTGGGATATGGCGTGAACAGGACCGGCAGGTTGTACCGCGCCGAGATGCTGAATGGCGGTGAGCAGGTGCGGGCAGGGGAGCTGCCGCAGTTGACGCCCCATACATTCGGCTGGCTGGTCCCCTGCCACGAGGCCTCGTTTCCGGTGAAGGTCGCCAGATCGTTCTGGTTCCCGGTGGTGCTGCCGCTCTGGTCGTAAAGGCCGTCGACGTAGCAGTGCACCGGAGACGCCGCGCCCGCCGCCGTGGCGCAAAAGCCCATGGGACCGAAGACATTGCTCAGGTCGGGCAGGCGGCCCGAGGTCTGCGGCACGTTGAAGACCGCGCCGTCGTCGCGGGTGAGCCGGAAGAGAGGCCCGTCATAGGCCTGCCTCATCGCGCGCGTCATGCTGTAGGCGGCCGCACAGCCGCACGTGCTATCGACGTCGCACAGGCCGACGTAGCCGGTCGCGGACGACCGGACCTGCTCGACGGACGCGGCAGCTCCGCCACCGCCGCACCCTGCAAGAGCCGAGACCAGCCACAGCAGCATGGCCGCCAGCGAACGCCGTCGATCGTTCCTCATCACCACGCCCAACACCCCAGGCGGGGGGACTTTTGTGTCTTTTGTGTGACAACTGCGATCAGGCGGTCGGAGCGGCGGCCATCATCATCGCGGCCAGCTGGTCGAAGCCGACCTGGGGCGACCACCCCAGCGACTTCATCCGCGCCGGGTTCGAGACCAGGCGGGCGAAGTCGCCCTGCCCCTTGCCCGCACGGACATGATCTTGCCAGCGGAGGCCGGCCAGCGCGAAGCAGCGCTCGACCCAGTCCTGCACCGAGCGCCCCTCGCCCGAGCCGATGACCGCCTCGAAGACGGCGTCCTGCTCGAGCAGCCTGACCATCGCGCGGGCGACGTCCCCCGCGAAGGCCCACTCCTTGACGACGGTGACGTCGTTCAGCTCCAGCGACTCGCCGCTGCCGGCGGCGATCCGGCGGACGGCCGAGGCGACGAGCTGACTGAGGTGGCGCGGCCCGCGGCGCGGGCTGTCGTGGTGGAACAGGTAGCCGACGTAGGCGCGCAGGCCGCGCGACCGGAAGTAGCGGGCGGCGTACACCGACTGGATGCGGGCCACCGCGTAGGGGCTGCTGGCCTCGAACGGCGCGTCCTCGTCGATGGGCCGGCCGTCGTTGTGGAACTGCAACCCCGAGCCCGCGAGAAAAACCCGGGCCTCGGGGCAGTGCTGCCGGGCGGCCTCCAGCACGTTCAGCCCGCCGGTCGAGATGGTCTCGTGGTTCTCGAACAGCGCCTCGTGGCGCGCGGTCGAGTTGGCCGCCAGATGGAAGATCAGGCTCGGGCGAAGCGCCCGCAGAGCGTCCTCGACCTCCTGGCGGCGGCTCACGTCAGCGCGCTGCCAGGGCCCGGACCGGGAGATCCCCACGACGTCCAGGCCGCGCTGCCGCAGCTCTTCGATCAGGTAGTGCCCGTCCTGACCGTTGGCGCCGAAGACGACCGCCGTCACCCGCGAACGACTTCGATCTCGGGCAGCGGGAAGATCATCCCCACGCCCGAGGCCATGGTGGCCTTCTCGCGCTGGACGAACTCCTCGCGGAAGTGCCAGGGCAGCACCAGGTAGTAGTCCGGCTTGGCGGCGCGCGAATCTTCTTCGCTGACGATCGGGATGTCGGTCCCCAGCGTGCGCGCTCCGTACTTGTCGGGGTTGCGCTCGGCGCAGACGTCGACGAGACGGCTGTCGATGCCGCACCACTGCAGGATGGTGTTGCCCTTGGTCGAAGCGCCGTAGACGTGGATCTTCTTTCCCTCGCGCTTCAGCTTCT
Source organism: Polyangia bacterium (assembly GCA_035578045.1). Taxonomy (GTDB): domain Bacteria; phylum Myxococcota_A; class Polyangia; order Fen-1088; family Fen-1088; genus JADGRB01. The sequence goes on along the minus strand of DATJWP010000101.1, from coordinate 17,838 downwards.
TCAGCATCGAGGAGAGCCGGTCGCGCTGCACGTTGGCCCGCTCCTGGAACATGTGATACGGGCGATCACTGTCCAGCTGCAGGTCGAACTCTTCTTGCCGCAGCACCCGGATGTTCCTGGTGAACTCGTCCTTGCGATAGCCGACGTTGGTCTTGTGCGTGGCGTAGATGCGGATCGAGCCGCCGTTGATGCCGTTCAGCGTGGCGTTCACCAGCCGCATCCCGGCCTGCTTCAGGATGTATTCAAGCACCGCCAGGCTGTAGTACTCGAGGTGCTCGTGGCAGATGGTGTCGTAGCTGTCCATCTTGAGCATCGTCGGCATGTACGACATCTCGATGCACCAGATCCCGTCGGGCGCCAGGATCTCCTTCACCGACCGGGCGAAGGCGACCGGGTCCTCGAGGTCGTAGAACATCGCGATCGACGTGACGATGTCGAGTTGCTCGCCCTTCAGCAGCGAGCGCAGCTCCTCGGACGGAAACAGCTCGTGGACGACCTTGATGTCGGCCGGCACCTCGTGCGCCAGGTCGGACGGATCGATCCCGTACTTGACGAAGGCCTTGGGGTAAGCGGCCAGCAGCGTCCCGTCGTTGCACCCGATGTCCAGCACCTTGGCGCTGCTCTTGCCGAGCAAGGCGGCCGCCTCGCCGGCGATCCCGGCCAGGTGGTTGCGCATCGTGGCGTTGGTGCCCGAGCGGTACCAGTAGACCGAGTAGAGGACCTCGGGCGGCACCGTGTACTCCATCTGCAGCAGGCCGCAGGCCTTCTCGTCGGTCATCGGGTCGCACCGGACCAGCGACGTCGGGACCTGCCGCATGGGCGGCGACTGCCGCCCCTCCTTCACGAATGAACCTTGAAGGTACTGATCGCCGAGGTCGATGACCTTGGTCAGCGCCGTCGAATGACAGACACGGCAGGTCTTGCGATGGACGAGATGCATGCGAATCTCCGACTTAGCGACGGGTGGCGACGACCATCGCCTGGACGTACATGTCCTTGGGCCCGAACTCGTAGCTGGACAGCTCGAAGCCGCCCGTCGACAGCAGGTCGGCCGCTTCGCTCTTCGAGTGAACCAGAGAGACCTCGGGCGGGTGCAACCGCACGCCCTTGTGCAGGACGTCGTTCAACAGCCAGTGGGCGGAGTTCAGGACCATGACGCTGGTCGCGCGCGCGTGCGGCCAGAAGACCACCAGCTTGCCGCCCGGCTTGAGCACGCGGTGCAGCTCGCGAAACGCCCGCTGCAGCTCGTCGCGCTCGAAGTGCTCCACCACGCCCAGATTGTAGGCGCCGTCGAACGTCTGGTCGCTGAACGGCAGGTCGAAGATGCTGGCGTGGCGAACGTCGGCCGTGGGGTTGTGGCGGCGGTAGAGCTCGACCGCCGAGGTCGAGATGTCGATCGCGGTGATGTGGGCGTGCTGGTGCAGGTCGGTGTCCAGCTGCCCGCTGCCGCACCCCGCGTGCAACAAGCTGGCGCCCGGCGCGAACTCGCGCTGGAGGGCCGACATCAGCCGCGGCTTGATGATCGTGTTTCGATAGAAGGTGGCGATCGCGTCGTAGACCGCGGTGCTGCGCGCCGACTTCTTGTTCCAGTACTCGTTCCAGTTCTGCGGATCGACCAGCCCGGGGTCGGTCGCCGTGGCGCGCCCCAGGCGGAACCGCGACGGGTTGGTCTTCAGCTCGTAAAACAGGCTCAGCAGCGTGGTCAGCCCGCGCCGCACCTCGGCCATCGACATCTTCGAGGTGTCGTAGACCCGCGCCGCCAGCGTCAGCGGGATCTCGGCGATCGAGAAGCCGTTCACGTGCAGGATGAACAGGCTCTCGAAGAAGAACGAGTACCCCCGCGAGCGCACCAGGTCGAACAGCTCGCGCGGGATGACGGTCAGGTCGTAGGCGCGGTAGGCCGCAGTCGCGTCCTGGGTCATCCCCAGCAGCGTCGACGTCAGCATGTGACCCGTGTGGGTCAGCGCCTTGCGCATCATCGACCAGTCCTTCAGCCCCCCGCCCTCCTGAAACCGGGAGCCGACCACCACGGCGCTGTCGTAGCTGCGCCGGACGAACTCGGGGATCAGCGCCGGGTCGTGCGTGAAATCACAATCCAGGGTGAGCAGCCGCTCGTACCCCTCGCGGTAGGCCAGCGCGATCCCGTGCTGGTGGGCGCTGCCGATCCCGGACTTCTCGGCGCGGTGAACGACCCGCACGCGGGGGTATTGCGCCGCCAGCTCGTCCAGCACCTGGCCGGTACCGTCGGGCGAATTGTCGTCCAGGAACATCAGGTCGGCGTCGAGGCCGTGCGCGAGGATCGCCTCGCACATCGGACGGACGTTCTCGCGCTCGTTGTAAGTCGGGATGAAGATGAGAAGTTTATTCGTCATCAAGGCTTACCTAGATTCCGTCTCATACCACGGACCCTGCCCACCGGAGCAAGGTGATGATCACGGCAGCAAGTACAAATTGTCGTTTATCTTTTGGTAGTGAAGCTCGGACAGAAAAGGCATGATCAGCGACTTGTAGTGCCGGGTCTTCCGGTAGGCATTCTCCGGGTCCAGCACCACGACCTTGGGCCGGTGCTTGACCAGCTCGTCGTGAAGCGGGCGCAAGCGCTCCTCGTCCGTGGCGCCCGGGTACGAGCCCAGGATCTCGTCGATGATGTTGCTCTCGCGGACCGCGCTGCGGCGGTTGGCCTCTGGATAAAGGATGGGCGGCCCGGTGGTGAAGATGCGGTCCTTCGGGGTGGTGTGCTGCTGGATGAAGGCCAGCACGCCGGGCACCGGCTCCGACCAGGGCCCGCGGCTGTAAGGGGCTGCCCACTCCCGCGCGAAATCGGGCTGGCCGTGCAGGATGACCAGGATGAATGCCCCGGCCGTCGCGGCGCGCCGGACCAGCGGGTCGGCCGCCCGAAGCGCCCCCTTGATCGAGTCCAGCGAGGCGACCATCACGAGGATCAGCCCCGCCATGGTCATGCTGTAGTAGTGGACCCACTGGCAGTTGGTCGCCGTCGGAGCCCACAACGCCGCCACCGCCACCACCAGCATCATCGCGAAGAGGGCCTTCGACCGGCGCAGCGCAAACGCCGCCCCGGGAACGATGAGCAGCGTGAAATAGCCCAGGACCGCCTCGTTCAGAAAGCTGGCCCGGATCTTCCCCCACGCGACCGCGAGATCGCCCAGCCGCGACCCGGTCGGATGGGCCAGCCCCAGCACCACGCAATACGACTTGGCGGGATCGCGATAGATGGCCCGGTAGCTGCTAACCATGGCGATGTACGCCTTCATCGAGCCCGTCGGGATCATGTAGGCGCAGAGCAGCACCACCAGCGCGCCCACCCCGTACAGGCTGTAGCGCGCGAAGAACAGGCGGCCGCTGCGGGACGGCGTCTCGCCCCCGCGCACCCAGAACAGCGCCAGCCAGGTGGTCACGACCGTCGGCCCGAACGGCTCCTTGGACATCGCGCAGCAGGCCATGAAGAAGCCGCCCAGGATCAGAGTGGCTTTCGCGTAGCGCCCCTCCCAGAGCAGAAACGCCAGGCCCAGCATGAAGTACGACAGACCGATCGATTCGCTGTCGCTCAGGGCCGTGTCGTGCCAGGTCGGGTTCACGAACAGGACGACCACCGCCAGCATCGCCGTCATGGCCAGAAACCGGCCAAGCCCGCGGAACGTCAGCGACAGCTGCAAGCTCAGCACGGAGGCCAGCGGGAACAGCGCGAAGAACTTGCGATAGCCGCCGTGCCTGAAGCCGAAGAGGAGCTGAGCGATCGCGTGCGTGATGAACACCAGCGGGGGTTTGAACTCGATGAAGTCGCGGTACATCACCATCCCCTTGGTGATGGACCACCCCCCCCAGGCGAAGAACTCCTCGTCGTAACCGATCGCCCAGTAGTAGAAGCGCCGGTTCAGCGTCAGGAAGGCGGCGGCCGTGACCGCCAGCGCGACCACGTGTCCGGCGATCTGCAACCCCTTCTCCAGGCGGGGACGCGCCTGGACCCATGCGCGCGCCCGGGCCCAGCTGCGCTCCCAGGTCGCGCGCCAGCGGTCCGCAAGCGCCTGCGCGCGCCCCGCCGCCGAGTCCAAATGTTGGCGAAACCTGAACAAGGGTTGAGCGCCCCGGATGCCACCCCCGGGACGCGTGCATTTCCTACATTTTTAGCCGCTCCCCGTCCACCACGAACCGCATCACGGGCTCAGCCGCGCAGCGCCGCGATGGCCGCCCGGTAACCCTCCTTGCCTCGGTCCTTGGCGTGGAAGACCGACGTGCCGGCGACCAGGACCGTCGCGCCGGCGGCGATGACGGCGGGGGCGGTGTCGGGGGCGATGCCGCCGTCGACCTCGATGTCGACGGACAGGCCGCGCCGATCGATCTCGGCGCGCAGCTCGCGGATCTTGGGGACGACGGCGTCGATGAACTTCTGGCCGCCGAAGCCGGGGTCGACCGACATGATCAGCACCATGTCCAGGTCGGGCAGCACGACGTCCAGGTTGTTCAGCGGCGAGTGCGGGTTCAGGGCGACGCAGGCCTTCTTCCCCAGCTCGCGGATGTGCTCGACGGTCCGGTGCAGGTGCGGCGACGTCTCCAGGTGCACGCTCAGGATGTCGGCGCCGGCGCGGGCGAAGTCGGCCAGGTAGCGCTCGGGCTCGACGATCATCAGGTGCACGTCCAGCGGCAGCCGGGTGGCGGCCTTGAGCGCGGCCACCACCGGGATCCCCAGCGTGATGTTCGGGACGAAGCGGCCGTCCATGACGTCGACGTGCAACAGGTCGGCGCCGGCCGCCTCGACGGCGCGGGCCTCCTCGCCCAGTCGCGCGAAGTCGGCGGAGAGAATCGAGGGGGCGATCCGGATCGGGCGGGGGGCTTTCGCGTCGGACACTGCCGTCATTCTAACCTGCCCGACGGAGCCGCACGGCGAAGAACCCGTCGGCGTCGTCCCTTTGCGGCCAGGTCCGTATGGCGGCGGCCAGCGGCCCGCCGGCGATCGTCAGGCGGTCCCAGGCGACGCGCCCGCCGGCCGCCGCGGCAGGCTCGAGCGCGAAGCTGGGGTGCTCCCCCAGGAAGCCGGCCACCACCTCTTCGCACTCGGCCCGATCGAACGTGCAGACGGCGTACACCAGCAGACCGCCCGGACGGAGCGCGGTCGAGACGACGTCGAGCATGCGGCGCTGCGCGATCGCCAGCGCGGCCAGGTCGGCGGGCGTACGCCGGAGCAGCGCCTCGGGGTGGCGCCGCAGCACGCCCAGCCCGCTGCAGGGCGCGTCCAGCAGGACGCGATCGTAGCCGGACAGCTCGCCGGCCAGCGGCCGCGTCAGGTCGGCCACGACCGAGCGAACCGGACCCAGACCCAGCCGCTCGAGCGTCTGACCCGCCTCGCGCAGCTTGGCCTGCGAGAGGTCGGCGGCGTCGACCTGGGCGCGCCCGCCGGCCAGCGCCAGCAGGTGCGCGGTCTTGCCGCCCAGGCCCGCGCAGGCGTCCAGGATCCGCTCGCCCGGCGCCGCGCCGCACAGCTCTGCGATCACCTGGGCCCCGGCGTCCTGCACCGCGAACAGGCCGTCGCGCCAGGCGCCGGTCGCCGCCGGCGCCTCCAGTCCCCGGGCCAGCACGGCGTCGGGCGCGATCTCGGACGTCGCCAGCCTGGCTTCCGGCCGCTCGGCACGCAGCCGCTCGAGCAGCGCCTCGCGCCCGATCCGCGGCGTGTTGGCCCGCAGGGTGACCGGCGGCGCGGCCGCGCTGGCCTCGCCGAACGCGATCGCGTCGGCCACCGGCAGCTCGGCCAGCGTCAGGCGGGCCAGCCAGGGCGGGAACCCGACGGCGATCTCCAGGAACGCCGCCGGATCGCCGGCGGCCGCCGGCAGCGGCGGCTCGTTGCCGCGGGCCAGCTTGCGGAGGACGGCGTTGGCGAACCCCGCCGCTCCCCGGCCGCGCGCCTGCTTGCACGCCTCGACCGCGTCGCTGACCGCGGCGTAGGCCGGCACGCGGTCGAGAAACAGCAGCTGGTAACCCCCGACCCGCAGCGCGATCCGCACCTCCAGGTCCAGGGCGTCGATCCCCTTGCGGGCCAGCGCGGCGATGGCGCGATCGAGCCGCGCGCGGCGTCGCAGGACGCCGTAGACCAGCTCGGTCGCCAGACCGCGGTCGGGCGCGCTCATCCCCGGAGCCCGCTCCAGCGCGGCGGCCAGCGCGCGCCCGGCGAACGCGCCGTCGCGCTCGACCCGCAGCAAGACGGCGCGCGCCAGATCGCGCCCGCTCGTCGCGCCCGAGCCACCCGCGCCGGTCACGACCCCAGGCGCGTTCCGCGTGGAATGCGATCGCGCGCCAGCCCGGCGGCCATCCGGCGCTTGCCCGGGAACTGCAGCTCGGAAAAAGCCACGGACGCCCCATCGCCACAGCCGACGATCAGACCCTGCTCGCGAACGTCGACGACGATCCCCGGCCCCGGGGCATTACCCGCCATCACGCGCGGGCCGAACAGCTTCAGCGGCTCGCCGTTCAAGCTGGTCGTGGCGCCCGGCCACGGATCGACCCCGCGCGCCTGGGCCGACACCAGCCGGGCCGGCTGCTCCCAGCGGAGCACACCGTCGCCCTTGGTCAGCGGCGGCGCCAGCGTGGCGGCCGCGTCGTCCTGGCGCCGCAGCTCGACGGCCCCGCCCGCGATGGCCGGCAGCGTCGCCACCAGCAACTCCGCGCCCAGCCGGGACAGCTTCTGGGACAGCGTGCCGGTGGTGTCGTCGTCGTCGATCGGCAGCGTCCGGACCGACGCCACCGGGCCCGTGTCGAGGCCGGCCTCCATGCGCATGATCGAGACGCCGGTCTCCGCCTCGCCCCGGATGATGGCCCACTGGATCGGCGCGGCCCCGCGCAGCTTCGGGAGAACGGAGGCGTGGACGTTGTACGGTCCCAGCCCAGGCAGGTCCAGCAGCCCCTGCGGCAGGATCCGCCCATAGGCCACCACCACGAACAGGTCCGCTCCGAGCGCGGCCAGGACGGCGGCCGTCTCGGGTGTCCGCACCTTCTCGGGCTGCAGCACGGGGACGCCCAGCGCCAGCGCCTCCTGCTTCACGGCCGGCGGGGTCGGCGCCTGTCCGCGCCCGGCGGGGCGGTCGGGCTGGCTGACGGCGGCCAGCAGCTCTGTCTCGGCCGCCACCGCCCGCAGGCACGGCACCGCGAAGGCCGGCGACCCGAAGAAGACGGTCCGGAGCTTCGTCATTCGATGTTGGACGCGTAGCGGGTTCGCAGCGCGGGGTCGCCCAGGACGCGCAGCGCCTCGTCGGCCACCGCGCGGACGTCGGCTATCTGCGCCGACAGGTCACGCGCCAGCCCATCGGCCACGGCGGGGGGCGAGATCTCGCTCAGGACGCCGGCGTGCGCGGCCTGCAACTCCTCGGCGGTGGCCGTGGGCGTGACGCCCAGGACGGCGAAGTAGTCCCCCTCCTGGACCAGGGCGTGGCGCCGCAGCACCCGGGCCCGCGCATCGCGTTGACCGAGCTGGGCTTCGCCCGGCTCGGTCGTCGCGGGAGGGTCCGGGCCCCCCCCCGGGGTCCCCGGTTGGACGGGAGCCGCGCTGGGCATGCCGGGCGAGGTGCTCCCCGTCGACCTGCCGGTCTCTCCCGTCTTGGCCGCCCTGGGGGGTCTCTTTCTGGGAGGCCGGGCCGCGTCTGCCAGCAACGCCCCGTCGAACTTCTTGGTGGACTCGCCGCCGAACTCGGGCATCAGCGGCGGGGCCTTGGGCGGCGCCTTGGGGGCCTTGGCCACCGCCGATTGCAGCTCGGCGTCCAGGATCGCGTCGATCCCGGCGTTGAGCTCGGCCAGCAGCCGGCCGGTCTCGGCGGCCCGCGGGGCTTCCAGCGGGGCGCTCCGCAGCACGGGGGCGACCAGCGGCTTCAGCACCGGCATCGGGTTGCCCAGGCCCATCTCGGTCCGCTCGAGGTCCAGCTGTGGCGGCCGGACCTTCGACGGCGGCGACGTGCCCATGCCCATCTCCGTCCGCTCGAAGTCCGGCTGGGCGCGCTTGGGCGTCAGGATGGCGCGCGCCTGAGCCAGCAGGACGTCGGGCGCAATCGGCCGGACGAAGAACCCCTCGGCCAGGCTGCGCAGGCGCTCCTCGTCGGCGGCGTCGCCGACCAGGAACACCGGCACGCGCCCCCGCGGGGTGGTCCGGACCTTGGCCAGCGCCAGCGCCGGATCGGCGTGGACGATCTGCGGCGCCATCACGATCAGGTCGGGGCGCGAGGCGTTGATCCAGCCCGACAGGCTCTCGCCGGGCTCGACGGCCAGCGTCTCGAAGCCGGCCGACACCGCCGCCTTCCGGATCCGGTCGGCCTCGTATGGGCCGGCGATGATCAGAAGCTTCATCCCCCGCACGACTCTAACATTCAGAGGACGCTCTGCGGATCGACGTCCACGGACAGGCGAAGGTCGCCGCCGGCCCGCGCGGCCCGCGCCGCCGACCGGGCCGTCGCGGCCAGGGCCTGGCGATCGTGGGAGTACAGCCAGACCTGCCAGCGAGCCCGGCCGCGCAGGCGCTCGAGCGGCGCCGGCGCCGGCCCGCTGACCCTCACGGCACCCCCGCCCGCCGCCCGCGCCGCATCGGCCGTCGCCACGGCCGCGGCGCGCACCTGCGCCTCGTCGGGGGCGTCCAGCCGCAGCACGATGACCCGGGAGCAGGGCGGGTAGTCCTCGTCCTGACGAGCTTTCAGCTCCTGCCTGACGAAACCCTCGTAGTCGTGCGTGGCGACGGCGGCGATCGCGACGTTGTCGGGCTGATAGCTCTGGATGATGACGCGACCGGCCTTCTCTCCGCGGCCGGCCCGGCCCGCCACCTGCTCCAGCAGCTGGAACGTCCGTTCGGTGGCCCGGAAGTCGGGCAGGTTCATGGCCTGGTCGGGCTGCAGGACGCCGACCAGCGTGACGCCCGGGAAGTCGTGCCCCTTGGTGACCATCTGGGTCCCGACCAGGATGTCGATCTCCCGGGCGTGCATCCGCCGGAGAATGGATTCCAGGCCGCTGGCGGTGTCCCGGTCCAGGCGGGCGACGCGCGCATCCGGGAATCGCTCCCGCACGACCGCATCGACCCGTTCCGTCCCGGTGCCCAAACGCTCCAGCCGCCGCTCGCGGCACGAGGGACAGGCCTCGGGGACCGGCTGCGTCCGGCCGCAGTAGTGACAGACCAGGCGCGCGCGGCCCTGGTGATAGGTCATCGAGACCACGCAGTCGCCGCAGCGGACCACCTGGCCGCAGGCCCGGCAGAGCATCACCGTCGAGAAGCCCCGCCGGTTCAGGAACAGGATGCTCTGCTCGCCGGCGGCCAGCGCCGCCCCCACCGCCTCGGCCAGCGGGGCCGAGAGCAGCCCGTCCGGCCCGGGCGGATCGCGGCGCAGGTCGACGATCTTCACCTCGGGCAGCGGGCGCGGCGTGGCGCGGGACGGCAGCGACAGCCGCGTGAAGCGCCCGCGCACGACGTTGTGCGCGCTCTCGAGCGACGGCGTCGCCGAGCCCAGGATCACCAGCGCGTTCGCCTCGCGCGCGCGCACGATCGCCAGGTCGCGCCCGTGGTAGCGAACCCCCTCCTCCTGCTTGAACGATGGGTCGTGCTCCTCGTCGACCACCACCACGGCCAGCCCGCGGACGGGCGCGAACACCGCCGAGCGCGCCCCCAGCGCGATGCCGACCTCGCCCTGGCGCAGCTTGCGCCAGGCCTCCAGCCGCTCGCGGGGGGGGAGCGCGCTGTGCAGGACGGCCACGTCGTCGCCGAAGCGGTCCCGGAAACGCGCGGCCAGCTGGGGCGTCAGCGCGATCTCCGGCACCAGCACCAGCGCGCCGCGGCCGGCGGCCCGCGCGGCGGCGATCACCCGCAGGTAGACCTCGGTCTTGCCCGAGCCGGTCACGCCATGCAGCAGGTAGCTGGCGAACCCACCGTTCAGCGCGGCCAGCAGCGCCTCCACGGCACGCGCCTGATCGGCGTTCAGGGTGATCGACGCGGGCGGCGCCGGAAGCGGTCGAGGCACGGCCGCCACCACCCGATGCTCGACGCGCGCGAGGCCGCGCTGGGCCAGGACGCGCAGGTGACCGCGCTCGGCCGCCGACAGCGAGGAGACCAGCAGGCCGGCCTCGCCGGCGGCCGCGATCTTGGCCAGCGCCGCGCGGCGCGCCACCGCGCGCTTGGGCAGCGCGGCCCCCGGGTCGGCGGCGGGCGCGAAGGCGAGCACCACCGTCGGGGGCGGCCGCCGGCGCGTCAGCGCGTCGCCGATCTCGACCAGGCCGGCCGCCTCGTGCCGCGCCAGCGGGGCCCGGCCGCGCGGCACCGTCTTGAGCAGGCGGTTCAGCGGGAGCTCGCCGCCCGCCTCGGCCAGCGCCGCCAGGATCGGATCACGCGGCGCCTGGTCGACCAACAGAAGCGTCCCTGCCTGGCGCTCCAGGTCCTGCCGGCCCGCCTCGGTCAGGCGAACGGCCCGGCGGGCCGTGGCCTGCTCCCCCTGCGGGAGCGCCGCGCGCAGCACCTCGCCCAGCGGCGCCTGGTAGTAGTCCGCCGTCCACCGGCAGAAGGCGATCATCGCCTCGTCGAAGGCGGGCTCGCCGCCGACCACCCCCTCGATCGCGCGCAGCGGCTCGCCCTGCGGCGCCGCCGGCGCGTGCCCCACGACGAACCCGGTGACGGTACGCGAGCCGAACGGAACGACGACCTGCGCGCCGACCGGCGCGGTCTCGGGGCGGGGATCGCGGTACGTGAAGGTGCCGCTGACCGGCAGCGCGACGGCGACCTCCAACAAACTCACGTCTTCAGCAGCTTCTCGACCCCCGCCCGCACCTCGTCCCGGATATCCGCCCGGAGGAGCGCGTAGTGGACCATCGCCACGACGTACCCGGCCCGATCGCCGACGTCGAACCGATCTCCTTCGACCTCGTAACCATAAAGTCCGCGGCGCTCGCAGAGCGTGGCCAGACCGTCGGTGAGCTGGATCTCGCCGCCGCGGCCGGGCGGCGTCTCGGCCAGGATCGAGAAGATCTCGGGCGGCAACACGTAGCGGCCGATGATCGCCAGCCGCGACGAGACCGTTCCGGGGGCTGGCTTCTCGACCAGCCGGCGCACTTTGAGGCCGCGGGCGCCGTCACGTTCGCCGTCGGCGATCCCGTACATGTGCTCATGCCCGGCCGGCACCTCTTTGAGGGCGATCACGCCGGTGCCGAACCGGTTGTACTGCTCGATGAGCTGCCCCACCCCGGGCACCTTGGCGTCGAGCAGATCGTCGCCCAGGACCACCGCGAACGGCTCGTCGCCGATCACGTCGCGGGCGCACAGGACGGCGTGCCCCAGACCGCGCGCCTCGCCCTGCCGCACCGACGCGAAGCGCGCCATCTCCATCGGGCGCCGCACGCGCGCCAGGTCCTCCGTCTTGCCCCGCCGCTCCAGCAGCCCCTCGAGCTCTGGCGCCCGGTCGAAGTAGTCCTCGAGGGCCGACTTGCCGCGCGCCGTGACGAAGATGATCTCCTCGATTCCGGCCGCCACGCACTCCTCGACGATCAGTTGGATGCTCGGCGTGTCGACCAGGGGGAGCATTTCCTTGGGCATCGACTTGGTGACTGGAAGGAAGCGCGTGCCGAGGCCGGCCACGGGCAGAACCGCTTTTCGAACTCGTTTCGTCGTCATCGCTCGGAGTCATCTTAAACCCGCTTCCACCCGGCGCCATGCCGAACCACGACCGCAGGAGTATTCTCACCGGGCGCCTGTGGTGTTTCATGGTGCAGCGCGCGGAGCAGCTCGGCGACGGCTTCGTAGAGCGCGGCGGGGATCTCCTCCCCGTCCGGCAGCCGCCGCAGCGAGCGGGCCAGCGTGACGTCCCGGAAGATCGGCACCCCCGCCTCGCGCGCGATCTGCTTGATCTGCGCCGCCAGCAGCCGCTCGCCGCTGGCGACCACGACGGGCGCCGTGTCGGCCCGCGCGTCGTAACGAAGCGCGACCGCGATGTGATCTGGATTGACCACGACCAGATCCGCTTTTCGGACGTCGGCGATCATTCGTTGCTCCAGGATCTCGCGCTGCAGCCGCCGGCGCTCGGCCCGGTGGGCCGGATCGCCCTCCGCTTCCTTGTGCTCGCGCCGGACCTCTTCGCGCGTCATCCGCAGCCGCCGGCGGTGCGCCCGGCGGACGACCGCGTAGTCGGCCACGGCCAGAGCCAGCGCGGCCAGCGCGACGGCCACGGCTAGCCGGGCCGACAGCGCCCCCACCGCCCCGAGCACCGTCCGGGGCGTCGCACCTGCCAGCCCCGCCACCCCGGGGAGCTCCGGCCGCACCACCCACCAGGCCAGCACACCGACGGCTACGGCCTTGACCAGCCCCTTGCCCACCTGGAACAGGCCGTCGCCGGTCCAGATCCGACGAAGCCCTTCGGACGGCGAAAGCCGATCGAGCCGCGGCTCGGCGGCCGCCAGCGTCAGCAACCCCCGCGTCTGCGCCAGCCCCGCCAGCAGCGCCGCGACGGCGCCGGCGGCCAGGGGTGCCGCCAGGGCGTGCACCGAGATCGAGAGACCGCTGGGCAACGCGGCGCCCGGCGGCCCTGCGGCCCCGGCCGCCGCCAGCGCGCTCTTCCAGTAGACCAGGATCCGGGCGACGCTCGACGGTCCGGTGACCAGCAGGGCCCCGACCGCGGCGGCCGTGGCCATCGCCGAGACCAGGTCCCGGCTGATCGCGACCTCGCCGTGCCGTCGTGCCTCGGCCAGGCGCCGGGGCGTCGGGGCTTCCGTCGCCTCTTGCGTCGCCCCCTGCGACCCCCGCCGTCCCGCCACCGCGAACGCTACTTCGTGGCGGGCGGCGGCGCCCCGGCTGCCGCTTGCCCCGCCATCATCTGTTTCATGAACGCCTGCTGATCAAAGGGCTTGGGCGCCTTGGTGATGCTGGACTTGGCGTCGTTCCCGCTGCCTGTCAGCTCCATCTTGATGGGCCCGCCGATCATCGGGTTGCTCTTCTGCGTCGCCTCCATCTTGACCAGACCGATTGGCAACACCTTCTCCGAGACCCAGAAGTCGACCGTGTCTCCCTGCGGCGTCTTGTCGTGATAGTGCTTGGTCTTGTAGGAGCCGGCCGCGACCTTGACGGTCTCTTCCTTCACCAGCGTCTTGGGGTCGGGCTTCGAGAACTGCTGAGACTGCGCGCCTTCGATGGGCATCTCCATCGGGTCGTTCGACCCGAGCTGCAGCACCATCTTCTGGACCTTGCCCCCCGAACCGGTCGGCAGGGTCATCTGCGTGATCATCTTGCCGGCGCGGGCGGCGATGCCCCCTTCGATCGAGGTCTCGATCGTGTTGCCGCCGGCGGCCCGTCCGACCAGGCCGATCTTCATCGTCATGGGCGCCATGCTGCCGACCGTGACGCTGTACTGAGACGAGCTGCCCACCGGGACCTTGCCCAGATCGACGGCCAGCGGCGTGGGCGGACCCTGCGCGATCTGCGCCGAGGCGACGGTCGGGACAGCGGCGGCGAGCAGCGCGAACGCAAAGACCTGGAGGCTACGCAGGGGCGACATGCGCGGCAGCATATTCGACACCCCCGCCCCCGTCCATGGCAGGGCTTCAGTGCAAGGATTCGACTGAGCGGCCGAGCAGCGCGAGCCAACCGCGCAGATCGCCGGCCAGCGCGGCCTGCAGGGCGCCGAGCCCGATCAGGATCAGGCCGATCGAAAGCAGCCCCTTCAGCGGCAAGCCCAGGAAATAGACCGGCAGCTGCGGCGCCGCGCGCGCGATGAGGCCCAGCGCCAGATCGGTCAGCCAGAGCGCGACGATCACGGGCGCGGCCAGCGCCACCCCCGAAGCGAACAGGCGCGCCGACGCCAGCGCCACGATCGCGGCGGCGCCGCGGGCCGCCCCGGCGTCCAGACCGCCGCCGATGGGCAGCGTGCGGTAGCTGGCCAGCAGCGCGTCCAGCAACCGGGGGACGCCGCCGATCTGGAAGAAGACCAGGGTGGCGACCAGCAGGTACAGTACGGCCAGCGGGCTGGCGCGCTGGTCGGTGTCCGGAGCCAGCACCTCGGACAGGTTGGCCCCGCGCAGCGTGTCGGCCAGGCGGCCGGCGGACTCGGCGGCGCGGAAGGCGGCCGAGGCGACCAGCCCCAGCACCAGGCCGACCAGCAGCTCGCGCCCGAGCAACAGCGCCAGGCGGAACGTCGAGACGCGGTCGAGCCCGGCCGCCACCGCGGACGCGGCCAGCGCCGGCCACGCCAGCCCCGCCAGCAGCGCCGCCATCCCGACCCGCGCCGGAGCCGGGAGCCGCACGCCCCCCAGCGGCCCCACCAGCCAGACGATCGGCGCGGCGCGAGCCGCCCCCAGCACCAGCGCCGCCAGAAAGGCTCCGGACATCGCCGTCAGTGGACGGTGGCGATGGCCGCCAGCAGCGCCTGTGTGAACCGCACGAGCGATCCCCCGAGCACCGGCCCCATGGCGGCGAGCACCAGCAGCACTACCGCCAGCTTGGGGACGAACGAGAGCGTCTGGTCCTGGATCTGGGTGGCCGCCTGGAACAGGCCCACCACGAACCCGGTCACCAGGCTGGCCGCCAGCGGGGGCGCCGACAGCAGCAGCACCAGGATCAGCCCCTCGCGGACCGCACGCAGGATGAGGTCGGTCGTCGCGCCGCTCACGCGAACCCCTGGAGCAGGCCGCGGACCACCAGGTGCCAGCCGTCGGCCAGGACGAACAGCAGCAGCTTGAAGGGCAGCGACACGGTGGTCGGCGACAGCATGTGCATCCCCAGCGCCAGCAACAGGTTGGCGATGACCAGATCGACCACCAGGAACGGGACGAACAGCAGGAAACCGATCTGGAAGGCGCGACGGAGCTCCGACGTGATGAACGCGGGGACGACCACGGCGAAGTCGCGGTCGGTCACGGCGGCCCTCTCGGCCTCTGGCCGCATCTTGCGGGCCAGCGCCAGGAACGACGCGCGGTCGCCGGGCGCCAGGTACCGGAGCATGAAGTCGCGCAGCGGCTCCTTGCCGCGGTCGGCCGCGGCCTGCAGCGCGCTCACCGTCTCGACGCCGGTGGCCTTGGCGCTGCTGGCCGCGACGAACGAGGGACCGACCGCCGCATAGACGCGCTCCGCGGTCGGCACCATCACGGCGACCGTCAGCACCAGCGCCAGGCCGGTCAGCACCTGGGTCGGCGG
Organism: Polyangia bacterium; assembly: GCA_035578045.1. Taxonomy (GTDB): domain Bacteria; phylum Myxococcota_A; class Polyangia; order Fen-1088; family Fen-1088; genus JADGRB01. Next base: position 2,699 of record DATJWP010000101.1, on the reverse strand, counting down.
CACCGAGGGCGTCCCGATCGCGCTGCGCAGGATGGACAGCACCACCGAGATGCGCACGAACGACGTCATCATCAGCAGCGCGAACGGGATCAGCGACAGCGCGCTGAACGCCAGGATCAGCACCAGCGGCCGCGCCGTCAGGTCCGTCACGGCTGCTCCCGCCGCATGACCCGCGCGAGAACATCAGCGAACCGCGAAGTCCCCACCGGGGCCGCGCCTTCCGCGCGCACCTTCTCCCCATCCAGCTCCGCCAGGACCGTCATCGGCCCCTCCCCCACCCCCACCAACAGGCACTTCCCTCCCGCCTCGATCACGTACAAAGCCCGTCTGGGCTCGAGCGGACAGCGCGCCAGCACCTTCACCGCCCCCGTCGCCTTTCCCACCCCGCGCCCGGCCATCAGCCTGAGCGCTCCCCACGCGATCACACAAACCACCCCCAAGGACCCCAACGACAACCAGACCGACCCCCACCCCACGTCCATTGCCGGCCCTTATACGCCAGCTCTTGGCCAGGACGCCAGAGCGCCGTCAGGCGCGAGTCCAAACCCTACGAAGGCGCGGCTCCGCCGCGCCGGCCCGCCTCAGCAAAAGGGGTGGGCTGGCGGGAGGGGACACCCTCCCGCCCTCCGATCATTCGTCGTCGTAATAGAGAGAGTCGCGGCTCTCGAGGAAGCTCTGGATGGCCGCGGCAGCCTGCGGCGAGAGGTTCACGAACCGGACACCCATACCCGTCGCCCCGTCGACCCGGTTCAGCGCGCTGTTCTCGCGGATCCAGCGCACCTCGGTCTCGACCGACAACGGCTCCGCGGTGCCGGGAATCGAGAACTTCAACGTGATGCGATCGCCGATCCGCTTGATCGCGTTGGTCGCGATGAACAAGCCGCCCGCGCTGATGTTCTGCGTGAGCCCGGTATAGAAGTTGTGATCGCTCTCGAGGTCGACCTTCACCTCCAGGTCGAAGCGCTCCGAGGCCCGAACATGCTGCTGCTGGTTGTGCGCTGCTTTGGCCCCTGTGCCGGTGTCCATACGGGTGACTCCTTCGTCGTCGTGGGAGAGGCCGACGGGCTCTCTCGTTCCCACAACCGTCGTCAGGAGGCACCCCAAACTGTAGCGACGCCGGGCAGGGCCCGGCGCAGGGGCAAAGGCCCGGACTATTCTTCGGATTTCGGCTTGCTGGCGCGGGGCTTCTTGGCGCCCTCGGCGGCCGGCTTGTCAGCCGCCGCCTTGGCCTTGCCGCCGCCCTTGGCCGTTTTCTCGGCGCCCTTGTCGGCGCCCTTGCCAGTGTCGGCCTTGGTCCCACCCTTGCCCTTGGCGGGGGTGGTCTCCTTGGCGGCCGGCGCCCCCTCGTCGGGGATCAGCTCGAGCAAAGACATCGGGGCGGCGTCCCCAGGCCGCTGGTCCAGCTTGACGATGCGGGTGTAGCCGCCGTGCCGGCCCATGAACCGGGGGGCGATCTCGTCGAACAGCTTGACCACCGCATGCCGGTCCCGGACCACGCGCCGGGCCATCCGGACGGCGTGAACGACGCGCGCCGACTCCTCGGTCGAGCGCCGCTCCGGCTTCTTGCCCAGCACGTCCCCCACCCGGCGAGCCCAGGTGATGGTGCGCTCGGCCAGCCGCCGCGTCTCCTTGGCCTTGGCGTCGGTCGTGCGGATGCGCTCGTTGGTGAAGAGCGCCGCGACCAGGTTGGAGAACAGCGCCTGACGGTGCGCCGAGGTCCGGGAGAGGTGAACGCCAGCTTTACGGTGTCTCATCGTCGGGAGTCTTTCAGTGTCGGTTTCTGACTTGCTGCCTTGCCTTCGAGACCCGGCCGACAAGCCGGCCCGATGGCGAAGCGGCGGCGAGGACCGGAGCGGAGCATACGTTGTGGTATGTGAGCACCGGACCGGAGCCGCCGCGCAGCCAGCGGGTCGGATCGTCGGCCGTCGCTAAAACGGGGACGAAGTCTACGCCTTCTTGGGCGGACCGTCACCCGGCCAGCCTTCCAGCTTCATGCCCAGGGAGAGGCCCATCTCGGCCAGGATCTCCTTGATCTCCTTCAGCGACTTGCGGCCGAAGTTCTTGGTCTTCAGCATCTCGGACTCGGTGCGCTGAACCAGCTCGCCGATGTAGCGGATGTTGGCGTTCTGGAGGCAGTTGGCCGAGCGGACCGACAGCTCCAGCTCGTCGACCGACTTCCAGAGGTTCTCGTTCAGCTTGGCCTGCTCCTCCGACACGTGCGCGTCGTGGGTCGGCTCGCTGCCCTCTTCGAAGTTGATGAAGATCGAGAGCTGGTCCTTCAGGATCTTGGCGGCGAAGGCCACCCCGTCCTCGGGCTTGACCGCGCCGTTGGTCCAGACCTCCAGCGTGAGCCGGTCGTAGTCGGTCTGCTGGCCGACGCGGGCGTTGGTCACCTGGAAGTTGACCTTCCGGATCGGCGAGAACAGCGCGTCGATCGGGACCACGCCCACCGGCGTCTGCGGCCCCTTGTTGCGCTCGGCCGGAACGTAGCCGCGGCCGGTGCCGACGGTCAGCTCCATGCGCAGCTTGGCGCCCTTCGAGCAGGTCAGGATCTTGTGGTCGGGGTTCAGCACCTCGACGCCGTCGGTCAGCAGGATGTCGCCGGCGTTGACGCGCCCCTCGCCGTCCTTCTCGATGCGCAGCACGCGCGGCTTCGAGTCGACGGTCTTGAGGAGGACCTCTTTCAGGTTGAGCACGAT
>DATJWP010000100.1:0-36743 GCA_035578045.1 Polyangia bacterium | reverse complement strand
CACGCGCGGAATGCTGGACGGGCCGTCGTTGCTGTCCCGGCTGACCCTGGCCCACGAGCTGGCCCACACCCGGCAGCACGACCGGTTGGGGCCGCTCTATCTGCCGCTGCACGTCCTGGCCCAGGCGACCAGCGCGCTGCTCTCGCTGGGCCGCCCGGTCACCTTCAGCCGGGTGCACGATCGCAACCCGCTCGAGCAGCGCTGGATCTGCATCTCGGCCAGCGAGACCCATCGCGCCACGGCCGGCCTGAGCGACGCCGACCTCCAGTCGCTGCTGGCCCAGTTCGGCGTGTGACGGCAAGTCCGTACCCGCCGCGAAGCGGGAGTCGGCCCCCACCCCCGGAGGGAACAACTCGAACAGATGCCTCCCCAGCTTCGCTGGAGAGGCGCAGAGAGCCGTTCTGGCCCCCTCCGGCGGAGCCGGAGGGGGCGGCGCCGAAGGCGCCGGGGGAGGTCCGCTCCCACTCTCAGCTGCGTTCGCCCATCAGGCGGGTCACGGCTTCCTGCAGCTCGGGCAGGTCGACGGGCTTGACCAGGTGGATGTCGAAGCCGGCCTCGCGGGAACGACGCCGGTCCGAGGCCTGTCCGTAGCCGGTCACCGCGATCAGCTTGGGCGAAGCTCCGGAGGTGGCCCGCAGGCGGCGCGCCACCTCATATCCGTCCATCAGCGGCAGCCCCAGGTCCAGCAGGGCGACGTCGGGCGCGAACCGATCGGCCGCCTTCAGCGCCGCCGCGCCGTCGTGCGCCACCTCGGTCGCGAAGCCGGCCATCTCCAGCGCCTCGGCCAGCAGCATCGCGGCGTCCTGGTTGTCGTCGACGATGAGCACGCGCCCCTGGCCGTCGATCTGGGCCGGCGGCTCGTCGTCGCGAGCGCCCTCCCTGGCGCCGGCCGCCTCCAGCGCGGGCAGGCGGACGATGAAGGTGCTGCCGTAGCCCGGCCCTTCACTCTCGGCCGAGATGCTCCCGCCGTGCAGTTGCACCAGGCTGCGCACGATGGCCAGACCTAGCCCCAGGCCCCCTTGTGGCCGCTCGATTCCCTGCGGGCCCTGGGCGAACAGGTCGAACACGTGCGGCAGCAGGTCAGGCGCGATGCCCACTCCGTCGTCCTGAACCTGCAGGACGATCTGTCCCCCGTCACGCTCGGCTGTCACCGCGATGTGCCCGTGCGGCGACGTGTACTTGGCCGCGTTGGTGAGCAAGTTGGCCACCACCTGGGCCATCCGGGTCGCGTCGCCGCTCACCCGCAGGGTCCGCGGCACCCGGACCGAGATCTGGTGCTGCCGCTCGTCCAGGAGCGGGCGTGTCATCTCCAGGGCCCGGGCCGCGACATCGACCAGCGTCAGCGGCTCCCTGGTCAGCTGAATCCGTCCGGCGGTGATCCGCGCAACGTCCAGCAGATCGTCGACCAGCCGGGACAGGTGGTGGACCTGCCGCTCGATCACGCCGCGCTCACGCGCGATCGCCTCCGCGCCGTCCCGCTTCTTCATCAGCTCGACCGCGGTCGCGATGGGGGCCAGCGGGTTGCGGAGCTCGTGCCCCAGCATGGCCAGGAACTCGTCCTTCGAGCGGTTCGAGGCCAGCGCCTCCTCGCGCGCCCGCTCGGCCTCCAGTCGGGCGCGGGCCTCTGCCTCGTACAGGCGGGCGCGGACCAGCGCCTGCTCGCACTGCCGGCTCAGCGTCAGCAACAGCTCGCGATCCGCCCCCGGCAGCGTCCGGGCGTGGGCGAAGCCGAACAGCAGCACGCCGTGCCGGATGGGGCCGTCCTTGAGCGGCAGCGCCACGAAGGCGTTCGAGCGCCCCAGCTTGCCCGCTGCCTCGACCAGCTCGGGCGACAGGGCCGACTGGTCCGTGTCGGCGTCGACGAAGACCGGCTCGTCCAGCTCCGGGTCACCGTCCGCGCCGGCGGTCCAGATGGCGCAACGATCGGCGCCGATGGCGGCGGCGCCGGCCGTCCCCATCACCTGTCCGATCTGCTTGGCGGTCCGCGCGTTCGACAGCTCGGACGTGACGGCCTGCAGGGCGCGCAGCCTCAGGACCACGCCGTCCAGCGTCTCGTTGGTCGCGCGCAGCGTCGCGATCGAGTCGGCCAGCGACCGCTGAGTCTTCCGCCGTTCGGTGATGTCCTCCGAGAGCACGCTGAAGCCGCGCACCGATCCGTCGGGCGCGCGATCGGGGACATAGGTCGCCGTGGCCCACAGCGGCGGTCCGTCGCGGCGGGCCACCTCGACCTCGAACGAGACCGTCTCTCCCGCCAGCGCGCGGCGCACATAGGGCGCGAGCCGAGCGTACTGCTCGACCCCCAGCACATCGCGCACGTGACGCCCGATCAGCCCTTCGGGCCGCCCGTAGCGCTCGATGTAGAAACGGTTGGCGTAGACGTAGCGCTCGTCCGCGTCGATGTAGCTGACGACGGCGGGCAGCGCCTCAGCGATGATCGCGAACAGCTCGGCCGGCGATCGAGTTTCCGCCACGCGATCATGTTAGCCGGCGTCGAGGCGGGCGTCGACCTGACCCGAACCGGCGGGAGGGCTAGACTGGACGCATGGAGAGCGTCATCCGAACCGTGGCGCCAGCAGGCGACGTGCAGCTGCAGTCCGGTTCCTGTCGATTCACCTACAGGCGGCTACGGCCGGGCGCGCTGCAGGTCACCATCACCGGCCACGACGTGGGTCAGTTCGGGACCAGCACCCTCGACGAGATTCGCCTCGAGCTCTTGCGGCACCGGCCGCTCGAGCTCTTCATCGACGCGCGCGAAGCGCTCGGCCCGGCGGTGAGCGTCAGCAGCGAATGGACGAACTTCTTCTCGCTGAACCGCGAACAGCTTCGCCGCGTCCACGTCCTGGTCGGGTCGAAGGTCGTCGAGCTGACGATCGCGATCGCTCAGCAGCTCTCGCGGACCGGACGCCTGATCCAGATCTATTCCGACCCGGCGATCTTCGCTACGGTGCTTTCGGATCGCGGGTGGCCGGGGTCGGGCCAGTAGGCGCGCCGGCCGGGAAGACCTCGCCCGACGGCGGCGTCTGCGCCACGCCCTCGACCTTTTCACGCCAGAAGGCGCCGACGCCCCCCTGGACTGCGGTCGACACGGTCCCGCGCGACATCAGCTCTTCCTTGTCCAGGATGCCGTCGGCGCGCCGGGTGGTCGGCTTGGCGTGGTCCAGCGTGTCCATCCGGATGGCGTCGCACGGGCAGGCCTCGGCGCACAGGCCGCAGACCACGCAGCGGAGCTCGTCGATCTCGAAGATCTTCGGGCGCTTCTCGATCCGGCCGTCGGGCGCCTCCTCCGGGACGATGGTGATGCAGTGGGCGGGGCAGACGGTCGGGCACATCATGCAGGCGACGCAGCGGACCTGACCGTCCTCGCGCAGCATCAGCCGGTGCAGGCCCCGGTTGCGCGCCGGGTACTTCTTCTTCTCTTCGGGGTATTCGATGGTGACGATGTCGGTCTTCTTGCGCATCCCCGACACATTGCCGATGAAGTTCTTCACGAAGTGGCGGAAGGTGACGCCCAGCCCCTCGGCGATGGCGGGCAGGTAGGCCTGCTGGGCCAGGCTGCCCGGGCGGTGAACGACTTTGACTCCGACGGCCATGGTGATCTCCGGTCTCCGAAGGTTAGGCCTGCGCCCACAGGATCAGCAGCGCCGTCGCGACGACGTTGGCGATCGAGATCGGCAGCAGGCGCTGCCAGCCCAGGCGCATCAGCTGATCCGAGCGGAACCGGGGCAGCGACCACCGGATCAGCAGCTGGAACGCGCAGAAGGCGAACACCTTGGCGGTCCAGAGCGCGAACATGACCAGCACGAACAGCACGTTCGGCAGGTGCGCCTGCAGCGTGGTGTCCAGCCAGCTCCCCCAGTGCCAGCCGCCGAAGAACAGCGTGATCATGATGGCGCTGGAGGTGACGATCTCCAGGAACTCGCCCAGGAAGAACATGCCGAAGCGCAGGCCCGAGTACTCGACGAAGTAGCCGATGATCTCCGGCTCGCCTTCGGGGATGTCGAACGGCGTCCGCTTGGTCTCGGCGATGGCGGCGGTCAGGAACAGGATGAAGCCGGCCGGCTGCGTGAAGATCCCCCAGCTGGAACGGTAGTGGTCCAGCGAGAGGATGCTGGTCTGCATGTCGGCGATCCCACCCGGCTCCAGCGTGCCGTACACGAGGAAGGACCCGAGCACGGCCATGCCCATGGTGACCTCGTACGACATCATCTGCGAGCTGGCGCGCAAACCGCCCATCATCGACCACTTGTTGTGCGAGGCCCACCCGGCCAGCGTCGCGCCGTAGACCGACAGCGACGAGATGGCGAAGTAGAACAGCAGCCCGATATCGAGGCGCGCGATCTGCAGCGGGATCGGCTGGCTGCAGACGGCGCCCCGGGCGAGCAGCTCGCCCCAGCACAGGGGCGGCCCGAACGGGATGATCGCGGCGACGATCAGCGCCGGCGCCATCGCCATGATCGGCGCCCACATGAACAGGAACTTGTGGGCCTTGGAGGGGACGTAGTCCTCCTTGAACAGGAACTTCAGCGCGTCCGCCATGAAGTGGGTGATGCCCCACAGCTTGACCGGGCCGATGTTGGCGCGGTTGGGACCCAGGCGGTCCTGCATCATCGCCGACTGCCGCCGCTCGAGCCAGGTGAGGATCGACGCCAGCGGCATCAGGAAGCCCAGGATCATGAAGGCGATCTTGATGACCGCCGCCAGCACCTGGAAACCAGTCGAGCCGTAATCCATGGTCCGTTTAGCCTCGCGAGCCGGCGAAGCGGAGCTGGACGGGCAGATACCGGCGCCCCCAGTCCGCGTCCTTCATGAACGGCAGCTTGGACTTCGCCTCGGTGAACACCGCCTTGGCGTCCGCGAAGTCCATGGTCGCGCCCAGGTTGCGCGCCAGATGCGACAGGATCTCCCAGCCGGGCAGGGCGTCGCCGGCCGGCGCCACCGCCGCGCGGACCCGCTGCACCATGCCCAGGCGGTTCGTGAAGGTGCCGTCGCTCTCGGCCCACTCGCAGAGCGGCAGCGCCACCTGGGCCGCGCCCGAGACGGCGTCGCGGTGGGTGCCGGCGACCACCAGCGACTTCAGCTTGTCCAGGGGCAGCGCGCCGAAGCTGTCGTCCTTGCCCAGCACGCCGTGCGTGCCGACCACCAGCAGCGTGGTGACCGCGCCCGACTTGATGTCGTTGGCCAGGTCCAGCAGCGTGCGCAGCCGGCCGGCGCCGATGGCCGTGGCGCCGGCGGTGTTCGGGTTCTTGTCGGCGCTGACCAGGATGTCGTCGCTCCACCCCTGGTCCTGGCCGGACAGGTAGGCCTTGGCCAGGCCCAGGTGTTCGAACGTGAGGCGGGCCAGCGCGTACAGGTCCTCGTTGGTCGACTGCGCGCTCATCACGACGCCGACCTCGGCCGGGTTGGCGTCCAGCCCGGCGCGCAGCAGGCGCGCGGCGTCGGACAGCGCGCGGTCCCACTCGACCGGGGTGCCCGCCGAGATCGGGGCGGCCAGGCGGTCCTTGTGGACGGGCTTGTAGGTGAACCGCCCCTCGTCGCACATCCAGTGCTTGTTGACGTCGGCGTTCGGGCGCGGGACCAGCCGGTGGATCTTGCCGCGCGAGTGGTGCACCTCGATGTTGCAGCCGGTGGCGCAGCCGGGGCAGACCGACGGCGTCGTCGACAGCTCCCAGACCCGCATCGAGAAGCGGAAGTCCTTGGCCGTGAGCGCGCCCACCGGGCAGACGTCGACGGTGTTGAGCGAGTAGGGGTTGTCCAGCCGGTGCCCGGGCGCCGTGGTCAGCACCTCGTGATCGCCCCGCTGCGCCATCTCGAGCTGGTGGTTCTTGGCCACCTCGTCGCAGACCCGGATGCAGCGCGTGCACAGGATGCAGCGCTCCTGGTCCAGCACGATGTGCGGGCCGATGTCGACGACCTTGGCCTTCTTGACCTTGATGCCGTCGTTACGGGCCAGCTTGGCGTTCCAGTCGAAGTACTGCTTCTGCAGCAGGCACTCGCCCGCCTTGTCGCAGATCGGGCAGTCGATCGGGTGGTTCACCAGCGTGAACTCGAGCATCTGCCGGCGCACGTCCAGCGCGCGCGGCGACTTGGTGAAGACCTCCATCTTGTCCGCCACCGGCGTGTAGCAGGAGGGGACCGGCTTGGGCTGCCCCTTCACGTCGACCAGGCACTGCCGGCAGACGGCCGGCGAGGTGAGGCCGGCGTGGTAGCAGAAGAACGGCACGTCGGCGCCGTTCTGGTTGCAGGCCTCGATCAGCATCGTCCCCTTGGGGACCGTGACGCTCTTGCCGTCGATGATCAGCGTGACGCTGTCGGGAGCGGGCGTCGTGGCGCCGGCCGTCGGTGGGGGAGGGTTGGTCGGTGTCGCGGTCATCGGTCGCACTCCCCGCCGATCATGTTGATCATGCCGAAGGTCGGCACGACGTCGGCGATGAACAGGCCGGGCAGCACCTTGCCCAGGACGGCCGTCGCCGGGAAGCAGGGCGGGCGCACGCGGCACTTCCAGGGGCGGCCGGTGCCGTCGGCGACGATGTAGAACCCCAGCTCGCCGTTGCCGGCCTCGGTGAACGAGTAGATCTCGCCGGGCGGCACGTGGATGCCGTCCATGATCAGCTTGAAGTGGGCGATCATCGCCTCGATCGAGTTGTAGGTCTCGCTCTTGGGCGGCAGCGTGACGCGCGGATCGGGGTGCATGAAGCGCCCGGCCGGGATGGTCGGCACCGCCTGCTCGATGATCCGCATCGATTGCAGGATCTCCTCGACCCGCACCGCGTACCGGTCGAAGTTGTCGCCGACCGAGCCGACCGGCACGTCGAAGTCGAACCGGTCGTAGACCAGGTACGGGTGGTCCTTGCGGACGTCGTAAGCCAGGCCGGTCGAGCGGCCCACGGGCCCGGTGATGCCGTAGGCCAGCGCGTCTTCCTTGGTGATGATCCCGATGCCGTCCATCCGGTCGCGGAAGATCCGGTTCCGGTCCAGCAGCTTGCTGATGTCGGACATGACCTCGCGCACGCGCGGCAGGACCGCCAGCAGCTGGGCGCCCCACTCCTCGGTCATGTCGGCGGCCACGCCGCCGATGCGCATGTACGAGACCGTCAAGCGCGCGCCGCAGATCTCCTCGAGCAGCTCGAACAGCCACTCGCGGGCCTTCAGGGCGTACAGGAACACCGTGAAGGCGCCCAGCTCCATGGCGCTGGCGCCCAGGCAGGTCAGGTGGTCGCTGATGCGCGCCAGCTCGCCCACGATCACGCGGATGTACTTGACCCGCTCGGGCAGCTCGTCGGAGATGCCCAGCAGCTTCTCGACCGCCATCGCGTAGCCGATGTTGTTCAGCATCGGCGAGATGTAGTTGAGGCGATCGGTGTACGGGAAGATCTGCGTGTAGGTCGCGGCCTCGGACTCTTTCTCGAAGCAGCGGTGCAGGTAGCCGATCTGGATGTCGGCGGTGGAGATCTTCTCCCCCTCGACCTCCAGCACCATGCGCACCGTGCCGTGCATGGCCGGATGCGACGGGCCCATGTTCAGGGGCAGGGGCTCGGTCGGAAGGTCGGGGACGTCCAGGTCCTCGGCGTCCTTGAAGCCGAGCACCACGCGGCGCGTGGGGGGAACCAGGTGAGAATCGTGATCGTTCGAGTCGCTCATTCGCGCGTTCCTGCCTGCCGGCGCACCAGCGGCTGCCGCTTCTCCTTGGGGTAGTCCTTGCGCAGCGGATGCCCCACGAACTCCGGGTACATCAGGATGCGGCGCAGGTCGGGGTGCCCCTTGAAGCGCACGCCGTACAGGTCATACGCCTCGCGCTCGAACCAGTTCACGCCCTCCCAGACCGAAACCAGCGTATCGACCGAGGGGTCCTCCTCGGGCACGCCGCAGTAGAGGCGCACCCGGTGCTTGTGCCCGACCGAGTAGAGGTGCAGCACCACATCGAAGCGCGGCGCGTCCTCGGGAAAGGTGCGCAGCCCCATCCGATCGACGGCGGTGAGGTCGATGAACATGTCCATCTTGGTGGCCGGGTCGTCGCGCAGGAACTTGCAGACGGTGACCCAGGCCTCGCGCTTGATGCGCGCCCACTCGTTGCCGCGCGAGCTGCCAACCTCGATGATTTCGCCGCCGGAGAACTGCGCGGTCAGGCGATCCAGGACGATTTGCGCCATCGAATTACGGACCTCTCAGGGACCTTTCAGCTCTTTGGGGCGAATCGCCGCGATCGGGACGTCGTAGCCCCGCTCGGCCGCGATGGTGATCTGGCTGTGCCCCTCGCCCTTCTGGATGCGGTCCTGCAGCAGCATCAACCCGTCCAGCACCTGCTCGGGGCGGGGCGGGCAGCCGGGGATGTAGACGTCGACCGGCACCACCTGATCGGCGCCGGGCATCGTGCCGTAGTTCTGGTAGAAGCCGCCGGTCGAGGCGCAGACACCGAAGGCGACCACCCACTTGGGCTCGCACATCTGATCGTAGATGCGACGCAGCGCCGGGCCCTGTCGCTCGGTGATGGTCCCGACGATGATCAGCAGGTCGGCTTGCCGGGGCGAGAACCGGGGAAACTCGGCCCCGAAGCGGGCGATGTCGTATTTCGACGCCGCGACCGACATGAACTCCATGCCGCAGCAGGCGGTGACGAACGGGTACTGGAACAGCGACCACTTCCGCGCCCAGTTGACCGCGGCTTGCAACGATGTGGTGTGGAACTCGAAGCCCATTTGATCCTTATAGTGGCGATCACTCCCAGCCGAATAGTGGCGATCACTCCCAGCCGACGGCCCGCTTTCGCCAGACGTAGGCCAGCGCGACGATGAGGATCCCCATGAAGACCAGGATCTCTCCGATCCCGAAGAACGAGACGCCGCCGGTGCAGGTGGTCCCCTGGACCGCGCCCGCGCAGGAGAGCTCCCGGTACTTGATGGCCCACGGGTAGAGGAACGCGGTCTCGATGTCGAACACCAGGAAGACGATCGCGACCTGGTAGAACTTCACCTCGAACCGGGCACGCGGGCTGCCGATGACCTCGGAGCCGCACTCGTACGGGTAGTCCTTGGCCGCGCTGGGACGCGAAGGGCCCAGGTACTTGGCCGCGGCGGTCAGCGCCAGCGCGAAACCGACCCCCGCCAGGATCATGAGCGCTGCGGACAGGTAATCTGATGTCATGGTGGCCGTCATTCCGTCCTTCGCGGGAAGAGCGAAACCGACGCCGCGATTTATAGAGGTTGCGTGGACGGCAGTCAATCAACTCGCGAGGATAGGCTGAAGCGTCCCGGCCAAGGACGTCGTTTGACTTGGCCGGCGGGGATTTCTATATCTAGACGCCCCATGCGACCCCCCTCCTCGATGGTCCGGATGATCGGGGCGCTTGCGCTCGTGCTAGGCGGGTTCGCCTGTAGCCGAACGCCGGCCCAGGCCCAGGCCGCGCAGCCCCCGCCCGTGGGGGCCGCGGCCACCGACAAGGTGCCGCCCGGCGTCGACATCTCCAAGCTGGACGACTTCAGCAAGAAGGTGTTCTTCCGCATCGGAAACAGCGAGGCTTCCATCTGCGGCCAGGGGCAGAGCCTGCTGGCCTCGGCCAACGCGCAGAAGGGGGGCTGCGCCCGGTCGGTCAACGCGCTCCGCTATGTGGCGCGGCTGGTGGACCAGGGCTACACCGACTCGGAGGTGTCCGAGTCGCTGGCCAAGCGCTACCGGCCGGTCGAGCCCAAGAAGATCGACGTCTCGGACGCCCCGATGAAGGGGAACCCCGCCGCCAAGATCACGCTGGTCGAGTTCGCGGACTACGAGTGCCCGCACTGCAAGCGCCTGCAGCCCGTGCTGCGGCAGATCGTGGACGAGTTCCCCAACGACGTGAAGCTCTACTTCAAGCACTACCCGCTGCCCCAGCACCCCAACGCCCGGCTGGCGGCCGAGGGGGCGGTGGCGGCCCAGAAGCAGGGGAAGTTCTGGCAATACCAGGACAAGATCTGGGACCATCAAGAAGACCTGGGTCCGGCCGAGATCGAAAAGGTGGCCAAGGAGACCGGTCTGGACCTGAGCAAGTTCCGCAAGGACCTGGCGTCCGACGCGGTCAAGGCCAAGGTCGCCAAGGATCACGACGAGGGGTCGACCATCGGCCTGCAGGCCACGCCGACCCTGTTCATCGACGGGCGCGAGTACACGGACTCGCGCGACGCGGACAGCCTTCGGGAATGGATCAAGGACGAGCTGGGGCGGTGAGGCGCCTGGCGTTTTGGGCCCTCTTGGCCCCCTTGGCCGTCCTGGCGGCGGGTTGCGCCACCACCGGCGGCGCGTCGGGCGGGGGAGACCGTGGCGTGGGGACGCCGCTGCCGCCGTTGAAGGTCGACGCCCTCAGCGGCAAGACCATCGACGTGGCCAGCTACCGCGGTCACGTCCTGCTGCTGGACGTCTGGGCCTCCTGGTGCGGCCCCTGCAAGCAGGAGCTGCCCGTGCTGAACGACATGGCCCGGCGCTTGAAGGCCGACGGGATCGAGATCCTGGCGGTCTCCGTCGACCAGGAGCGCGCCAACGTCGACAAGTTCCTGCGCGACCACGGCGGGAAGTGGGCGCTGACCGTGGCCCACGATCCACGCGGCGAGATCGCCGAGCTCCTGCAGCCGGACAAGATGCCGACGTCGTACGTCGTCGACCGCTCGGGCATCGTCCGCTACGTGAACGCGGGCTTCCTGCCCGAGGATGCGCCGACCATAGAGCACCGCCTGCGCGAGGTCGCGGGGCACTGACGTGGCGTTGCGCGGACGCAGCCGTTGCGGCGCGACGATCGTCCTCGCATTCGTTTTCGCGCTCTGGGCGGCGCCGGCCGCGGCCGCGCGAACGGACTCGGCGCCCGGGTGGGAGAAGCGGCAAGCCGACCTCGACCTGATCGAGGGGCAGCACCTGCTGAAGGCCGGACGCTATGACGAGGCGCTGTTCAAGCTGAACGCGGCCTACGCGGTCGAGCACAGCGTCGAAGCCCTGCTGGGGATCGCGGAGGCCCAGCGGGGCGGCGGTCGCATCCTCGAGGCGTACACCACCTTCGAGACCCTGCAGCACGACCACGCCGCCGAGCTCCTGCCCGAGCAGCGGCAAGAGGTCGACCAGGCGCTGGCCGAGCTCGCGCTGAGGACCGGGACCGTGAAGCTGTCCATCCCCGCCGACGCGTCCTGCTCAATCGACGGGGAGCCGGTGGCCCCGGAGGCGAGAGGCAAGCCGATCCGCCTGTTGATCGGCGCGCACAAGGTGGCGATCACCGGCGCCGGAGGCGCAGCCACCTTTCGCGACGTCATCGTCCGGCGGGGCAAGCAGACCGACGTGGCCCTGGGGGCCCCGGGGTCGCCGGTGACTCCGCCGCCCCCGCCGGCGGTCCCTGTGCCGCGGCCGCCCGTGGTCGCGGCGCCGGCATCTCCGCCAGCGCCCGTGCGTCCCGCTCCGGTCGTGCCGCCGCCCGTTGCGGCGGCGCCGCCCCCCGCGCCGGTTCTCCCCCCCGCGGCACCAGCACCAGCTCCAGCGCCGCCTCCAGCACCAGCGCCATCGTCAGCTCCGCCTCCACCTCCACCGGAGGTCCCGGCGCCCGAGGCTCCGCCCCCGCCTGTGGTCCCGCTGGAGCCCATGATCGACACCACGAGCACACCGCCACCCCCACCGCCGGTGGTCGAGGCGCCTCCGCCCCCCAACCCGTTCCGGATCGGCCTTCTCGTGGGGATCATCGCGTTGCCGCGGCCCATCGAGGCCGAGCTGGCCGTCAAGCTGAGCCGATGGTTCGGCCTGGGGGTCGAGGGGAGCTTTCTGCCCCAGCTCACGGCCCCGGGCGGCACCGCCCAGCTGGACCTGAAGGCGCTCCAGGGTGTCTTCCGCTGGTACCCGTTCGGCGCCGTCTTCTACCTGGGCGGCGGGATCGGCTTTCAGAACTTCGTCGGCTCGATCAGCCAGGTCGTCGACGGCGGCGTCATGAAGGTCACGGCCGACATGTCCGGCGGGTTCTTCGTCCCCCAGGTCGGCTGGATGTGGATCATGGACTCCGGCTTCTCGATCGGCCTGTCGCTGGGCCTTCAGATCCCCATCCCGCGCGAGCCGGTCGTGAGCACGACCTACAACGGCCAGCCGGTGCCGAGCATGCCGTACGGCGATGTCACCCAGGACGTGATCGACACCGCGCAGAACAACGAGAGCACCGTCCGCTCGCTGGCCAAGTTCATCATGCGCTACCCGTTCCCCGAGCTCGACCTCCTGCGCCTCGGCTTCTTTTTCTAGTCGGGCGCCCTCTGCGCCTCTCCCGCGAAAGCGCCGAAAGCGGGGGAGGCCGACGAGCCTGGTCGGAGCGCCCTCTGCGCCTCTCCCGCGAAAGCGGGGGAGGCCGACGAGCCGCAGGCTCGTCGGGTGGGGGCAAACCTTGCAAGGCTTCCCCTCCCCCGGCACCTTCGGTGCCGACCCCTCCCGCTTCGCGGGCGAGGTGCAGACTCGGCCACGGCTCGCAGTCGCTTCAAAGGCGCGCGCATCAGGGCGCCCCGGCGTAGCCGCGTCGCCCAGCCACGCCCAGCGGGTTACACCACCGGGCCGTCGCCGCGGGCCAGGACGGTATCGCGGGCCAGGCGTTCGTCGTGCTCGGGGTGGTCGGTGTTGAAGTGCAGGCCCCGGCTCTCGGGGCGGCGGCGCGCCGACTGGATGATGAGGTCGGCGACCAGCGCGATGTTGCGCAGCTCGACCAGGTCGCCCGTGATGGTCGAGTTCCAGTAGTAGTCCCGGATCTCCGAGCGGATCAGCTCGATGCGCCGGGCGGCCCGTTCGAGGCGGCGGTCGGTGCGCACGATGCCGACGTAGTTCCACATCAGGCGGCGGATCTCGTCCCAGTTGTGGCTGACCACCACGGCCTCGTCGGGCGAGCCTGCCTCGCCCGCGTACCAGGGGGCGACCTGCTGCGGGACGACGGGTTGCACCTCGCGCACGTCGTCGGCGGCCCGCGACCCGAAGACCATCGCCTCGAGCAGTGAGTTGGATGCCAGCCGGCAGGCGCCGTGCAACCCGGTCATCGACACCTCGCCGATCGCGTACAGGTTCTTCACCGACGAGCGCCCGTGCTCGTCGACCAGCACGCCGCCGCAGCTGTAGTGGGCGGCCGGGACGACCGGGATGGGTTGCTTGCGCATGTCGATCCCCAGCTGCATGCAGCGGCGGTGGATGTTGGGGAACCGCTCGACCACGAAGTCGCCCGGCAAGTGGGTCATGTCCAGGTCGACGTGGTCGTCGCCGGTTCGCTTCATCTCGGCGTCGATGGCGCGCGACACGATGTCGCGCGGGGCCAGGTCCTTCATCTCGTGGTAGCGCGGCATGAACGCGGTGCCGTCGCGCAGCCGCAGGATGCCCCCTTCGCCGCGCAACGCCTCGCTGATCAGGAACGACTTGGCGGCCGGGTGGTAGAGCACCGTCGGGTGGAACTGGAAGAACTCCATGTTGGCGATCCGCGCCCCCACCCGGTAGGCCATCGCGATCCCGTCGCCCGTCGCGACGTCCGGGTTCGAGGTGTAGAGGTAGACCTTGCCCGACCCGCCGGTGGCCAGAATGACGGCCCGGGCCACCGCCGTGACCACCTGGCCGGTCCGCTGATCCAGCAGGTAGGCGCCGAACACCGCGTTCGGCCCGCCGTACTTGGCGGTGGTCAGCAGATCGATCGCCAGGTGATCGGGGAGCACCGTGATCCGGTCGGCGCGGTCGGCGACCTTGCGTAGCAGCGCCTCCTGGATGGCGGCTCCGGTCGTGTCCTTCACGTGGGCGATGCGGCGGGCCGTGTGGCCGCCCTCGCGCCCCAGCGCCAGGTGACCGTCCGCGTCGCGGTCGAACGGGACGCCCAGCTCGTTGGCCAGCCAGCGGATGTGCTCGGGGCCCTCGGTGGCGCAGATCTCGACCGTCTTGCGGTGGCACAGGCCGTCGCCGACGCGCAGGGTGTCCTCGACGTGCGCGGCCACGCCGTCCTCGGGATCCATCGCGCCGGCCACGCCGCCCTGCGCGTACCAGGTGTTCGCCTCGGCGGGCGCCCGCTTGGTGGCGACCAGAACGCGCCCGTGCGCCGATGCCCGCAGCGCGAAGGTCAACCCGGCCAGCCCCGATCCAATCACCAGATAGTCGGTCTGCAGCACCCCCCAACCATACCCCCGTGTTACGATCTCGCCATGAACGCACGCGTTGTGGTCCTCGCCGGCGGGCTTGCCGCTATGGCGTGGCCGGCGCACGCGGGGACGTTCTGGTCGCGCGAGCGGCCCGACGGGGTCGTCGAGTTCACCAACAAGACCCCCACGGGCGGGCACTGGAAGGTGCTGTTCCGGACCGGCCCGGGGAAGGCGGCGGCGCTGCGGGGCTCGACCGACATCGTGCCGCCGCGCGACGTCTCGCCGGCCCGCTACAGCCGCTACGATCGCGACATCCTGGACGGGCAGGCCGTCTACGGAATCCCGGAGGCCTTCCTGCGCGCGGTCATCAAGACCGAGTCCGACTTCGATCCGCGCGTGGTCTCCAGCGCCGGGGCCCAGGGGCTGATGCAGCTGCTGCCGTCGACGGCCCGCCTGATGGGCGTGATCGACGTGTTCGACCCGCGGCAGAACATCATGGGCGGCGCGCGTTACCTGCAGGTGCTGGCGCGCCGCTTCTGCAAGACGCCGCCGCCCGGCCCGTCGAGCGCCGGCGACGGCGCTGCTCTGGCCGTCTGCAACGGCGACGAGCGGGTGAAGGTCATCGCCGGCTATCACGCCGGCCCTGCCGCGGTGGAAAAGTACGGCGGTATCCCGCCCTACGAGACGACGCACGCCTACGTGGATTCGGTGTTGCGCCGCTACGACCAGTACCGACGATGACGGCCGCGCCCTCGATCTCACACCTGGCCAGCGCCGGCGAGCTGGTCGCGGCCAAGAAGTTCGACGAGGCCGAAGCGGCCATCCTGCGCGCGCTCGACGGCGCGCCGTCCGACACGAAGGCGCTGAACCTGCTGGCGCTGGTGCGCTACAAGCTGGGGCGGCTGGCGGACGCTCGGGACACCTACCGGCAGATCGTCGCCGCCACCCCGCAGGACGCCGACGCGCGCCGGAACCTGGGCCTGCTGGCGCTGAAGCTGGGGGACGTCGAGGAGGCGCTGCCGGCGCTGGAGATGGCGGTGCGGGTCGCGCCCACCGACGCTCGCGCCTGGAGCTATCTCGGCTACGCGTTCGCCAAGCGCGGCGAGGTGGTCGAGGCGGCGGCCGCTTTCCGGCGTGCCGGCCAGGACGCGCTGGCGGTGGAGCTGGAGCAGGCGGCCAAGGCGCAGCGGCCCGGGCGGCGAGCGAGCGGCACGCAGCCCGGTCCCTCTGGACCGGAGCTGGCCCGTGGCATGCCGAAGCCGGTGGCGCTGGCGCCGCCGCTGCCCCCGCTGGTCAGCGAGTCGCCCTCGGGCGTGCGCCGCCAGCGCCGGGTCCAGCCACCGCCGCCGGAGGCAGAGGTCCCGGCGCCAGCCCCCGCCGCGGAGCCGCCCGCGCCGATCGAGGCCGTCCCGGTCCCGCTGGTGGTGTTCGTGCGCGCGCGGCTGGGCCGGGCCCAGGCGCTGCCGGCGACGCGGGGCGCCCTGCGCCTGACCGTCGCCGACGAGGTCCACGTGCGCGCCGACGCGGTGCTGGCCGGGACCGGCGCGCTCCACTGGGACCGGGGGGTGCGGCGCGCTCAGGGGCGGCTGACCAGCGAGCCGCTGGGGACGTCGCCCGCGCAGCCGTTCTTCCGTCTCACGGGCGCGGGCGCGGTCTGGGTGGCGGGGGCCCCCGATCGGTGGCTGCCCGTCCGTCTGGCCGACGACGTGCTCTACGTGCGCGAGGATCGCGTGCTGGCGTTCGAAGGGGCGCTGGCCTGGGAGTCGGGCTCCGTCTCCGACACCGGCGTGCCCATGCTGCAGTTCCGCGGGAAGGGGACGGTCGCCCTCGAGCTGCCGCGAGACGCCATCGCGCTGGAGGTCGCCGCCGACTCGCCGGCGCTGGTCTCGGCGCCGCGCCTCTACGGGTGGGTGGGGCGCCTGGTCCCACACGCCGCGGGCGAGCGCGACAATGTCCCGTTCCAGCTGACCTGCGACGGGGAGGGGATCGTGCTGCTGGAGGCCGCGGGGTAGATGGCGCCGTCGTTGCGGCGGGAGCTGACCAACCTCCCGAACCTGGTCACGATGAGTCGAGTGGTGCTGATCCCGTTCGTGCTCTGGTTCATCGACAACTTCAGCCCGCTGCGAACGTTCATCGCCAGCCTGCTCTACCTGGCGGCGGCGGCCGGCGACGCGCTGGACGGTTACCTGGCGCGCAGCCGGGGTGAGGTCAGCACGTTGGGCAAGTTCCTCGACCCGCTGGCGGACAAGCTGCTGGTAACGGCGGTGCTGGTGTTCATGGTCGAGCTGTCGCGCGTCCCGGCCTGGATCGTGGTCGTGACGATCGGGCGCGACCTGGCGGTCAGCGGGCTGCGGAGCATCGCGGCCGCCCAGGGGATGGTCATCTCGGCCAGCGACAGCGGGAAGATCAAGACCGCCCTGCAGCTGGTCGCGATCATGATGCTGCTCATCCACTTCAGGTACCCGATGCTCGGCACCGCCAAGACGGTCGACTACCACCTGGCCGGCCTG
The DNA here is from genome assembly GCA_035578045.1 of Polyangia bacterium. Taxonomy (GTDB): domain Bacteria; phylum Myxococcota_A; class Polyangia; order Fen-1088; family Fen-1088; genus JADGRB01. Next base: position 20,158 of record DATJWP010000100.1, on the reverse strand, counting down.
GTGGTGCTCGGCGTCTCGACGGTGGTATCGCTGTTCTCCGGGGCGCAGTACATGCGGAGCTTTCTGGCGGCCGCCCTGGCGCAGCCGCGGACGCCCGCATGATCGCCACGGCCGCCCCCGCGCTGGCACCGGCCGAGGCCGCGCGGCGAGCCTCGGCGGGCGGTCGCGGCTTCTGGCTGTCGTCGCCGGCCTCGCCGCCGTTGCGACGCGCGCGCGATCTCGTCGGCGCCCTCCCGGTCGGTTTGATCGAGGGGACCACGCTGGCCGACCTGGACCGGCTCGAGGAGGCCTGGCGGCGAGCGCGCGTGGCCTGGGGCGCCGGCGGCCCGCCGCCGCCGGGCGTCCCCGTCGCGGTCGGCTGGCTGTCCTACGAGCTCGGCCGCCGCCTGGTCGGCTTGCCGCCCGACCCGCGCGCCGCGGGCCAGCCGCTGTTCTCGTTCCAGTTCTTCGACGCCGTCTGGACCTGCTCGGCGGACACCGAGCCCGCCGCCGCCATCCTGGCCCAGGACGGCGCCGCGGCCCGCCGGCTGACGGCGGCGCTGGCCCGCCCGCTGCCGCCGCCGCGCCCGCCGCGCCTGGGGGCGTTGCAGGCCGTCGACCCGGAGCTGCGCTTCCTGGCGGCGGTCCGTCGGATCCTGGCCTACGAGCTGGCCGGCGACACCTACCAGGTGAACCTGTCCCGCCGGTTGTCGGCGGACTGGCACGAGGGCGAGCCGGTGTCGCTGGCAGCGGCGCTGCGCGCCTCGGCGCCGGCGCCCCAGGCGGCGTTCATCGCGGAGGGGCCGGGGAGGGCGATCGTCGGCAACTCGCCCGAGCGGTTCCTCTCGCTGAGCTGCGACGGCGTGGTCGAGACCTGCCCGATCAAGGGAACGCGGCCGCGCGCCGCCATGTCCGCCGTGGACGCCGAGGTCGTGACCGAGCTGTGCGCCTCGCCCAAGGACCGCGCCGAGCACGTCATGATCGTCGACCTGGAACGGAACGACCTGGGGCGCGTCTGCCGGGTGGGCAGCGTCGAGGTGACCGCCCTGGCCCGGGTCGTCTCGCTGGCGACGGTCCACCACCTGGAGAGCACGGTTCGCGGCACGCTCCGCCCGGGCGTCGGGCTGGCCGGCCTGCTGGCCGCGACGTTTCCGGGTGGGTCGATCACCGGCGCGCCGAAGCGACGGGCCATGGAGATCATCGACGAGCTCGAGCCGAGGCCGCGCGGCCTCTACACCGGCGCCACCGGCTGGCTGGGCGCCGCCGGCGATCTGGATCTGGCCATCGCCATCCGCACCGGCACCCTGGCCGACGGCCGGCTGGAGCTGTCGGTCGGCGGAGGTGTGGTGATCGAGTCGACCCCCGAAGGGGAGCTGGCCGAGACCGCGGTCAAGGCGCGGGCGTTCGCAGCTCTGGCGGGCGCCGCGCCGCCTGCCTGATCGCGAAGGCGATCAGCAGGACGCCGATCAGGATGCTGCCCAGCTGGCCGGTCGACAGGAAAAGCGGCTCGCCCGGCGCCAGCCCCAGCCGCGCCGCCAGCCTGGGGGTGTGCAGGTCCACGACCATGCCGCGGATCGTGTCGCCCCGGAAGATCTCGACCACGAAGCGCAGCGCCGCGTAGAGGCCCAGGTAGATCGCCAGCACTGCCCCCGGCCGCCGCCGCAGGCGCGGGCTGGCCACGACGAGAACGCCGAAGATCACCGCCTCGCCGATCGCCTCGTAGAGCTGCGTCGGGTGCAGGGGCGGGGTCTCGCCTGCCCCGGGCGGGACGGCGCCCCCGCGACTCAGGACGTCGAACGCGACGCTCGAGCGCGGAAACGGCACCCCGACCCGCCAGCTCGTCTCCTTGCCGAAGCAGCAGCCGGCCGCCAGGCACCCGAGGCGCCCGAACACGTGGCCGATCGCCAGCGCCGGCGCCGCCAGATCGCCCACCGTCCCGAACGACCAGCCCTCCCTGCGCGCGAAGACGTAGGCCGTGACGGCCGCCGCCGCCACGCCTCCGTAGAAGACCAGCCCGCCTTCCCACAGCCGCAGCAGCCCCGTGCAGTCGTGCCACCACGGGCCCGGTCCGGCGGCGCAGGCCCGCCAGAACGCCCGGGCGTTGACCAGACCGTAAGCCGCCCGCGACCCGAGCAGCCCCGCGACGATGGTCCAGAAGGCCAGGTCCATCACCCGGCCGCCCTCGAGGCCGCGCCGGCGCCCCTCGCGCTGCGCCACCCAGATGCCGATCGCCAGGCCGACCGTCACCAGCAGGCCGTACGTGCTGATCGCGACTTCGTGCCGGCCGAGCGGGACCGTGAAGAGGACCGGGTGCACTGGCCTCTCACGCCGAGGAGGCGGCTTCCTTCCGGGTGAGGTACATGTCGAGCAGCATCAAGCCCACGCCGATGCAGAGCGCGGCGTCCGCGATGTTGAACGCGGGCCACTCGGCGTTCCCCTTCTTCCAGACGATGAAGTCCGTCACGCGCCCGAACACCACGCGATCGACCAGGTTGCCGATCGCGCCGCCGCCGATCAGGCCCAGCGCGATGTGCAGGCGGCTCGCCTTGGTCGGCGTGCGGCGCAGGTAGGTGATCACCATCGCGAAGGCCGCCACCGCCAGCACGGTCAGCAGAACGCGCCCGCCGGGCAGGTCCTGGAACATGCTGAACGCGACCCCGGGGTTCTCGGCATAGCGGAGGTCGAAGTAGTTCTGGATGATGACCTTCGGGTTCCCGGGGCCGCGCGGGCGCAGGAACTGGCGCGCCAGCCCCTTGGTCCATTGATCCAGCACCAGGCTGAGCGCGGCGAAGACCCCGAACAGCACGTACTTGCGGCGGAGTGGCGTCACGAAGAGCCTTTCATGCTGGCGAGTGCCGTTGCGCAGCGGTGGCAGAGGTCCGGCGACGGCGCGCCGGGGGTGGCCGGATCGCCCGTGCGGCGCCAGCAACGCGGACAGGTCGGTCCGGGCGCCTCCGCCACGGAGATCTGGGTCTCGCCCGGCGCGTCCGCCTCGATGGTCAGGCGCGACACGATGCAGAGCTCGGTCAGGAGCTCGCGGTTCCACTCCCACTGCGGGCGCTCGGCCGCGCTCGGCCGCACCGTCACCGCCGCTTCCAGCGACTTGTGTCCCGCGGCCCGGAACGCCTCGAGCGCGCGCAGGATCGCCTCGCGCCGCGGCCGGATCTCGTCGGTCCAGCGCCGGTTGGGCTGGCCGGGCGACTTGCCGCTCGGCACGACTTCGTCGCGGATGCTGGCGTGCACGTCGAACGCCTCGCCCGTGACGCGCGAGAGCTCGTCAGCCACGTCCTGCGCCGTGAAGCAGAGAACCGGGGCCATCCAGATCGCCAGGGTGCGGGTGATCTCGTACAGCGCCGTCTGCACGCTGCGGCGCACCGGCGAGCCGGGCGCCTCGCAGTAGAGGGCGTCCTTGGCCGGGTCCAGGTACTCGGCCGACACGGTGATCACGTAGTCGGTCAGCAGGCGAACCACGTCGTGGAACGCGTACTGGCGGTACGCCTCGAAGACCTGGTGGTCGCGCTCGCGCAGCACCCCCAGCGCCAGCAGATCCAGCTCGCGCAGCCGATCGTCGTCCAGCCGATCGCGCGCCGGGACGAAGTCGTAGAGGTTCGACAGCAGGTACCGGCAGGTGTTGCGGATCTTCCGGTACGACTCGGACAGCTGGTTGAGGATGGTCTGCGAGAAGACGATGTCCGCCTGGTAGTCGCCGGCCGCCGTCCACATGCGCAGCAGCTCGGCGCCGTTCTTGGCCATCCAGACGCCGGGATCGACGTAGTCGATCTTCACGCCGGCCGCGCGGGCGCTGGCGATCTCGGACTTGGAGTAGACCTTCCCGCGCTCGTCCAGCACCCACCCGTGCGTCAGCACCGCCTTGTACGGCGCCTGGCCGCGCGTGGCCGCCGAGGCCAGCAGCGACGAGTGGAACCAGCCGCGGTGCTGATCGGCGCCCTCCAGGTACAGGTCGACCTTGTGGCCGGGGTCGACCAGCTTCCCCTCGGCCACGGCGGCCCAGGAGACGCCCGATTCGAACCAGACGTCCACGATGTCGTGCTGCTTCTCCCACTTCGGCTTGCCGCAGGGGCAGGGCGGCGCCGGCGTCGGGAGCAGCTCCTCGGCCGGGCGGGAGAACCAGCTGTTCGACCCTTCGCGGGCGAAGATCTCGGCCACCTGGTCAATAACGTCTGCGTCCAGCAGATCATTCCGGCAGCTCGCGCAGCGAAAAGCCGGGATCGGCACCCCCCACAGTCGCTGGCGCGACAGGCACCAGTCGGGGCGGGCCTCGATCATCCCGCGGATGCGGCTCTCGCCCCAGGCCGGGATCCAGCGCGTGCGGGCGATCTCGTCCAGGGCGCGGCGGCGCAGCGACCGGGGATCGTCGGCGTCCCCCATGCGCGCGAACCACTGCTCGGTGGCGCGGAAGACGATCGGGTTCTTGCAGCGCCAGCAACACGGGTACTGGTGGCGGATGGTCTCGCCCGGTTTGTTGAGCAGCAGGCCGCGGGCGGCCAGCACCTCGACGATCTTGGGGTTCGCCTCGAACACCCGTAGCCCCTGCAGCGCGGGGTCGACGGCGGCCTCTGCCGTGAGCCGCCCCTGCTCGTCGACCGGGGCGAAGATCGTCAGCCCGTGCTCGCGCCCGACGTTGTAGTCGTCCGCGCCGTGGCCGGGGGCCGTGTGCACCAATCCGGTCCCCGCCTCGAGCGTGGCGTGCCGGGCGAACCAGAGCCGGTAGTCACGGTCCGGGTCCCCCTTGGCCCGCGGGAACGGCGGCTGGTAGCGCGTCCCCTCCAGCGCGCGGAAACCGTCCCGCGGGATTCGGATCCATCCCTCGGCCGGCGCCTGGATCTTCGTGGCCGTCAGAAACGCGTCGGCCAGCCCCGCCGCCACGATCAGGAATTCGCCGTCGTGCGGGATCGCGACGTAGTCCAGCTCGGGGTTCGCGACCACCGCCAGGTTGGCGGGCATGGTCCAGGGCGTCGTCGTCCAGATGACGAACGCGGCCTTCTGATCACGCAGGCGCGGATCGGCCTTGCCCAGGTCGCCGGCGACGGGCAGGCGGACGTAGATCGAAGGCGAGGCGTGGTCCTCGTACTCGACCTCGGCCTCGGCCAGCGCGGTCTGGTGCGTGAGACACCAGTGGACCGGCTTCTTGTCGCGGTACATGAGCCCGGCGCGCACGAAGCCGGCCAGCTGGCGGGCGATGGTCGCCTCGTAGTCGTACGAGAGCGTGAGGTACGGATCGTCCCAGTTGCCCAGGCATCCCAGCCGCTTGAACTCGGTCCGCATCACGTCGACGAACCGCAGCGCGTACTCCTCGCACCTCTTGCGGAAGTCGGCGGTGTTCATCTCGCGCGCCTTCGGCCCCAGCTCGCGCTCGACCTGCTGCTCGATGGGCAGGCCGTGACAGTCCCAGCCCGGCCGGAACTCGGCCCGCTTGCCCATCAGCAGCTGCGAGCGCACCACCAGGTCCTTCAGCACCTTGTTGAGGACGGTGCCGTAGTGGATGCCGCCGGTCGCGTAGGGCGGGCCGTCGTGCAGCACGAACGCGGGCGCGCCGGCGCTCTGGCGCGCGTCCAGAATCGTCTGGTATTGCCGCTCGCGCTCCCAGCGGGCGAGCCACTCGGGCTCTCGCCGCGCCAGGTCGGCACGCATCGGGAAGTCGGTCTTGGGGAGGTTGAGGGTCGTTTTCCAGTCCACGGGCGGGCGGATACTACCAAAGGAACCCCGCAAATCCCGGGCTGTCCGCATGTTAGAGATCTAGGCATGGACGAGCGCGTACCGTGGGATCAGTACTTCATGAACATCGCGCAGGTCGTCGCCTCACGGTCGACCTGTCCCCGCAAGTTCGTCGGGGCCGTCATCGTCCGTGACCGGACGATCCTGTCGACCGGGTACAACGGCTCGATCCGCGGCATGCCTCACTGCACCGACGCGGGGCACATGATGGAGAACGACCACTGCGTCGCGACCATCCACGCCGAGGCGAACGCGATCATCCAGGCCGCCAAGAACGGCGTGATGATCGATGGCGCGGCCATCTACGTGACCGCCAGCCCCTGCTGGAACTGCTTCAAGCAGATCGCCAACGCCGGCATCCGCCGCGTCGTCTACGGCGAGTTCTACCGCGACGATCGCATCTTCAGCGTCGCCGAGCGGCTGGCGATCGACCTCCTGCACCTGCCCAGCCACGTTCCCCCGCCCCAGCGCTGAAGGTGTGTTTTACACCTACACCGTGAGCCAGGCTACGAACTTTTTTGGTTGACCAGTCGCGACAGACTGGACCACTTTAGATCTCCATGCTCCGGAAGCTGGCCTTTGGAGCGGCGATCGCGCTGCTCGTTGGTTTGGCGCCGCGCGCGCATGCCGAGCCAGGGGAAGGGGAAGGGGATGACGAGGCCGCGGCTGCCGAGGCGCCGGGCTCGACCGCGTCCGCCGCGGACGATGAACACGCGCCGCCGCGCCCGGCGCGCTCCTCGCACCGCCGGGGCGTCAAGATCCGCAAGAAGGGCCGCTTCATCGGGCGGGTGGTCCCCGATGAGCAGCTCCGGGTGGATCCGCTGCCGCGCCCGTCAGGCTACCTGGTGGTGGTCAGCGCCAACAACCCGGGCGAGAAGGCCAGCGTCAACATCTACAACCCCGACGGGTCGTACAACCTGGACGCGCTGGACGAGCTGAACCACGTGCTGCGCTGCCGGCGAACGGACGACGAGAAGGACATCGACCCGCAGCTGATCGTGTTGCTGTCACACGTCTACGACCACTTCGGCGGCCGGCCGCTGGAGATCGTGTCGGGCTACCGGAACCAGCGGAAGCAGACCAGCAACCACTTCAAGGGGCGCGCCAGCGACATCCGCATCAGCGGCGTCAGCATCAAGAAGATCGAAGCCTTTGCAGAAACGCTGGACCGGGGCGGAATGGGGATCGGCATCTACCCGGTCGGCCAGTTCGTCCACATGGATGTGCGTTCGCCTCCCAGCTACCGCTGGACCGACTTCTCGCCGCCCAACTCCAACGCGGCCGAGAAGCGCCCCCCCCGCGGCTGGAAGCGCAAGAAGCTTCAGTCGTAGCGCGCGCTCGCTCGACGCGATTCGTCCCGCCCGGTTTTCGTCCCGACTGTAGGGGGAACTACCAGGGGTAGAGCTGACGCTGGCGGTCAAGTTTCCGGCGGAAGCTGACGAGTCCCGGGGCGCGATGGCTTACAGTTCCGCCGCCCGTTTTGGAGTCCTTGCGAGCGCGTTCTCGGCGCTGGCGTTGTTTGCCGCGTCGTGCGGGGACAACTGGCCAGCCCAGACCAACGCGATGGGCGGCGAGGGCGGCCAGCAGACCGGGGGCACGGGCGGTGGCGCCAGTGACGGCGGGATGGATGCGGATGCCGGGGGCACGGGTGGCTCGCCCGATGCGGCGGTGGACGGCGCGGCGGGGATGGGCGGCGACGCAGGCACGGGCGGGATGGGCGGCGCCGGTGGCCTGGGGGGCGGGCCCGACGCGGGAACCGGGGGCCAGGCAGGCGGCTCGACCGGAACGGGCGGCGTCGGGGGGGGCCCGGGCGGCGTCGGAGGGAGCACGGGCGGCGCCGGGGGAAGCACCGGCGGGCTCGGCGGCGCCACGGGCGGCGCCGGCGGTCTGGCCGGCTCCGGCGGGACAGGGGGCGTGGCCGGGATGGGCGGGGCGGGCGGCTGCCAGTCCGCCAGCGATTGCACCAGCGGTCAGGTCTGCGACGGGGCCACCAACAGCTGCGTGCCGTGCCCCAGCGATTCCGCCTGCCGGTCGGGCTACGGGCCCCAGCACGTGTGCGTGGGCGGGGCCTGCATTCAGGGCGACTGCCAGACTTACATGGACTGCAGCAACCAGCAGATCTGCGTCAACAACTTCTGCACGAACTGCACCGGCGACCCGGATTGCCAGTCGACCTACGGTCCCGACCACCTGTGCATCTCCGGTGGTTGCGTGGCGGGGGTATGCCGCTCCGCCAACGACTGCAACAAGATCACGCCGGGTCAGATCTGCACCCCGGGCTTCCAGTGCACCGACTGCACGTTCGACGACGACTGCATCTCCGGCTATGGGGCCAACCACCTGTGCGTCAGCGGGCGCTGCGTGGCCGGGAATTGCCGGCAGACCAACGACTGCAAGAGCGGCGGGCGCATCTGCAACACGAGCACGCTGATGTGCGTCCCGTGCACCGATGACGCCAACTGCATGGCGAACTACACCGGCCAGCAGCTCTGCCTGAACGGCAGCTGCACCCCCGGCAACTGCCGCACCACGGGCGACTGCTCCGGCGGCCAGGTCTGCGATCTGACCACGCACATGTGCGGGAGCTGCCCGAACGACGCCGCTTGCGGCAGCGGTCAGCTCTGTGTCAACGGCCTTTGCATCGCCGGCGAGTGCCGGGTCTCGACCGACTGCGCGGGCAGCGAGGCCGGTGAGGTCTGCGACGCCAGCAACTACAAGTGCAACCCGTGCATCGGCGACTCCGACTGCGTCACGGCTTACGGCACGAACCACCTGTGCATCACCTCCGGCAGCAGCAAGGTCTGCGTGTCCGGCACCTGCCACACCACCATCCCCGACTGCGGCGGCGGCGAGATCTGCGACGGCACGACCCACACCTGCGGCCAGTGCTCCAACGACACCGCCTGCGTGAACGCCTACGGCCCCCAGCACCTCTGCATCAACAACGTCTGTGTCGCCGGCCAGTGCCGCGCTTCGAAGGACTGCCCGGGCGGCGCTCTGTGCGACACGATTTCGCACACCTGCCACGCCTGCGGCAGCGACGCAGCCTGCCAGGCCGACCCCTCGTACGGCGTCACGGACGTGTGCATCTCGGGCGCCTGCACGGCGGGTGATTGCCACACGTCGTCGCTCGAGTGCCCGACCGGCCAGCTCTGCGGCGTCTCGCACACCGACACCTGCGGGGCCTGCAGCAGCGACGGGCAGTGCACCGCCGACACCACGGCCTACGGCCCCGGGTACATCTGCTACCAGGGCCTCTGCCAGCCGGGCGACTGCCACGGCACCAGCGCGGATTGCACCGGCGCGGTGACCGGCCAGGTCTGCGGGGCCGTGACCGCCAACGACTGCGGCCTGTGCTCCAGCGACTCGCAGTGCCAGTCCGATCCGTTCTACGGCTCGTCGCGCATCTGCCAGACGGCCAGCGGGCCGACCTCGGGGACCTGCGTCAGCGCCGCCTGCTCGACCAGCGGCGCCTGCAGCGCCAACCCCGGCGACTTCTGCTGCAACAACATCTGCACCGCCGGCAACTGCTGCGTCGACGCCGACTGCGCGAGCTTCGGCTCGCCCTACCGGTGCGTGAACAACAGCTGCACCGGCTGCTCGGCCGCCACCGGGAACACCTACTTCGTCGACCCGATCAACGGCAGCGACGGCAGCGCCACCGGCAGCGGCATGGCCGGCGGCATCGCCACGGCCAGCTGCAGCTTCAAGACGGTCACGCACGCCCTCGCGGTGGTCAGCGGCATCGGGGCCACCGGGACCAAGATCGTGATCGTTGGGCAGGCCGGTCAGACGGTCGCTCTCGACATGACCGAGACCCTGCCCATCGTGGTTCCGGCCAACGTCGCCATCTCGACCAAGACCGGCCCCATCCGGGTCAACCTGCCGGCCGCCAGCGACACCGCCTTCGGCGGCTTCCGCCTGGTCGGCGATCAGGCCGTCATCTCGCCGGATCCGTCGGCGCCGATCACCATCGACGGCAACGCCAACAGCTCGGGCATCGGCATCGGCGTGGCGCCCGGATCGGGCAAGACCGCCGCCGTATCGTACGTGACCGTGCAGAACACCGGCGGCAACGGCATCGCCGTCACCAGCGGAACGCTCAACATCCTGCAGGGCGTAACCGTGACCAACGCCGGCAGCTCGAGCCGACACCACGACGGCCTGAACGTCTCGGGCGGCACCGTCAACATCACCGTGAGCGCCGGGCAGGCGACCACCAGCTTCAACAGCAACACCGAGCACGGCATCTACGTGACGGGAGCCGCCGTCCTGAACATCACCGGCGTCCCGGTCACGACGCCCGGGGCGAACGGACAGGGGACGGTCATCGCCAACAGCAACGCCTTCGACGGGCTCGAGATCTTCGAGGGCGCGGGCGTGGCCGCCCAGAGCACGATCACCGGCCTCGTCGCCTGGGGGAACACCAAGCAGGGCGTTCAGCTGTTCGGCGGCGAGAAGGTGAAGGTCCGCCGCAGCGTGCTGCTGAACAACAAGCTCAACGGCCTGTTCCTGACTGCCGCCGATTCCAGCGCGGCGTCGAACGACCTGACCGGCATCAACCTGGGGACGGCCGGCGATCCGGGCCTGAATCAGCTCCAGGCGTCGCTGGGCTCCAACGCCGACCTGGCCGGCCTCTGCGTCTCGATGGCTGCCTCGCAGGGCGCGCTGTCACTGTCCGCCGAGGGGAACACCTTCTCGGGCCCGACCGACTGCACGACCTCGACCAGCGCCATCGCCCGCTCGACCACGTGCGCCAACAACGTGGACATCGGGATCGTGCCGGCCAGCGGCACGACGGTGACGATCGACACCGCGACGTGTAACTGAGAAGGGCCTCGGGCTTCGGGCCTGGGCCGGATCGGAGCCTGGGCGCAGCCCACCCACGGCATTCGCCCAAATCGAGGGGGGCGCGGTCGCGGAGAGACGGCCGGGTGTTCTTCCGCCCGCAAGGGCCCCGCGGCGCGCAACCAACCGAAGCGCGCCGTCACAGGTGGACGGAGGGGCCGTGGACCGTCGGCCTGAAAGCGGCCGCGGCGTCCAAGATGTGACGAACCGCGAGGCCCGAGGCCTTTTCTTACGGTCCCGCGCCCGAAGCGATCCACGCCCGGATCACCGCGACCGGATCCCGGGGCAGGCGTTTCTTCGGCGGCATCGCGGGCCGGGCGCGGCGTTCGACCTGGGCCAGGAGCTGGCTCTGTTCCACGTCCCCTGGGACGACGACGGGGCCGTCGTCGCCGCCTTTGAGGATCGCTTCGTAGCTGTCCAGGCGCAGGCCGGCCTGGGCTTCCTTTTCGCCGTGACAGGAGACGCACCAGCGGTCGAGGATCGGGGCGACGTCCTTGGCGAAGCCCGGCGGCGGGGCCGAGGGTGGTGGGGCGGCGGGGGGCGGCGTCACCACGCCTGGGCTCAGTGCGGCAACGCTGGACGCGCGGCCCCACAAGGCCAGGGCGAACGCGAGGGCAGTTGTCGTCATCCGACGGAAATGGTGAGGGAAACGGGCGTTTTCTTGCAAATCGGATCCTGGTCCTTTAGGGTCCATGACACTTTAAGCGCGATGGCATCCCGACAGCTCGATCTTCTCGCCGGCGGCAAGCCGGGCGGGGCCCAAGGTTCGGGGGGATCCGGGCGGGGACGGCGCGGCGGCGGCGCCTCGAATGGCGGCGCGGACGAGCCTCCACCCCCGGCCGACGCTTCGCTCGCCGCCGAGGCGCAGCGACGCTACCTGAACTACGCGGTCAGCGTCATCACGTCTCGTGCGCTGCCTGACGTACGCGACGGCCTGAAACCAGTACAGCGACGCATCTTGTATGCGATGTACGCCAACCTGCATCTCTATCCCGACGCCAAGTTTCGCAAGTCGGCAACGATCATCGGCGAGGTGCTCGGAAAGTTTCACCCCCACGGCGACACCGCCTGCTACGACGCCATGGTCCGCATGGCTCAGCCGTTCTCGATGCGGGTGCCGCTGGTCGACGGGCACGGCAACTTCGGCTCGCTCGACGGCGACGCGCCGGCCGCCTACCGCTATACCGAGGCACGCCTGGCGCCGCTGTCGATGGACCTGCTCGGCGAGATCCGCCAGGGCACCGTCGACTTCCGACCGAACTACGACGGCACGACGGAAGAACCGATCGTCGTCCCCGCCAAGATCCCCCAGCTTCTCGTCAACGGCTGCACGGGCATCGCGGTGGGCATGGCCACCAACATCCCGCCGCACAACCTGGTCGAGGTCTGCGCGGCGGCGGTGGCGATGATCGACGACCGCGACATCGAGACCAAGGACCTGCTGAAGTACATCAAGGGTCCCGACTTTCCGACGGGCGGTCAGGTCATCAACAGCAAGAAGGAGCTGCGCGAGATCTACGAGCGCGGGCAGGGGCCGATCCGCCTGCGCGGCGAGTGGAAGACCGAGTCGGGTGGCCGCGGCGCCGAGCACATCGTCGTCACGTCGATCCCCTACGCGCTCACCAAGTCGGCGGTCGTCGAGAGCATCGCCGAAGTCATCATCAACAAGAAGCTCCCCTTGCTGGTCGACGTGCGCGACGAGTCCACCGACGACGTGCGCATCGTGCTCGAGCTGAAGTCCGGCGCCGATCCCAACCTGGTGATGGCGTACCTGTACAAGCACACGCCGCTCGAGACCGGGTTCCACGTGAACCTGACCTGCCTGGTCCCCACGCAGAACCGGGAGATCGCCGGCCCGCTGCGGGTCGACCTGGCGGCGATGCTGCGCGAGTTCCTGACCTTCCGCGAGGAGACGGTCCGGCGGCGGTTCGAGTTCGAGCTGGCCGAGCTCGAGCGGCGCATCCACATCCTGCAGGGCTTCGCGATCGTCTTCGACGCCCTGGACGAGACGATCCGGATCATCCGCAAGTCCGACGGCAAGGCCGACGCCGCCGCCAAGCTGATCAAGCGGTTCGAGCTGTCGGACGCGCAGACCGACGCGATCCTCGAGCTGAAGCTGTACAAGCTGGCTCGCCTGGAGATCAACCTGATCCTGGAAGAGCTGACGACCAAGCAGGCGCAGGCCAAGGAGATTCGCGCGATATTGTCCGACAAGCGCAAGCTGCTGAAGGTGGTGCGCACGGAGATCGCCGAGGTGGCCGAGCGCTTCCCCGACAAGCGGCGCACCAAGATCAGCGGCGGCGGCGAGGAGACCGAGTTCGTCGCCGAGGACTTCATCGTCGACGAGGAGGTCACCGTGATCCTGTCGCGCGACGGCTGGCTCAAGCGCGTGCGCGAGGTGAAGGACCTGTCGGCCACCCGCCTGCGCGAGGGGGACGCGATCCTGGCGGTCATCCGCGGCTCGACCAAGGAGCCGATCGCGATCTTCTCGAACTTCGGCAGCGCCTACGTCATCCGGATCCACGACGTCCCGGCCTCGACCGGCTACGGCGAGCCGGTGCAGAAGCTGTTCAACTTCCGCGACGGCGAGCGCGTGGTCGGCGCTTTGGCGGTGGGCGCCGCGGGCTCTGCGTCGTCCAGGGGGGCGCTGGCGGTGGCGGTCAGCAAGGGGGGCTTCGGCCTGCGCTTCAACCTGGATCCGCACCGCGAGCTGTCGACGCGCGCCGGGCGCCGGTTCGCCAAGCCGGCCGACGGCGACGAGATCGTCGGCGTCGCGCTGGCCAGCGCCTCCGACGTGCTGTGCGTCGTGACCAGCGACGCGCGGGCGCTGCTGTGCAAGGTGGACGAGCTGCCGGACCTGGCCAACCCCGGCCGCGGCGTCACGGTCATCAAGGCCGGCGGCGAGAGCGCCGTGATCGGCTTCGGCGTCGGCACCGCCAAGGAGAAGGACGTCGTCATCGCCGAGACCGACGACGGCAAGGAGCTGCCGGTCGGTCCGGGGCGCTTCGCCGTGACCGGCCGCGGCGGCAAGGGGCACACCCTCAAGCGCAAGACCAAGATCGTGCGCGCCGCCCCGCCGCTCCCCACCACCCCCGCGCCCCTGCTGAACTGACGTGAGCACCAGCGGCTACACCTCCGAACACATCACCGTCCTGGAAGGGCTGGAGCCGGTCCGCAAGCGGCCCGGCATGTACATCGGGGGGACGGACAGCAAGGGCTACCACCACCTGCTGTGGGAGATCGTCGACAACTCCGTCGACGAGGTGATCAACGGCTACGGCACCCGCATCGCGGTGACGCTGCACGCCGACGGACGGACCGTCACGGTCGGCGACGACGGGCGCGGCATCCCGATCGACATCAAGAAGGAGTACAAGAAGTCGGCGCTGGAGCTGGTGCTGACCACGCTGCACGCGGGCGGCAAGTTCTCCGGCGCGCAGTACCAGTTTTCGGGCGGCCTGCACGGCGTCGGCTCGTCGGTGGTCAACGCGCTCTCCGAGGAGCTGACCGCCGAGGTCAAGCGCGACGGCGCCCTCTGGGAGCAGAAGTACGAGCGCGGCAAGGCGGTCACCAAGCTGCGCAAGGCCGGCGCGGCGCGCGGCACCGGCACGTCGATCACCTTCCGCCCCGACGCCCAGATCTTCGGCAAGCAGGAGTTCTCGGCCGAGACGATCCGCTTCCGCCTGGACGCCAAGGCGTTCCTGCACAAGGGCCTCTCGATCGTCTTCAAGGACGAGAAGGCCGGCACCACCGAGACGTTCCAGCACGAAGGCGGCATCGCCGACTTCCTGGCCAAGGTGGTCGCCGATCGCGGCAAGCCGCCGACGGCGCCGCAGGTGTTCTACTTCGAGCGGGGCGGGGACGGCGGCTTCCGCCTCGAGGCGGCGCTGCAGTGGACCGAATCGCACGAGGAGACGATCCGGTCCTACGTGAACGCGATCCCCACCACCGCGGGCGGCACGCACGAGCAGGGGTTCCGGTCGGCCATCGTCAAGGCGGTGCGCGCCTTCATGGAGACGGCGAACCTGACGCCCAAGGGGGTGACGGTCACCGCCGAGGACGTGCGCGAGGGGCTGGTGGGCGTCCTGTCGGTCTACATGCAGGAGCCCCAGTTCCAGGGGCAGACCAAGGAGCGTCTGGGCAGCCCCGAGGCGCAGGCCCAGGTCGACGGCGCGGTCCGTCCGGCGCTGGAGACGTTCCTGCTGGAGAACAAGACGGCCGGCGCGGCCATCGTCGAGCGGATCGCGCTGGCCGCCAAGGCGCGCGAGGCGTCGCGCGCGGCGGCCCAGGCGGTCTCGCGCAAGACGGCGGTGTCGCACCGGCTGAACCTGCCGGGCAAGCTGGCCGACTGCGCGTCCACCGACCCCGGCAAGAGCGAGCTGTTCATCGTCGAGGGCGATTCGGCCGGTGGCTCCGCCAAGCAGGGGCGCGAGCGCAAGACCCAGGCGATCCTGCCGCTGCGCGGCAAGGTGCTGAACGCGGAGCAGGCCTCGCTGCAGAAGGTGCTGTCGAACAAGGAGCTGCAGGACGTCGTCTCCGCGCTCGGCTGCGGGGTGGGCGAGGACTTCAACATCGAGCGGCTCCGCTACCACAAGATCATCCTGCTGATGGACGCCGACTCCGACGGCCACCACATCTCGACGCTGCTGCTGACGTTCTTCTACCGGCACCTGCAGCCGCTGATCGGCGGCGGGTTCGTCTACCTGGCGCAGCCGCCCCTCTACCGCATCGACCACGGCAAGGAGACGTTCTGGGCGCTGGACGATCCGGATCGCGAGCGGATCGTGGCGGGCCTGCCCAAGAACGCGCGCCCCGACATCATGCGGTTCAAGGGGCTGGGCGAGATGCAGCCCGAGGAGCTGCGCCGCACGACGCTGGATCCCGCGACGCGTCGGCTGCTGCGCGTCAGGATCGAAGACGCCGCCGAGACCGACAAGGTGCTGGGCGACCTGATGGGCAAGGACGTCGAGGCCCGGTTCAAGTTCATCATGGACCGGGCCGCCGAGGCCGATCTGGATCTCTGACGCGGCGTCCCCGCGATTTGTTCGGGGTGGTGATCGGGCCTCAGGAAACGCTGGAGTCGCGCCGATGAGCATGGGTCGGGGAGTCATGCACATGCGTGTCGAGCCCAACGTCACCCTGGGGCCGGTCCGCCGCCTCGAATCGAGCCGGATCGTCACGCACTTCCAGCCGATCTTCTCGGTCCGCCGTCGCGCCCTGGTGGGGCTCGAGGCGCTGTCGCGGGGGATCGACATCCGCGGGCAGCTGATCTCGCCCGCGTCGCTGTTCAAGGCCGCGGCGGCCGAGGGGCGGGCCGAGGCCGTCGAGGCCGCCTGTCGGGAGAGCGCGGTCCGCACGTACGCCCGCCTGCCGGCGCGCCTGGACGACGTGCTGCTGTTCCTGAACCTGGACGTCGTGGCCACCGCCAAGCCCGACGCGATCGCCGGCGAGCTGCAGGGGCTGGTCTACGGCGCCGGCCTTCAGCCCGGCCAGGTGGCGGTGGAGTTCCTCGAGGCGCGGTTCGATGACGCGGCCCTGCTGGCCGAGCTGGCGCACGCGCTGCGGCGGGTTGGCTTCCTGATGGCGCTGGACGACGTGGGCGCCGGGCATTCCAATCTGGATCGCATCCCGCTGTTCCGCCCCGACGTCATCAAGATCGATCGCACCCTGATCACCGGCGTCGACGCGGACTTCTACAAGCAGGAGACGCTGAAGAGCCTGGTCAGCCTGAGCCGCCGAATCGGCGCGCTGGTGGTGGCCGAAGGGATCGAGACCGAGCCGGAAGCGGTCACCGCTCTCGAGCTGGGCTGCGATCTGCTCCAGGGCTACTACCTGGGCCGGCCACAGCCGGCCGACACGTTCGAGTCGGGCACCGTCGCGCCCGAGGCGACCGGGGTCATCGAGGGCCTGGCGCGCTCGGTCCGGAGCCGGATGGTCGGCGGGATTCACGAGCGTCGCGAGGCCCACCGGCGGCTGAACGGCCTGCTGGGCCGGATCCTGTCCGAGCTGACCGTCGAACGTGAGCGGGAGGCCGAGCTGGACGCGGTTCTGGCCCACGCCATTCAGGACGATCCACACATCGAGTGCCTCTACGTGCTCGACGGCGCCGGGGTGCAGGTGACCGAGACCGTCTGCAACCAGTCGATGGCCCGGCGGTCGGGTGGGGCGATGTTCCGGCCCGCGCCCCGCGGCACCGACCACTCCTTGAAGGAGTACTTCTACGTCCTGGTCGACGTCGAGCTGCCCCGCTACACGACCGACCCCTACGTGTCGCTGGCCAGCGGCCACCTGTGCCGCACGATCAGCACCTGCTTCCGCGACGGGATCGACGGGCGCAGCTACGTGCTCTGCGCCGACGTGCGGGCCTGAGTCACCTCAGCGTGGCGCCGACGTAGACGAAGGCCACGCCCAGCGCGAAGGCGATCGCGATGAGGAGCAGCGGCGAGATCCGCACCTCGATCACGAACGGGCGCCGGAGCCACTGCCACAGCGACGGGAGGCGCGGCTCGGAGACGCGCGTCATCACGCGCGCGACCAGGTTCGGCGGCGGTTCGACCTCGCGCAGGCGGGCCAGCTCGTCGATGCGCCGATCGGGCGTCACGAGGTGACCCCGACCCGTTCGACCAGATCGCGCAGCATCGCCCGGCCGCGCACCACGCGGATCTTCAGGGTGGTGATGGGCAGCCGCAGGATCCCGCGGATCTCCTCGTACGACAGGTCCTCGGCGTCGCGCAGGATCAGCACCTCGCGGTACTTGGTGGGCAGCTTCAGCAGCGCGGCGCCCAGGTGCGCGCGCCGCTCGTCGCGCGAGGCGTTGGCCTCCGGCGTGCGCGGGTCGTAGGCGAAGGCGGCCTCGCCGCCCGGCACGTCGCGCTCGAGCGGCTCCTCGGTGCGGCGCTTGGACTTGAGCACGTCCTTGGATCGGTTGACGGCGATGCGCAGCAGCCAGGTCGAGAACGCCCGCGGGCGTCCCTCGCCGCGAAAGCGGTCGAGCGCGTTGAAGGCATCGACGAACGCCTGCTGCGCGATGTCCTCCGCGTCGGCGCGGCTCCCCAGCATCCGGAACGCCACCGCGAAGACCAGCCGCTGGTAACGATGCACCAGCGGGCGGAACGCCTCGACGTCCCCCGACACGCAGCGGGCGATGAGGCGGCTCTCTTCCTCGTCGCGGGCCGCCGCCGTGCGGGCGGGCGACGCCGCCGCAGCCGCCACCGCGCGCGCGATGATGGCGCCGCTCTCGTCGGGATCGAGCGCGAGGGCGCCCGACGCCGACGGGCCCGAATGCTCGGGTTGCCGCATCGGCGGAGATTACCCCGATTTTGAAATTCGGGCTCAAGCTATACTTTCGACACGATGCGCGACGGGCGGTCCGCGCGAAGTTCGTCGATGCTGGTGGGGGCCCTGATCGCCTGTGCGGGCCGCGCGTCGCTCGCGCAGCCGGCGCCGCTGGGCTTCTGGCAGCCGGCGCTCGCCGCGCCCGTCCCCGACGACGCCGCCCGGTGGGTCCGCCTGGCGGACGCGCGCGCGCGCGACGGCTGGTTCGCGGCCGCCGCCGCCGGCTACGTGGCCGCCCTGGCGGCCGGCGCCAGGGCCCCGGCGGTCTCGATCCGTCTGGGCGACGTCCTGATGGCCGACGGCCAGCTCTTGTCGGCCGAGTCCGCCTACCGGGACGCCATCGCGGCCGCGTCCTCGGCGCCGGCGACCGAACGCGACGCCGCCCACCTGGACGATCCGCGCGGGCGGACGCACGACCTGGCGCTGGCCTGCTTCGGTCTGGCCGCGGCGCTCGACCGGGCCGGGCAGGGCGCGTCCGCCCGGCTCATGGCGCGCGAGGCGCTGGCCGCCGACCCGACCTCCGCCGTGCTCGAGGTGGCGACCCTCCCCGGTCCCGACGTGCGGATCCTGCCCGAGGGGGAGGTGTTCTACCGCCTGGGGGTGGCCCGCCTGGCGGGCGGCCGCCGCACCGACGCCGCCGCCGCGTTTCACGAGTACCTCGACCGCCTGCCGCGGAGCCGGTGGGCCGAAGCCGCCCAGGCTCACCTGGCCGAGCTGGAAGCGCCCGCGGTCCGCCGCCCTGGGCAGCGGCCAGCAGGCGGAGCGCGCCTCCTCGCCGTCGCCACCGTCCTGGCCACCGGCGGCGCGCCGGCACCGCTGATCGATGCGGCCTGGCGCGATCAGGCCGGGATCCTCGACGACTGCCTGGACGCGGCGGCCGGCCTGGTTCGTCCGGGCGGCACGGTCCGGCTGGCGATCGAGATGGAGATCGATCGCCGCGGCAAGGTGGTCTCGGCCGTTGCCAAGGTGCCGGTCCCGGGCACGGGCGCCCTGGCGCGCTGCCTGGAGGACACCGTCCGCGGCGGCCTGCGGCTCCCTGGGTCTCCCGGCGGCCGCACGACCCGGGCTCGCACCGAGCTCTTGCTCGGCTTCCCCAATCCATAGCCGGCAGGTTATAGGTGGGGAGGTGCGGAACGCCCGGCCCCGATACATCGCCGTGGAAGGCCCGATCGGCGCCGGCAAGTCGAGCCTGGCGGAGATCCTGGGCGAAGCGCTCTCGGCCCGCGTGATTCGGGAGGCGGTCGAGGAGAACCCGTTCCTGGGGCCGTTCTACAAGGACCGCCGGCGCCACGCCATGTCGGCCCAGCTGTTCTTCCTGCTGCAGCGCTACGCCCAGCAGGGCGAGCTGGCGCAGGGCGACCTGTTCTCGCGCGGCGGCGTGGTGTCGGACTACCTGTTCGCCAAGGACCGCCTGTTCGCGACCCTGAACCTGTCGGACGACGAGCTGGCGCTCTACGACCGCATCTACCAGATGCTGAAGGTGCGCACCGTGACGCCCGACCTGGTGGTCTACCTGCAGGCGCGCACAGAGGTCCTGCTCGAGCGGATCCGCAAGCGGGGCCGGGTCGAGGAGCGGCCGATCCGCGCCGAGTACGTCGAGGAGGTCGCGCGGGCCTACGCGCAGTTCTTCTTCTCGTACGACGAGGGGCCGCTGCTGGTCGTGAACGCTTCGGACATCGACTTCGTGAACAACCCCGACCACCGCCGCGAGCTGCTGGACGTCATCGACAAAGCCCGCGCCGGCGTGAGTCACTGGAGCCGCGGCTGATCCAGACATAATGGGTGGTCAAAGCCCCCACCTTTCATCGAAAGATCCCGATCTTAGGAACTAGTTTTCGCCAGCCGGCGGAGCTAACGTTCGCGGGCTTAGCGCGTCCGACGCGCGTCGTATCGCTTTCGATCGCCGAGACCACTCGGGGAAAGGCCGACCGATGAAGGTTCTGACGAGATCGCGCATGCTCATGACGGCGCTTTTGTTGCCGATCGCTTGGGCGGGTTGTGGGTCGGCGACGAGTGGGTCATCCGGGACTGGCGGCTCTTCTTCGACTGGCGGCAGTGGTCCCGGAACCGGCGGATCGTCCACCGGCGGCTCATCGGCGACCGGCGGCTCGTCCACCGGTGGTTCGTCCGCGACCGGCGGCAAGGGCGGCTCATCGGCGACCGGCGGCGTGATCGGCACCGGCGGCTCGTCCACGGGCGGCGCCGGCGGCCACGGCACGGGCGGCAGCGCGACGGGTGGCAGCGGCACCGGCGGCAGCGG
>DATJWP010000099.1:0-51756 GCA_035578045.1 Polyangia bacterium | reverse complement strand
TGCGGATGCTGATCCGGTAGGTGCAGCCGCGGAACCTGCGCGTGATCTCCACAGACGTGAAGGTGCGCGGGAGGCACGGCTCGATGCGCAGGCCGTCCCAGTCCGGGCGCACGCCGAGGATCCACTGCGAGACCGCGATGAAGTTCCACGAGGCGGTGCCCGTGAGCCAGGAGTTCTTCGCCTCGCCGTGGCGCGCGGCCTCCTTGCCCGCGATCATCTGCGCGTACACGTACGGCTCCAGGCGGTGGATCTCGCTGATCTCCTCCAGATAAGCCGGCGTGATCTTCTTCCAGTACTCGAACGCCCGCTCGCCGCGGCCGATCACGGTCTCGGCGATGATGACCCACGGGTTGTTGTGGCAGAAGATGCCCGCGTTCTCTTTGTAGCCGGGCGGGTACGACGAGATCTCGCCCAGCTCGACGTGGTACTCGCTGTAGGGCGGGTTGTTGAGCACGATGCCGTACTTCGTGTCCAGCCGCTCCTTGACCGAGTCGAGCGCCTTCTTGGCCTGGCCGCCCTCCACGCCGACGCCCGCCATCACGCAGAAGCCCTGCGGCTCGATGAAGATCTGCGATTCCTTGTTCTCTTTGCTGCCGACCTTCTTGCCGAAGAAGTCGTAGGCCCGCAGGAACCACTCGCCGTCCCAGCCGTGCTTCAGGATGACGTCGGTCATCTTGGCGGCCTCGCCGCGCGCCTTCTTGGCCTCGTCGGCGAAGCCCAGCTTCTCGGCCAGGAACGCGTAGTCGGGCGCCACCCCCACGAACATGCCGGCGATGAACACCGACTCCGCCGTGCGACCGGTGCGGTTGCCGGTGGTCTGGAACGACTCGTCGGGCGTCTCGGAGAAGCAGTTCAGGTTCAGGCAGTCGTTCCAGTCGGCGCGGCCGATCAACGGCAGCCCATGCGGCCCCAGGTTGTTCAGCGTGTAGTTGAACGACCGCTTGAGGTGCTCGAACAGCGGCACCTTGGTCTTGGGGTCGTTGTCGAACGGCACCTGCTCGTCGAGGATGCTGTAGTCGCCCGTCTCGCGGATGTAGGCGGCGACCCCGAAGATCAACCAGAGCGGATCGTCGTTGAAGCCGGCCCCCACGTCGTTGTTCCCCCGCTTGGTCAGCGGCTGGTACTGGTGGTAGGCGCTGCCGTCGGGGAACTGCGTCGACGCGATGTCGATGATGCGCTCGCGCGCGCGCTCGGGCACCAGGTGCACGAAGCCGAGCAGGTCCTGGTTCGAGTCACGGAACCCCATGCCGCGGCCGATCCCCGTCTCGAAGTACGAGGCGCTGCGCGACATGTTGAACGTGACCATGCACTGGTAGGGGTTCCAGATGTTGACCATCCGGTTCAGCTTCTCGTCCGACGACTCGATCGAGTAATTCGACAGCAGCCTGGACCAGTGGTCGGCAAGGGCCTTCATGGCCGCCGCGACCTGCTCCGGATTGCTGAACTTCTCGATCAGCGCATGGGCACGGGTCTTGTTGATGACGCCCGGCTTTTCCCACTTTTCGTCGCGCGGGTTCTCGACGTAGCCCAGCGTGAAGACGAACGTCTTCTCCTCGCCCGGCGCCAGGTTGACGTCCAGGCCGTGCGACGCGACCGGCTGCCAGCCGCTGGCCACGGAGTTGGACGACGCGCCCTTGGCCGCGACGTCGGGGGCGCTCCAGTCGTTGAACAGGCCGAAGAACGTCTCGCGGTCGGTGTCGAACCCGGCCACGTCGGCATTGACGCTGTAGAAGGCGAAGTGATCGCGCCGCTCGCGGTACTCCGTCTTGTGGTAAATCGTCGCGCCCCCGCGCTCGACCTCGACCTCGCCGGTCGAGAAGTTGCGCTGGTAGTTGGTCATGTCGTCGTACGCGTTCCACAGGCAGAACTCGATGAACGAGAAGACCTTCAGGCTCTTGGGCGAGGGGCCGGTGTTCTTGAGGCGCAGCTCATGGACCTCTGCCGTGTGCCCGGGCGGCACCAGCATGAGCAGGCCAGCCCGCACCCCTTTGCGCTCGCCGGTGATGCGGGTGTAGCCGAGACCGTGACGACACTCGAACGAGTCGAGCGCCGCCTTGGTCGGCGCGAAGCTGGGGTTCCAGACGTCGCCGCCGTCGTTGATGTAGAAGTACCGGCCGCCAACGTCCGTCGGGACGTTGTTGTACCGGTACCGCATCAACCGGCGGAGCCGCGCGTCGCGGTAGAAGCAGTAGCCGCCCGCGCGGTGCGAGACCAGCGAGAAGAAGCTCTCCGACCCCAGGTAGTTGATCCAGGGGTACGGAGTCTTCGGCGTGGTGATGACGTATTCGCGGTTCTTGTCGTCGAAGTATCCGAAGCGCATCGGCCCGTACTTTACTAAAAAAAAAGGACCCTCAGAGGGTCCTTTTGATCTCCCGCGACGAGCGCCAACGGGCAAAGCCCGTCGACGCTCACGCGCTCACTGACAGAGGAACTTCAGGTCATCGACATAGATGTCGTAATTTGAGTGCGGCACCTTCACCTGGAACTGGATGCCGAAGAGCTTCTCGGGGCTGATGTGCTTCTTGAGCGGGTTCCCCCAGCCGACCTCCTGCTTCATGCTCTTCCACGGGTAGATGTAGAGCCTCCAGTCGGTGGTCAGGTTCAGATCGCCGCCGAAGTCGTTGAAGCACTCGGAGCAGACGCCGCCGTCCGGATCGGTGTTTACGTCCGGCACCTTCAGGCGGACCTTGCCCGTCGAATCCTCGCCGCGCTTGGCCCAGAAGGCGATGCCGGCGTACTTCGACGCGTCGTAGGCGCCCTTGGGATCGATGAGGTTCGTGCCCATGCCGGCGAACACCACCGAGCCGGTGCCCACGCTGCCGTGGAAGCGCGCCGAGAGCTTCGAGGCGTGGCCCGGCTCGCTCATCGCGAAGGTCCCCCCCTCTTCGCCGGCGGTCGGATCGACGGTGGTCGTCCCGGTCTTGTCCTTGAACGTGTACCAGTAACCGCCGCGGTCGCCGTTGGGCAGGTTCTGGTTGTTGCCGTCCTCGCCGTCATCGATCAGGCCGTCCGGGCCGCAGTCCTTGAAGCCCGCCAGCGGCCCCGTCGCGGCCGGAGCCGCCCCGTTGCCGGCGGCGTGGATCGAGGCGGCCGAACCGGGCGTCGCACTGGGCCCCTGCTTCGGCGGAATCAAGCACCCCATGGCCAGCAACGAGCCGGCGCAGGCGCCGACGAACAGCTTCTTCGCATCAGTCTTCATGGTCGGATTCCTCGGTTAGAACCAGATGATCGCCGCGATTTGCGCCGCGTTCTTGTCGACGCCCAGCTGCGCCGCGCCGGGCGAGGCGTTGTACGGGTACTGCGAGCCGCTCATGAAGCCTGCCATCGGCTGGATACCAGGCTTGTAGAGGTCGCCGTAAGAGTAACGCGAGTACTGAATCATGATCTGCTCGTGGGTCACGAACGCCGTGCGGAAGATGATGCGCGGGGAGATGACCGCAAACGACTCGCCCGAGATGTCCATGTTCGGCTCGACGTAGTCGAATCGGCCGCCCAGGCCTAACCAGGGGAGCGGAACGTAGGTCCACTCGGTGCCCCACTTCAGCTTGTTGACCTTGTCGTAGATGGGGTTCAACGCGTGCACGTGGTTGAACATGCCGAAAACCGTGCCGATCAGGTCGACGCCGTCGCCCCAGAACGCCTGCGGGTAGTGAAAGAGCTGGCCGAAGCTGAAGCTGTACTGCAGCTCGACGCTGTCGATGCTGCCGGTGACCGCGTCGGTGCCGCCGGGCGGGCCGAAGTAGTTGTCGTGAAGCTGCCAGCCGCCGAACGAGTGGAGCACCTCGATGGCGTCGGCGATGTAGAGGGCGTTGGTGGCCGACAGGTGCGAGTAGCCGAGGTAGCCGTCGCCCAGCACGCCACCCAGCAGCTTGGCGTCGAACCCCCAGATCGTGATGTTCGGCTTGGGATCGGTCGCGCCGCGCGGCATCTTGTCGATCGCCCCGCCGCCCCAGCCACCCGAGTTGGCAACATACGAGCCGGCCCGCTCGTTATCGTTGGCGAACACGTCGATGTAGTGCGCCCCCAGGATCAGCTGCTTCTTGAACACCGCGCCGCCGTGGAGGTGCGCGACGAAGGTCGACTCCTGGGGCACCGGCCCGGGATACGGATCCCAGATGGGAAAGTTCGGGTTGGTGGTGCTGGCGGGGGAAACGTTGCCGGCTGACCCGTAGAACGGGATCGGCTCCAATTTTCCCCCGAACCCGCCCTCGACCTCGGCGGTCCAGTCGCCGACGTCCTGATCGAACGTGAGGGTCCCACCCGCGGTGTGCGTGCGCCCGAACAGGTAGGTCTCGTAGCGGCCGGCGTCGTAGCGGCCGGCGGCGCCGTAGCGGTTCGTGTAGGCCCCGGCCACCAGCGTCAGCCGGGCATCTTCGTCGATGAACTCCGGGTACGACATGCTGATGAACGCCTCGTTGATGCCGAGTTGCGCCTCCAGACGGCGGTAGCCCGAGTCGGTGATGTTGTACGACGCGATCTGGACGGTGGCCTTCACCCGGTCGTTGCCGTAGTGGAAGTTGAGCTCGGTCCAGGGCGCCACCATGCTGTTCGTGTAGCGCCAGTCGATGTAGTTCGCGTCGGGGACCAGCGGCGGCGTGCGCAGCTGCGTCCCGGCGTTTCCGCCGGTCGGGGAGGGTGTCGTCGGCGGCCCCCACGACATCCGGAGCGGCGCCCGGAAGTAGCCGGTCACGTCGAACTTCCACTCGCCGGTCGCCTCCTCGGTCGGCGGCGCGACGACCTCCGCCGGAGACGCGACCAGCCCGGCCACCTGGGGCGCCTCGGGGCTGAGGCTCAGCGCCGGACCGCCGCCGCTCTTCTTCTTGGCGGGTGCGGCAGGCGCTCCGGGCGCCGGGGCAGCGGCCTCACCCTCGGCCGGGGGAGCGACCACCGGCGCGCTGTCGGCCGGCGCGGCGGCCGGGGCCGGATTGTCTTGCGCCAGGACGACCGTGGGCAACGCCGGGACCGACAGCAGGGTCGAAAGAACGAGCGTATTCAGTTTTCGCGTCATTTGGGATGGACCTTCTCGGTGGGTTATAGAGTCCCCCACTGCACCAGCAGGACTCGATTTTTTCGGGTTCTTGGTGCGTCTCCGTCAAATTTGCCGCGCGCCGTCGGTGCCGGCGCCGGCGTCGGTGGTCCTCAACCGACGTTGCCGATCTTGAAGACGTCCCATGCCGGTGTGAAATTACTGACTTTCGGCGGCTGATTCCAGAGGTAGACGGCCGGGTAGGTCTGGATGGGGCCGGCCTCCGGCTTCACGATCGCGGTCATGAACAGCTGGGCGATCGGGGATCCGTTGGAGTCCACGTCTCCTTGCCGCCACGACGAGAAGATCAGCCAGTAATAGGTGTTTCCGTTGGCGGTCGAGACCTCGGGCGACCATTTCGCCCAGGTGTTGTTGATCGTCCCGCTCTTCGGTTGCCCCGAGCACATGGGCGGATCGTTGGCCGCCAGCCGGACCCCTGGTCCACCGGCGGTCGGGGTCACGAACAGCTCGGCTGCCGGCTGCATGTACATGCCGTCCCAGGTGCTGCCGCTCTTGTCGGACTTGTTCATGTCCGGGTGGGTGGCGTTGGCCGCCGCCGCCGAGATCTGGTCGTAGACGATGTACGCGTCGTCGAACGAGAGCGTCCCGTAGTACTGCGCGTACTGGTTCATCGGGTCCAGCATCGGGACCGCCGTGGCCGTCTGGGCGGCGGTCTTCGAGTACGGGACCTGGTACAGGTGCGCCGTGCCCGTGCCGAGCCGCCCCGACTTCACCTTGTTGGTCATCGTGAAGACCACGAAGTCCTTGCTGGCGTGGCTCCAGGAGGGTGCGGCGGCGTAGGCGCCCGTCTTGGGCGCATAGATCCAGTTCCAGGCGGTCCCCTTGAGCATGGTGTACGGGTTCTGCCCGCTGGGCAGCAGCGTGGAGTTCTCCAGGTCGAACCAGGCCAGACCCGGCTGCTGGTCGGTGTCGTCGTTGTTGCTGCCCAGCGGCGCCACCGCGATGTGGTCGCCGTCGATCCAGTGGTTCTCCGAGTAGGTCGTGATCCCGACCCAGGGCTGGATGAACGCCTTGTAGCCGCCGCCGCCCAGGAACATGGGCGCGGTTCCCAGCGTCGACATCCCATTCACCATCCCGGACTGGCCGGACGCCAGCACCCCGCCCCACGGGTAGAAGTTGTTGAATGAGATGTAGTCGCCGTCGGGGGTCGACGTGTGACAGCCGATGCACTGGACGGCCATCGGATTGAACCCGTTGTCGTCCGTCTCCCACGACGTCGTCTTGATGTCGCACTGGAGGGTCGCGGCGGTGGTGCCGGTGTTCCCACAGCTCAGGACCTTCATGACCGACTCGTCGCCGACCGCGAAGCCGTTCAGGGTGGTCAGGCCGGCCTCGGCGGTGTCGCCGTTCGTCGACCCCGAGGGCGACCAGTAGACCAGGTTGCCGCTGGCGCCGACGGGCGCGACGGAGAAGTTGGCGTTCGTGCCGGTCGAGGCCGAGCCGCCCTTGGTCGACGACAGGACCGTGACGTTGATCGGCATGTCCTGCGTGTGCTGCGACAGGGCCAGCCACATCGTCTTCGGCATGGTCCAGCTGGTCTGGTTCGTGTACACGACCAGATCGGGGCTCTGGTTGGACGCGGTCACGTGGACTTCGTAGAGCGCGCCGGTGCCGGCCGACGTCCAGCTGAAGCGCGGGCGCAGCCAGTTGTTCGGCAGCAGCGTGCCGTCCTGGGGCTCCAGCAGGCAGGGCCCGCCGCTGGCCGCGGCGCTGCCGCCAAAGGCCTGCGCCGCGCCGGCCGGGACGCTGGACGCCGTGCCGTCGGGTCCGAACGGGCCGCCGTCGAAGTCGTTGCACGATCCGCCGCCGCACGGGCTGGGCGGCGGCGGCGGCGGGACCACGCTGCCGCCGGTCCCGTTGTCGCCGCCGGTCCCCTGGACGATCCCGCCCGTGCCGGGAGCTCCGCCGCTGCCGGTGACGCTCGCCCCCGGCTTGACGCCGGCACAGGCGACCAGGAAGCCGGATGAGAAAACCAGGGCCAACGAGCGTGCGCGCTTCATCAGGCTAGCCCTCACTTCCTTCGCGATAAGCAGCGGGGACGTCTCCCCGGCCCGCAATCGTTCAGACGTCCACCTGCACCGCATGTACCGAACGATGGGGACCCGGAGCACACAATCACAGGCAACCCCGCGAGTCAAGCGGGGGTCGGACCGGGATCCCGGTCCGATCGGCCCGGGTCAGCGCGCGGTGGCCTCGCAGACGAACGGACGTGCGGTCGACTCGTTCCGGTCGTACCAGGTGCCGTCGCTGGCCAGCATCAGCCAGTGGTCGCAAGAACAGCTGAATCCGTTGCCGCCACAGCTGCTGCAGTTTCCGGTCGGCTCGCCCGAGTGCCAGTTCGTGTATCCCCAGTCCTCGCCGGTGACCCAGGCGTAGTCTCCCGGTCCACTCTGGTCGTTGGCGTCCTTGCCGTCGGTCGCCCCGATGGCGACCGGCACGCCCATCGTGAACAGGCTGGCCTGGGTGGCCAGGTGCAGCACGGCCATGTTCTCCGTCGACGAGAGGATGGTGACCAGCGTGCCGCCTTCGTTCTCGCAGATCACCTCGGCGCTGTCCCAGTCGACCTCGTTGCCGTGGGCCCAGTAGCAATGGAGCTTGTCGTCGGTCGGCACCGTCATCGACATCCCGGACGGGTAGCTGGTGCAGTCCGGCGTCTTGCCGCCGCCGTGACCGCCCATGGAGCCGGCCATCCCGCCGGCGCCGCCCGCGCCAGCCACGCCGCCGGTGCCTGCGGCCCCACCCGCGCCCGCGGTCCCCGCCGTCCCCCCCGCACCACCCGCCCCGCTGCCCGCGACGCCCCCGGTGCCCGCGCTCCCACCGGTGTCGCCGCCCGCCGCGCCGCCCGTGCCGACGCTCCCGCTCTGGCCGCCGGTCCCCGAGTCTCCGCCGGTCGCCGAGCCGCCGCCGCCCCCGGCGCCGAGCTGGCCCGCGGCGCCGCCCGTGCCCCCTGTCGGGGACCCGCCGCTGCCCGACGCGCCGCCGGTCGCGACCGATCCGCCGGAACCGCCGCCGGAACCGCCGCCGGCCGCGGAACCGCCCGTGCCGGACGCAACGCCACCTGATCCTTTCGAGCCGGCGTGCCCGGCCGCGCCGCCCGTCCCCCCGCCGACACCGCCCTGACCGCCTGCGCCATTGGAGAGACCGGCGTTGTCGACGGAACAGACGGCGCCCGACAGGGCCACCGCCGTCAGGCCCAGGGCCAGGACGATCCGCGTGACGGCGGCCCGAACAGACATGGCAATGTACAATATCACGGCATGAGTTGGCGACGCGTCTGGGGCTTCTTCGTTTTCCTGCTGGTGCTCGCCAGCCTGGGCGGCTGCGTTTATCTCTACCTGGCGTTACGGCAAGAGCAGGCAGCGCGCGCCAAGCTGGAGAAGGACGTGGCCGCCATCGGGCCGCGCTTCGACCAGTTCAAGGACGCCGTCCGTGACATCGGACGGCACCTCTCGGCCACCGTGTTCCAGGAGGTCGATCTGACGGCCGCCGGCTGGCAGCCGATCTCCGGCGGCTTCTACGTGATCGATCTGGCCACCTCCCCCGCCGACGGCGGCGTCCACATCGCCGGCAAGGTCATCAACCCGACCTCGGTGACCCACGACGCCGTCCAGGTGTCGGTGCGCATCGGCGAGAAGCACGCGACGTTCTCTCTGCCGCACATGCCCCCGGGGGTCGCGCAGCCGTTCGAGGTGACGGTCCCCGCCCCGGCGCCGCCCGATCACCGGGCGTTCATCGCGCTCGAGAGCTCGACCATCACCTTCTCCAGCTCCAGCACCCGCAAGCGCCCCGGCAGCGAGCCCGTCGACACCGACAAGCTACTGCACTGACCTCGCGACGGTGTACGCGGTCATGCTGACGATCGTGTCGACGTTGGCGTCGCGCGGCAGCACGGTGACCGGCTTCTTCACGCCCAGCAGGATCGGGCCGATGGCGGTCGCGCCGCCCAGCGCCGCCAGCACCTTGTAGGCGGCGTTGCCCGCCGACAGCGTCGGGAAGATCAGCACGTTGGCCGCGTCGGTCAGCCGCGTGAACGAGAACAGCTCGCGCAGCTTCTCGGGCTCGACCGCGATGTCGGCCTGCACCTCGCCGTCGATCTCCAGATCCGGCCGGAGCCGGCGGACGATCTCGACCGCGTCGGCCATCTTGCGCGACTCGGGGTGGGGCGCCGAACCGAAGTTCGAGAACGAGATCATCGCGATCCGGGGCGTCACCTCGAAGGCGCGCGCGGCGTCGGCCACCTGGATCGCGGTGTCGGCCAGCGTCTCGGCGTCGGGGTCGATGTTCACCGTCGCGTCGGCGAAGAACTTCACCGTGTTCTTGAGCAGCATCATGTACATGCCGGTCGCGCGCCGCACGTCGGCGCGGATCCCCAGGATCTGCAGCGCGGGGCGGATCGTGTCCGGGTAGGGCGCGGTCAGGCCGGCCACCAGGCCATCGGCGTCGCCGGCGCGCACCATCATCATGCCGAAGTGGATGCGCCGGTTGACCAGCCGCGTGGCCGTGGCGGCGGTGACGCCCTTGCGGCAGCGCAGCGCCAGGTAGTCGGTGGCGTAGGTCGCGTGGTGGGGTGACTCGGACGGGTTGACGATCTCCGCGCCGTCCAGATCCAGGTCCAGGTCGGCCGCGCGCTGGCGGATCTTGCGCTCGCTGCCCAGCAGGATCGGCCGAGCGATCTTCTCGTCCAGGACGATCTGGCAGGCGCGCAGCACCTTGATGTTGTCGCCGTCGGGAAAGACGATCCGATTGGGCGAGCTCTTCGCGCGCTGCACGATCTGCCGCATGATCGTGTGCTGCACGCCGCCGATGCGGCGCTGCAGCCGCTCGCGGTACTCGTCCAGGTCCAGCATCAGTCGGGCCGCGCCCGACTTCATGGCCGCCTCGGCCACCGCCGGCGCGCACCACCAGAGCACGCGCGTGTCGAACGGCTTGGGGATGATGTAGTCGGGTCCGAAGCGGAACGCGCGCACGCCGTAGGCCTCGGCCACCGAATCCGGCACCGGCTCGTGCGCCAGCGCGGCCAGCGCGTGAGCGGCGGCGCTCTTCATCGCTTCGTTGATCTCCTTGGCGCGGACGTCCAGCGCACCGCGGAAGATGTAAGGGAACCCGAGCACGTTGTTGACCTGGTTGGGGAAGTCGCTGCGCCCGGTGGCGACGATGGCGTCGGGACGCGCCGCCTTGGCCTCCTCGTAGCCGATCTCGGGATCGGGGTTGGCCAGCGCGAAGATCAACGGTTTGGCCGCCATGGTCTTCAGCATGTCGGGGGTGCAGAGCCCCGCCTTGGACAGCCCCAGGAACAGGTCGGCGCCGCGCAGCGCGTCCGCGCGGGTCCGCGCGCCGTCATCCTTGCGGGCGAAGCGGGCCTTCCACTGGTTCATGCCGTCGGAGCGCCCTTCGTAGATCACGCCGACCGAGTCGATCATCGTGATGTTCGCCAGCGACACGCCCAGCTCGACGTAGAAGTTGGCGCAGGCGATGGCCGACGCGCCCGCGCCCGAGACCACCACCTTCATGTCCTTCAGCTTCTTGCCCGCGATCTCCGCGCCGTTCACCAGCGCCGCGCCCGAGATGATGGCGGTGCCGTGCTGATCGTCGTGGAAGACCGGGATCGCCATGCGCTTGCGCAGCCCGGCCTCGATCTCGAAGCACTCGGGCGCCTTCAGGTCCTCCAGGTTGATGCCGCCGAACGTCGGCTCCAGCGCGGCGACGGTGTCGATGAAGCGGGCGGGGTCGCGGGCGTCGACCTCGATGTCGTAGACGTCGATGTCGGCGAACTTCTTGAAGAGGCAGGCCTTGCCCTCCATCACCGGCTTGCTGGCGAGCGGGCCGATGTTCCCCAGGCCCAGCACCGCGGTGCCGTTGCTGACCACCGCCACCAGGTTGCCCCGCGCCGTGTAATCCCAGGCGGCTTCGGGGTTGGCGGCGATCTCCAGGCACGGCTCCGCCACCCCGGGCGAGTAGGCCAGCGACAGATCGCGTTGCGTGACCAGCGGCTTGGTGGGGACGACCTCCAACTTCCCCGGCCGCCCGGCCCGGTGGTACTCGAGCGCGTCGTTTTTCCGAATCATTTTTGCGTGGAACCCTAACAGGGTTCTCGGCAGGTCGCGATTAAGCCCGAAGCTGGCCTACGCGCGCAGGTGGCGGCGGAGCTTGGCCCGGCGGGCCTTCAGGACGTACTGGTGAGTCTGGGTGGCCGAGGGCGGGATGACGAACTCGCCCAGCGTGCGAACCGGGTTGGTGAACCGATCGTTCACCCGCACCTCGAAGTGCAGGTGCGGGGGCGAGACCTTGACGCCGGTTCGCCCCACGTAGCCGATGGTCTGGCCGGCCTTCACCTGGTCCCGCTCGGCCACGACGTACGAATTCAGGTGCATGTAGCAGGTGACGATCCGCTTGGGCTCGGGCGTGTGCTCGATGCAGAGGTAGATGCCCCCCACGGCCAGACGGCGGTTCCGGTACCGCGCGCTCTGCTCGGGCGGAATCGGCCCCTTGCGCAGGTGGCCCGGCTCGCTCACGCCCGCGAAGATGACGGTGCCGTCGGCCATGGCGCGCACCGGCTCGCCGATGGTGCCGGTGATGTCCAGGCCCTGGTGGCGGCGCGCGCCGCCGTCCCGCTCGTCGCCAGGGCCGCTGGTGGCCACGCGCGGCGGCGACTCCAGCGGCGAGACGATGGTCAGGCCGCCCAGGTAGGACGCCTCCCGCGTCGGGTCCGGCGTCTGCAGGTACGCGCCGATCATTCGCCGCCGCGCCGTCAGGACCAGATCCTCCTGGCCGCTCGAGCGCACCTCGTCGCCCCAGAGAAAGTGCGCCACACCCCCGCGATGAGGCGAGCCGCCGAACGCTTCGTCCAGTTCCTGGTGCTTGGCGTTCCACATCTCGAGGATGGCGGCACCCGTCGCCAGGTTCACCGCCGGGTCCATCAACGCGCGAGAGGTCAGCTGCCCGCGCTCGACGGGCGGCTCGGGCCCTTCGGCCACGCGGTACATGGACGGCTCGATGGCGAGCAGGCCGTAGCGCCCGTCCTTGCGGAAGTCGGGATCGCACTTGGTGTTGTAGTAGCCGAGCGCGGCCAGCGTGAATGGGTCGCTGTTCGCCGCCTGCGCCGCGGTCAGCACCTCACCGGCGACCGCCGCCTTCGACGACGACGGATCGACGCCGCACAGGTGCGCGTAGGCCGCGGTGAACTTCGCCAAATCGACGGGCGCCGGCGCCTCCGGCTCGGCCGGCCAGGTCGAGGGCGTGCGCAGCTGGTGTGCCGGCTTGGGCTCAACGGCGGGAGCGCGCGGGGGCCACGGGCGCGCGCGGGCCGAGCTGGTCGCAAGAACGACCAGACCAGCTGCAGCGAGCGCGCACCGGGCGCCGGCTCGAAAACTCCGCATGCGTCAAAGAAATATAGCTCCGACGAGGTGCAAGGAAACACCGCAAAGTTTGGCCCTCCGGCCAAGACCTGACCGGTTCCAGGCCATTTCTCGACTCAGTGCGTGGGGCAGACAGCCACGCAGCCGCAATCAGCCTCACCGACGACCAGCACTTTGCCATCGGGAGAAAACGCCATCGAGTCGATCTCCAAGGAGGTGGGGCTGTCCCATTCCTGCCCGAGACGGGGACGGGGCGGCGCGACCGCCCAGGCCGTCACGCTGGCGGCGTATCCGCCGCCGATGGCCAGGGTGCTGCCGTCGTCGGAGAACGCGCTCGCGTAGACCTCGACGGTGCTCCCGGCCGTGCTCGCGTTGATGTCGATGGTCGGCGACTGCGCCGTCAGCGACGGCAAGGTCCAGAAGTGCATGATGCCGTCGTCGCCACCCGCGGCCACCAGCCCGCCGCCGGGAGCGATCGCCACCGTCTCGGCGTAGCTGCCGTCGGAGGTCACGGTCAGGGTGGTGGGCACCGAGAACCCGCTGGAGGTGAGGGTGAAGACGATCAGCGAACCCGTATCGGTGGTCACCGCCACGGGCAAGCCGCCATTCACCGCCGTGCGCGACACGGCCAGGGCGTACCCCTCCGGGACCGAGACGCTGCTGAGCGCCGCGATGTTGTTCACCGCGTGCACGTACAGCCGGGCCGTGCCCAGGCCGTCGCTGTCCAGGGTGATGACCTGCTGCCCGTCCGGCGAGAACGCCACGCCGAAGGCTTGGTTGGTGATGGTCAGCGTGCGTTGAACCGTCCAGGTCGCGACGCTCACGATGTCGACGCCACCGGTGCGCCCGATCGCCAGCAGGGTGCCGTCCGGCGAGAACGCGACCAGGCCGAGTGAGGCGGCGCCCGACAGGACCGCCTGCGACGGGGCCTGCGCAACGCCGTTGGTGATGGTCCATCTCTTGACGCGGGCATCGCTGCCGCCGGTCACGAACAGCGTGGGGTCCGTCGGCGAGAACGCCACGCCCCAGACGGCGACGTCGTTGCAGGTCGAGAGTCCGGCCGCGCAGTTGCCGGTGCTGGCGTGGTCGACCTCGGTGCAGGTCGAGAGCGCGTGCCCACCGCCGCCGCCGCCCGTCCCACCGGTCGCCCCGCCGGTCCCGGTGCCGCCGCTGCTGCCGCCGAGCGCGGTCCCGCCGGCGTGCCCGCCAGGACTGCCGCCGGCGCTTCCACCGATGCCGGTTCCGCCGGTTCCCTTGCCGCCAGTCCCGGTGCCACCGGTCCCCGTGCCGCCGGTCCCGACCCTGCCGCCCGTTCCACTGCTGCCGCCCATCGGGCAAGCGGTGGTGCTGGCGGTCAGCCCGATGTCGATGGGGCCGTCGGTCTCGCCCGCTGTCTTGATGTCGACGGAACCGTTCCCGGTCAGGCCGTTGCAATCGCCGGCCGTCGCCGGCGAGACCACCACCGAGATCGTCTGCAGGCCCGTGATGCTGGACGGGACGTAGACGCCGAAGCTGACGCCGCCGCTGGGCACCCCGGCGCTCAGCGTGAAGGTCTCGGCGTGGCTTCCGACGCCGATGCTGGCGCTGCGCAACGTCGTGTCGGCGGTGGCCGCCGTCAGCGTGACGACGACCAGCGACTCCTTCTGCTTGCAGCCGGCGAACCCCGCGCCAGCGATCAGCGCCGCGATCGCCGCCGCTCCCCAGATTCTTGCGCGCACGCTCATTTGCACATCAACCCGGTGATGCCCGCGACGCTGCAGGGCGGTTTATCGGTTCCGCTGCTCAGCACCACGGCGGCCACGACGCCACCGACCACCACCGCGCCGACGATGGTCCAGAACCACCAGCGCGTGAACACGGAGCCTGATTCCGCGGCGGGCGGGGGCCCGGGCTGCGCGACCAGCGTGCCGGCCGGCTGCTGCCCCTCGGGCCCCGGCTGATACCCGGGCGGCGGGGCGTAAGAGCCGGGTGGGTACGCGGACGGCGGGTAGGAACCCGGCGGGGGCGCCTCCCCGGTGGGCGGCAACGGCTGCACCGGCGACGTCGCCGTCGCCGGTGGAGCGGCGGGCGGCGCGGTGGCCGGCGGGGGCATCGCCGCTGGAGGCGGCGTCGGCGGGGCCTGGGCGGCCTGGGCCTGCCTGGCCTGCTCGTCGCGCAGCGCCTCCATCTCTTTGATGTAGCCGTTGATCTCGGCCCGCTCGTCGGCCGAGATCTTCTTCGCCTTGGCCAGGTAGTTCTTGAACGCGTCGATGGCCTTGTCGGGGTGGCGCAGGTTCTGCTGGCAGCGCCCGATGTTCCGCAGGTAGACCGGGTTCAGCGTGTCGGCGTACAGCTTGGCGAACAGGTCCAGCGACTCCTCGTAGCGGCCGGCGGCGAAGTCCTCCACCGCCTTCTTCTCGGTCGTCTTGTCGCCCGTCTTGTCGGCGCGGGCCACGCCCGGCGTCCCCAGCAACGCGACGATCACCAGGCCAAGCAACGCGCCCCTACGCTTCTCCATCGGCACTTCACAGTAAGGCCAGCGCGGCACCCGAGTCAAAAGCAGCGGATCATGGTTATCATCGTCGGCGCATGGTCGGCAGATGACGCGCCTGGGTGACGTCGACGTTCACCTGTTCGCCGAGGGGACCCACACGCGCGCCTACGAACGCCTGGGCGCGCATCTGACCACCGAGGCCGGGCGTCTGGGCGTCGCCTTCGCCGTCTGGGCTCCCAACGCCGCTCGCGTCTCCGTGATCGGCGACTTCGAGGGCTGGGGGAAGTCGCCGGCGCCGCTGGAGCGGCGGGGCGAGTCCGGGATCTGGACCGGCTTCGTGGCCGGCCTGTCGAAGGGGACGCACTACAAGTACCGCATCGAATCGCAGGTCAACGGCTACCGTGTGGACAAGGCCGACCCGTACGCGTTTCGCGCCGAGGCGCCGCCCGCGACGGCGTCGATCGTCTGGGACCTGGACTTCGACTGGGGCGACGACGACTGGATGCGGGCGCGAGGGCCCCGGCACGCGCTGGACGCGCCGATGTCGATCTACGAGGTGCACCTGGGGTCGTGGATGCGCGTCCCCGAGGAGAAGAACCGCTGGCTCGGCTACCGGGAGATCGCGCCCAAGCTGGCCGCCCACGTCCGCCGCTGCGGCTTCACGCACGTCGAGCTGATGCCGATCGCCGAGCACCCCTTCTACCCGTCGTGGGGCTACCAGGTGACCGGCTTCTTCGCGCCGACCGCCCGCTACGGAACCCCGCAGGACTTCATGTTCCTGATCGATCACCTGCACCGCGAGGGGATCGGCGTGATCCTCGACTGGACGCCGGCCCACTTCCCGACCGACGAGCATGGCCTGATGTACTTCGACGGGACGCACCTGTACGAGCACGCCGACCCGCGGCAGGGGATGCACGCCGAGTGGGGGAGCGCCATCTTCAACTACGGCCGCAACGAGGTCCGCACCTTCCTGCTGTCCAACGCGACCTTCTGGCTGGACCGCTACCACATCGACGGCCTGCGCGTGGACGCGGTGGCCTCGATGCTGTACCTGGACTACGGCCGGCGCGGGGGCGAGTGGGTCGCCAACCAGTACGGCGGCAACGAGAACCTGGAGGCGATCGACTTCCTGCGCCTGTTCAACACCGCCGTCTACCGCGACCACCCCGACACGCAGACCATCGCCGAGGAGTCGACCTCCTGGCCCGGCGTCTCGCGCCCCACCTACACCGGCGGGCTGGGGTTCGGCCTGAAGTGGGACATGGGCTGGATGCACGACACGCTCGACTACTTCGGCGGCGACCCGATCGGCCGCCGCTACCACCACCACCACCTCAGCTTCCGCGGCATGTACTACTGGAGCGAGAACTACGTCCTGCCGCTGTCACACGACGAGGTCGTGCACGGAAAGCGCTCGCTGCTGCAGAAGATGCACGGCGACCTGTGGCAGCGGTTCGCGAACCTGCGGCTGCTCTACGCGGACATGTGGGCGCAGCCGGGCAAGAAGCTGCTGTTCCAGGGCGGCGAGATCGGCCAGTACGCCGAGTGGGCGCACGACCGCAGCGTCGACTGGCACCTGCTGGGCGACGACGCGCTGCACGTCAACCTGATGACGCTGGTGATGGAGCTCAATCACCTGTACCGGACCGAGCCGGCGCTGCACGTCCACGACGCGGGCCTGGCGGGCTTCGAGTGGATCGACGCGAACGACGACGACAACAGCGTCTTCTCGTTCCTGCGCAAGGGGCGGGAGGCACGCGACACGATCCTGGTGGTGCTCAACTGCACGCCCGTCCCCCGCCACGACTACCGTGTGGGCGTCCCGTTCGGCGGCGTCTGGCGCGAGCTCCTGAACACCGACGCGACCACCTACGGCGGCAGCGGCCTGGGCAACCTGGGCGCGGTCACCGCCGACGACGCCCGCTGCCACGCCCGCCCAGCGTCGCTGCGACTGACGCTGCCGCCGCTGGCGGCGCTGTACCTAAAGCCTTCCTGACCGACTGGGCCAGCGACCCCAGGCGACGAACAGCGAGAGGGCGACCAGCAGGAAGTTGAACGGGGTGTTCGCCGCCTCGCCGCGCAGGAAGTGGAACCCGATCGCCGACGCCTGCAGCGCGACGCACCCGAAGGCCGCCACCACGGTCAGCCCGGGCCTGATGCGCGTGAGCCAGGGCAGCAGCACGCCCAGCCCGCCGAGCGCGTCGAAGACGGCGGTCGTGTAAAGGAGGGCCGGCGAAACCTGCCCCATCCAGGGCATCTTCGCCGCCAGGTGGGGGATGGGTGTGACCAGTTTCCAGATGCCCGTCCCGACGAAGGTCGCCGCCAGCAGGAGCTGAACGATCCAGAGGGCGACGTTCATCAGCCGAACCTGAACTCGAAGGCCAGGCCGGCGCCGAAGGTGCGGGCGGCCTGGTCGGCGTTGATGTCGGGGAACAGGAACCAGGCGCGCAGGTCGACGTTGGGCGCGATGGTGTTGCCCAGCCCGAACCCGAACGGGAACTGGTTGTACTCGACGCCGTACAGGTGAACGAAGTTCATGGCGAAGACCGGCCCCAGCCAGAAGGTGCGGGTCGCCTGGATCCAGAGCTGGATCGGGATGCTGAGGGTCCAGTCGGTGTGCGGATCGGTGAAGATGATCGGCACGTAGAGGCCGCTGTCGACGCGGATGCTGTTCGCGTGCAGGGCCAGCGGCAGCGCGAACATGAACCCGAACCTCGAGTTGTTCTCGATGGGCAGATAGGCTGCCAGCTCCAGCCCCAGCTCGGCCGCCGGGCCGCGCGCCACCGCCCACTTCAGGTGCAGCTCGGGGTTGGCGACGGCGTCCGCGTTGGTTCCGAACGTCTCGGTGTCGAAGGGTCGGGCGTAGTTGTCGGCCCGCGCCGCCTGTCCGATGATGTCCGCGCGGATGCCGGTGCGGATCCCGAGCTCCAGGTGGGGCGCGATCCCCGCCTTCAGCTCGAGGTTGAAGCCGAAACCGGTGCCGCCTTGGGGGTCGGGGATGTGGGCCAGGCCGCCCCCGACGTCGAAGGCCACCTCGCCCCGCGGGGTGACCAAATCCCGCCAGACCCAGGGCGGGTCGGCCCGTGCCGCGCTGGACCAGACGCAAAGCGTGAAAAACAGAGCAGCGGCGGCTCCCTTACGCGGCATCAGCGGGTTATACATCCGCCGTGGCCGATCTCGTCCAGCTTCGGCGGCGCAGCGACAGCTCCGCGGAACCCGCGCCAGCGACGCGGCTGGCGTACGTCGAGACGTACGGCTGCCAGATGAACGTCGCCGACAGCGACATGGTGCTGGGCATGCTCCAGCGCGCCGGCTACGGCCGGACCGACGACCCGGCGCGCGCCGACCTGATCCTCATCAACACCTGCGCGGTGCGCGAGAAGGCCGAGGAGCGGGTCTTCGCGCGCGCCAGCATGCTGGCGCACGCGCAGCCCGACGCGGTCCTGGGGATCACGGGCTGCATGGCCGAACACCTGAAGGACAAGATCCGCGACCGCGTCCCGGGCGTCGATCTGGTGATCGGCCCCGACGGGTACCGCCGCCTGCTGGATCACGTCCAGACCGCGCGCGGCGGGCAGGCGATCACCGACACCAAGCTCGACCGCGCCGAGACCTACGACGGGATCGACGGGAGCGCGCTGGGCGACCCCGACACGGCCGGCGTGGTCGGGCGCGTGACCATCCAGCGCGGCTGCGACAAGTTCTGCACCTTCTGCGTGGTCCCCTACACGCGCGGCCGCGAGCGCGGCGTCGCCCCGCGCGAGGTGCTGCGCCAGGCGCGCGGCCTGGTGGCCAGCGGCTGCAAGGAGATCCAGCTGCTGGGGCAGACGGTGAACTCGTATCGCTACGAGGACGTGGGCTTCGCCGAGCTGCTGCGCGCCGTCGCGGCCATCGACGGCATCGAGCGCGTGCGCTTCACGTCACCCTACCCGCTGGACTTCTCCGACGACGTGATCGCGGCGATGGCCGAGACGCCCACGATCGCCAAGCACGTCCACCTGCCGCTGCAGAGCGGGGCCGACAGCGTGCTCGAGCGCATGCACCGGGGCTACGACTACGCCACGTTCCGCGCGCTGGCGGGCAAGCTGCGCGCCGCCATGCCGTCGATCGCCATCACCACCGACATCCTGGTCGGCTTCTGCGACGAGACCGAGGAGGAGCACGCCGCCACCCTGCGCGCGCAGGAAGAGCTGCGGTTCGACGGGGCGTTCACGTTCGCCTACTCGGAGCGCGAGGGGACGGCGGCGGCGCGCAAGATGCCCGACACGGTGCCGCCCGACACGAAGCAGCGCCGCCTGGCCGAGGTGATCGCGTTGCAGCAGCGCATCACCGGCGAGATCATGGCCGCCCAGGTCGGCCGCCGCGAGCGCATCCTGATCGAGCACACCTCCAAGCGCGACCCCAACCGGCTGATGGGACGCACCGACACCTTCCGGTCGGTGATCGTGCCGGTGGCA
The DNA here is from genome assembly GCA_035578045.1 of Polyangia bacterium. Classification (GTDB taxonomy): domain Bacteria; phylum Myxococcota_A; class Polyangia; order Fen-1088; family Fen-1088; genus JADGRB01. Next base: position 32,421 of record DATJWP010000099.1, on the reverse strand, counting down.
CCGGGGCTGGCACCAGGAATGCTGGTCGACGTCTCGATCAACCGGGCGACCACCGCGACGCTGTTCGGCCTACTGGCAGCCTGAGTCTTCCAGGGGAATCTTTGTCACGTGCAGCCGTTCGAGGCGACATGCCGGTGTCGCCGCTGTAGCTCCCTTCGGGGGTCGGGTGGGAGCCCGCGGCTCGGCCGCATCGGCGCTAGGCTTGGCGCATGAAGGTCATCATCACGGGCGCGACCGGAATGGTCGGCGAGGGGGTGCTGCTCGAGTGCCTCGAGAACCCCGCGGTCGAGCGGGTGCTCTCGATCTCCCGCCGCCCGTCGGGGCACACCCATCTCAAGCTGACCGAGTGCCTGGTCCCCGATTTTCGAGAGCTGGCCGGCGTCGAGGCGCAGCTGACCGGGTACGACGCCTGCTTCTACTGCGCGGGGGTCAGCTCGGTCGGCATGAAAGAGGTGGACTACACCGCGATCTCCTACGACACCCCACTGGCCTTCGCGCAGACGCTGGTCCGCCTCAACCCCGGCATGGTGCTGGTCCACGTCTCGGGCGCGCACACCGACGGCACCGAGCAGGGGAAGGTGATGTGGGCCCGCGTGAAGGGCCGGGCCGAGAACGCGCTGGCCCGGCTGCCCTTCAAGGCGGTCTACAACTTTCGCCCGTCGCTGATGAAGCCGGCGCCCGGCCAGAAGAACATCAAGCGGACGTACCGGGTGATGCTGGTGCTCTACCCGCTGCTCAGCCTGTTCTTCCCGGGGATCCCGCTGCGCCGGGTCGGCCTGGCCATGATCAACTGCGTGCGCTTCGGCGCGCCCAAGAGCGTGCTGGAAGCCAAGGACATCAGGGAGCAGGCCGACCGCGCGGCCGCCTGAACGCGCTCAGGCCGCGCGGTCGCCGGCGTTGCTCGCCGGGTCGTAGCCCAGGTTCGGCCCCAGCCAGCGCTCGACCTCGGCCAGCGTCATCCCCTTGCGGGTGTGGTAGTCGACGATCTGATCGCGGCCGAGCTTGCCGACCGTGAAGTAGCGGGCCGCCGGGTGGGCGAAGTAGAGACCGCTCACGCTCGAACCCGGCCACATCGCGAACGACTCGGTCAGCTCGATGCCGGTCGCGCGCTGCACGTCCAGCAGCTTCCAGAGGGCGGCCTTCTCGGTGTGGTCGGGGCAGGCCGGGTAGCCGGCGGCCGGGCGGATGCCGCGGTACTCCTCGCGAATGAGCTGCTCGTTGCTGAGCTTCTCGTCGCGGCCGTACCCCCACTCCTCGCGAACCAGCTTGTGCAGGTACTCGGCGAACGCCTCGGCCAGGCGATCGGCCAGCGCCTCCGCCATGATGGCGTTGTAGTCGTCGTGCGCCGCCCGGAACTCGTCGCACAGCTCGCGCAGGCCGATCCCCGTCGTGACGGCGAAGCCCCCGATGTAGTCGAGCAGGCCGGTCTCTTTCGGCGCGATGAAGTCGGCCAGGCAGCGCGACGGCTCGCCGTCGTCCTTGACCGCCTGCTGGCGCAGGAAGTGGAACTGGGTGAACGGCTTGCCGTCCGCGTACAGGACGACGTCGTCGCCCACCGCGTTGGCCCGGTAGAGGCCGTAGACCCCGCGCGCCCGGATCGAACGCTGCTTGATCATCTTGTCCAGGAGCGCGTTCCCCTCCGCGAAGATCTGGCGCGCCTGCTCGCCGTACTTCTCGTGCTCGAGAATGCGCGGGAACACCCCCTTCAGCTCCCAGGTGTGGAAGAACGGCGTCCAGTCGATGAAGGGGCGCAGCGTCTCGAGGGGCACGTCCTCCAGCACGCGCCTCCCGCGGAACGCCGGCACGGGCAGGTCCTCCGCCCGCCACTCGATCGGCGTGCGCCGGGCACGGGCCGCCTCCAGCGGGAGCAGCTTGGTCCGGGGCGTGCCGTGGATGCGGCGCAGCTCTTCGTACTCGGTGCGGTGCTGCGCCACGAACGCCGGCTTGTTCTCGGGGCTGAGCAGGCTGGTGGTGACCGGGACGGCCCGGCTGGCGTCCAGCACGTGCACCACCGGCTCGCTGTAGGCGGGCGCGATCTTGACCGCCGTGTGGGCGCGGCTGGTGGTCGCGCCGCCGATCAGCAGCGGCAGCTTGAACCCCTGGCGCTCCATCTCGCGCGCGACGTGGGCCATCTCGTCCAGCGACGGCGTGATGAGCCCCGACAGGCCGATGAGGTCGGCCTTCTCGGCCCGCGCCCGCTCGAGGATCTTCTCGCACGGGACCATGACGCCCATGTCGATGACCTCGTAGTTGTTGCAGGCCAGCACCACGCCCACGATGTTCTTGCCGATGTCGTGGACGTCGCCCTTGACGGTGGCCAGCACGATCTTGCCGTGCGCGCGCACCGATTCCCCGGCCGCGGCCCGCTCCGCCTTCTCGGCCTCCATGAAGGGCATCAGGTAGGCGACCGCCTTCTTCATCACGCGGGCCGACTTCACCACCTGCGGCAGGAACATCTTGCCCGCGCCGAACAAATCGCCGACCACCCCCATGCCGGCCATGAGCGGCCCCTCGATGACCGCCAGCGGTCGATCGACCTTCTGCCGGGCCTCCTCGGTGTCGGCCTCGATGTAGGTGTCGATCCCCTTGACCAGCGCGTGCGACAGCCGCTCCTCGACGGGCGCGCGCCGCCACTCGTCCTCCTGCTTCTCGGCAGCCGGCCCGGCCGCCTCGGCCTTGAGCTTCTCGCCCAGGTCGACCAGCCGCTCGGTGGCGTCGGGCCGCCGGTTGAGCAGCACGTCCTCGATCAGCTCGCGCAGCGTCGGGTCGATCTCCTCGTAGACCTCCAGCATGCCGGCGTTGACGATCCCCATGTCCAGGCCGGCGCGGATGGCGTGGTACAGGAAGGCCGCGTGCATCGCCTCGCGCACGCGGTTGTTGCCGCGGAAGCTGAACGAGACGTTCGAGATCCCGCCCGACACCTTGGCGTGGGGCAGGTTGGCCTTGATCCAGCGGGTCGCCTCGATGAAGTCGACCGCGTAGTTGTTGTGCTCCTCGATGCCGGTCGCCACGGTCAGGACGTTGGGATCGAAGATGATGTCCTCGGGCGGGAAGCCGACCTCGTCGACCAGGATCCGGTAGGCGCGCTGGCAGATCCGGATCTTGTCGGCCAGCGTGGCGGCCTGCCCCTGCTCGTCGAAGGCCATCACCACCACCGCGGCGCCGAACTCGAGCACGGTGCGGGCGTGGTGGCGGAACCTCTCTTCACCCTCCTTCAGCGAGATCGAGTTGACGATCCCCTTGCCCTGCAGGCCGCGCAGCCCCGCCTCGATCACCTCCCACTTCGAGGAGTCGATCATGAACGGCACCTTGGCCACCTCGGGCTCGCTGCCCAGCAGCGACACGAAGCGGCTCATGGCCGCGACGCCGTCGATCATCCCCTCGTCCATGCAGATGTCGATGACGTTGGCGCCGTTCTCGACCTGCTGGCGCGCGATCGAGACCGCCTCCTCGTACTTGCCGTCCTTGATCAGCTTGGCGAACTTGGGCGAGCCGGCGACGTTGGTCCGCTCGCCGATCATCAGGAACGACCCGATCTGCTGGGTGAACGGCTGCGAGCCGGACAGCCGCAGCGGGCGGGGCGTCTCGGCGGCCGGCGCCGCGAGCGCGTGCCGCGGCGCCCGCTTCTCCAGCGCGCGGGCGATGGCCGCGATGTGCTCGGGCGTGTTGCCGCAGCAGCCGCCGGCGATGTTGATCAGGCCGGCGTCGGCGAACTGGCCCAGGAACCGCCCCATGTCGGCCGGCTCCAGGTCGAACCCGGTGGGCGACAGCGGGTTGGGCAGCCCGGCGTTCGGGTAGCAAGAGACCGCAGCCGTCGACTTGGCCGCCAGCTCGGACAGGAACGGGTACATCAGGTCCGGGCCCAGCGAGCAGTTGAGCCCCACGCTGAGCGGCTTGATGTGCTCGACCGAGTTCCAGAGCGCCTCCACCGTCTGCGCGGAGATCATGGTCTCGCCGCCGCGCCCCACCGCGGCCGAGATCATGACCGGCAGCGATTTGCCGTCCTGCTCGAACACCTCCTGGATCGCCACCAGCGCCGCCTTGGCGTTGAGCGAGTCGAAGATGGTCTCGACCAGCAGCACGTCGACGCCGCCCGCGATCAACGCGCGCGTCTGCTCGGCGTAGGCGGCCTTGACCTGATCGAACGTGACCACCCGGAACCCGGGGTCCTCGGCGTCAGGCGAGTTCGACAGCGACACCGTGAGCGGCCCGATGGCGCCGGCCACGAAGCGCTGCTTGCCGTCGGCGGCGGCCACGCGATCGGCCCAGGCCCGGCACTGGCGCGCCGACTGCTCGTTGATCTCCCAGGCCAGCCCCTGCAGGAACGGATCCTGGACGATCTTCTGATAGAAGGCCGGATCCTTGCGGCCGCCGTGCTCGCGCGGGTCGTCGACGAAGAACTCGCTCTGCGCGATGGTGGTGGCGCCGAAGGTGTTGGTCTCGATGATGTCGGCCCCGGCCTCCAGAAAGCGGCGGTGGATGTCGCCCACCATCGCCGGCTGGGTCAGCGAGAACAGGTCGCCGTTGTTCAGCAGGTCCTTGCGCGCGTCCTTGAACCGCTCGCCCCGGATGTCCGCTTCCTTCATTCCGTAGGTGCGGATGGTCGTGCCCATGGCGCCGTCGATGATGGCGATGCGCTTCGACAGGAGCTGGGCCAGCGGATGATCGTGGTGTTCGTGGGTCATGAAGCTCTAGGACGGGGGCGTTTTCTCGGCGACCGCCAGGACCACCTGCAGGTGGGGCCGCCTGATCTCGCGCGAGGCGATCTTGGCCGAGACGACGGTCATCCCGGCGCGGGCCAGCATGCCCCGCACCGCCCGCGGTGAAAAGCCCGGGTGGCGCTCGCCGTAGCGGGCGGTCACCTCTGACTGGCGGTGCTCGTCCAGGCAGAGCACCACCAGCCGCCCGCCCGGCCGCAGCACGCGCGCGCACTCGGCCAGCACGCGCGACGGCCGCTCGGCGTAGGTCAGCGTGTGGAACACCAGCACGGCGTCGAACGAGGCGTCCGCGAAGGGCAGGTCGTGGGCGTCCGCCACCTGCGTTCGCACGTTTTCATTCCGCCCCAGGCGCGCCTGCGCCGCCTCGATCAAGCGCGGGCTGGTGTCGATGCAGGTCAGCGAACGGCAATACGGCGCGAGGCTCGCCGCAGCCGCGCCGTCGCCCGACCCGACGTCCAGGACGTCGCCCAGCTGCAGCAGCGCGGCCGTCCCCGCGGCCAGCGACTGCCAGGTCCGCCCGGGCGAGTAGTCGCGCTCCAGGTCGTCCGTCAGCGCGTCCGCCCCGCCGCCCCGCCGCTCCGTCTCCAGCTCCTTCAGCCGCTTGCGATCGCCATCCAGCGTGGGGTCCCCCGAGCTGACCGCCTCTTCCAGGCAGGCCCGGACCGCAACCGGCAGGGAGCGTGTCTCGAGCGCATAGAAAGACTGCGGACCGTTACGCCGATCACGCACGAACCCCGCCTCGCGCAGCCGGCCCAGGTGGGTCGACACCCGCGACTGCGCGATGCCGGTGACCTTCACCAGGTCCGTCACGCACAGCTCTTTGTCGCGCAAGAGCGCGCACAGCCGCATGCGGCTCTCATCCGCCAGCAGGGCCAGCGCGTCGGTGTATTGGCCGAGATTCATCGAATCCGCTGATTGAGATATGTAGATACATCGACCCGGGGAGGGTGTCAACGTGGGTCGGACCAGGGGCGAGAAGCCTTCTTTTCAGGTCCGCGTTCCTGATGACACCGGCTGGCCGGGACACTATGCTGGCCGATCTCTTGAACGACCCGAACCTCGATACGGCCGCGACGCCGAGCCCGACGCCCCCGCCGGATCCGGCCGCGCCGGAGATCGTCCGCGAGGAGGAGCAGCTGCTGTCGGTCGTGCTGCGCAAGCTGGACGGCGGCGCGCCGCGCAAGGGGCGCATCCAGGTGGACGACGCCAGCGCCCTGATCGAGCTGCGCGACGCGCTGGCCGAGGCCAAGCCCGAGGACCAGGGATCGATCCTGGAGCAGATGCACCGCATCGAGGCCCTCTCGCGCCAGCGCGGCAAGGGGGACACGCCGCCGGTCGACCGCAAGTCGCCCTACTTCGGGCACATGCGGCTGGAGGAGAGCGGCAAGCGCCGGGACGTGCTCATCGGCGCCCGCAGCTTCGTCGAGCCGGGCGGCGGGGTGCAGATCGTCGACTGGCGGAACGCCCCGGTCTCTCGCCTCTTCTACCGGTACGAGGAAGGCGACGCTTACGAGGAGCGCCTGGGCGATCGGCTGGTCGAGGGCGAGGTGCTGGCGCGCCGCACGGTGGCGATCGTCGACGGCGAGCTCCGCCGGGTGGCGGCGCCGCAGGGGACGTACACGCGGGACCTGCGCACCGGGACCTGGCGCGAGATCGCGACGCAGCGGGCCCGCCTTCAGATCGCGCGCGACGGGTCGGCCGCCCAGCTGATCCCGACCCGCGGGCCCGCGCCGGCGCTGCCGCCGCCCCCCGCCACGCGCGGGCGGCTGGGCTTCGAGGACGGCGGCAACCGCCGCCCGGATCGCCACCTGCCGGCCATCGCCGCGCTGATCGACCCGCGCCAGTTCGAGCTGATCACCCAGCCGGCCTCGGGGCTGGTGGCGATCCAGGGGTCGGCCGGCAGCGGCAAGACCACGATCGGCCTGCACCGGATCGCCTACCTGGCGTTCGCCGACCCGCGCCGGTTCCGCCCCGAGCGGATGCTGGTCATCGTGTACCAGCGCGCGCTGGCGGCCTACGTTTCGCGCGTGCTGCCCTCCCTGGACGTCCCCGGCGTGCCGGTCATGACCTTCGGCGCGTGGGCCGAAGCGGCTCGCCGGGCCGCCTTCCCGACCCTGGACGTGCCGCTGACCGACGAGACGCCGCCGGTGGTCATGCGCGCCAAGGCGCACGGCGCGATGCTGCGGATCATCGACGACCGGCAAGAGGCGCTGGCCGCCTGGTGCCGCGCCCGCCTGGAGGGCGAGCTGTCGGGGCGACCCGAGGCCGCGGCCGCGCTGGCCCAGTGGGACGCCAGGACCGGCCCCGTCGACGCGCGCGTGACCGGGCTGGCCCACTGGGTGCGCGACGCCGAGATGGACCCGGCCGCGCGCAACGCGATCGAGAACGCCGGCCGCGCGATGCGCGCGCGCACCCGCGACGTCCTGGGCGAGTGGGCCGGCCTGCTGACCGACCGCGAGGCGCTTGGCCAGGGCTTCGCTCGCCACGCGCCGGGGGTGTTCTCGGCCGGGCAGCTGGACGATCTCCACCGCTGGTGCGTCGAGCGCGAACGGCTGCGCGGGGCCGGCAAGGGGCCGTCGATCACCGCTGCCGACGAGGGCGAGGACGAGCGGTTCGCGCTGGACCCCGAGGACGAGTCCCTGCTGCTGCGCATCTATCAGCGCCAGCGCGGGCGCCTGCCGGCCACCGACAAGCGCGGCGGCGACGCGAAGGCGACGCTGGCTTACGAGCACCTGATGATCGACGAGGTGCAGGACTTCTCGCCGATGGAGCTGGCGGTGCTGCTGGACGCCACGTCATCCCAGCGCTCGGTGACGCTGGCCGGCGACACCGCCCAGGCGATCGCCCCCGAGCACGGCTTCTCGAACTGGGCCGAGCTGCTCGACTTCCTGAACATCGCGCACGAGAAGGTCGAGCCGCTGCGGGTCAGCTATCGGTCGACGCGCGAGATCGTCGACGCGGCCGAGCACGTGCTGGGGCCGCTGGTGGGCGACGTGCGCCCGGTGGCGCCGCGCGCCGGCGCCCCGGTCGAGTCGTTCGCGTTCTCGTCCTCCGGCGAGTGCGCCGACTTCCTGTCGCACGCGCTGAAAGAGCTGGTGCGCGCCGAGCCGGAGGCCTCGGTCGCCCTGCTGGCTCGCCACCCGGAGCAGGCTCGCCTCTACTACGAGGCGCTGGCCCGCGCCGAGGTCCCGCACCTGCGCCTGGTCGACGACCAGGACTTCTCGTTCACCGCCGGGATCGACGTGACGGACGTGCGCCAGTCCAAGGGGCTCGAGTTCGACATCGTGATCCTGCTCGAGGTCACCGACGCCTCGTACCCGATGAGCGACGACGCCCGCCGCCTGCTGCACGTCGCGATGACCCGCGCCGCCCACCAGCTCTGGCTCACGTACGCAGGCCCCGCGTCGCCGCTGCTGCCCGAATCGCTGCGCTGACCCCGCTACGGCGATTGGGTCGCGCCGTTGTTGATCCAGGTCTGGAAGGCCATGAGGGTGGCCATCGGGAGCGGCTGCTGCATATCGGGCATCTGGGGAACGTTTGCGCCGCAGGCCTTGGTGATGGCCAGGTAGATGGCGCTCTTGGTGGAATCGCCCGGGGTCACCAGAGGAAGCTTCATGCAGTCTGGCGCCGTCATCGTCGTGAGGTTCGTGTAGAGCGTGCTCATGCTGGTGGTGTCGAACTTCACCGACTGCGACCCGTTGTGACACATCGTCCCGCCGCAATGGGCCATGATGGTCGACGACACGAAGGCGAAGGTCGCGCTCGCCGCTGCTCCGCCCGCGCCGCCCGCCCCGGTTCCCTTGCTGCCGGCCGCGCCACCGCCGTGGCCGCCGTTTCCAACGCTACCCGCATGGCCGCCGGCGCTGCCGCCCGCGCCCCCGGTGGCCACCACGCCACCCGTCCCGGGGTAGCCGCCCGTGGCCGTACCACCCGTCCCGGGGTAACCGCCCGTGGCGGTGCCGCCCGTGCCCGGGGAACCACCGGTGGCCGTGGTGCCGCCGGTGCCGGTGTCGCCGCCCGTCCCGGTATCGCCGCCCGTCCCCGAGTTGTCGATCAGGTTGAAGTGCTCGATCGGTTCGCTCTGGGCGCACGACACGATCGGCGCCAGCAACGAGGACGCGAAGAGCCACCCGAGCAGCTTCGAATTGTACTTTTTCATGAATCAGGGAAGGCCTCGAGGCCTTCGTACAGATGGGCGGGCTGCCCCCGATTCTTCCGTCGCGCCACTTTCGTCGAGGGCGCTGCGTCAGCCCTACGAGCTCTGGAAAAAGCGATTCAGCGCCCAGACGTCACGGGCGCGAAGTCCTTGAAACCGGATGCCGATGCCGGACTCGCCGCCAGGGCTCTTGTTGACCACCCAGCGAACGTCGCCCGCCACCTCGACCGGCTCGGGCTGGGTCGGGAGGGTGAAGCGCAGCTGCACCGTCGACCCGATTGGCAGCGGGGCGGCAGCGATCAGGTAGAGGCCGCCCAGCGAGATGTTCTGGGTCTGGGTTACCTGCTTTTTCCCCTCGAACGAGACCTCGACCTCCAGCTGGCGCTCGTAGCGCGGATCTATTCTCCTGAAGTGCTCGGCCAAGACTTCCTTCTCCGGCGGCGTGGAATTCAATGGTACGACAACATCGCACCTCGGATCCAGCCCAAGGTTCGTGGGGCGGGCCGAATCAGGGAGTGGTGAGGGGCGTCAGCGTCGGTAAGGCTGGGCAGTCGGTGGCAGACCCGACGTCTTCCAGGGCGGACCAGGGCTTGGCGTTGTAGGTGGGGTTGAACGCGCTGTCCCAACACTCTGTCTGGCTCAGCCCGGCGCCGTCCCCGGACGCCACGGTCAGGGTGGCCTGGCCCGCGCCGGTGCTCAGCCACTGGCTGGTCACCTGGACGATCTCGGTCATGGGTCCTGGAACCAGGTTCCCCGTCAGGGTGAAGAGCATCTCCCCCGACTGATCCGCCAGGATCTCGTAAACGACGCTCAGCGAGGCGGGGGTGCCCTGAACCGCGCCGGTGCTGTCGATCGTCATGCTCACCTCGGTGGGCGAGCCGGGCGTGTCGAAGTTCTGGTAGCTGATCGTGATGTCGGCGAGCGCTGCGGTCTTCGCGTCCAGGGGGAACTTCGCCGCCTCCAGCGCGGCAAAATTGGCCGTGACCTGACCATTCCCCTGCCGGGCGCCGCCGGCCGCGTCGAACCCGCCGGTCAGGAAGGGGATCCAGGTGGTCCCCCCGTCGCTGGAGGCCTGAAGCGTGTACATGAACATCGTGCCCGTCGGATCGCGCGTGACGATCAGCTCCCAGTCCCAGCCCGGGTTGCTCTGATCGGGGAACGGACCCCAGGTGCGGCTGTCGTCGGTCCGGCTGGTGGGGGTGTACGTGCGGACCGTGTCGATCAGGCCGAGCACGTTCTTGGCCGCCTGGTTGACCATGGCGATCGCGTCGTGGGTCTTGCCGGCCAGCTCGGCCTCGGTGGCGGTGTTCACCGCCGACGGCAGCTCGACGGCCAGCTGCGTGGTGGTCGGCAGGGCGGCCATGAACTCGAGGTCCTCGTTCGAGTAGTTGCCGCATCCCACGCCCAGGACACAGGCCAGGAGCACGCTCGCCAGGGTTCTAGAAGTCATACGCCACCATGGTCGCGAGCTCCCAGTAGCCCAGGGAGCGGTTGCCGTCGATGTTGTACAAAAGATAGTGGAGGCGGCCACGCACGACCAGGCTGGTCGACGACGACAGCCGGACCGCGACGCCCCCCGTGACCCCGGGCGACAGCGTCGAGAAGAACTGCGACGGGAACTGGTCGCCGTCGAAGGTCCGGTTCATCAGCAGCAGCGCCAGCCGCCCCCCGACGAACGGGGTGAAGATCCGGTGCGGCCACTCGACCGACAGCGAGGCGGCCAGCGACAGCTCCGTGAAGTGGAACGGGGCGTTGACGGCCGGCAGGGCAGCGACGGCGTTGGTGCTGCCGCCGGCCAGGTCGAAGCCCAGCACCCAGTCGTGCCGCAGGAAGTTGCGCAGCGCGACGTCGACGTCGACCAGGCCGGTGGGCGGGAAGAGGCTGGCGCCGTCGGGCGCCTCGAACACCGCCTGGTAGCCGATGCCGGCCCCCATCGACCAGCGCGACGACAGGTCGACGCGCCCGCCCTTGACCGGGTCGGCGCTGAACGGCGCGTCGTGCAGGTGGTCCTCGTCCAGCGTCACCAGCTCGCCGCGCGGCACGTCCAGCTCGCCGACGCGCAGGCGGTCGGCAAGCCGGCGCTTCACGCGGTAACGGCCAGGGGCCAGCGCGACGCGCCGGTCGACGCCGTCCCCCTTGTTGATCTCCGCGGCCACGAAGCCCTGCCGGTCCACCAGGAAATAGACACCGCCGGGGGCCTGGCGCGGAATGTAGACCCCCTCGTGCCGGGTGGCGACGTCGGTCAGCACCAGGTCGCCGTTGCCGGCCAGGTCGTAGCTGAACGTGGGGTGCTGCGGGCCGGCGGCGCTGTCCGCCGTGTCGGCCACCGTCCGATCGTAGGCGTAGGCATAGGCCTCGAACAGCGTGACGCGCCCGTCGCCAGAACGGTCCGCCCCGCCCAAGAGGCCGCTGGCCAGGTGGTGCGAGAAGTAGCTGCCGCCGATGGCGTCGGACTCCTGCGAATCCTCGTCGGAGGCGCTGGACGTCAGGATCACCAGCCCCTTGGCGTCGCGCGGACTCTCGGACTCGACGGCGAACGCGGGCGCCTTGCGCGCCCCCTTGCTGCGCACGGTCCCGGAGCGGCAGGCGTCCAGGATCACGATGCGCACGTCGACCGGCGCCGAGGCGACCAGCCCGCGCAGCGTGTCGATCGGCAGCCGCGTCTCGCCCAGCCGCAGCGCCCCGTCCTTGGCGTGGCCCGAGTAATAGAAGAGAAGGGCGGTGTGCTCGCCGTGGCGGGCCGCCTCGGTGGCCTGTTGACCCGCCCTGGCCAGCGCCGCCAGCACGTCGCTGGAGCCGCCGTCCACCACCAGCTTCGCGTCCTGGGGCTGCACGCCGCCCAGCCGCGTGAGGATGTCGTAGACCTTGGCGGCGTCGGCGCCGGCGTAGAGCAGCGGGCGGGTGTCGGCGCCGCCCTGGTCGTTGCCGACGATGACGGCAAAGCGGTGAAGGGTCTGCGCCTGCGCGGCGCGGCCGGCGACCAGCGCGCCCAGCAGTGCCGCCAGCGCCGCCCCCAGCCGCATCACGGCTTCGCGAAGCTGCGCGTGAATTCTTCGCCCGGCAGGCCCAGCTTGCCGAGACGGCCAAGGTCACCGCCCGCCCGATCGTAGGCGGCCCGGGCGGCGCGGCGGGCGCTGTCCTGCTCGACCGGCGCATCGGAGAGCACCACGAAGATCCGCTCGAGCCCGGCGCCCGTCAGCTCGAGGCTGTCGGGCAGGTACCGGGTCACGCTGGGCGCGCCCTCGGGAACCGGCAGGCTCGCCCCCTGTTCGGGGTAGAGCGCCGTCACCTGGCCCTGCTGGTCGATCGACAGCGAGAGCAGGTACTTGTGCCCGCCCGACTGATAGCCGATGCGCAGCCGCTCACCCGCCGCCAGCGGCTCCGTGGCGTCGACCGCGGCCGTCCGTTGCCCAGCCGTCCCGGCCACGCGGACGGTCATCCCGGCGCCGCCTTTGATCCTGGCGCCGCGCTCGGAGCTGATCGAGCTGACGCCGATCGGAACGCGCGAATCAGATGGCGACCGCACGGTCATCACGATCGCCACGCCCGCAGCCATCGCGACCGCCGAGTAAATCCAGGCGCGGGTGGCGGGCCGGCGCGCGCGGGCCGGGGCCCGCGCCGCGCGCTCCACGCCCGCCGCGAAGCGATCGAACGAGATGTTGCTCTCGAAGCGGCGCTGCTCGTCGTCCAGCGCCCGCAGGCGCGCGCGGCACTCCGGGCAGATCGCGACGTGCTCGTCGATGGCAATCGCGGCGGGGCCGGGCAGCTCGCCCGCTCGCCGGCGCCGCAGCGCCAGCTGGCCCGGATGATGGGCGGCGATCATGGCGCGCCCCCTTTTTCTGGGCGCAGGTCCTGTCCGGCCATCGCCGCCACTGCCGCCAGCCGCTTGCGCACGGTCGGGATCGAACGGCCGATGGCCGCCGCCACCTCCTCCAGCGTCATCTCGTCGACGAAGTAATGGATGGCCGCCTGCTGCGTCTCCAGGTCCAGCTTCTCCAGCAGCTTGCGGGCGCCGTCGCGGTCCTCGAACAGCTGCGGCCCGCCGTGCCCCTCACCCCGCGCCCGCGCCTCGCGTTCGAACCGCCGGTGCCAGGGAGCGCGCTCGGCCCGCAGCACGTTCAGGCAGTGGTGCGTGGCGATGCGGGTCAGCCAGGTGAGCGGCGACGCTTCATTGCGAAAGTCGTCCCAGTGTCCCAGCGCTTTGGCGAACACGTCCTGCATGGCGTCCTCTGCCTTGGTTCGATCCCCCAGGATGTACGCGCAGCGCCCGTACACCGACCCACCGTACTTCGTGTACAGCTCGCGCAGCGCCGTCCTGGAATCGGCCGGCTTCCCGCCGCTGACGATCTGCAACACCGGTTGGGTCATGAAAGCGTCCGGGGCCGCGCGAGCGACCCCGGACCCTGGTTCCTATTGCACCGTGAGCGCCGCGTAGGCCGCCGTGGGGAACGCGCAGCTCGAGCCGTCGCCCCAGTCCTTGGACTGATCGTACGTCGTGTTGCTGTAGACGGACGCGAAATTCGCGTCCCAGCACTCGCTGGAGGTCTGCACGGCGGAGGCCACGTCACCGCCCGACAGCTGCATGTCGGTGCGGCCCGCGCCGGTCTGCAGCCAGCGGCTGTGGATCTCCAGCGTCTCCTTGGCGCTGGTGGTCGTGACGTAGTCCTTGGCATCGGCGTACTGCAGGTCGCCGCCGCTGCCCGGCGTGGCGCTGTACTGGTAGACGGCGTCGAAGATCTGGCCGCTGGTCTGGCAGGTGAGCGGGTCGCAGTGATCCTGCACGTTCGTGAACGCCACGTCGATCGTGACCGTCGCGGTCGGGCTGAGCCGCGAGTACTGGACCGCGATCTGGCCCACGTTGTTGTCGTGCTGGGGCAACGTGGCGGCCGCGTCGAAGTCCAGCACGAAGTTGCCGCTGCCGAACCCGCTCATCAGGTGCCCCGCGGCGTCCAGCGCCTGCGTGTGCGTCCCCGACAGCACGGTCACGAAGGCGGTGTCCGGATCGTTCTTGCCCTTGCCGTCCAGCTTGTACGCGAAGACGTGCGGCGCCGTCCGGGTCACCGTCAGGCGGTAGGTGTTGGCGCTGAGCGGGTCAGTCCCAGGACCCCACACCGCCGTGTCGCCCATCACCGAGGTGGGCGGGTAGTCGGTGATGTCCTTGACCAGCGTCAACACCGTGGCGGTCGCGGTGTTCACCACCGCGACGACGGTGGCGGTCAGCACGTAGTCCGTCGCCAGCAGGCCCTGCCCTGCGCTGTCCCTGACGGTCAGGTTGGCGCCGACCGCGGCCCCGCTGGTCACGCCGGCCGCCGACGCTGGGACGACCAGCGCGACGTTCTCCTGCGTGGGCACGCTGTCGCTGAACTCGCCGTTGTCGGTCTTGCCACAGCCGATCGCCCCCACCAGGGCGCCGCAAAGAACCAGTCGAAGCGTCTTCATCGCGTCTCTCCCTTTCGTCAGTCCCGTGTCTCAGCTCAATCGACACGGCTGGGGCGAAAAGCAGAAAAGCCGCGTCGTTTACGGGGTCTCGGAGGGAGGCGGTGTGGGCGGAGGTGGGGGCGGCGGCGTCGCCGGCGTCGCCGGCAGCAGCGACGGATCGGGCGCCATCATGTCCTTCAGGTGCGCGATGTCGCGGCCCACGATGTCCTTGGTCCGCTCGCTGGCGTGCCGGTGCGCCCCACCTTCATGGGCGGGGGGCGCCTCGGCCGGATGCCGCGCCGGCGCCGGTTCGACGGCCACCGGCGGCGCGGGCGCCCCGGCGGCGCCGGATGCGGCGGCCGGCGGCGGCGCGGGCTCGCTGTGCTTCTCTCGCGGCTTCGGCTTCTCGACCTCGGGTGGCGGCGGCTCCGCCTGCGTGGCCGCGGGCGCCGGCGCGCTGGCGGCCGCGGCGGGCGGGGCTTCGGCCGCGGGCGGGTGCAGGATGACCCAGGCGTACTTGCCGCCGTACCAGGCCCCCCCCACCAGCAGGGCGCCGAACAGCAGGACCGAAAAGCCACCCCCGCGACGGAGCCGCCGGCGCTCCTGCGGCCGCCCGTCCTCGGGAACCGGCAGCGCCAGCTCTTCCGGCATGGCGCGCGACGCGCGCGACTCGGCGTCCTCGGGAACCGGCAGGTCGGGCGTGGTGACCCGCGTGTGGGTGGCGCGCGGCCGCGGTGTGAAGCCGCCCCCGCCCCCCCCGCCCCCCGCCACGACGGCCAGCGTCGGCTCCTTGCCGTCGACCACCTCGGCGTCGGTGTCCAGCAGGATGACGTCCTGCTCGTCCAGATCGCTGCTGCCGGTGTTGTGCGTGGCGGTGGTCCGCGCGGTGGACCGGCTGATCGGCGGCACGCCGTCGCGGGCGCTCAGGTCGGCCAGCCACTTCTTGAGCTCGGTCTGTCCGACCGGGTGGAAGACCGTGCGCAGCACGCGCTCGACGTCGACCAGCATCTCGTCGGCCGTCTGGTAGCGCTGATCCGGGTCGGGCTGCATCGCCCGAGCGACCAGGGCCGCCACCTCCGGATGCAGATCGGGCGCCGCCTGCTGGGGCGGGCGGAACTCGCCCTTTTGCACCCGCAGCAGCGTCTCCAGCTCGCTGGGCCCCTCGAACGGGCGCGCGCGCGTCACCAGCAGGTACAGCACCGTCCCCAGCGAGAACAGGTCCGAACGCGCATCGATCGGCTTGCCCAGCGCCTGCTCCGGCGACATGAAGGCGACCTTCCCCTTCACCACGCCCACGCCGGTGTGCTCGCGCTTGTTCATCGCCTTGGCGATGCCGAAGTCGGTCAGCTTCACCTCACCCTGCTCGGACAGCAGGATGTTGTGGGGGCTGACGTCGCGGTGGACGATCCCCAGCGGCCGCTCGCCGTCGGTCTTGCTGTGCGCGTAGGCCAGCGCCCGGCAGACGTCGGCCGTGATGTGCAGCGCCAGCTCGCGCGGCAGCCGCACCCCGGCCGCCGCGGCCCGGTGCAGCACGCGCCCCAGGTCCCAGCCGTCGACCAGCTCGAGCACCAGGAAGTACCGGCCCGAGCTGGCGCCCAGATCCAGCACCTGCGCGATGTTGCTGTGGGCCAGGCTCATCGAGATGTGAGCCTCGTCGATGAACATGTTCCGGAACTGCGGGTCCGAGTAGATCGCGCTGTGGATGCGCTTCAGGATGACGGGCTTCTGGAAGCCGTCGCGTCCCATCTGGGTGGCGAGAAAGATCTCCGCCATCCCGCCGTCGGCGACCCGCCTCTGGATCTTGTAACGGCCGTGTTGCGCCATGCCCGGGCGTACCAAGTTACCACGCCGCGCGACCCGGGCGAGATCCCCGAGGCATCACCTCTGCAGGTCGCCGCGAACCTCTTCCAGCGAGCGGCCGCGCGAATCGGGATGATCGGCCAGGTACAGATCGATGAGCCTGGCCAGCTCCTTGGACTGAGACGCGCTCATCTTGTGGCTGGCTGCCCGCGTCGGCGCCTTCGTGGACTCCTGCGTCGATCCGTTGTCGCCGTTCTCATCACCCGAGCGCTTGCGATGACCCGACTCCTCGGCCTTCTTCGTCTCGGCGTCGATCTGCTTCTGCAGCTCGCGCGAGCGCTGCTCCTCGCAGCCCTTGGGCTCGCACTCGCCGGGACACCCGCACTTGGCCTTCTTGTCGCAATAGCAAATGCCACCGTCGTCGCGGTAACAGCCACATTTGTTACGTTGCTCTGCTCGGGCGCCGGGCCCCAGCACGGCGACGAACGTCGCAAAAATGAACGCAAGTCCGGGAGCTTTCATGCCGCTCACTTTCATGAGCCTCATGAGAGCGCGATGTAACGAAAGGGTCAACGGGTGGCATTTCACGGATATCCGGCTCGGGTCCGGGTAATCTGGCGCCATGAGCTCGACCGTCGGCGCGAAGAGCCACCGGTGGCGCATTCCGCGTGCGCCAGCTCACGAGCACGGCCGGACCTACCAAGACCTTCGGCACGAGATCCAGACCGGCGATCTGCTCCTGTTTCGCGGCAACCGCTTGATCTCCGGCTGGATCGAGGAACTTTCGGACTCGCCCTACTCGCACTGCGCGATCCTGGCCCGCTGGGACGAGCGCATCATCGCCTTTCAAGCCGACCTGCGCGGCGTCGAGATCCTGCCGGCCAGCACCATGGTCTGCAAGTACCAGGGCAAGGTCGATTGGTGGCCGCTCAAGCCGGAGCTGCGGCGCGCCGGGACGCTGGACGATCGGCTGCTGCTGGACACGGCGCTGACGCTGCTGGGGGTCAAGTACGCGTACTGGACGCTGATCGAGCTGGGGCTGCGGATCCTGGCCGGCCGGACGCTGAACCCGACGGAGGCGCACGCGACGCCCGACAGCCTGTTCTGCTCGCAGTTCGTCTCGCTGGTGTATCGGACGGCCTCGCACGAGAAGATCCGGGTCAACCCGGCCGCCAACGACGCGTGCACCAGCCCGGCCGACTTCGCGACGTCCGGTTTCTTCGAGCCGCGATACCAGCTCTTCGACGGCAGCGCCGGTGAAGCCTGCCGCGACCTGTTGAAGATCGGTCCCGACCCACAAGTGCACGTGTGGGATGGACGTACGCGCCGGGCATGATCAGCATCTGGGCCGATGCGAGCCGGCCTGCTCTGGCCCCTATCGGCGATCGCGGCGCTGTTCGCCGCGGGTGAGCCAGCGCGCGCCGCCGCCCCCGTCGAGGTGCTGTTTCACGCCGACCTCGACGGGCGGTTCGCCTCACCGGGGTGCGGCAAGCCGCGCGCCCCGCGCCCCGACTTCGCCTCGCTGGTGGCGACCCTGGACGGCGCGCGCACGCCGGGCTCGGTCGCCGTGCTGGGCGGGAACTGGTCGGGCCCCGATCCGTTCGCGGCCGCCCTGATCGGGCCAGCGGCGTCGCGGGCCGGCGGGCTGGCGGCCATCCTGGCGCGGGCCCATTACGACGCGATCGCCGTCGGGCACGAGGAGCTGGCGCTGGACGACGCGACGCTGGACGCGTTGCTGCCCCGGCTGGCCGCCGCCGGCCTGCCGCTGATCGCGACGAACCTGACGTGCGACGCCCGCCGTCCGGCCTGCGCGGCCGTGCGGCGCGACGTGATGCTGCGCGGGAGCGATCGCACGATCGGGATCCTGGCGACCATCTCGCCGTCGGTGCTGGCCGGGATCCCCGCCGGACGCCTGGCGGGGATGTCGCTGGCCGATCCGGTCACCGCGCTGCGAGAAGGCGCGGCCCGGCTGCGCAAGGCGGGCGCCAACCTGGTCATCGCGGTCTCCGACGGACCCCGGGACACGCGCGCGCTGGACGAGGTGGACGCCCTGGCGCGCCGGCTGGCGGGCGGACCGGCCCCCGATCTGCTGCTGGCGGCCGGCCTGGCCGACGAGGAGACAGGCCGCCCCGTCGAGCTGCTCCACCGCGCGGGAGCGCCGCCGGTGGTCGGATCCCCCGCGGGCGCGGCCGGGTTCGCGCGCGTGCGCCTGGGCGACGGGCCGACCGGGGTCGAGACGGTCGAGACGGTCGCGCCGGCCGGGCGCCCCGACCCGGACGTCGAGGCCCGTCTTCAGGCGGTCGTCGATGGCTTCTGCGCGCAGGCGAGCCGCGCGGTGACGCCCGCGCCCATCAGGGGAACGCTGAGCCGCGACGACTTCACCACCTACGTGCTCGAGGTGCTGCGCCGCCACGCGGGGGCGGAGATCGCGCTGGTCAACCGGGCGGCGATCAAGCGGGCGCCCTTTCCGCTGAGCGGGACCATCACGGAGGGCGATCTGGAGCGGGCCCTCCCCTACGCCTCGGTGATCGGCGCCGCGCGCGTGCAGGGGCCCGTCGTCGAATCGATGCTCGGCGCCGCGCTCGACAACCCCAAGCTGGCCGCCCTGGGGCTGACCCGGGCCGGCGGCGGACTGCAGGTCAACGGGCGCCCGCTGGACAAGGCGCGCGCCTACCGCGTGGCGACGATCGCCTTCGTGGCCGCCGGGGGCGACGGCATCTTCGCGCCCCGCGCGCTGCCGTTCCTGCCGTTGCCCGGCTCACCCGACCTGCGCGCCACGGTCGCCCAGTTCCTGCGCACCCAGACCGCCAGCGAGGACGGCGATCCGACGGTGAGCCCCGTGACCGACTTCGGCCGGCCGGCGGTCGATCGGGCGCTGATGGTGCTGCTGGCCGACGGCGAGTTCGATCTGTCCGACACGTCGATCACGAACGGCCCCGGGTACACCGACACGCAGCTCGCGCGCGCCCAGCAGACGTCCGTCAAGGGCGAGGTGACGCTGGTCGGGCAGCTCCGGCAGCCGCGGCACGAGGCCGACGCGCGCTTCGACGCGCAGTACGGCTGGTCCAGCACGCAGCCGCTGGGCATGCCGTCGGTGGCCGCCGAGACGACCGACATCATCACCGCCATCGTCAACTACAGCTACCGCGGGTTCCGGGACTGGCGCCGCTTTCCCAAGCCCTTCATCCCGGATCCTTATGTCCGGGTCTGGCTCGAGTCCGAGTTCACGCGCCCCGCGCTCACCGCGACGCAGACGCGCGCCTACCACCACCTGCAGCTGACGCCGACCGCCGGCGCGCAGCTGACCCTGACCCCTCGCCTGCGCGTGCGCGGCGGGGTCGGCGCGCAGGACGAGCTGCTGGCGCCGGCCGACCTGGGTGGCGGCTGGCACGCCGTGATCGAGGCCGGCGCGACGCTGGATCCCACCGCGATCGCGACCTGGGGGCCGCTGGCGGTGCGGCTGGAGGGGCTGATCAACTACGACTTCGTCGACCCGACCAACACCCGCCAGCACCAGCTGCGCGGCTCGGTGAAGCTGTCCGTTCCGCTGGTCCCCACCCTGTTCCTGACCGCCGGGCTCGAAGTCTTCTCGGCGCAGCGTGAAGAGCTGGGCTGGGCAGCCTCTTACGACACGACGATCGGCCTGCGGCTGCACACCGACGCCGCCCACCAGCCGTTGTGATTACATTCAGGGGATGAGCGAGCTCCGGTCATACACGGGGGGGTGTCAATGCGGGCGGGTTCGTTACGACGTCCGCATGGATCTGTCGAAGCCGGTGGTCGCCTGCAACTGCTCGATGTGCGGGCGGGCCGGCACGGTGCTGGCGTTCGTCCCGGCCGATCAGTTCACGCTGCGGTCGGGCGAGGACGTGCTCACCGACTACACGTTCAACCACAACGTGATTCACCACCTGTTCTGCAGCGTCTGCGGCATCAAGTCGTTCGCGCGCGGCAAGGGGCGCGACGGCAGCGTGCAGATCGCGATCAACACGCGCTGCCTGGACGGCGTCGACCCCGACGCCCTGAACGTGCAGAAGTACGACGGTCGCAGCCATTAGCAGGCTGCGCGGCCGAGCTCGGCCCTGGTCGACCAGCCGTTGCCCGATACGGAAGGATGCGTAAGTTCCGGGCGAGGGAGACAAAGGAGGCGACGATGCAAACGACACCGGTTGATACGCTGAACGAGCTCCTGCGGGGCGAGATCTCCGCCGTCGAAACTTACCGCCAGGCGCTGGAGAAGTTGACCAACAGCCCCGCGCGCGCGGAGCTGGAAGATTGCCGGCGCTCGCACGAGGTTCGCGTGCAGAAGCTGCGCGAGCAGGTGGTGCGCCTGGGCGGCCGCCCCGACGACCGCTCCGGCGCCTGGGGAGCCTTCGCCAAGCTGGTGGAGGGCGGCGCCAAGGTGTTCGGCGAGAAGGCGGCCATCGCCGCGCTGGAAGAGGGCGAGGATCGCGGCCTGCGCCTCTACAAGGGGGACATCGACAAGCTGGATCCGGCCTCCCGGGCGCTGATCGAGGCGGACGTGCTTCCGGCGCAGGAGCGGACGCACCGCTCGCTGAGCACGCTCAAGCACTCGATGCACTGAGGTGAGCGCACCCGCCACCATCTCCGTCGCGCACGGGGCGGCCGACCTGCAGGTCGTCACCGTCGACGCGTACAACGCCGAGCTGCGCGACGGCGAAGGGTTCGTGGGCGATCGGGCCAGCAACCGCGCCTTCCGCGCGATCCTGGACGAATCGCGGGAGCGGGTGCGGGACGTCGCCCGGGAGGATCCGCTGGGCGAGACGCCGACCGAGGAGCTGCCCAAGAAGAAGATGGACAAGCTGCTGGCCGAGGGCGAGCCCGAAGCCGCGGGGGTGATCCACGGCGCCATCGAGGAGTTCGCCTCCGAGCTGTCGACGGTGATCACCCGCTTTCTCAGGCTGAAGGCCTGGAAGGACACGGAGCGGATCGTGGTGGGGGGCGGGCTGCGGTCCAGCCGGGTCGGCGAGGTCACGATCGGCCGAGCGTCGGTGCTGCTCAAGGAGGCCGGACACAAGATCGATCTCGTCCCGGTGCAGAACCACCCCGACGAAGCCGGCCTGCTGGGCGCGATCCACCTGGCGCCGGCGGGGATGCTGGACGGGCACGACGCGATCCTGGCGGTCGACATCGGCGGGTCGAACCTGCGGGCCGGCCTGGTCGCGCTCCGCCCCTGGAAGACCGTCAAGAAGTCCGGCGAGATCGCGGTCGGCACCGTCGACGAGCTGGAGCTGTGGCGCTACGCCGACGAGAAGAGCAGGCCGACCCGCGACCAGGCAGTCGAGCGGATCGGGGCCATGCTCGAGCGGCTGATCCGGCACGCCGCCAAGCAGCAGGCCAAGCTGGCGCCATTCATCGGGGTCGGCTGCCCGGGGATCATCGCGGCGGACGGACACATCGAGCGGGGCGGCCAGAACCTCCCCGGCAACTGGGAGAGCAGCCGCTTCGACTTGCCGGTGCGCCTGCAGGAGCTGACGCCGAAGATCGACGGCCAGCGCGCGGTCGTCGTCATGCACAACGACGCCGTCGTCCACGGCCTGAGCGACCTCGCCCAAGTGCAAGACATCGACCACTGGGGCGTGCTCACGATCGGCACGGGTCTGGGCAACGCCCGCTTCACCAACCGCCGCCTCGCGAAGGCCCGAGAGTAAAACGCCGGGACCCCAGGACGCTAGGTCAGGGCGCGGCGCCAGAAGATGTCGACGTCGACGCCGGGGGAGAAGTGGGCCAGGGGCGGTGGGGTGGGGAGCGCCGGGAGTCCCGCGCGCGCGAACAGGGTCTCACGCACGGACTCGACCAGCGCGTGACAGATCGGATATGGGCGGTGGCGGACCTGAGCGCGCAGCAGCCGGCCGCGCCGGTGGGCGAACAGGACGTAGCGCTCGATCAGGAAATGGTCCAGCGTGCCCGGCGACGGCTGGCCGATGAGCGATCCGATCTGCCAGGTCGTCTCCAGCTCGGCCCCGGCCCCGGCCCCGCCGCCCCGGCGCACGGACCGGTAAGAGATCGTGGTGCCGCTGTCCAGCTTGCGGCATACCATCCGGGCGGGAAAATACGGCAGCGCGTAAGCGGCGCGCGCGCCGGCCACGGCCAGCCACGACGATGCTTCGAGCGAGAAGAAGAAGACCCCTGGTTCTCCATCGGGCGAGCGCACGTACGTGCGCAGGTTCGTCTCGAGGAAGCTCATCCCCAGCGCCTCGGGCGCGCCGAACGGGCGGCTGTCGCGTATCGCGAACGGGATCAGGGTCGCCCAGCCGCGACCATCGAAGGTCTCGATCGACAGCGGCTGGGGCACCAGCGGGCGCAGCAGCTCGACAGGGACCGGCTGGTGCAGGAACAGCAGGTCGCGCCAGCGCTGGTGCAGGACGGGCCAGCGATCGGTCGCCCGCGGCGCGTCCGCCCGCGGCGCGTCCGCCCGCGGCGCGTCGCCCAGGGGGACCCGGGGCGCGTCTGCGCGAGGCGTCGCTTGCAGCGTCGATTCCATCGATTCCCTTCGAGGCCAACCTAATCGCCGTTCATCAATCGTCGAGAGACCCCGGGAATTCCCTTTGCTGACCGACTGGCTGGCGCCCGATGACCTCGACTGGTTCCGGCGGACGCACTTTCAGCGCGCCCCGTTCGCGCGCCCGGCCGCGGCCCGGGCTGCCATTCCGGTGCTCGACTGGGACACGATCGACCGCGTCCTGGGCAGTCCGGAGCCGCTGGACGTGATGACGGTCACAGGCGGGCGTCTTCAAGAGGTGCCGCGCCCCCGCTCGGTGGCCGAGGTCCGCGCGCTGATGCAGGCCGGGATCAGCGTGGTGGTGCGGGGCGCCGAACGTCACGATCCCGGCTTGCGAGCCGTCGCCGAGGGGTTCGCGGCCGCGCTGCCCGGCGAGGTCCACGTGCAGCTCTACGCGACCCCCGGCGGCACCAACAGCTACGGCTGGCACTACGACTTCGAAGACGTGTTCATCGCGCAGACGGCGGGCGTGAAGGACTACTACTTCCGCGCCAACACCGTGGCGCGCGACACCGTGCTCGGCGATCGGCTGGACTTCACCTGCGTGCGCCGGGAGAAGTCACCGATCTACTCGAGCCGCCTCATCGCCGGGGATTGCCTGTACATCCCGTCGACCTGGTGGCACCTGGTCAAGTGCGCCGAGGACTCGCTGTCGATCTCCGTCGGCGTGATGCCGCCCGAGGCGCTGCGGGCGGCCCGGCGCCTTCCCCCCGGCTGGACCGGCACGCCGGGCTGATCAGCGCGCGTTGCTCGGCTTGAGGTAGAGCGCACCCAGGGGCGGCAGCGTCAGATTCAGCGAGTAGGGGCGGCCGTGGGCGCGGATGGGCGTGGCCGCGACGCCGCCGACGTTGCCGTGGTTGCTCCCCCCGAACGCGGCCGCGTCGCTGTTGAGGATCTCCGTCCAGATCCCCTCGTCGGGCACGCCGACGCGGTAGTTGAAGCGGGGGACCGGCGTGCAGTTGAACGCGCAGAGGATCGGCGGATCGTGCTCGTCGCCCTTGCGCAGGAACACGTAGACGCTGTTCTCGATGTCGTCGGCGGTGATCCACTCGAAGCCTCGCGAATCGGCGTCGTGCAGGTGCAGGGCAGGCTCGCTGCGGTAGAGGCGGTTGAGCTCGCCCACCAGCAGCTGCACCTGCCCGTGCGCCAGCCCCTGCTGCAGCAGGTGCCAGTCCAGGCTGACGTCGTGGTTCCACTCGTTGCGCTGGGCGAACTCGCCCCCCATGAACAGCAGCTTCTTGCCCGGCTGCGCCCACATGTACGAGTAGAGCAGGCGCAGGTTCGCGAACTTCTGCCAGTCGTCTCCCGGCATCTTCTCGAGCAGCGAGTGCTTGCCGTACACGACCTCGTCGTGCGAGAGCGGCAGCAGGAAGTTCTCGCTGAACATGTAGAGCCCGCGAAACGTCAGCTTGTTGTGGTGGTAGCGCCGGTAGACCGGATCGTCGGCGAAGTAGCTGAGCGTGTCGTGCATCCAGCCCATGTCCCACTTGAGGCCGAAGCCCAGCCCGCCCAGGTACGTGGGCCGCGAGACCATCGGCCAGGCGGTCGACTCCTCGGCGATGGTCTGCGTGTCCGGGTGCTCGCGGTAGACGGTGGCGTTGAAGGTCTTCAGGAAGTCGACCGCCGACAGGTCCTCGTTGCCGCCGTACTCGTTGGGGATCCACTGCCCGGCCTTGCGGCCGTAATCCAGGTACAGCATCGAGGCCACCGCGTCGACGCGCAGCCCGTCGATGTGGTAGCGCTCGAGCCAGAAGACCCCGTTCGACAGCAGGAAGGAGCGCACCTCGTTGCGCCCGTAGTTGAAGACCGCGCTCCCCCACTCGGCGTGCAGGCCGCGCCGGGGGTCGGCGTGCTCGTAGAGGTGCGTCCCGTCGAAGTAGATCAGGCCGTGCTCGTCGGTCGGGAAGTGGGCCGGCGTCCAGTCGAGGATCACCCCGATGCCGTTCTGATGGAGCATGTCGACCAGGTACATGAAGTCTTCCGGGCTGCCGTAGCGCGAGCTGGGCGCGAAGAACGACGTGACCTGGTAGCCCCACGACCCATAGAACGGGTGCTCCATCACCGGCATCAGCTCGACGTGGGTGAAGCCGGTGCGGCGCACGTGCTCGGTGAGGCGCGGCGCCAGCTCGCGGTAGCTCAGCACCAGCTCCGGGTGCTCCGGGCTGCGCATCCACGAGCCCAGGTGGACCTCGTAGGCGGCGACCGGGGCGCCCAGCCCGTTTCGATCGCGCCGCGCCTGCATCCAGTCGCCGTCCTTCCAGTCGTGATCCAGCGCGGCGACGACCGAGGCCTTGGCCGGCGGCAGCTCGGTGGCGAACGCGAACGGATCGGCCTTGTCGACGGTGTAGCCGTCGTGCCGCGACCGGATGTGCAGCTTGTAGCGCTGCCCCGGCTTCACGCCGGGCGCGAACGTCTGCCAGACGCCCGAGGATCCCAGCGAACGCATCGGCGTCTCGCCGGCCCGCCAGCCGTTCCAGTCGCCGATGACGTCGACCGTCTCGGCGTTGGGCGCCCAGACCGAGAACTGCGTCCCGGCCTTGCCGTCGCGCGTGGTCGGCTGCGCGCCCATCTTCTCGAACAGGCGGGCGTGCGTCCCCTCGCCGAGCAGGTGCAGATCGACGGGGCCCAGGATGACGTCTCGTTCGCTCATGTGTCACTTTCCAGTCCGGCCAGTGCCAGCAGCCCGCGCAGCGGGATCTCCACCCAGGGCGGGCGGTTGTTCAGCTCGTAGCCGATCTCGTAGACGACCTTCTCCAGCTCGTAGTAGCGCAGCAGCCGATCGAGCTGCGCGCGGTCGCGCGGGATGAACGGCGCGTCGCGGGTCTCGTCCAGGTAGGCGTCCAGATAGGCGTCGGTCACCTGCCGCGTCCAGGCCCGACCCGGGACCTGGGCAGCCGCCGGCGCGTAGTCGAACGAGCGCACCATCCCCATCACGTCGCGCAGGGGCGATCCCTTGGCCCGGCGCTCATGCAGGGGCCGCGCCGGTTCCCCCTCGAAGTCGATGATCACGAAGTCGTCGATCGCTCCGTCGCCGGCCCCGTTCGGGTTGGCGCGCGCCACCGCCAGCACCTGGCCCAGGTGAAGATCGCCGTGCGTGCGCGTCTTGACCGCCTCGAGCGGCAGGTCACGAAAATCGGCGAGCAGGCGCTCGATGGTGGCGCGCCCGTCCGGCGCCAGAAGCCGCTCGGCCAGCGCCCGCGCGCCGGCCGGGAGCTTCGAGGCGCCCGCGCCGGACAGCGCCGTCAGGGTGTGGTCGAGCATGTGCCGCGTGCGATCGGCCAGCAGCCGCCGGTCGCCTGCGGTCAGCGGCTCGGCGGCGAAGTCCGCTCCCGCGTCGACAACGGCGCCGCGCCGGCCGGCCAGGGCCAGGTGCAGCTCCGCGGTCCGCTGCCCCAGCAGCCGGGCCAGGGAGGCGAACCGCCCCGGCTGCCCGCTCTTCAGCTCGCGCTGCGCCAGCGCCCAGGCGTCGCCGCGGTTGGCGACCAGCTCGTGAATGACGGCCACGCTGCAGCTCCGTCCGTCGTCGCCCCGGTAGGTGAGGGCGCCCAGCACGCGCGGCGCGCAGGGCGGGTCGCAGGCCTGCCCCAGGTACCGCCCCATCTCCAGCTCCGGGTTGGGGCCGACCGTGAGCTGCCGGTAGGCTTTCAGGATGGCGCGGTCGCCGAAGATCACCGTCGAGTTCGTCTGCTCGACCCCGGCCACCCGCAGCCCCAGCGCGGCCGCGCCCGCCGCCGGGACCGCGCGCGAGAACAGCTCGGAACGCTCCCCCACCAGCTGGCCGTGGCGCCCCCGGCGCGTTCCGCCCGTGTGGGCCAGATCGAAGAACGCCGCCGCGGCGCTGCCGGTCGCCAACCCGTCGACCAGGCCGTCCTCGTCTCCGTCGATCAGGGCCTCGGGCCGCTCGGCGCGCAGCGCGGGGAGCGCGTCGGGAGCCGCCCGGGCCAGCGGCACGATGTACAGGTCGGGCCCGGCCGTCTCGTAGTGCACCTCGACGATCAGCAGCACGTTGGCCGCGTCGGCCAGCGTCGCGCCGTCCAGCGGGATCTCGTCGACCACGTGGCGCTCGGTGATCTTCAGGCTCTTGCCCCGGAACCAGCGGCGCTGGTTCGCGTAGGCGATCAGGCGCGCCGCCGTCGCCTGCCGCCGCGCGCCCTCCAGCATGTCGAGCCACTGCGGGTTCATAGGTAGTACTCGAAGCTGGTCTCGGTGCGCATGTGGCGCCGCAGCCGGAAGATCTGCGCCGGCATGGCCCGCGGGTCCAGGCTGACGAAGTTCCGCGCCCCCCGCCAGAGGTAGCGCCCATCGCCGATCAGATCGTGCGCCTGGAACCCCTCGTCCGCGCCGATCCCCAGCGCGTACAGATCCAGATCCAGCCAGCCGCTCTGGGTGTTGTGCGGGTCCAGGTTCACCACCACCAGCAGCCGGCTGTCGCCGTCGGCGCTGCGCCGGCTGTAGCAGATCAGCATCTCGTTGTCGGTGCGGTGGAACGACGTGCCGGTCACCCGCTCGAGCGCGGGGTTCTCGCGGCGGATCTGGTTCAGCCGCTTGATGATCGGCCGCAGGCTGTCACGGCTGCTCTGGTCCCAGGCGCGCAGCTGGTACTTCTCGTTGCTGGCGTACTCCTCGCTCCCCGGCCGCGCCACGTGCTCCATGAGCTCGAAGGCGGGCCCGTAGATCCCCCAGCTCGACGAGAGCGTCGCCGCCAGCGCGGCCCGCGTGATGAACATGGCGCGACCGCCGTACTGCAGGTGCTCGGGAAGGATGTCCGGCGTGTTGGGCCAGAAGTTCGGGCGGAAGTACTCTTTCACGTCGGTGTCGACGATCGACCGGATGTACTCGGTCAGCTCCCACTTGCTGGTCCGCCAGGTGAAGTACGTGTACGACTGAGAGAAGCCGGCCTTGGCCAGCACCGCCATCAGCTTGGGCCGTGTGAACGCCTCGGCCAGGAAGATCACCTCGGGGTGATCGGCCTTGATGCTCTGGATGCACCAGTGCCAGAAGGGGATCGGCTTGGTGTGGGGGTTGTCGACCCGGAACACCCGCACGCCCTGCGCGATCCAGTGCAGGAACACGCTGCGCAGCTCGTTCCACAGGCTCTCCCAGGCCGGCCCCGCGAAGTCGAACGGGTAGATGTCCTCGTACCGCTTGGGCGGGTTCTCGGCGAACTGCACCGACCCGTCGGCCCGGTGAACGAACCACTCGGGGTGCTCCTTCACATAAGGGTGGTCGGGCGAGGTCTGGAACGCGATGTCCAGCGCCAGCTCCAGGCCGCGCGCGCGGGCCGCGGCGGCCAAGTGCCGCACGTCCTCGACGGTCCCCAGCTGGGGGTGGACCGACTTGTGGCCCCCCTCGGCGCCGCCGATCGCCCACGGGCTGCCCGGATCGCTCGGCTGCGCCACCAGGCTGTTGTCGCGCCCCTTGCGGTGGGTGCGGCCGATCGGGTGGATCGGGGGGAGATACACGACGTCGAAACCCATGTCGGCGATGTCGTCGAGGCGCGCCTCGGCGTCGCGCAGCGTCCCGTGCTTGCCCTCGGCGCCGGACGAGCGCGGGAACATCTCGTACCAGGCGCTGAACGCCGCCAGGGGCGGGTCGACCGTCAGCGGCAGCGGCGGCTCCTGCACCGTCGCGGCCCCGCGGTCCGGGTGCGCGCGCATCAGCGACGCGGCGTCGCCGGCCAGCGCGGCGCCCGCGCGCGCCCGAGCATCCCCCGGCGTGCGGAGCGCCACCGCCAGGGTCATCAGGCGATCCGACGCCTGTCCGCGGCCCGCTCGCGCGGCCGCCGCGGCGAACAGCGCCGCGCCCCCTTCCAGCTCCAGCTCGACGTCCTGGTTCGCCTCCAGCTTGCGGCGCAGCCCGTGCGCCCAGGTCGCGTACCCGTCGACCCAGCCGGTGACCGCCACCTCCCAGGCGCCGATCGCGTCGGGCACGAACATGGCGCGCCAGCGGTCGTTCTCGACCGGCTCCAGCGGCACCTCACGCCAGGCCGGCTCGCCACGGAGCCGATAGAGCAGCGCGCCCGCGAGGCGATCGTGGCCGTCGACCAGCAGATCGGCCTCGACGGTGACCGGATCGCCCACCACGCGCTTGACCGGGTAGCGCCCGCCGTCCACCGCCGGGCGCACGTCGCTGATCACGACGCGACGCCGGCCATCCAACGCGCGAAGACTTCCCGCCTCAGGCACGGCGTCAAACTAGGTTCGGCCGCTTGGTTTTCAAGCGCCATGTAGAGTGAGGGGATCAGCTCTGCGACGACCGCCGCGATCCGAGAAGGACTGACCGCGCTGGGGATCCAGCGTCTGGTGCTGGCCATCCACGACCAGAGCTTTCCGTCGGATCCTGACGAGGACCTGGGACGTGGCTCGCCGTACGGCCGTGGCGCACGGGCGCTGCTGCGGTTCATCCGAGAACTTGGATTCGACGGCTTGCAGCTGGGCCCGCAGGGGGACACCAGCCTGGTGAACCCGTCGCCCTACGACGGCGCGCAGTGGACGCGGAGCCCGTCGTCGATCGCGCTGGGCACGCTCGAGGCGGGCGACGATCCGGACTGGCGTGCGCTGGCCGGCGGGTTGCTCGCCGCCGCGGTCGCCGCGCGGCCCGAGGGCCCGCCCGATCGCGTGCGGCAAGCCTACGCCTGGCGCGCCACGCGCGACCTCCTCGCGCGGCTTCACGATCGATTTCGATCCGGGCGCGGGCAGCACCCCGCGCTGGAGGCGCGGTTCGCGGCTTACGGCGCGACGGCCGGCCCGGCGCTGGCGTACGACGGCGACTTCGAAGCGCTGGCCGCCGAGCACGGCACCGACGAATGGCGGCGCTGGCCGGCGATCGATCGCGAGCTCTACCTGGCGCCTGCGGCGAGCACGGGCGCGCGACGGGCCGCCGTTCGGGCGGCGCGCGCCGTCGAGATCGAGCGCCACCTGTTCGGCCAGTTCCTGCTGGCCGAGCAGCACCGCGCGCTGCGGGCGGCGGCGGGCGGCCCGCAGCCGGTGGTGCTGCTGGGCGATCTGCAGATCGGCTTCTCGCACCGCGACGTCTGGAGCCGGCGGGCGCTGTTCCGGACCGACTACCTGATGGGCGCCCCGCCCAGCCGCACCAACCCCGCCGGGCAGGCCTGGGGCTATCCCGTGCTCGACCCGGATCGCTACCGCGCGGAGGGCGGTCGGCCCGGCCCGGTCCTGGATCTGGTGCTGGGGCGGGTCGGGCGGATGCTGGACGACTTCGACGGGATCCGGATCGACCACCCGCACGGACTGGTCTGTCCGTGGGTGTATCGCGCCGACGACCCCGACCCGGACGCGGCGGTCGGCCGCGGCGCGCGGCTGTTCGAGTCGCCCGACCTGCCCGATCACCCGGGGCTGGCGCGGTTCACCATCCCGGCGCGCGCGCAGCTGTCCGCCGATCCGGGCATCGCGCGCTACGCCGACGAGTGGGTGCGCGCGCTGCGCGACGAGCAGGTCGACCGCTACGGAGTCCTTTTCGACGCCATGATGGCGCGGGTTCGCGCGGCGGGCCGCAGCGTCTCGGATGTGATCTGCGAGGTGCTGTCGACCTGGCCCTACCCGCTGCGCCGGGTGATGGAGCGGCACGGCCTGGGTCGTTTCCGGGTCACGCAGAAGGCCGACCTGGCGCGTCCCGACGACGTGTACCGCACCGAGAACGCGGCGCCCGACGACTGGCTGATGGTCGGCAACCACGACACGCCGCCCATCTGGGCGCTGGCCCGCCAGCGGCAGGGGACCGCCGCGGGCGCCGCGTGGGCGGCCCACCTGGCGGAGCGCTTGATGCCGATCGAGGTCATGCGCCCGCGGCTGGCGCAGTGGCTGGCGGCCGACCCGCGCCACATGTGTCAGGGGATGTTCGCCGAGCTCTTCACCAGCCGGGCCCGCCGCATCTCGGTCTTCTTCGCCGATCTGTTCGGGCTGGAGGACGTGTACAACCGCCCGGGCGTCGTCAGCCCGGAGAACTGGTCGCTGCGGCTGCCGCCCGACTTCGACGCGGCCTACCGGGACCGCCTGACCCAGGGCGCGGCGCTGGACGTGCCGCTGGCGCTGGCCCTGGCCTGCGCGGCGCGCGCCCCGGCCGACCCGCGCCTGCGCGAGCTCGGCCGCCGCCTGCTGCCCGAGATCGGGACGCGATCGCCCGCCGACGAGATCGTGGCTCTGCTGAAAAGCGCGCTCTGAGGCAGAACAGCGTGGAAAGCCCGGACGCAGCCTGGCCACCCGCTACGCGCTGGCCGCCGCGTCCCCCGGCGCCCCGCCCCCCGCACCCTACCCCGTGCAGCGCGGGCTCACGGCCGCCATGCGGGCCCGGGCGCAAAAGGAGGACGACATCGATCGCATGCAAGCCTGGGCCGGCCAATCCGCCCGCCTCGCGCGCGCGGAGCCTGCCGCCGACGTCGTCGCGCGCCTCTGGCGCGAGGCCCGCGATCTGCTGAGCTCTTCCTGAGGCCCGAGGCCCTCTCTCAGGCCGCGATGTTGGGCAACGGCGACTTCGCGGACAGCATCGGGTCGCCGAAGCCGGCGTAGCTGCTGATGCCCATCGCCTCGCAGGCGTTCAGCAGGATGCGCTCGTGGCGCTCGGTCGACTTCACGTAGCGGCCGCCCGAGGCCGTCTTCAGGTAGCCGCCGTTGCCGCTGGCCAGGACGAAGCGCATCGACTGCTGGTTGTGGTTCTGGGCGTCGCCCATGTCGCGCGCCCAGAGCATGAGCGTGTTGTCGAACAGCGTCTGGCCGCTGGACCCCAGCGGATCGGGCACGGCCTTGAGCGCGTTGATGATGTTGGCGAACTGCGTGGCCAGGTAAGCCTCGAACTTGACCAGGTTGGCGTAGTTCGACGCCGCGCCGCTGTGAATGTAGCCGCCGTGCTGATCGTCGTACGGCAGGCCGGTGGCGTTGACCATCAGCTTCTGATCGTTGCCGTACTCCAGACAGGCGACGCGCGTGATGTCGCAGGCGAACGCGCTCACGATGATCTGCTGGTGGACCAGGTTGGCGGCCAGCGCGTCCATGTCGCTCATGTACTGGAAGGTGCTGTCGGCGCCCGGCTTGCTGGGCGGCGTGCAGTTGACCACGCCGCCGCCGCCACCACCGCTGCTGCCGCTCCCGCTGCTGCCGCCGCTCCCGATCCCGGAGGTCTGCTGCAGCTTGTTCTCGAGCTGCCGGATCGAGTCGAGGTGCGCGTCCAGCTTGGCCTTCTCGTTGCTGCCCAGCGTCCCCTCCAGCGTGTTGATCTCGCTGGTGATGTTGTCGAGGATGCTCTTGCGACGGTTGTAGAGCGCCATCGCCGCCGCGGCTCCGGAGCCGGACCCGCCGCCGGTACCGGACGCGCCACCGCTCCCCGTGCTGGAGCTGGAGCTGGACGACGCCGCGCTGCCGAAGACCGTCGTGTACGCCGACAGCGGCGAGCCGATGGTGGGCAGGTTGCCGCCGTTGGCGCCGCCGTAGAACTGGGTCACGCCGCCGCTCGAGTTGGTGTTCGCGCCCAGCAGCAGCGAAGCGATCGGGCGGTTCACGCCCGACTTGACCAGGTTGTTG
Source organism: Polyangia bacterium (assembly GCA_035578045.1). Lineage (GTDB taxonomy): Bacteria > Myxococcota_A > Polyangia > Fen-1088 > Fen-1088 > JADGRB01. Next base: position 273 of record DATJWP010000099.1, on the reverse strand, counting down.
GCGACGAACTGGTCGACGGAGATCTTCACCACGCCCTGCCCGTAATAGCCGAAGCCCTGGCCGGTCAGGCTGTCCGACGACCCGTGGCCGTCGCTGGGGTTGCCGCTGGGCATCCCCTCGACCAGCACGATGTTGCTGGCCACCGCCGACAGCGGCTGGGTCATCGCGCTCCAGGTGTTGATCGTCTCGCCCGAGATTCCGGTGGGCGTCCACAGCGGCGGGTAGGTGCCCATGGTGCAGAAGACCAGCAGGCGCTTGGACTTGTTCGCCGCC
>DATJWP010000098.1:0-20117 GCA_035578045.1 Polyangia bacterium | reverse complement strand
CCCGTCCAAGCTGCTGTTCGTCCTCGCGCTGCTGGTGGCCGCGGGGATCTTCGTCCGGGACATGTGGCTGCGGCGGCGCGATCCGGCGCGGCCGCTGTCGTCGACGCCGCTCTACCTGCTGCTGGGGGCCGAGCTGATCGTCGGGCTGAAGTCCGGCGCCTGGGTACCCAGCGCGGCCGGGTTCGCTCAGCCGTGGACGCCGGTGCCCATCTACGCGTACGGCGTGATGCTGGGGACGTCGCTGGTGGTCGGCTGGTTCCTGGCGATGCGGTTCGCCAAGCAGGACCTCATCGACCAGCAGGCGGCCGGCACCATCTACATGTGGACGGCGGTCTGGTCGATCATCGGGTCGCGCGTGCTCTGGTGGCTGACCACGCCGGAAGCCACGGTCTGGGATTTTCCGCTCATCAACCGGGGCGGGATGGTCGCCTACGGCGGCATGATCGGCGGCTTCCTGGCCAGCTGGTACGGCTGCCGGAAGCGCGGGATCCCCCTGCTCAAGTGGGCGGACGTCTCGGCGCCGTCGGTCGTCCTGGGAACCGGCATCACGCGCATCGGCTGCTTCCTGTTCGGCTGCGACTACGGGTCGCGCACGAACCTGCCCTGGGCGGTGCGGTTCCCCGGACCGAACCCGCTGGCGCCGCACGGCAGCCCCGCCTGGCAAGACCACGTCAGCAACCTGGGCCTGCCCTCCACGGCCACGGCGTCTTACCCCATTCACCCGACGCAGCTTTACGAATCTCTGGTCGGGCTGGCGCTGTTCGGCCTGCTGGTCTGGCTGCGCCACCACCGCCGGTTCTCGGGCCAGGTCTTCCTGGGCTGGGTGTTTGGCTACGGGATCATGCGGCCGATCATCGAGATCTTCCGCGCCGACGAGGACCGCGGCGTCTACCGGGTCCCGTTCACGCACGACCTCCACCTCTCGACGTCGCAGTACATCGGCATCATCTCGGTGTTGGCGGGGATCGCGCTGCTCATCGGCCTGCTGCGGCGATACCGGCGCGATCCGGACAGCCTCCGGCTCTGGGAGATTCCCACTCTGGCCCCGGCGGACGGGCCGGCCGAGGGGCGCGCGAACCCACCCAAGCGGCGCAAGCGACGTTGAGCTGCTTCCGGGCGGCGACGGCGATCGCGCTGCTGGGGACGGCCCTGGCGGCGCGGAGCGCAGGGGCCGCGAACGAGGACGCCGCTCCGCCACCCTCGGCGGCCTCGCCGGCCGAGACCCAGGCCGCCGCGGCGCAGAAGGCCGCGCAGGACGCCGAGGCCCAGGTGCTCGAGCTGCGCCGCCAGGTGCAGGAGCTGGAGCGGGCGAACGCGAACACCGACGATCTGCGCCGCCGGTTCGACCAGCTCGAGGCGCGCCAGGCCGAGGCCGAGCGCCAGGCGGGCGCCGACCGCGAGGCGCAGCAGCCGGAGACGTCGGTCATCCGGTTCAAGGACGACGGGGTCGAGATCCGCTCGCCCGACAACGGCTTCTATCTGCGGCCGCTGCTGCGGATCCAGGCCATCTATACGGGCCAGATCGCCGGCAGGGGCCCGGCCGATCCGGCTCCCCCGGACCTGTCGGAGTTTTCGCTGGGCCGCGCGGAGGTGATCTTCGAGGGGCACGTGGGTGGGCCGTTCTTCCAGTACCGCCTGCAGCTGGACCCGGCGCAGGCGAACCTGCTGCAGGACGCCTACGTCGTCTGGCAGCCGTATCGCGTGATCGCGCTGGAAGCCGGCCAGTTCAAGGTCCCCTACGGCCTGCAACGCCAGTACTGGCGGGCGGAGCTGGAGCTGGTCGAGCTGGCCCCGCCCACCGTCGAGTTCTCGCTGGAGCGCGACCTGGGCGCGATGCTGGTGGGCCGGCCGCTGCCGGGCCGACTGACGGTCCAGGTCGGCCTGTTGAACGGCTCGGGCGCCAACCAACCCAACGACAACCTCGACCTGGCGTATGCCGTTCGGATCGTGGCCACCCCGTTCGGCACGATGCCGGTCACGGAGGGGGACATCGAGGGGCACCGCCGGCCGCGCCTGTCGGTGGGCGCCTCCGGGTACTACAACCTCGTGCCGACCGACATCCGCGCGCGCACGGCCAACCCCACGGCTCCGCTGGACCTGGACGGCGACGGGCGCACGGACAACGTCGCGGTCTGGCAGGGGGGCGTCGATCTGCGGGCGATCTGGCGCGGGGCCGCCCTGCAGGCAGAGTGGTTCGGACGGCTCGAGGATCCCGGCATCGCGGGCCCGAACCGCACGTACTGGGGCGGGTACGTCCAGGCGAGCTACTTCATCTTGCCGCAGCGCCTGCAGATCGCCGCGCGCGTCTCGCACACCGACCTGCCCCTCTACGGCGCGACGCCCGAGCAGCGCGCGCTGGCCGGAAGCTACGAAAATGAGCAGACCGGCGGGGTCTCCGCCTACATCCGGGGCCATCGGGTGAAGGCCCAGGTCGAGTTCAGCCATCTCACAACTGACGGCCAGACGGCCCCCAGCGCAGAGCGGGTCCGTACCGCCCTTCAAATTGGGTTTTAGGTTATAACCCCGGACCCCGGCAGCGACCTCAACAGGAGACGACGAGGATGAGCCTCAAGCGGAGCCACACCAGCAGCAAGAGCACCTTCGGCGGCGGGGACGCGGGAGCCAAGGTCGACCGGCAGGAGCTCTACGACGAGCTCAAGCGGCTCGCCACGTCGGGCGAGGCCTTCACGCCGGTCGACGTGGCGCTGGCCATCGGCGCCGGCGAACCTCAGGTCTCGAAAGCCCTGCTGGGGCTGGCCGCCGAGGGGTACCTGGAGAAGGTCGAGGTCGGCAAGTACCGCGCCTCCGGGATCGTCGACCTGGGGCAGGCCGAGTTCCTGAAGGCCTTCGCCCGGGCCTCCAAGGTCGATTCCACGCGCCAGCGCGACCTGTCCGAGATCAGCCGCCTCAAGCAGAACAACGACATCATGCGACAGCGGCTGATGACCGCCATCGCCGAGCGCGACCATTTCCTGGCGGCCCTGAAGAAGGCGGGGATCGACCCGGGCCCGGCGCCCGTCCCGGCCGCCCCGGCCCCGACCGTCTCGGCCGAGCAGGTGGCGGCGGTCGCGGGGCCGCCGGCGCCCCCGGCCATGACCGACGCGTCCTCGGACGACGAGAGCCCGCCCGGCCCCGACGCCGTGGCCGTCCCGTCGCCGCCCTCCGAAGCGGCGCCGTCCGGCCCTGGCGACACGGGGACCGCCCCCTCGCCCGAGCACGGGTGACCGGAACGGCCGCTCGATGCGGATCACCCTGATCCGGCACGCCGAGGCTGGCGACGACGCGCCCCGCGACGAGGCGCGGGCGCTGACGGCGCGCGGGCGGCAGGACGCCCGCCGGATGGGCAGGGGGCTGGCCCGCCGGGGGGTCGACTTCACGCTCATGGTGACCAGCCCGCTGGTGCGGGCGGTCCAGACCGCCGAGATCGTGGCGTCGCTGGTCGACTACCGCCACCGCATCCTGGTCACCGACGCCCTCATCCCGGAGGCGCCCGTTTCACATGTGGTCGCGTTCCTTACATCGGCGGCCCGCGATCCGGAGGCGGTGTCATCGGTGGCGCTGGTGGCCCATGAGCCGATTCTGTCGGCGGTGGCCGCCGAGCTGACGGGGCGGCCGCGCCACCCGGCCCTGAAGAAGGCCGAGGCCCTGCGCATCCGGATGCCGGATGGTCCGGAGAGCAAGGGGACGCTGCGGTGGCGCGTGGACGCCCGCGGGCGCCGCGAGCGGTTATGAAAAATTGCTCCTTCGTTCTATGATGATCGGGGGGGATGAGCGCGAACGAGGGGCCGAAGCCCAAGGCCGAGCGGCCCAAACCCGCCTCGAAGGACACGACGGCGACCAAGCCGGCCGTTCCGCCCGAGGGGGGTGAGCAGAAACGTAACCTCGCCTATCTGGTGGTGCTGGCGGGCGTCAGCGCGGGCGAGATGTTCAAGCTGCAGAAAGAGCGCACGGTGGTGGGGCGCGGCACCAAGGTGCAGGTCCGGCTGAACGACGAGGGCGTCTCGCGCGAGCACTGCGCGTTCGAGCGCAATGGCGAGAAGATCCTGGTGGCCGACCTCGGGTCGACCAACGGCACCTACGTCAACGGCATCAAGATCGACCGCAAGGAGCTGAACGACGGCGACAAGGTCATGGTGGGCTCGACCACCATCCTCAAGTTCACCTACCACGACTACCTGGACGAAGTGTTCCAGCGCCAGATGTACGAGTCGGCGCTGCGCGACGGGCTGACCAAGGTCTTCAACAAGAAGTACTTCACCGACTACCTGGAGAAGGAGTTCGCCTTCGCCTCGCGGCACGGCGGCCCGCTGGCCCTGATCTTTCTCGACATCGATCACTTCAAGAAGATCAACGACACGCACGGCCACCCGGCGGGCGACTTCGTGCTGTCCGAGCTGTCGCAGCTGATGGCCGGATCGCTGCGCACCGAGGACGTGCTGGCCCGCTTCGGCGGCGAAGAGTTCACCGTCCTCTGCCGCGGCTCGGACCAGAAGGGCGCCCTCGTCGTGGCCGAGCGCCTGCGCGCGTCGGTCGAGCAGCGCAAGTTCACGTTCGGCGGCAAGGACATCCCCGTCACGATCAGCCTGGGGGTCGCGGCCGTGCCCGAGAGCGGCGTCAACGATCACGCCTCGTTCCTGGCCGCCGCCGACAAGGCGCTCTACGAAGCCAAGCGCACCGGCCGCAACCGCGTCTGCGTGCACGGCTCGGAGTCGACGCCCCAGCCCGAGAAGCGCAAGACCGGCCCGCAACGGGCGGGCTGAGCTCAGCGCAGGCGCGACAGCGCCAGCAGGGCCGCCAGACCGAATCCGACCGCGCCAATCAGGTACGGGGCGCGTGGGTTGAGGGCGGCGTAGAGCGCGCCGCCGACCAGCGGGCCCACCGACCGGGCCAGGGCGCTGGCGGATTGCATGGCGCCCAGCGTGGTTCCCTGCGCCGTGCCCGCCGCGCGCCGCGACACGTAGGCGGGCAGCGTCGGCCCCTGCAGCCCGCTGCCCAGCGCGATGAGCCCGGCCGACGTCCAGAGCGCCGCGAGCGAGGCGCCTCCCAGCGCCGGAGACATCCCGAGCAGCGCGAAAGCGACGCACTGGACGACCAGCCCCGCGCGCACCAGCCGCGCTTCACCGGCGCGCGGAACCAGCCGCGGAACGATCGCCCCCTGCACCGTCGCGCTGACGATCCCCACCAGGCCGAAGATGCGGCCGGTGGCCGCGTCCGACATCGAGAAGCGATCCGCCGTGAACAGCCGGAACGTCTGCTCCATCCCGGAGAACCAGAGGAACGACATGAAGTTGATGGCGACCGCCGCGCCGATCCCCGGCACCGACACCGCCTGCCGGAAAGCGTGCAGGTCGATCGGCGACGCCCGCCGGACCGAGACGCCGCGCCGCTCTGGCGGCAGCGACTCCGGCAGGGTCCGCAGCGCCAGGAGCAGGTTGATGGTCGAGAGCCCCGCGGCCACCAGCGGCGGCAGCATGCCCGGCCGCCCCTGGATCGCGAAGCGGGACAGCTCGCCGCCGATGAACGGGCCAAAGATGAACCCCAGCCCGAACGCGATGCCGATGATGGCCATGCCGCGGGCGCGCTTCTCGGGGGTGGTGACGTCGGCGATGTAGGCCTGCGCCACGGCGATGTTGCCGGTGGCGATGCCGCTCCAGATCCGCGCGATGAACAGCCAGGTGAGATCGGGAGCGAGGCCCAGCACCGCCATGCCCATCGCCGACGCGGCGATGCTCCAGAGCAGCACCGGCCGCCGGCCCACCCGATCCGAGAGGCGCCCCCAGATCGGGATGAACACGAACTGCGCCACCGAGAAGACCGCGCCCGGCAGCGTCGCCACGAAGTCGCTGGCCCCCAGCCGGCGCGCGATGCCGGGCAAGAACGGAATGACCAGCCCGAACCCGAGCAGGTCCAGGAAGATCGTCAGGAACAGCGTCCCCAAGGACCCGCCCCGCAGCTCGGCTGGCGCGGCGCCGACCTCTGGCTGCACGCTCACGGGCGCAGCCCGGCGCAGGAAATGGCGCGGCTCTCCGCGATGCGGGCGCGTCGCCACCAGTCGCCGGACGCGTGTCGCTCGGAGGCGCTGGCGAACTGGTACTGCCAGTAGGCGATGCGGACGGCGGTCGGATGGGGAGACAGGGAGTCGCGGAACAGGGGCTGCACGGCGGCCGGATCGTTGCACAGTTTCTCGACCAGCGTGCTCACATACGGCGGCTCGCGCCGCTGAAACGCCAGCCCGTAGAACCAGAGCTGGAAATCGATGCGCGGCTGGTGCGGCGCCACGAACCCGGGCGCCCGCCGTGGGTCGCCGGCCTTGTAGCGCAAGTCGCGCTCGATCCAGGGGCCATCTTCGTCGGCCGTCTCGAACTGCGGCTCGATCCGCTGGCGGGTGATCGACGCGAACAGGTGGTAGCTGTTCACCAGCCGGAAGCGCTGGTTCAGCTCGAACAGCGGCGCCACCAGCGACAGCCCGCGACCCGGCTCGGTGAACTGGACCAGGGCGTCGATGAGAGAGACCAGGAGCCAGAGGGCGGTGGCGGCGCGGGCGAGCCAGAGCAGAGTCTTCTGCCCCCCCCTCGCCCCCCCACCTTCGGTGGGGGGGATCCGGATCCATCGGTGGAGGTCGGTGTCGTCGAGAAGGAAGACGTTCAGCACGGCGGCCAGGTAGCAGAAGAAGCCGTAGTTGGCGGTCGCGGCGTTGAAGATCTGGAAGAACCCGAACACGATTGCGGCGGCCAGGCGCAGGCGGCGTGGGCCGAAGATGAAGAGCGGGACGATCAGCTCCAGGACCAGCACGGCCCGGCTCTCGAGGTGGTGCCACCAGACCGGCAGGTGGTGCGCGAACACGCCCAGGACGGTCGGCAGCGGCGCGGTCTCGTAGTAGTAGGTCATCGCGCTGCCGTCCTGCCAGTCGTGGATCGGCGACTGCCACTTCGCGAGGCCCGACTCGAAGTACAGCTTGAACAGCACCATCCGGAACAGGAAGTGAACCAGCGGCGCCGGACGGTTCCGCGGCAAGAACGTCGCGAGCAGGCCGCACTCGAGCAGCAGGTTGTCCCACTGGAACGACAGCAGCATGCGCGCCACCGTCGCGTACGACAGGTAGAGCGCCGTCGACACGCCGAAGCAGAGGCGCGGCCGCCAACCGGCCAGCGCCGCGATGGACAGCGCGGCGCCCACCCAGGTCCCGCCCACCAGCACCGCGTCGGCGTGGAACCGCCAGAACAGCGTCGGGACCTCGAACGGCGAGACGCCCGCGGCGCGCACGGCGTCCATGAACTCCGCCGCGGGCAGCAGGCCGCGGCTGCCGATCAGCACCCGCACCTGGCTGCCCAGCGACCACCAGGCCGCCAGCGAGATCAGCGCGAACAGGCGATGGAACAGCGACGCGACGGCCGGTCCGGAGCCCCGGCGCCAGGGCCCGAACCAGGCGCGCCAGTCCTTCATGTGCGCGGAACGAGCCGGCCCGATGCCCGCAGCGCGTCCCGCGCCGCCGCGATCGCCTCGACGGTCTCCGGGCCCACGCCGCGCGAGAAGTCCTCGCGCCGCCCGGCCAGCACCTCCAGCGAGGCCCGCACCGACGCGGCCAGCGCGCCCAGGTCGTAGCCCCCCTCGAGCAGCAAGGCGATCTTGCCGCCGCAGGACTGCGCCGCCAGCTCGCTCAGCACCGAGGCCATGGCCGCGAACCCGCGCTCGGTGACCCGCATCTCGCCCAGCGGATCGTGCGCGTGGGCGTCGTAGCCGGCCGACACCAGGATCAGGTCGGGCGCGAACGCGCGCCCCATCGGCAGGAACAGGTCGTGAAAGACCGCGCCGTAGTCGGCATCGGTCTGTCCGCCGGGCAGCGGGCAGTTGACCGTCGCGCCGACGCCGGCGCCGACCCCGATCTCGTGCGCGCCGCCGGTCCCTGGATAGAACGGGTACTGGTGCACCGACATGTAAAGGACGTCGTCGCGCTGGGCGAAGATCTCCTGCGTTCCGTTGCCGTGGTGGACGTCCCAGTCGACGATCAACACGTGCCGCGCCCCTCGTCGCAGCGCCGCCTGCGCCGCGATCGCGGCGTTGTTCAGCAGGCAGAACCCCATCGCCTCGCCCGGGCGGGCGTGGTGTCCCGGCGGGCGGGCCAGCACGAACGCGTTCGCGGCCCGTCCGTCCATCAGGGCCTCGACCGCCCCGACGGCCGCGCCGGCCGCCAGCTTGGCCGCGTCCCAGCTTCCGGGCGAGACCGCCGTGTCCGGGTCCAGCGACGCGTACTCGCCGGCCAGCGCGGCCAGGCGATTCCGGTAGCCCGGCAGGTGCACCGCCTCGATCTCGGCGTCGGTCGCCGGCCGGGGTGTCTCGATCACCACCCCTTCGACCGGCGCGCGCCCCAGCTCGCCCATGATCGCGTCCAGCCGGGCCGGCGTCTCGACATGCCCCGGCCCAGGATCGTGGTCGAGGAACTTGGGGTCGGTGAACAGGATGCTGGTCATGAGGGTGGTGCTGGCAACTCGAAGCTAAACACGCTCCCTCCGCCGTCAGCCTCCTGCACGTTCACTTCTCCCCCGTGGTCGTGCACGATCTCGCGCACGAACGCCAGGCCCAGGCCAGTCCCTTTTTCGCGGGTGGTGAAAAAGGCGGTGAAGATCTGCTCTTTCAGCTCGGGGGGAACACCCGGGCCGTCGTCGCGAACCGCGACCCGCACCCGCCCGTCCAGCTGGCGGGCCGCCAGCGCGACATGCCCATCCTTCGCCGCGGCGACCGCGTTTCGCGCCAGATTCAAGAGCACCCGCCGGAGCTGGCCGGCGTCGGCACGCACCCGTAGCCCGGGCGGCACGTCCACCTGGACGTCCGCCCGGCTACCGACGCGCGCCACCTCGGCGACCTCCCGGCACAGCGGCGCCAGCTCCAGCACCTCCAACCGCGGCGGTGCGCGCCGGGCAAACTCCAGGAAGTCGTTGACCACCGTCTTCAGGTGCCCCACCTCACGCTCGATCCGGCCCACCTCTTCCAGGCGCTCCGGTTGGTCTCCCAGCGCCTCGCGCAGCAGACCGGCGTACAGCTCCAGACCGCCCAGGGGGTTGCGAACCTCGTGCGCGATGCCCGCCAGCATCATCTGCATGCGCTCGTCGCGCGCCTTCAGCGCCTGCCGGGTCTCCTCGAACGTCCGCGCCAGTACGCCGATCTCGTCCCGGGTCTCGACCGGAAACGGCGCCTGCAGATCCCCCTGCCCCAGCCGCGCGGCGGCCTGCGCCAGCCGGGTCACCGGCCCCGAGATGCGCCTCGCGATCCAGAGCGTGACCAGCAGGACGCCGCCGGCCGCCGCCAGACCGGCCAGCAGCATCGACCGGCGGAAGGCGGCCAGCACCGCCGGGTACTCGGCGTCGCCCTCGACCGCGATGAGGCCGGCGACGTCCCCGGGGTCCCCCACCGCCGCGTAGGCGCGCTCGTACGAGACGCCGTCATGCCCCAGGAAGAGGGGGGACGAGGCAGGCGTCCCCAGCAGCGCCCGGGCAATCTCGGCGTGGTCGGCGTCCAGCTCGTAGGCGTGTGCGCCCAGCGCCAGGACCCCCGCCGTGTCGCCGCGGGCCTCCAGCTCGGGGGTCACGGCCACGACGCGGCGCACCCCCAGCCTGGCCTGCGCCGTGGCCAGCCGGCGAAGGACGTTCGCGTAGGTCAGCGACCCCTCGTCGCCGGGACGCAGGGCGCGCAGCTGCTCCGGCAGGATCGTCGCCGCCGCTCCCGCAGCGGCCGTCTGCAGCCGGCGACCGAGCTCGCGCTCCAGGGCCCCCCGGGCCACTTCGTGAGCCAGAAACGCGAAAACCAGCAGCACGCCGGCCGTCGGCGCCATCGTCCCCATCAGGAGCCGGGCCAGGAGCCTCCGCGCTGGCGGCGCTGCCGCGGCCATCCCTGGTGATAGTGCCAGAAATCGGCTTCCGGCGGCTTGACTTGCGGGCACCTTACGCTAAAAGATGCGCGCCTTCCGGTGCGGCGGATATTTTTGTGCCTTTAGTACCCAGGGAGAAGATCGACGACGTAAGGGAACGCACCAACATCGTCGACATCGTCAAGCGCCATGTGGAGCTCAAACGGGCGGGTACGGGGAGCTGGAAAGGACTGTGTCCATTCCACGGGGAGAAGACTCCATCCTTTCACGTCCATGAGCCGCGGCAGTTCTTTCATTGCTTCGGGTGCGGCGAAAAAGGTGACGTCATAAGTTTCCTCGTCAAGATTGAGCAGCGTCCGTTCATGGACGTCCTGACCGATTTGGCGGGGCTGGCGGGTGTCGATCTGGACGTCCGGCCGCTGACGCCCGCCGAGCGGCGCGCCCGCCAGGAGCAGGAGTCCGAGCGCGATCGCATGTTCCGCACCCTGGAGCTGGCCGCCGCTTTTTTCGAAGAGCAGTACGCCTCCCCCGCCGGCGCCCCTGCCCGCGCTTACGTCGAGGGGCGCGGCATCGGTCCGGAAATTCGCCAGAAGTTCCGCGTCGGCTACGCGCCGGCCCGCTGGGACGCGCTGTCCTCGCACCTGGCCGCCCACAAGATCCCCCAAGCCGTAATGGAGCAGCTCGGCCTCGTAGGTGTCAACGAGCGGGGAACGTATGACTTCTTCCGAGATCGCGTCATGCTTCCGGTGCTGGATCGCCAGCGTCGGGTCGTCGGCTTCGGCGGCCGCCTGCTGGATCCCGAGGCGAAGGACAGGAAGTACGTGAACTCGCCCGAGTCACCGCTGTTCCACAAGAAGGAGCAGCTCTACGGCCTGCACGCGGCGCTGGAAGCGATCCGAAAGACCGGGCGCGCCGTAATTGTCGAAGGGAACTTCGACGTGCTGGCGCTCCACCAGGCCGGGATCGACGAGGCGGTCGCGCCGATGGGAACGGCGCTGACCCCCGAGCAGCTGAACGCCCTGGCGGCGCTGGCCAAGCGGATCGTGCTGATGTTCGACGGCGACGGAGCTGGCGTGCGCGCCGCCAAGAAGTCGCTGCTGTCGCTGGCAGAGCTGCCCAAGGATGACGTCATCACGAACCTGGCCATCGGGCGGCTGCCCCGCGGCGTGGATCCCGACGAGTTCGTGCGGTCAGAAGGCGTCGAGGCATTTCGTCGGGTCGAGGAGTCGGCCCGTCCCTTCCTGCTGCACCTGGTTCATGAAGCAGCCGAGGATCCAAGCATTCCCGGCCGCATGGAGAGCCTCGAGCGCATCGCCGAGCTGCTGGTGAAGCTGCGCAACCCGACCGCGCGCGAGCTCTACGCAGCGGAAGCCGGAACGGTCCTGAAGCTGACCCCGCAGCAGGTGACGCGGGCCTTGCGAGAGGCCTCGGGCAAGGCCCAGCGACCGATCCCTTCGGCGTCCCAGGTCACCGCCAGCCCGGCCGCGACGGCGCCGCTGGTGCGCGCGGCCGAGACCCCCCGCTTTCCCAAGGAAGAAGAAGAGACCGTCCTCATCCTGGCTCGCTTCCCCGAGCTCCTGAGGACGCCGGAGGCGGTCCGGGCCGGCGAGCTTCTGGTTCATCCCACACTTCGCCAGCTCTACCGGCTGGCGGTCGAACAGGTCACGACCCAGGGAAAGTTCGAGGTCGTGGCCTGGCTGGAAGCCATGTCCCCGGAGGTCGGCACCTACATATCGGCGGCGCTCATGAGCGATCGGCTGGCCGAAATCGTCGATCCGGGGAAATCTCTGCGTAAGCTCGCCATTCGGCTCGAGCTTTTGCGTGTAGAAGCCGAGATCGCAATGAACGCGCGCCTGCACCGAGAGGCGCTGGCGCGTGGCGACGACGAGGCGGCACACGCACTGACCAAGCGCGGAATCGACTTACTTCAAACAAAGAAGGGGCTGCAGGCAGCCCTCCAGGGGCCTTGAGGACGATGGAACACGACGACACCTTCGATAACGAATCCGAACGCGACGACATGGACGACGACGAGGAGGTACCTCGTACTCCACGTGCGCCCAAGCCCGGCAAGAACGGCACTGCCGCCGCCCCCGCCGCCGGCAGCAGTGGCGGCAAGAAGGCGTCGAAATCGGAGAGCGAGCGCAAGAAGCGCGAGCTCATCACGATGGGCAAGGCCAAGGGCTTCTTGACCTATGACGAGGTCAACGAGCACATGCCCGAGAACATCGTCTCGTCCGACCAGATGGACGACTGGCTGTCGGCCTTCTCGGGCGAGGGGATCGAGATCGTCGACTCGTCGTCGAAGATCAAGGTCGCCGGCAAGGGCGAGAACGCCGAGGCCGAGGCCGAGGAAGAGGACGAAGACGCCGCGGAGGCCAAGAAGGAAGAGGCCGACGAGGACGAGGACGCCGACGGCTACTCGAAGACCAACGACCCGGTGCGCATGTACCTGCGCAAGATGGGGTCGGTCTCGCTGCTCACCCGCGAGGGCGAGGTGGAGATCGCCAAGCGGATCGAGGACGGCGAGCGGCGCGTGCTGCAGGTCGTGCTCAACTCGTCGGTCGCGATCGAAGAGATCCTGCAGCTGGGAGACAAGCTCCGGAAGCAGAAGATCCGCGTCAAGGAGGTCGTCAAGGACGCGGACGAAGAGGACGCCGAGTTCGATGAGCAGTGGCACATCGAGCGCGTCTGCAAGGTCATCGACAAGGTTCGCCGGCTCTGGAAAGAGCAGGAGAAGGTCGCCGAGAAGCTGGACGCCAAGGCCGTCTCCGAGCCGACGCGCAAGAAGTACAAGAAGCAGATCGCCGACTTCAAGCAGGAGATCCTCGACGCGCTCGCCGAGATGCGCCTCAACAAGAAGCAGATCGACAAGATCGTGCTCAAGTTGAAGGAGCTGGTCGAGCGGATCGAGCAGGCCAACCGCGAGATCGTCGGCTGCGAGCACCGCTCGGGGCTGACCCTGAAAGAGCTGCGCAAGACCCTGCGCGAGATCCGATCGTCCCCGCTGCGCCAGCGCGCCGTCGCCAAGAAGCTCGGCATCCGCCCCGACGAGATCGAGGAGATGTCGCAGATCATCGCGAACGCGCAGAAGAAGATCAAACGCGTCGAGGAAGAGGCCAAGCTGACCGAGACGGTGCTGCGCGAGACCGTCGCGGAGATCCAGGACGGCGAGCGCATGGCCGAGAAGGCCAAGGCCGAGCTGGTCGAGGCCAACCTGCGGCTGGTCGTCTCGATCGCCAAGAAGTACACGAACCGCGGCCTGCAGTTCCTGGACCTGATCCAGGAGGGCAACATCGGCCTCATGAAGGCGGTCGACAAGTTCGAGTACAAGCGCGGCTACAAGTTCTCGACCTACGCGACCTGGTGGATCCGGCAGGCCATCACGCGCGCCATCGCCGATCAGGCCCGGACCATCCGCATCCCGGTCCACATGATCGAGACGATCAACAAGCTCATTCGCACCAGCCGTTATTTGGTGCAGGAGCTGGGGCGCGAACCGACGCCTGAAGAGATCGCCGAGAAGATGGAGCTGCCGCTGGACAAGGTCCGCAAGGTCCTGAAGATCGCCAAGGAGCCGATCTCCCTCGAGACGCCGATCGGCGAAGAGGAAGACAGCCACCTGGGCGACTTCATCGAGGACAAGAGCGTGATCTCGCCGGCCGACGCGGTCATCTCGATGAACCTGGCCGAGCAGACCCGCAAGGTGCTGGCGACGCTGACCCCGCGCGAGGAGAAGGTCCTGCGCATGCGGTTCGGCATCGGCGAGAAGTCCGACCACACGCTGGAAGAGGTGGGTCAGGACTTCGAGGTGACGCGCGAGCGCATCCGCCAGATCGAGGCCAAGGCGCTGCGCAAGCTGCGCCACCCGTCGCGGTCGAAGCGGCTGAAGTCGTTCATGGAGGGGTAACCCTTCCCGCCGTCGATGCCGACGTTCGCGGTCAAGATCGACGGAAGAGAGCGGCTGGTCGAGATCGACGCGGAGACCCGGAAGGTGCGGGTCGACGGCGTCGATCTCGACGTCGCCGTCGAGGACGCGGGGCCCGGCCTGATGGTCCTGCGCGACGGCATCCAGCAGACGGTCGCGCAGGTGGACGGGCAGGCGCCCAGGCTGACGGTCGAGATCCGCCGCCCGGGCGCCGACCCGGTGGTCCTGATCGCGGAGGTGAACGACGCGCGCAAGGCAGAAGCCGAGGCCGCCAAGACCGCGCTGGCCGCCGGCCCCATGACGTTGCGCTCGCCCATCCCCGGCCGCGTGGCCAAGCTGCTGGCCAGGGCCGGCGACAAGGTGGCCGCCGGCCAGACCCTGGTGGTCCTGGAGGCGATGAAGATGGAAAACGAGCTGCGCGCGCCTCGCGCCGGCACGGTCTCGGACATTCGCTGCGCGGAGGGGGCGCCGGTGGAAGCGGGCCAGGACCTCGCGACCATCGTGTAATCTGAACCGCGATGCTCCCAGCGGTGGTGCTGGCTTCGTGGTGGGCGCAGGCGCAGCCGGCGCCCGCGGCCGCGCCGCTCGCGGCCGTCGCCTCGCCGGCGCCGGCGCCGCTCGACAACCGGATCGCGGTCTTCGCCAGCTACGCGCGCCGGCTGGGCAACGAGGGGACCGCGATCGGTCCGCCCAACGGATTCAGCGTGGGCGGGAGCTACGAACGGCGCATCCTGCCGTTGCCGCACGACCTCGACCTGAGCGCGGGCCTCGACTTCTTCTACGACCAGTTCTGGACCGGCGTGAGCCCCAACAGCATCGTCATGGCCGCGCAGAGCCAGGTCTACGAAGACGAGCGGATGATCTCGCAGACCAGCTTCGCGGCGACCGCCACCGCCGCCTGGCGCTGGCGCCGGCTGCGCCCGTACGCGCAGGTCGGCGGCGGGTTCACCATCGCCTACTTCAACACCCCGGAGGACCAGTACACGCCGGGCAAGCTGACCGCAGTTCAGCCGCTGATTCGCACCACCGCAGGCCTGGACGTGGCGGTGACCCGCAACATCGCGATCGCGGTGCGGATCGCTTACACCCATCTCTTCACCCGCCCGACCCTGGACGCGACGCCGATCGGCGGACCGCCGGCGGCCTATTCGTTCCTGGGCGACCTGTTCGAGGCGGGCGCCGGCGTGGCGCTCGGGTTCTGATCGCGATGGTCCGGCGCGCGATCCCGGTCGTCCTTCTGACCATCCCGGCGCTGGGGCTGGGCGGGCTGGGGCTGGCGCTGGTGGCGGCGGCCCCCGCGCACGGCGGGGCGGCCGGGTTCGGGGCGGCCGGCCACTTCGCCTGGCGGCAGGCCGTGGGGCTGATGCTGGGGATGGCGCTCGGCACGCTGGCGGCCCGGCTGGGAACGGAGCGCCTGGTCGCCGCCGCCCCCAAGATCTTCGCGGTGGCGCTGGTGGCGACGCTGGCGGTGTTCATCCCGCGCGTCGGGGTGCTGGCCGCCGGCGCCCGTCGCTGGGTGCACCTGGGCCCGATCAGCGGCAGCCCGTCGTCCTTTCTCGCAGGGGCGGTCGCCCTGTGGCTGGCGGCCGGCGAGACGGCGGGGCGCACGCGGGCCGGCGCGCTGGCCGGCGCGTTGCTGGCGGTGCTGGTCATGGTGCTCGAGCCGGACTTCTCGGCCGCGGCCACCACGCTGGCGGTGGCCATCGCCACCCTGACCGCCGCCGGACGAATGCCGCTGCGGCGGCTGCTGCCGGCCTCGGCGTTGCTGCTGGTGCTGCTGGCGGTCGGCGCGCTGCGCTCGGGATACGTCGACAACCGAATCCGCGGTTTCCTCTCCCCCGAGAGCGATCGACGTGGCAAAGGATTCGAGGTGCTCGCGCTCGCGCACGCCAACGCCGCCGGCGGCGCCGGTCCCGCCGGCCTGGGCCACGGCCGCGCCCGGCGCCGGCTGTCGTCGCCCGCCAGCGACTACGCGTTCGCGCTGATCGCCGAGGAGCTGGGGACCGCCGGCGCGTTCGGGGTGCTGGCGGCCTGGCTGGCCATCGGAGCCGGCGTGCTGATGGCCGAGCGCTCGGCCGCCCTGCGGAACGACCCGGCCGCGCGCGCCGTCGCGGCCGGGCTGGGCACCGCGCTGCTGGTCCCCGCCACGCTGCACATCGCCGTCTGCCGGGGCTGGCTGCCCATCATCGGCGTCTCGATGCCGCTGCTCAGCTACGACCCGGGGCTGACCCTCACCTCGGGCGCCGAGCTGGGCCTCCTGGCCGCGATGGCGAGCGCGGGACCTCGATGAGACGCCTCTCTGACCTGACCCTGATCGTGGTCTCGGGCAAAGGCGGCGTCGGCCGGACGACCGTGACCGCCGCCTTGGCGCGCGCCGCCGCGGACGCCGGCAAGCGGGTCCTGATCGCGGCGAGCTCGCCGGCCGACCGGATCGGCGGCCTGTTTGGCAAGCCACCGGTGGGCGCCACGATCACGACGGTGGCGCCCGGCATCGACGCCGTGAACATCACCCCCGAGGGGGCCATCCACGAGTACGGCCTGCTCACGCTGCGCTCCGAGCTGGTGACGCGCGCGCTGTTCGAGAACCGGGCGGCCCGCGCTTTTCTGGACGCCGTCCCGGGCATGGACGCCTACGCCCTGCTGGGCAAGGCCTGGTGGCACACGACCGAGGTGGCGCAGGGTCGCCCGCGTTACGACCTGGTCCTGCTGGACGGACCGGCCAGCGGGCACGCCCCGCTGATGCTGCGGATCCCCGACGCGATCGTGGCCGCCATGCCCAAGGGGCCGCTGTCCCGGGACGCCCGGTCGATCCAGGCGCTGCTGCGCGATCCTGCCCGGGCCGCGTTCCTGATCGTGACGCTGCCCGAGGAGCTGCCGGCGCGCGAGGCGATCGAGCTGGCCGGGGCCGCCCGTGAGCTGGGGTTGCCGCTGGCGCCCCTGGTGGTGAACGCGCTGCCGTCGGACGAGGCAGACGACCAGGCGCTCGACCCGCTGCTCGACCACGGCTCGGTCCGCCTGCCGGACCTGGGCAACGGCGATCTGACGGCGACCCTGCGGCTGGCCGCCGGGGCCCGTATCCACCGGCGTGTGGCGGACCAGGTGGTGGTCGACCTGCGTCAGCGGCTTGGGCTGCCGATCGTCACGCTGCCACGCCTGCTGTCCCCCGACCTTGGCCCGGCCGACGTCACGGACCTGGCGCGGCGCCTGCAAGCCTCCTGGAACTCCTCGAGCTGATCGGGTTTTCTACCGATTTTTGAGCCGTCGCCGCGATCCCGGTATCGTGGCCCGAGTCGACGCCCTTTGTTCGGACCCCTTCTCCTAGCCGCCACGCTGGCCCTGGACCCGAGCCCGGCGACCGGAGCGCCCCATCTGACGGCGGCCCGGGCCGCCCGGCCGCCTCTCATCGACGGCCGCCTGGACGATCCGGTGTGGCGCGACGCGGCCACCACCGAGGCGTTCACGCAGTCGTTCCCGTTCGACGGCGGCAAGCCGTCCGAGCGCACCACCGTTCGGGTCCTGTACGACGAGACGGCCATCTACTTCGGCTTCGACTGCGAGCAGATCCACACGCCGATCGTCGAACGGCTGACCCGCCGGGACCGCGACTCCGAGAGCGAGTGGGCCTACGTCCAGATCGACTCGCACAACGACGGCAAGAGCGGGTACCTGTTCGCGGTGAGCGTCGCCGGGACGCTGGCCGACGCGCAGGTCATCAATCAGACGGTCGCCTCGTGGGAGTGGGACGAGAACTGGGAGGCCAAGACCACCCGCAGCGATCGCGGGTGGAGCGCCGAGATCCGCATTCCGGTGCGCGTCCTGCGCTTCGACAGCAAGCTCCCGGTCCAGAGCTGGGGGCTGCAGTTCAACCGGTTCATCGCCCAGCGCGAGGAGACCGACATCTGGGCCTACATCCCGCGCGACGTCGCGGCGCCCATCGCCTTCTTCGGCCGCCTGGACGGCCTCCAGGGGCTGAAGGGGGGCGGCGCGCTCGAGCTGCAGCCGTTCGTGCTCGGCTACGGCCGCCGCCGCGATCCCAGCCAGATGGCGGTCGGCAGTGGTTACGACGGGAGCGCGTCGGCCGGCCTGAACCTGAAGTGGCACATCCTGCAGGACCTCACGTTCGACGCCGCCTTCAACCCCGACTTCTCGCAGGTCGAGCTGGACCAGATCATCTTGAACCTCAGCACCTACGAGACGTTCCTGCCCGAGAAGCGGCCGTTCTTCCTGGAGGGGATCGACGCCTTCTCGTTCCCGATGCAAGTCTTCTATTCGCGGCGCATCGGCGGCGCGCCGCTGACCCCGTCGCTGCGGAGCGACGCGGTCTCGGCGACGAACCCCAATGTCCCCGGCGAGCAGCTGATCGACGTGCCGGCGCCCGCGACCATCTACGCGGCCGGCAAGCTGGTCGGTCGCCTGACCCCCAACTGGACGATCGGCGCGCTCAGCGCGCTGACCGGCGCGAACCGCGTGAAGGTCCTGGACAACACGCTGGCGCCGCCGGTCACCGAAGATCGGCTGCTGGCGCCCCTCACGTCCTTCAACGTGCTGCGGCTCAAGCGCGAGTTGGGGAGCGGCGGCCACGTCGGCATCATCGGGACCGGGTCGACGACGTTCGAGGGGGACACCCAGTACCCGCAGCTCGACGGGACGAACATGCAGCTTTGCCCGTCGGGGGCGACCCCGGCGATGGGGAGCCGGTGCTTCCACGACGGCTACGTCGGCGGCGCCGACCTCCTGTGGCGCTCGAAGTCGGGCGACTACGTCCTCAGCGGCGCGTTCATCGAGTCGTACGTCCGCAGCGGGCCGACGGTGCAGCAGCCCGACGGCACCAACATCGGCGCCGGCGCCACCGCGCCGGGCGGCTGGTTGCGCGTCGCCAAGGAGGGGGGCAAGCACCTGCTCTTCAGCCTGGAGTACACGGGCGCCGGGCGGCAGCTTCAGTACAACGACGTCGGCTACATGCAGCGACAGAACGTGCAGTCGCTGGCGGCCAGCGTGGGCTGGCGGACGCTGCAACCGACCCGCTTCACCGTCGACACCACCAGCGCCTTCGTCGCGTCCGACAGCCGCAACACCTCCGGCCTGGACCTGGGCCAGTCGTACGAGCTCAACACCCACCTGCACCTGTTGAACTTCGCGTGGCTGTTCCTGGCGCTCGACTACGCGCCCGCGCACTTCGACGACCGCGAGGTGGGCGACGGAACGGCGCTGCAGCGCGCCGGCTACTGGGGCGCCAAGATCGAGTACGACAGCGACCCGCGCCGCAAGCTGTACGCGACCATCGCCAACCAGGTGCAGGTCATGAACATGGGCCGCTTCGCCAGCAACCTGCAGGCCAGCCTGGTGCTGCACGCGCTGCCCCAGCTGGACATCGAGCTCTTGCCGGCGGCGACCTGGGCAGCCGGCGAGTACCGCTACGCCTG
Organism: Polyangia bacterium; assembly: GCA_035578045.1. GTDB lineage: Bacteria > Myxococcota_A > Polyangia > Fen-1088 > Fen-1088 > JADGRB01. Next base: position 904 of record DATJWP010000098.1, on the reverse strand, counting down.
GCAGTCGACCGTGAGCGCCAGCGACCCGTACTACTTCGGAACGCTGGAGGCCAAGAACATCAGCGCCACCCTGCGCGCCACGTACACGTTCACGCCGCGCCTGTCGCTGCAGGCCTACGCGCAGGCCTTCCTGGCGTCGGGCCACTTCTCCGACCTGCGGGCGCTGGCGCAGGACAGCTCATCGGGGACGCCCATGCGGATCCCCGGCCAGAAGGTGTATCTGTCCGATCTCGCGGCGGCGATGCCCGCGACCCCGGCCAGCAACCCCGACTTCGCCGAGGCGGCCGTCAACGCCAACGTCGTCCTCCGCTGGGAGTTCCGGCTCGGCTCGACGCTCTACATGGTCTACACGCGCTCCCAGATCCCCGCGCTCGACCCCGGCAGCTTCGCGACGCCCCCCATGCTGTCAGCCCGCTACTTCGGCCATGGCGCAGCGACCGACGTCATCCTGCTGAAGCTGTCCTACTGGTGGGCGAACTGAATGATATCTCGATGATACGGTGAGGAACGAACGTTCGAGCATCCAGGCGGCGGAGCTCATCGATCTGGACGCGATTGCAGCCTTCTGCGAGCGCCACGAGTTGCGGGCGTTTTCATTGTTCGGTTCGATTCTGGGCGACGAGTTCGATGAGGAGAGCGACGTCGACGTACTGGCCGACACCGAGGGGCGGTCGCTCGGATTTCACGAGACCTGCAGGATGCTCGACGAGCTCGAAGCGCTTTTCGGGCGAAAGGTCGATCTCCTGACCAGGAGCGCGGTCGAATCACCTGACATGAACCCGCACCGTCGGGAGTCCATTCTGTCGACGGCTCGCCTGATCTACGAGCGGCCGCGGTGATGAGGGCTGGCGAGGATCCAGCGTACCTAGGACGACGTCCGCGAGGGCGCCCGCCAATCATCGAT
>DATJWP010000097.1:0-9602 GCA_035578045.1 Polyangia bacterium | reverse complement strand
GGTTGACGCTGACGATCTTGCATCCGTTGCGCGCCGCCTTTTGCAGCTCGCTCAACATGCGCGGGTGGTTGGTGCCGGGGTTCTGCCCGATCACGAAGATGCTGTCGGCGTGCTCGAAGTCCTCGATCTTGACCGTCGCCTTGCCGATGCCGATGGCCGCGGTCAGGCCGGCCCCGCTCGACTCGTGACACATGTTGGAGCAATCGGGCAGGTTGTTGGTGCCCAGCTGGCGCGCGAAGAGCCCGTACAGGAACGCCGCCTCGTTGCTGGCGCGGCCCGAGGTGTAGAAGCACGCCTCGTTGGGCGAGCGCAGCCCGCGCAGCTCGCGCGCGATCAGCGCGAAGGCATCGTCCCAGGCGATCGGCTCGTAGTGGTCTCCGCGCCGGATCATCGGATGGGTGATGCGCCCCTGCTGGTCGAGCCAGTAGTCGGTCTTGCCCAGCATCTCGGTGATGCTGTGCTTGGCGAAGAACTCCGGCGTCACGCGCGCGCGTGTCGCCTCGCTGGCGACCGCCTTGGCGCCGTTCTCGCAGAACTCCGCCGTCTTGCGCTCACCGTCGGGATCCGGCCAGGCGCAGCTGGGGCAGTCGTAGCCGTCCTTCTGGTTCACCGCCAGCAGCGCGCGCAGGCCGCGCTTGATGCCCATGTCGCGCGCGCCGCGGTGGACCGTCTCCCAGATCGACGTGAGGCCGGCGGCCGCCCGCTCTCGCTCGCCGGCCTGCGCCGGGCGCGGCTCGGGCGGCGGTTCATCGCCCGGGACGCCGGTCGACCGGTCAGCCATTGGCCTCGCCGTAGATGCCCTCGATCCGCTGGGCGTTGCAGTAGACGTTGAACCCGTCGGCGCGCGCGAAGCCAACCAGCGTCATGCCGGCCCGCCGGGCCACCTCGACGGCCAGGCTGGACGGCGCGCCGACCGCGATCATGATCGCGAAGCCGGCCACCGCAGCCTTCTGCGCCAGCTCGAAGCTGGCGCGGCCGCTGACGACCAGGACCCGGTCCCGCTCGCCCAGGCGGCCCTCCAGCAGGCGGGCGCCGACCAGCTTGTCGACCGCGTTGTGGCGGCCGACGTCCTCGGAGACCGCCAGGGTCGGGCCGTCGGCCGCGAACAGGCCGGCCGCGTGCAGGCCGCCGGTCCGCGCAAAGGTCGCCTGCACGCCGCGCAGCGCGGCCGGCAAGTTGCGCACGACCTCTTGCGAGATCAACCCGCGCCCGCCGTCCAGCACGTTCGGCACGTCCAGCAAGGGCTCGATGTTCGACCGGCCGCACACGCCGCAGGCGCTGGTGGTCAGGAACGGGCGCCGGGCCGCGTCCAGCGCGGCGACGGCATCCTCGTCCAGCTCGACGACGATCGTGTCCTCGTCGATCGACTCCAGCGCGCGGATCTGCCGCGCCTCGTGAATGACCCGCTCCCCGTACAGGAACCCGGCCGCCAGCGCCCGATCTTCGCCCGGTGTCCGCATCGTGGTCGACACGGCCCGCAGCGTCCCCCCGATCCGCGCCTGGATCTCGAGCGGTCGCTCGACTGCCAGGGCGTCGTCCATCGCCGCGACGGTGCCGCCGCGGACCCGCACGACCGTGGTGGTGATCGAGGGGGCCGCGTCGGGCGCGGGCATGGGCTGGGCCGGGTTCGAGTTCATCCTATATAGGATAGGGATGGACTTGGCTGACAGTCTGTACGAGGCATTGCCTTCAGATTTCGTGAGGGCGCGGAACGCGCTGGTCAAGTCGCTGAAAATCGCCGGGAATCGGGCGGAGGCCGATCGGATCTCCAGGATGGCCCGCCCCACCGCGTCGGTCTGGGCGAGCAACCAGGTGGCTCGGCGCGCCGCCGATCTGGTCGGCAGGCTGGCCAAGGCCACGGCACTCTTGCAGAGCGGGATCCAGCGGGACCGCGATCGATATGCCACCGCCATCAACGAACACCGCGAGCTGCTGAACCAGCTCCGCGAACGCGTCGAGCAAGCCCTGGCCGATGGCGGCCTGCGCGCGGCACCGCCGGTGGTGACGGCGGCGGTGCAGAACTTCCGGGCCGGGCTGACCGACGAAGCCGTCCGGCCGCTGATCGAGCAGGGGCGGCTGGAGCGGGACGTGGGGCTCGACGCGGGTGGTGGCCTGTTCGGCATGAGCGCGGTCGACCCGGGACCTGCTCCGGCGCCGGCACCTGTGGCCGCGCCCTCGACGGCGCGCGCCGCGGTCCCCGACCCCCAGAAGGAACGCGACGAGCGCGAGAGAGAGCGTGCGCGGGCCAAGGCGCGCGCCGACGTGGAACGTCGGGTACACGCCCTGCGCAGGTCGTCCGAGGCGGCGGCGGCTGGACGCGCCAGACACGAGTCCGCGGTGGACGAAGCGCGGCGCCGGCTCGAGAGCGCCGAGCAAGCGCTGGCCGCCGCCCAGGCCGCCGAGAGCCAATCCGCCGCAGCCCTGGCGGCGGCGGAGTCCGAGCTCCGAAGGTTGCCTGACGAACCGGCGTAACTCCGCGCACCGCGGTTCGTCATTTGCTGCGATTTCTGGGATTTGCGCGACTCTAACCAATTGACGTTCAACGCGTATTGTCGCGCGCGGCAACGTCAAACGCGTGGCGCGTCAGCAAATGTGATCCGTCATTAATAGTAGTTTGGCTGACTTATTCTGCATGCAACAATGTTGCACCCAATCACTCTAAGGAGCTCACATGCGACTGACCCTGAGTGTGTTTTTCGCCGCCGTCCTCGCTCTTCCGATCTCCGCGGCTCACGCGAAAGGCCCGGTGACGGTGGACGTGGAGAAGTCGCAGGGGGCGAACGTCTCGACTTTCTTCTCCGCGAGCATGGACATCACCTGCCCCAGCGGGACCGACGGGTCGGTCTTCGTCGTCGGATTCGTCCAGGGTTCGGAGTCGCTGACCAAGGACACCGGCTCTCCGCGAACCTTCACCGATGGGATCTTCCTGGAGATCGACGAGTACGTGAACAGCTGCACGGGCGCGTTCGCGTTCGGGTTCGGCGGCGTCTCGAACGGGTTCCTGCCCCCGGGACCGCGGCTCAACTTCTCGAAGCTGTTCGGCAGCGGCACCTTCCAGGACTTCAACAGCGGCCTCACCTACCCGTTCAGCCTCAACCTGAACATCGAGGGGCAAGGCCCGATCTCCGCGACCAAGGACAGCACGGTCAGCCGCGGGTCTGGGCCGATCATCGTCACGGTCAGCCGCTCGGCCAGCGCCACGCGCAGCGGCGGGGTCACGGGGACGCTCTCGATCGACGGCATCGAGCTGAACGCGACCTTCTCTTCGACCAGCTTGTCGAGCAACGCGGCGTCCACCATCACCGTCCAGAAGAATTGAGAGCCGCGCAGCGCGCGTAACGCTCTCGACACAAACGAATCACCGTTCCGTCACGGGCCTCGCTCGTGACGGCAGATATGCTGTTCGCGGTCGTTGGGTGTGTAGGTGAGGGCCAGGGGTAGGGGGAGTGGGACTGTCGGCGGCGGTCACGTCGGGATTGTGACGGGGGGGCAGGTGCTGGTGGGCGACGTGACCGTGCCGGCGGCGGCGGGCTGTTTGCGCGTCAGAGAGTCGTTTGCGGATCGACGGGCGTGAGGCTGACCGCCGCGTCGTCCAGGTAGATCGCGGAGTCTGTCGGCGACAGCGCCTGGCTCACGCTGCACGCGCTGAAGTAGACCGTGCCGGCCAGGTTGAACGGACGCGGCAGATCGTAGATCGGCTGCCCGTTCAACCAGAGCGCGAAGCGCCCGTCGGCCCCCGATGAGTAGTCGAGGTACGCCTGAACCTGGAACCACGATCCGATCGGCACCACCACGGCCGGGTCGGGCGTGGCGGCCCGCAGGTACTGCGGCCGGTGATCGTAGACGCTCAGGATCAGGTCGCCCATCGGCAGGCTGCGCAGATCGACGTCCAGCAGCTGCGAGATCGTCGTCCGGTCGTCCGGCAGCGGCGCCCTGAGCTGCATGATCGTCCAGTCGTCGGTGGTCTGGTAGGCGCGCGGCAGGTAGTACCAGGCGCTGTAATAGGCAGCCTGCGGAAACTGATCGGTCCGCCAGAGGCGAACCTCTTCGTAGCTGGACACCGCCGCGTTCGACAGCTTCACGGAGTAGCGGCCGCTGTGCGCGTACTCCGTCGAGACGGCGATCGACGTGTCGGGGGTGTCGGCCCAGCTGCCGCCCTTGTCTCCCGCGGTCCACTCGCCCAGATCGCCCCCTTCGTGCCGCGCCATCCAGAGCAGATCGCTCCCCAGGTCCAGGCGCGGCGCGCAGGCCGGCCCAGCGACCGACGAGACCAGCAGCAGCAGCCCGGCAGAGCGCACGCCGGCATCATTCTATAATGCCGGTCGCTTGCGCCGCTTCGCTCTGGCGATTCTCCTGGCCTGCGCAACGGGCGGCTGCCGCGGCAGCCGGGGTGGCGATCTGCTCGATGCCGCGCCGGCCGGCGACCAGCCGGCCGATGCCAGCCCTTTTCCCGTGCTGGATGCGGGTAGCGCCGGATACGCGCTCAGCTTCGACGGCATGAAGGACTACGCGACCGCCGCCAACGCCGGCTTCGCGGCCGCCGGTGCTCCGCAGACGGTCGAGATGTGGATCAGGTACCCGGCGGTCAGCGCGACCGGCAATCAGGACCTGTTCACGGCGCGCCTCGATTACGTCAGCGGCGTGCAGATCGGGTTTCACGGCGGCTCGCTGGCGGTCTGGCGGGTGTACGTCGATCGCGTGCTGGTCGCGGCTCCGGTCCTGCCGGCGACGAACAGCTGGCACCACGTCGCGTACACCTACGACGGCACGACGCACACCCTTTACGTCGACGGGATGGCGGTCGACGCCGAGACCAGCGCGGCCGATGAGCGCACCCCCACGTCCGTCTGGCTGGGGACGCTCGACGGCTCGCGGCAGATGTACGCCGGCGTCATGGACGAGGTTCGCGTCTGGAACGTCGCCCGGACGGCCGCGCAGGTGGCGGCCGATCGGACGCACAGCACGCCGGGCGCCGTGGCCGGCCTGGTCGCCTACTGGACGTTCGACGACGTGGCCAGCGGCGGGCGCGCGCTGGACGCCTCGGGCACCGGCAACACGGTCACGCTGGGCGACGGCGTCGCCGATCAGATGCCTTCGCGGGTCGTCTCCGACGCACCCGTCTCGCCCTGAGTGGGGCGGCGCGCGGCACCGATCACCGCGCCGCAGAGACACCGATCGTCGCGCCCAGCCAGAGCGGCGGCGTCGTGCCCAGGCCGCCCGCCGGCGCCGCCGCGATCTCGTACGGCCACGGGAAGACCGAGACCTGCAGGCCCACGAACGGCGCCAGCCGACGGCGCGGCGTCCCCAAGCGGATCCGCACGCCGCCGCGGGCGCCCAGATCCAGCCGCGTCCCGGAGGCCGGCATCGCGCTGTTCAGCCCCTCGGCATGGAAGGGCGCCAGCACCAGCGCCAGCTCGCCGGCCAGCTCGAGCCCGTGGACGACCCGCTGCAGCCGGGCGCCCGCGCCGATCGGAACGCGAAGCTCGCGGACCTGGAGGCCGCCGATCGAGAAGTCGATCCGCGGCTCGAGACCGGCCGAAAGCGCGCCCGCGATCGACCCCGAACCGTACGACGCGCTCAGCTCGCCGCCGAGCGCCCAGGCCGACGTGCTCGCGAACGCCTGTGGCGCGGCCTCGCCCAGCGCCGCGATCTCCAGGCGCCAGCGCGGCGGCGCGGCGGGAGCCGGGGATGCGGCGATCGGAGCCGGAGGTGGCGGCGCGGCTGGCGCGAGAGGCGGAAGCCGGGGCGGCGGAGCGGGGATCGCCAGGTCGGGGGGGAGCAGCGTGAGCACGATGAACACCGCCGCGAAGCGCGCGCGCTGCTCGCAGTCCCGGGACGCGTCGCGGAACAGACGCGAGCGCGCGGCGTCGGCGGAGCGCACCTCGACGCGGTAGCTGTCGCCGTCGTCCTCGATGGTGACGCGCGCAGACTCGGGCAAGGCAGCCGTACCCCGCGGGATCAGGGCATCGATGGCGCGCTCGACGGCGCGGCCGTCGGGACAGGCTCCTTCGATCGAGATGGCCGCGTTGCCCGAGGTCGCCGGATTGCCGGCCGCGCTGCCGGGCTCGGCCCGCGCCGCGCCGTCGCGCGCCAACCACGCGGCGGCCAGCAGGGCCAGGGATGGCGCGAGGCAGCGCAACAGGGGGACTTTACACCGTCCGGATCGAGGCTCTTTGCCGCTGCCCGGGGCTCAGTTAAGCTCTCGGTCAGCCTTGTTCGTCAAGATGCACTCCACGACGGGGCCGGGTTCCAGCGCCGTCGAGACCATCGCGGGCCTGTTCTCCCAAGCGGACGGCAAGCCGGCGCGCGCGCGCGACTCGGACGCGCGCGACTTCCGTTCGATCTACGCGGCGTGGTTCGGCGACGTGCTCCGCTGGATCCGCGCGCTGGGCGCGCCGCCCGCCGATCACGACGATCTGGCGCAGGAAGTCTTCGTGGTGGTGTATCGCCGGCTGGCCGACTTCGACGGGCGCAACGTGGGCGGGTGGCTGTACCGGATCACGGCGAACCAGGTGCGCGACCACCGGCGGCTCCGCTGGATCCGCAGCGTCTTCCGCCGCAGCGTCCCGGTCTCCGAGGAGCTCGAGGCGCCCGGCCCGACGCCGGTGATGGCGGTCGAGACGCTGGAAAAGCGCGAGCTGCTCCAGGCGATGCTGGCCGAGCTGAGCGAGCCGCTGCGCGCCACCTTCGTGCTGTTCGAGGTCGACGGCTACACCGCCGAGGAGATCGCGGCCTTTCAGCGGTCGCCCATCAACACCGTGCGGGCCCGGATCCACCGGGCCCGGAAGAAGCTGCTCGCTGTCGTCGAGCAGCGAAAGATCCAGCGACCCTGATGCAGCGCCTGCGTGACAGCAAGCTGGCCAGCGGCTCGCCGGAGGCAGAGCTGGCCGACGCGCTCGCGGCGATGGCGCCGATCGCGACGTCGCCCGCGCGCGAGCAGCGGATCCTTCGCGCCGTCACGGCACGGGCGCGCGAGCGGCGCTGGGCCGGGGCGGCGCTGCTGCGGCCGGCCGTGGCGGGGGCCCTGCTGCTGCTCGCGGGGGCCGGCGTGGCCGGCGCGACGGTTGGCCGGGGCTGGCTGGCGCACGGCTGGCGCGAGCTGCTCCAGCGTCCCGTCGCCGTCACGCCGGTCAGCGTTGCGCCGGCGCGGCGCCCGACGGCTCGGCCGGTCAGCGCGGCGCTGCCGTCCGAACCGGTCGTCGAGGCGCCCGAGCTCTCGGCCCCGACGGCGCGGCCGGCTCCGGCCCGGGTCGCCGCGCGTGCTCGACCACCGCGCGGCGAGGACCCCAGCGCGCTGGTCGAGGCGGTCCGGGCGTTGCGCAGCGAGCACGACGCGCGGCGGGCGGCGCGCCTGCTGGACGCCTACCTGCGCGCCTACCCGCACGGCGCGCTGGCCGAGGAGGCTCTGGCCCTGCAGATCGAGGCCGCGGCCAACCTGAAGAGTCCGCGCGCGGCGCTGTTCGCGCGACAGTATCTGCGCGACTATCCCGGCGGTCGCTTCCGGCAGGCCGCCCAGCAGGTCCAGAGCTCCGTTCCCTGAGCCGCCGTGCCCGGCTGGGGGAACCTGTGAGAATATCTCCCTTTCCTTATCGTCGGAGGTCCCCCGTGAACGCACGTCGCACGATGTCTTGTCTGGTCGGTTGCACCCTGGCGCTGGCGGCCTGCGGGTCATCCGATTCGGGGCAGAATGGCGGAAGCGGTGGCAGCAGCGCCTCGGGCGGTTCGACCGGAACCGGGGGCGGCGCCACGACGGGCGGCACGACCGGCACCGGTGGCCACACGGGGGGGAGTGGTGGTTCGTCGTCGACGGGCGGTACCACCGGCGGAACCGGCGGCTCCGTGTCGACGGGCGGCGCGACGGGCACCGGCGGGATGAGCGCGACCGGCGGCGGGGGTGGCGCCAAGGCGACCGGCGGCAGCGGCGGTGCCGCCGGCGGCGCCGCGGGCAAACCCGGAACCGGCGGCGCGGCGGGCGCCAGCACCGGGGGCGGCGGCAGCGGCGGCGGCGCCCTCTGCCAGTACTCGAGCGGCCTGAACGTCGCGTGGGTCAACTTCGCCAACGACGTTCCAAACCCCGATCTCACGACGTTCAACACGATCTTCAAGAACACGCACGACGCCGGCGGCCGGATCGTGCGCTGGTGGTTCCACACCAACGGGACGGTCACCCCCTACGACTCGAGCGGCAACATCCCGGCGATGCCACCGCAGTCGACCATCGACGGGGTCAAGGCGATCCTCAACGCCGCGCACTCGAACGGCCTGGGCGTCAACATCAGCCTCTGGTCGTTCGACATGCTGCAGGACAACGCCGGGACCGCCTACACCAGGAACCAGAAGGTGCTCGAGGACGACACCGTCCGGGCCTCGTACGCGACCTACCTGGGGAACCTGGTCACGGCGTTGAAGGGGACGCCGGGGCTGTACTCCTACGAGATCTTCAACGAGCCGGAGGGCATGGGACCGAACGGGTGGGCGACCCACCGGACCACCGAGGCGTACATCCAGAAGTGCGTCAACTGGTTCTCCGCCGCGATTCACGCCGCGGACCCGACGGTCCCGGTGACCAACGGCGCCGTGACGTTCGACTACTGCTCGAACGTCAGCGGCAAGACCAACGACTACTCCGACTCGGCCCTGGTCGCCGCGGGCGGCAAATCGACGGGGACGCTGGATTTCTACGAGGTGCACTACTACTCGTCGAACGGCGCTTCGAACTCGGCGGTCACCTATCCGGCTTCCCACTGGGCGCTGGACAAGCGGCTGATCATGGGCGAGTTCGCCGCCGTGGACACCGACGGCACGACCAAGGACAACCTGTTCACCCATCTTTACGACACCGGTTACGACGGCTCGTGGGCCTGGGCGTACGACGAGGGCAACGCCAGCTACCAGTGGCCGTCGATGAAGCAGGGGATGACGAACCTCTACAACGCGCACACCAGCGTGATCGGGGCCTGCCCGCCCTGACGGGAGCGCGCGGTGAAGCGTCGGACGTGGTCCCTGCTCGGTGCGGCGCTCCTCGTCGCCTGCCTGATCGCCGTCTGGCGGGTGCGCGCCGCCTCGCGCGCGGGCGCGCCTGAAGAGACGCCGCCTCCCGTGGCAGCGGCTTCCCAGCCGGCGCCCGCGACGCCACCGCCCCCGCCGCCGTCACCCCCGCGGCGGCCGACCGTGAACGCCCGAGACCTCGCCGCGCTGGACGAGGCGCGCCTGATGGCGCGGCTGCGGTCGGCGGCGCAGACCGATCCGCCGCTGGCGATCGCGCTGGCGCGCGAGGGGAACCGGCGCTTTCCGGACAGCGCCGACGCGCCCGAGCGGACGTCGATCCTGGTCCACGCGCTGGCTGCCACCGGACAGTCGATGCAGGCGCGCGGCGAGGCCGAAGCGATGGTGAACCGCTACCCCGACTCGCAATGGGTGCGCGAGGTCGAGCAGTTCACCGGTGCGCACCGCCACCGCAACGTGCGCGTCAACGACGCCGGCCAGCTCGAATTCTACGACGCCCCGAACCGCTAGAGCGAAGGCGGAGAGGGGACGGCCGTGCGAAACCGATCCCCTCACCTTTATCCTCGCCCCAAGGGGCGAGGACAACCGGCTTCAGC
>DATJWP010000096.1:0-84259 GCA_035578045.1 Polyangia bacterium | reverse complement strand
AATTGTCGAAGCGGTACCGAGGAGTAAACGAACCAGGCTGGGTTTCTTACCGGGGCGTCTACAGACTTTTCGGGGTGAAAGGATCGCGCCCTGCTTCGTTCCGGCCACGGGGGATAAACGGTGCGCGCAGCACGAAACCGGGACAGCAGCTCGTTCACGTATCACGCGATGGGGGCCCGGACCGCGGCCGAGTCGGCGAGCGCCAGGGCGACCGTCAGCGCCGGTTACATCCTGTGCAGCACCTGACGCCGGGCCGCTGATACAATCGAGGGGCATGGGGGAAACGGGCGGAAGCTTCGCCGGCAAAGCCAGGTTCCAGCCGGGCGGGACGCCGGGCGGCGGGGGATCATTCCTGGCCGGCCTCGTGATGATGGGCGTCGGCATCTACATGGTCTTCGACCGGGTCACGGTCCACACCTCCTACTGGAGGTTCTTCGGTGGGCCCGGCACCAGCTTCGGCGTCACCCTGCTCCCCCTGCTGGCCGGAATCGGGGTCCTGACGTTCAACGGCAAGTCGCCCATCGGCTGGTTGCTGGCGGTCGGTGGGCTCGCCGTCATCCTGATCGGCGTCCTGACCAACCTCGACATCTATTTCCAGCCCACCAGCCTCTGGGTGACCATCCTGATGTTCGGCCTCATTGCCGGGGGTCTTGGCCTGTTCGCCAAGGGACTCCGCCCCCACGCGACCGCCCCGCTACCAGACGCCCGGAGCTAGTGCACCGCCACAGTGGTTTCGATCGATTGGTGAACGGGGGTGACCCGTCAGCGCGCTGAAGCTGGTTGTCCTCACCCCTCGGGGCGAGGATAAACCCTCTCCTCGCCTTCGCAGCCTTCGCGGGGAGAGGCGCAGATACCACGTCGGCTCAACCCGTCATCCTCTATCTGACCGACGTCGCCGCGGGGGGCGAGACCGCTTCACTCCCCGCGCCTGAGGGCGCCTCACGCGGTCAGGGAACGAACACCAGACGCTCGCCCGAAGCCGAGGCCGCGGTCCACAGGCGCTCGACGTCGGCCAGGGGCGCTTCGCGGACCCGGACCCTAAGCTCCCCCGCCGCCATGACGTCCGCCGACACCGAGAACATCTCGGCCGTGCTGACGGCACCCTGCCCGCTCCCCAGCACCCGCAGGTTCCGCTTGCGCAGCAGCACCGACGAGAGCGCGATCTCGTCGCCGGCGACCGATCCGATCAGCACCCAGTCGAGCGCGCGAGACTCGTCCTGCCGGCGCCGGCAGAGCGCGGGCATGACCGCCGTCGTCACCTGGCCCCACAGGTAGTCGAGGACGATGTCGACCTCGCTGGCGGCCGCCGCGACCGCGCCGGCGTCGGCCTGCGTTCCCCCGAGCCGGACGACCTCGGACGCGCCCAGATCGCGCAGCCGGTCGAGCGCCTCCGCATTGCGCCCGGCGGCGACGACCCGGCCGGCGCCCAGGTGGCGGGCGATCTGCACCGCCAGCTGGCCGGACGTCCCCGTGGCGCCCAGCACCAGCACGCTCTGTCCGCGCTGCAACACCGAGCGCTTCGACAGGGCCACCCAGGACGAGATGGCCGGGAGCATCGCCGCCGCCACGGTCGGCGCGGGCAGGCTCTCTGGCAGGTCGACCATCAACCGCGGATGGGCGCGGGTCTGGTCCGCCATCGTTCCCAGCCGGTCGTCGGCGGCCACGAAGTAGACCCGCCGCCCGTCAGCCAGCCGCCCCACCCCGTCCAGGCCCGGCACCAGCGGCAGGATCCCGCGGCTGGTGTAGTGGCGGCCCGAAGCCGCCGAACGGACGCGGGGCGAGAGCGCCGCGGCCAGGACGTCGACAAGAGTCCCCTCCGCGTCCGCCGGCGGCGAGAACGCCTCGTAATGAGGGGCCTGATCGAACGCTCGCACCACGGCAGCTTTCATGCGAACCTCTCCTTGTTCGTGACACGAACAATCTAGTTCGTCTCGCGAACAATGTCCAGCCGCTCCCCGCGCATGCCCGCCAAGACGCCCGAGCTCACCCTGGTCGACGGCCTGTTTCAGCTGTCGTTCCATCTGCACGGGCTGCTGGCGCGGATCGCCGGCGGGCACGATCTGTCGCTGATCCAGGTGCGGCTGCTGGGGATCCTTCGCGATCGAGAGCCGGGCATGCTGGAGCTGGCGCGCTACCTGGAGCTCGAGAAGTCCAGCCTGAGCGGGCTGATCGATCGGGCCGAACGGCGCGGGCTGGTGGAGCGGATCCCCTCGCGCGAGGATCGACGCGCGGCGCGCATTCGCGTCACGGCCCAGGGACGCAGGCTGTCACGAATCGTCGAGGATCAGGTCGCGACCGAGGTGGCAGCCCTGGTGGGCGTCATCTCTCGAGGCGATCAGGCCCGGCTGACCGCCCTGCTCAGCCAGCTGGTGGCAAGGGCTTCACGGCCGGTCCGAGCCCCCGGTGATGGTGAACCGGTGTAGCACCTTCAGCTCGGCGCCGATCAGGCTGACGGTCAGCGCCTTCTGATCCGCGTCGATCACGGCGAAGCCGTTGGCGTTGCTGACGAACAGAGCGCGCGGCCCGGGCTTGATCGGATAGGTGGGCGCGCCGCCGCCACCCGCCACCACGAAGTTGACCCCACCGTCGGGGGTGAGGTGCTCGAGATCGTGCTCGTGCCCGCAGATGTAGAGGTTCGCGCGGCCCCGCAGGATGGGCAGCAGGCTCTGCTGGAGCGCGGTCTCGTCGTGATAGAGCCCCTCGGAGTAGATGGGGTGATGACCGAACACCACCTTCCAGCGCGCCTTGCTCCGACCGAGCTCGGCGTCCAGCCAGTCGAGCTCGGCGCGCGTCACCAGGTCGGTGTCCAGCGCGAAGAACTGGACTGGCCCCGCGACGAACGAATAGCGCGCGGCCGGCATCCGCCAGCCGTCCGGACCGCCCGAGTGCAGGACCTCTGCCGCGGGACTGTCCGCCAGCACCCAGTCGTGGTTGCCCAGCGACGCGAAGAACGGGATGCGCATCGGGCTGTAGAGGCGCTCGAACTCGTGCCGCCAGCGGTCGTCGGTCGGCGTCGCGATTCCGGCCGGGTAAAAGTTGTCGCCCAGCGTGATGGCCAGATCGAAGCGCTCGTCCTGGTGGTAACGCCGCATCGCCTCGGCGATCCGGTCTTGGCGGGGGCTGTGGTCGCCGAAGTCCCCGAACGCCAGCACGCGCACCCGGCGCTTGCTGTCGGTCTTCACCTCGAAGACGGGCGGCGCCTCGCGCAGGAAGCGCGGCAGGTTCTGTCCGGCCGCGAAGACCTGGTAGCGCTCGACCTCGCGGGCCAGGCGGGCCCGTCGGGCCGGGTCGGTCGTGGCGTCGAGCCGCGCCTGGAGGGCGCCCACCACGCCCCCCAGCAGCCCGCGCCGCCAGGCGTTCCCGGCCGCCATGGCCACTTCGTCGGACGGATCGGTCGCCAGGATCTGGCGAAGCACCACGTCGGCCCCGGGCAACCAGCTCATGCGCGCGACGATCAGGGCTCGTTGCTGCGCGTCCGGCTCTGCCCGGTATTTCTCCTGGAGCTGGGCGAGATCCTCGACGCCCGCGTCGGGCGTCTGGGCGCGCAGACCGGACGGGCTCCCCAGGAGGGCGGCGATGACGGCCGCGACCGCGAGGAGGGCGATCGGACCGCCGGGCCTACGGCTCCAGCGGGAAGAGCCCGTAGAAGTAGCCGTCCATCGTGAACCGCTTCCGGGCCGTATTGGAGGTCGGATCATACTGGTAGACGTCGGTCGTCGCGCCGTCGGCGCTCTCGCCCTCGTAAAGATACCCGCCCAGCGCGCTGCCGGTGAAGCCGATCGTCGAGAACGGGGCGCCGTCGACCACCTCGGCGGTGGGGGGATCGGTCAGGTGGAGGCGCCACATCTTGAACGCCGGATAGTTCCAGAAGCCGAAGTCGATGGGCTCGACGCCGGCCGGAAGCTGCTCCGGGTAGAACATGGGCGAGTACCCGAGCCCGCTGTCCGCGTCGGCCGTGTCGAGCTCGCCGACCGTCTCGAGACCGCCGGTCAAAGACGGAATCGGGTAGTCGTACCCGGGGTCGAAGGTGGTCTGGCCGGGCGCGATGCGGAGCAGGCAGTTCTGGGGCGCCGTCGTCCCGGCGGCGTTCGCGAACATCTGGATCGAATACGTGCGGCCGTCGCCCAGGACATAGGCGTAGCCGGCGGCGTCGAAGACCGGCCGGCCGCCGCTGGCGCACCGGTCGTCGAGCGCGGTGCCCAGGACGGTCATGGCCTTGGGATCGAGGATCGTCAGCGACACCGCCGGGTAGATGCGGTCGCCGGTCCAGTCGGACCAGCGCCCCGGCACGTAGACCAGCCCGTTGTGCGCGACGGTGGTCCAGACCTCGAGGTCGTAGCCGTCCCGGGCGAGGCTTGCCAGATCGATCTCGCCGGTGATCGTCATGGTGGTCGGGTTCCAGACCACGGCCAGCGGCGGGTTGCTGAAGACGGACACGGCCGTCTCCTCGTCGACGATGGCGTTTCCGTAGTCGATGGCGCCGGCCCCGGTCGAAAGCAGGCTCATGCGCCCGGCCTCGACGATGGCGCCGCCGGCGTCGGGCGCGTAGCGGACCCAGGTCGGCTCCTCGGTGAGGCCGACGTAGAACGCGCTCTTCCCCGCCATGACCACGCCGTTGCCCGGCAGCTCGATCGCCCTGGTGTTGTCGAAAGGACCGTCGTCCAGCGACGCGATCGTCTGAACGTAGGTGGTCCGGTTTCCGTCGGCGTCGATGACGACCGACCCCAGCACGTACTTGTCGGCCGCGGGTCCGGGCCCGCCGGACGTGCCACCGCCGCAGCCGAACGAACAGACGCCGGCCAGCGCCACACCCAACAACTCACGACGAAGCATGGATTCTCCTCTGTTTGATTGCCAAGACCAGGTAGACGAGCGGCGCCCCCAGCAGCGAGTACGAGATGAGGTGGCCAATTCGACCGTCCGGGCCAAAGACCTCGGTGGCGTCGTGAAAGGCCTGGCTGCCGCTGATGACACCGCTCTCCGCCAGCTCATGGACGCCGTAGACGACCAGCTGGACCAGGAAGAGCGCCAGAAACAGCGCCGTCACGCGCAGGACCACGGCCAGGTTCAGCCGGCGGGCGATCCGGACCCAGCCGAGCGCGACCGCCGCCGCCGCCGCGAGCCCGGCGGCGGCGCCCGCCACGACCGCGTGCGCGCGCCAGCCGCCGGCCGAGCTCCGCGCCGCCAGCGCCTGCACGCCCAGGTAGAAGACCGCCTCCAACCCCTCGCGGGTCACCAGCAGCGCGGTGACCGCCGCCACGCCGGCTGCGGCCCGCGCCGATGACCCCGCCCGACCCGCGGCCGCCTCGATGCGCCGCTCGATCTCTCCCGCCAGGCGCCGCCCGGCCCGCATCGTCTGCCAGAGCAGGCCTCCGACCAGGAGCGCGGCGACCAGCGCGCCCAACCCCTCATAGAACGGCTGGTTCGGCACCTGCAACCAGAGCCACGCCCCCACCACGCAGGTGACGGCGGAGAGCGCGACCCCGACGCGCACCCCCTGGATCAGGGCGGCGCGCCCCGTTTTCCTCAGGTATGCGGTGACCACAGCGACGATGAGAAAGGACTCGATCCCTTCGCGGAAGGTGACCAGCGCGGCTTGCAGCACGTCGTCACCGAACCCGCACGGCGCCGGCGCCGATGAGCTGCCCTGGACCCGACAGCGTGGCGGTGAACTCGCCTTGCGCGTCGATCTCGTCCAGCGTGCTGGTGGTCGAGTCGGCGCTGGTGCGGACGACGTAGAGCTTCCCGTCGATGCGCGTGACGCTGGCGCCCAGGGCGCCCGGGCTCTGGTTGGGGATCTGGATGGCCTGGGCATCGCCGACGTGCCAGCGCCACCACAAGAACCCGGCCTCCGTCCAGAGCACGTCTTTCCAGTTGGCCTCGGTCACCGGATCGGCCAGGTCGGCGTGCCACGCCCGGACGATGGCCGTCTGATCGTCGAGCAGGATGAAGTCGCCCGCCGGGCGTCCACCCACCAGCGCGGAGAGATCCAGGTCGAACGTCGGATCGAACGCCGCGCTGGTGGGCCCGACCGAGAGCGCCTGCGAGGGGCTGCCGTGTCCAGGAGCGACCTGGATCTCGGCGGCCACGAACGACGGCGGGCTGTAGTACACCGTTCCGTCCGAAGCCTGCGCCAGCGGAGACGCATACGTGATGCGCGCGTCGGTGGTCGACTGCACGATGGTGTCAGTCGCGGGATCGATCCCCAGAAGTCGTACCTTCGATCCGTACAGGCTCGGATCGCTGGACGAATCCGACCAATCGATAGCGGTCATGATCAGTCCGTCGTGCACCACGACGGTGCCCTCGGGCTGGGGCGGCAGCGCCCCCTCGGGCTGGTCGCCGAAGGGGATCGTGCCGATGATCGTCATCGCCGCCGGATTCCAGATCACCATCTGGTCCTGGGCGTCGTCGACGAAGTAGGACTTGTCATCCGAGTAGATCGGGGCGGACGCCGCCAGGTAGGCGCTCTGCACGCCCAGGTTCGCGAAGCTGACGGTCGCGTCCCTGGCCAGCGCGCCGGAGTCCGTGATCAGGTAGCGATCGATCGTCGGCTGGAGCAGCGACGCCGCATAGACGTACGGCTTGCCCGGCGACGAGAAGATCCACGAAGGGTCGACCTCGATCGCGCCGTCCAGGGAGAAGGTGGTCCCGGGATCGAGCGACCCCACGGTGGTCAGGTAGCCGAAGAAATCGTCGCCCGAGCTGACCCCGGTCGAGACGACGTACACCGGCCCCTGGGCCGCGCTGTCTTTTTGCTCTGCGCCGGCGCCGCCGCAGCCGGCCAAAGGCGCGACCACCAGCAGCGTCCACATGATTCCGACCTGCTTGCTGACTTTCATCGAACCGGTCCTTTCCGTCCTCATCTGGTGAAAGTGAAGCGAATGAGCCCGGAGCGGGCCCGCACGGGGCGCCCCTGCCGGTCGAGCGCCGGCGCGAACCCATGGCGCCGCGCGCACGAGAGCAACGCGGCGCCGAACCCGTAACCCGGGTCGCCCACCACCTCACCCGACTCGAACTGGCCCTCGGCGGAGGCGATCGCGCGCATGGCGACGACCTGCTCGTCGACGCCCAGGGCGTCGGCCTGAGCGGGCCAGGCGCAGTCCCGCCACTCGGTGTCGCGAATCGAGACCGGCCGCGAAAGGTCCGGCATCGGCTCGCCCGCGCCCGGCGCGGAATCGGCGGCCCCCGCCGGGCCAGAGCTGGACGTCGCGCCGCCGGCCGAGCGCGTCGCACCGCCGGTTGCGATCGAGAAGTCGGTCAGGTCCAGGGGCGCCTCGGGCGCGGCCGCTCGCGCCACGACGGGCGCCGCCTGCGCTGGCTGGGCCGCCCGCGCCGGAGGTGGCGACGCGTGCGCCACCGACACCCGCCGAACAGCTCGCGGGCTCGCGGGTGAAGGAGGCGGGATGGGAAGCGGCCGCGTCACCAGCAGCTCGACGGCGACCTCGGGCGGGTGCGGCGACGCGTGCGCCGGCCGCCCGGGGCGCGTGGCAATCCATGCTCCCAGCGCCGTGTAGGCGGCCGCGGCGACGCTGGCACCAGCCAGCAGACGCGATCGCGACGAGCCTCCGGCGGGTCCGAACAGGCTCGCTGCCAGCCGGTGCGGCCGCTCGCCGGTGGCGAACGCCAGGTAGCGAGCGCGGGCGTGTCGCATCAACGCGCCCCCTGGTCTTCCAGCTGGGTGGCGACCGCCACCTTCTCGACGCCGGCCCGCCGGAGCGCATCCAGCGCGCGCACCACCCGCCGGTGCGGCACGGCGCCGTCGGCCTGGATGACCGCGCGCAGATCGCGATCGCGGGCCACCGCGGCCGCCGCCAGCGCCGCCAGCGCCGCTTCGTCGGCGACGGGCTGACCGTCGACGCGCGTCTCCCCCTGGACCGGGATCGTCACTGCAAAGACCACCTGGATCTCGTCCGCCCGCGCCACCTTGGGCAGGTCCAGCGGCACGGCCGGTGTGACCAGAACCTTGGCGGTCACGATGAAGATCACCAGCAGCACCAGCATGATGTCGACCAGGGGCGTGACGTTGATGCCCTCGATGATCGCCCCCGCGCGCCCGCGCCCCGGGGTGCTCGCCGCACCGGCCACCTCAGGCCCCCCGCAGCCGCGCGGCGGCCGGTTCCGACGCGACGTCCGCCACCACCAACCCGTCCGGCGGCGGCTCCTCGGCCAGCAGGTAAGCCAGGACGACGCTGTTGACCGCTTCCGTCCCGTCCAGCAGCCGGCTGATCCGACGCTGGAAGTAGTTGTGAGCGGCGACCGCCGGCAGCGCGACGCCGATCCCGACGGCCGTCGCGATCAGGGCCTCCGAGATGCCCGCCATGACCGCCTGCGACGCGGCCTGGCCGGCGGCGCCGCCGGCGCCGGTCACGCCCAGCCGGTCGAAGGCCTGAACGACCCCCACGACGGTGCCGAACAGACCGACGAACGGGGCGTTGTTGCCCAGCGTGCCGAGAAAGGCCAGGCGAGCTTCCAGCCGCGCGCGCTCGACGGCCGACGCTCCCTGCATCGCTCTCTCGGCGGCGGCCGGACCAAGGTGCGCGACCCGCAGGCCGGCGGCGGCGACCGAGGCCGCCAAGGAACGCGATCCGGCCAGCACCCTGCGAGCCCCCGCGACGTCGCGCGCCTCCAGGCGCGCCTCGAGGGCGCGCGCCAGGCCGCCCAGGTCGGCGTCCCGGCCGCGCAGGTAGAGCGCGCGCTCGACGGCGATCGCCAGCGCCACGCCCGCCAGCCCCAGCAGCAACCACAGGATCCAGGTGGCGCCGGATCCGACGAACAGTGACTTCAGCGCGGTGATCAGGTTCATGCGCGGCCGCTCCCATGCGTGACGAGCTGATCGGTCCTGTCGAACCGACCGGGCTCGGGGCGCTGGGGGCCGCTGGCCGCTGAAATCTCTAAATGAAAACGACTTTCAAAATCATTTGTAACGACCGCCGGCCCGGCTGTCAACCAGAATCTCGATCAGCCGAACAGCCAGGCGAGCCAGGCGAAGATCGTGGCGGCTCCAGCGCAGGCGAGCCACACATGGCGGGCGCGACGGGCGACAAGGCCCAGGCAGGCCAGCGCCACCCAGAGGGGAACGAACAGCGCCACGCCCAGCGCGAAGCCGAGCCCCGGCGCCGGCAACGGCAGCCGCGCCAGGCAGAGCGAAGCCGCACCGGCCACCGCGAGCCCGCCCAGCGCGGCGCCGAGGACCCGCACCGCCGCCACCGCGCGGGTCGGCCCCGCGGTCGTCATCGCGCGCGCGCCTCGACCGCCAGCAGCGCCAGCGCGACCACCGGCGCCGCCAGGGCGGCGTGCCAGGCCCAGCGCGGGCGTAGCGCGGCCAGCGGGACGAAGATCGAGACGGCGGTCGTGAAAGCGGCGAGCGCGAACAGGACCGCTTCGCCGACCTCCGTCGGGAACTGCCCCACGCGAACGGCCGCGAGCACGGCCGCCAGAAGCAGCGCCGGAAGCACGCGGGCCGCCACCGGCCGCCTCGCCGGTCGATCCAGGGGACCAGAGCCGCGCGCCGTCGCACGGGCCGCCGCGCGCTGGACCATCTCCGAAGCCAGCAGCAGCAGCAGGCCCAGCCCCGCCAGGGCGGTGTCGACGCCGCCCAGAGCAGCTGCGACACCGGCCCACGACGCGGTCGCGGCGAACCGGGCGGCCGTCAGCAGCGGCACGGCGGTGAAGGCGGCTCCCGCCAGCCGCAGAAGCCCGACCCAGCCGCCCCGCGACTCTGCTCGGGCGGCGAACAGCGTGGCCGTCGCCGCCCAGGTTCCGAAGAAGGCCCAGGTCTCGGCGTCCAGGCGCGCCGCCGGCGGAGCCAGTCGGTTGGCCCAGAATAGCCCGGCGGTTCCCAGCAACAGCCCGCCGCCGATCCCGATCGTCAGGCGGAGCAACAGCCGGTTTCCAGCGCGTGCCGCGGTCGACTCGCGGCGCGCCAGCCAGATCCAGTTGCCGCTCAGGATGGTCAGGCAAGCCGCCGCAGCCAGCAGCGCGCACAGGATCCGCGCCGCCACGCCGCCGAACCAGACGTAGTGAAGCCCTGTCGCCCAGCGGGTCACCGCCGCACCCGGCGTGGGCGGCGTGCTGGCGCCGTCGGCGATCAGGGCGCCGTCGGTGGCGCGCAGCACGACGTCCCCCCGGGCGAACAGCCGGCCCGGCCGCCGCCCCCAGAACGCGGCCCGAGCCGCCGCATCGCCGAGGTTGTCCAGCCGCGCGAAGTCGGGTTCGAAGCCCGGCACGACGGCGCGCGCGCGTGACAGCAGGTCGTCGAGCGGCAGCGCCGGCGCGCGGCGCCCCGCCGGGACCGGCGCCGCGCTCTCGCCCCACAGCGCCCGGGCAGCCGCCGCGCGGTCGCCATGGAAGATCGGACCGGTCGCCAGCGAGAGCATCACCGGCGCCAGGCCGATGACCGCTCCCGTCAGCGCGTAGGCGATCTGAAACGGCAGCCCCATCACGCCCAGGACCTTGTGCAGATCCGACCAGAGGACGCGCGGCGAACGATCAGCCCGCAGCTGATAGAGCTGGCGCACGAGATCCTTGAGATGAATCAGCAGCCCGGTGACCAGCGCCAGCAGCAGGGCGGCGCCGAACAACCCGGCCACGTTCATCCCCCACGGAACGCGCGGGTGGTAGAGGAAGTGCAGCCAGAAGAGCACGCGCGCCAGGTGCGAGGTCTCGGGCGCGGCACGCCCAGAGGCGGCCTCGAGGCGGGCTTCACCACGCGCGCCCGACGTCTCGGTCCAGGCCAGCTCCACGAAGGGCCGGTTCGGACCCGGCATCGTCACCTCCAGCGCGACCGGCGGGGCCGCGCTCGCCTCGAGCGCCCGCGCCACCAGCCGCCCGACCGACTGCTCGGGGGGGGCCCGCGACAGCTCGGGTTCCTGCCAGGCGCTGAGCTCGTCGTGGAACAGGGCGAACCCGCCCGCGAAGAACATCACGTGCAGCACCAGGCCGCACGTCACGCCGAGCCAGGCGTGGGCCGCCCAGAGGCGGGTGAAGGACAGGCGTGACAGCTTCACGCCGCCTAGTACTCCACCACGACCTTGGCGTAGAACGCGCGCCCGGGGCGCTGCACGCCATAGAAGTCGTAGACCTTGGCGTCCGCCAGGTTGTCGGCCTCCAGCGTCCAGATCTGTCGCAGCTTGCCGCCCGTGGCGTAGGTCAGGACGACGTCGAGCGTGGTTTGCGAGGGGATGACCTGCTTGTATTGCGGCAGGCCCAGGCTCTCCCAGCCGCGGTAGTACGCGTGCACGTAGCGCAGGTAGCAGCCGAGCGACAGCTCGTCGCCTGGCGCCGACAACGCCGTCCGCCGCGCGCGCAGGGACGCGTTCGCGAACAGCCAGGGCCGGTTCGGGATCCGGTCCCCGTCGAACGCCCCGAACTGGCCGGTCGACGATCGGTTGCGCAGGCTCTGCCAGGTCGCGTTGCCGTCGATCGCCAGCCACCCGCGCGGCGCCGTCCATCCCGCGCTGGCCTCCAGCCCCTGGCTGAGGGCGGTGTTGACGTTGTCGTAGACCGTCGTCTCGGTGCTGGGGACCGGCACGATCAGGTCCGACGCCTGCCGGAAGAAGACGTTCAGCTCCCCACGCACGGCGCCGGCATGGGTCGGCCAGTCGTCGACGGTCAGGCTCAGGTTGGCGTTGTGGCTTCGCTCCGGCCGCAGCTCGAGGTTGGCGATCGTCCAGACGCCGTCTCCGAACACCTCGTCGGGCGACGGGAAGCGCGTGGTTCGTTCGTACGAAGCCTTGGCCCAGAGCGCGGGCCTGAAGCGATAGCGGACCTCCTCGCCGGCGCCGCCGGTCAGACTGTCCTGCTGCAAGCGCTGGGTGCCGCCGCCGGCCAGCGGCTGGTCGGCCCAGGTTCGGTACAGGTAACCCTTCACGAAGGTGATCGCCTGCAGCCGGCGCTGGAACGGATCGACCTCGTACTCGCCGCCCGCGACGACGGTCAGGTAGCGGCGCAGGCCCGCCAGTGGATCGTGACCGGCGGTGGCTTCCCGATTCTCTCCCGTCCGGCGGTCGAAGGTCGGCGCCAGCGCCAGCCGAGCCTCCTGTCCCTGGCGCGGCGCCCAGGTGAACCACAGGCGGGCCAGCACCTTGTCGTCCCAGATCGTCTGGTCCGTCGGCGGACCGATCTCGCCCGGACGGGTACGCGCGCGAACCTGCTGCCCAAACCAGTCGTAGACCCACGGCGACAGATCCTGAAAGCTGGTCGAGTTGCGGCTGTAGGCGACGATGGCGGTCGCGCCCACCGGCGATCCCGCCAGGTGCGGCGCCTCGTACCGCAGGTTGGCGCCCCGAGCCACCTCTCCGTACCGCGCCTCGCCATAGGGGACCGTCATGACCAGGTTGGTCGGAATGTCGTCGTCCTGACGGTTGGCGAACAGTCGCAGGAGCAATCGCCGGGCCCAGGCGCGATTGACCAGGCCGATGTCGGCCATCCCGCCGTAGCCCGAGTAGGCGGCGTGGGACAGGTGGACACGCTCGACGGTGAGGCGCCCCAGCGCATCGGGCACCTGAACGTCGACCGGGTAGTCGTTGTCCGCGTGATCGGCGAACAGGCTGAGGGCGGTGTAGAGCCCGCTGTCCGGCCGCGCCCTGCGCGCCGCCAGGGTGGCCCGGGTGGTGCCGAACGAGCCGAGCTGCAGCGACCCGCCGCCGTGCGTGCCGCGGGGATCGTCCAGCGTGACGACGTTGATGGCGCCGCCCAGGGCGTCGGCGCCGAAGCGCGCCGGCACCACCCCGCGGTAGATCTCGACGCGATCGACGAAGGCGAGCGGCGTGTTCTGCAACCCCAGCCCGAACCCGGCTGCGTCGAGCGGGATCCCGTCCATGTAATACCGGATCTGGTCGTCGGTCAGACCGTTGAGGGAGATCCGCGCATACGAGCCGAGGCCGCCGCTGCGCTGCACGGCCAGCCCCGGAACGCGGGCCAGCACCTCGCCGAGGTCGGCGCTCTCGCTTTGCGCCTGCTTGGTCTCCACCACGGTCACCGCTTCCGCTGACTCGCGCAACCGCCGCGCGGCCGAGGCGCCCCGGATGGTCACGTCGCTGATCGCCTCGGGCGGCGCCGGCGGCGGCGCGGCGATCGGCGCCGGCAGTGCCGGTGCGGGCCGGGGCGGGCGCGGCGCCGCGAAGTGGCAGGCGAAGCGGATCCGCGCAGCGATCGGGCGTCCGCCCCGCAACGCCGGCGTGAACCGCGAGCGCCGTGCTGCATCCAGCGCCGCCTCGTCGAGCCCGTGCCCCAGCGCTTGCTCGACCGCGGCGTCGGTCACCACGCCGGCGTCGTCGATCGTGATCGCCAAGACCACGGTCCCCTCGATGCCGGCGGCGCCGGCATCCTCGGGATAGACCGGCTGGGCCTCTTCGACCAGGCGGGGCGGCGTGACCGCGTCGGGCTCCAGCGCGCCGGCGTCCGACGGCGAACCATCGCTCTCACCGCCGTCGGCGGACGAGGCGCCCCAGGCGCGAGGGGTCGAAAGGAGCCAGAGGGCCAGGCCAAGCCCGCAGGACCGGAGCAGCAGCGCGGTCACCGCCGTGTCGCTCGGGGCGACTCGGCTTGCCAGGCGATCTCGATCGGCCCGCCGGCGGCGCGAGCAGCAGCGAGATCGATGACGCCGATCCGCTGGCAGCGGCGGCACTTCAACTCCAGCTTGCCGTCCAGCAGCCGCGCCACCAGGCTGCCGCAACGGCACCGCAGATCGTGCAGTCGATGATGTTCGTCGTTCGTGTCCAACCGAGCCTCCGGCGTCTCGCCTGCTGCTGGCCGGGCTCGGGGCGCGTGGCCGCTGGCCGCTCCTGACTTAATTGAAACTGAAATTCATATTCATTTACGTCAGCGATGGCGCTCCTGTCAACAGCTCGGGCGGCTCGACTTCGACCCACAGGTCGACAGGTGGGCCGGCGCCACAACGGACAGGTTTCTCGCCCACGTGCGCGGTCCGGCGGCGACATAGAATCGCGCAATGTCCCTCGGGCTGGCGCTGGGGCTCGCGTTGGTCGCGGTCGACGTCGCCGGCGACGTCACCTGCCCTGCCCCGCCCGACGTCAGCCGCCTTCTGGTCGAGATGGCGCCGGCCGCGGCGGGCGACCGGACCGCGGACCAGCACCACGTCCGCCTGTCCCGTGACGGCGGGGGCCTGCACGTCCGGCTGCTGGATCCGCGTGACCAGCAGCTCGCCGAGCGCGATCTCCCCGCCGCCGAGAGCTGCGCCGATCTGGCTCACGCCGTGGCCATCGTCATCGCCGCCTGGGAGGCGGACCTGGATCCCCGCATCACCGCCCAGGTCACCCTGCCCCCTCCTGCGAGCCGCAGCGAACAACCGACAGCCGTGGTCCAGGTGACGCAGGCGGCCGCACCGCCGGCGCCGCCCCTCAGCTGGGACCTGGGGCTGGCGCTGATCGGGTCCGTGACCGGCGGACAGGCGGCGCCCGGCGCCCGCATCGGGGGATGGATCGCGCCCGGCGGCTGGCACATGGGTCTCGGCCTCACCGTTTCGGGCGTGACAGCCCGCTCTGCGCCGGTGGGCGCCTACGCCGACGCCGCGCGCTGGAGCCGCGTCGCCTTCGGCGCCGGGCCCGAGGCGCGATTCGACGTCGGGCGCACCATCCTGGCGGCGCGCGCCCAGGGCGTGGCTGCGCTGCTGAGCGTCGAAGGGGTCGGCTTGTCGACCACCGCGGCCAGCTCCAGCTCGCAGCTCGGGGCCAGCCTGGGCGTCCAGGCAGGAAGGCCGTGGGGTAACGCCACCCCCTGGGTCGGCCTGGACGTGCTGGTCTGGCCGGGCCGCGATCGCCTGGAGATCACCGGTCTGGCCGATCAGGGGCAGATCCCCCGCTTCGAGCTCCAGCTGGCCCTCGGGTTGAGCCTGGGTCGAATGCCGTGAAAGGTTCCGTGGGGCTCACGACACTGACGGGCCGTTCGATGCAAGTGCTCGCCAACAGGAACGTGGTCGGCCCGGGCCAACCACCCGTGCCCCTCGATCTGGACGAGATCTATCGGGTTCACGCCCCGACCGTGGCTCGCTGGGTCGGCCGCCTGGGCGGCCCGCGCGCCGACGTCGACGACCTGGTCCACGAGGTCTTCCTGGTCGTCGATCGGCAGCTGCCCGAGTTCCGGGGCGACGCCAAGCTGACGACGTGGTTGTATCGAATCGCCGAGCGCGTGGTCCGGGGGCGGCGGCGAAAGGATCGGATCCGCGGCTGGCTGACGCGTACCCGCCGGGCCGACGTCGAACGATCGGTCTCGCCGGCGCCGCTGACGCCCATCGAGGAGCTGGAGCGGCGGCGCGCCTCCCAGACCGTCTACCGGATCCTCGATCGCATGCCCGACAGATATCGCGAAGTGCTGATCCTGTTCGAGCTCGAGGGGACCTCGGGCGAGGAGATCGCGGCGATGACCGGACGCAAGCTGGCGACCGTCTGGGTCCACCTGCACCGGGCGCGCCGGCGCTTCCTGGAAGAGATGGACCGCGAAACCGGAGAGCATCGATGAAACGCGGAAGCGCGGACCGCTGGGTACGACGCACCGACGACGGCAGCCCGGAGTCGCGCGCCGGGGCGTTGCTGCGCCAGGCGGCGGCCACCGACGCCCCCAGCGCCGACCGGCTCGCGGCGATCCGGCGGCGGTTGCGCCGGGCGCGGCGCGCGCCCCAGCGTCACTGGGCGGTGCGGGTGGCGATCGCGGCCGTGCTGCTCCTGTCGGGCGGGGCGCTGACCGCCGCCGGGCAGCGTTACTTCCATCTGTTCAGGCCGCGAAAGCCTGCGCCGGAGGTTCGTGCGCCCGCTCCGTCGCCTGCTCCGCATGCGCGGGTGGCGGCGCGCGGTCCCCGCCTCACGCCGCCGCCAGAGCTCGAGCCGCGGCCGCCGGAGCCCGAGACGACCCCGCGGCCGCCCCCACCGATCGCCCCGCGACCGGAGCGGGTGGCGGCACCGCCCAGGCCGGTGGCGTCGCCGCTGGCGCAGGAGTCCGAGCTGCTGGCGAGAGCGTTACAGAAGCTCCGGCGTGACGCCGACGCGCCCGGCGCGCTGGCGCTGCTGGACGCGCACGACGCGCGCTTCGCGACCGGGCCGCTGGCGCCCGAGGCGACGCGCGCGCGCATCGAAGCGCTGCTCAAGTTGCACCGCAACGTCGAGGCGCTGGCGCTGCTGGATGGCGCGGCTCTCGCGCCGAGCGGCGGCGGGCGCGATCTGCTGATCGCCCGGGCCGAGCTGCGGTCGGCGGCCGGCAGGTGTGCGGCGGCCGTCGCCGACCTGGATCGGCTGCTGGCGGCCGATCGACCGCTCGACTCGATCACGGAGCGCGCGTTCTGGGGCCGCGCCGCTTGCCGGGCGGCCTCCAGCGACGCCGCGGGCGCGCGAAGCGATCTGCGGGAGTACCTGGCCCTGTTCCCCGAGGGGCGGTTCGCGGGCGGCGCGCGCGCCGCGGTCGGGCAGTGAAAGGTCCCGCGGTCTCGCGCCACTGGGGGAACATGACGAGAGCGAGCATCTGCACCTTCACCGTCGCCGCGGCGGTCGTGCTGGCCGGTTGCGACAACCAGCATATCGTGGGAGCCCTCGACGGGACCGGCGGGAGCGGTGGCGTTTCCGCAGCCGGGACCGGGGGCAGCGGCGGCGGCGGCACGAGCACCGGCGGGATGAGCGGCGGCGCCCCGGGCACGGGGGGCAGCGCCGGAACTGCCGGAGCGGGCGGAGCGGGCGGGATGGGCGGCGCCGCCGGCAGCACGGTCACCGGCGTCGCCGGAAGCGGACAGGCGGGCACCGGCGGCCCGGTCACCCAGTCCTGGACGGGTTACATCGAGAACTTCTCCTTTCCGTCGGGCTCCGACGCCATCCACATCACCTTCACGGCCGATGCGAGCGGTCAGCTGACGGGCACCGTGATCCTGGGTCAGGGCACCCCGCCGCCTCCTGCGACCGACCCGGATGTCACCTACCCGGCGGACCTGTTCAGCCCCGGCCACGTCACCGACCTCGGTCTGGCCGCCAGCCGGTACATCTCAGAGGGGTTCACCTACACGATGCGCGACGCCAGCCTGGTCTCCGGGCGGCTGCGCTTCGGATTCACAACCTATGAGCTCTGGACGGGCTGGTGCGCGCTTCAGCAGCCCGCGCCGGGATACACCACCTGCCTCCCCAACTGGAGCTCGCAGGGCCCGGGAGGCACCCCGGACATGACCTGCGCGCTGGTGAACCCGACCACGCAGAAAACCACGACGGTCGACTGCGGCAAGCTCTCGCTCTGTCTCCTGGACACGCCTTGCGCGTGCACCATGTCGGCGTGCGCGGTTCGGACTGACGGCCTCGTGACCAGGTTCGACATCGCCGTCAGCGGCAGCAGCGGCTCCGGAAGCGTCGTCGGCGTGCTCCCGATGAACAACGTTCACTTCACCGCGGATCCCTGATTCAGCCGCGCGACCAGGCGCTTGGGCGCCTGCGCGCGGTAGCTCTCGTCGATCCACTCCTTCAACATCGCGACCGGAACCTCTCGCGCGTTCGTGAACTGCGCCGAGACCCAGCCCGACTTCCCCAGCCCGTAGGGGGTCGGCTTGGTGAACGGCAGCGCCAGCGCCAGATCGGCGGACCGCGGCAGCTTGCACGAGATCCCCAGCGGCTCGCCCTCGACGCTGAGGTAGGCGAAGGTCTTGTCATTCACCGCCAGGTCGGCGTGGCCCGGCCAGGGGCTCTTGAGGTGCGCGCCCGGGTAGGCCAGCCCGAAGGCGCGCAGATCTCGCACGATGGCGTCGATTCCCGATCCGGCCGCCCGGCGCTTCTTGGGACTCATGGCTCGTTCCCGGGAGCCTAGCTCTCGAATCGCGGGCGGATCCCGGTCGGGCTCTACCGCAACAACGTGTCGGCGTAGGCCTCGAGCTTGCGCGCGTCGGCGTTGAACTTGCGGATCCCGTCCGACAGCTTCTCGACGGCCATCGGGTCCTCGTTGTGCAGCCAGCGATAGGCCTTCTCGTCCAGGTGCAGCTTGGGCGCGTCGGTCTTCTTGGCCGCCTCGGGCGACAGCCGGCGCGGCAGCTCGCCGGTCTTGGCGCCCAGCTCGGCCAGGATCTCCGGGCTGATGGTGAGCAGGTCGCACCCGCACAGCCGCTCGACCTGGGCCGCCTTGCGGAAGCTGGCGCCCATGACCTGCGTCTTGTAGTCGTACTTCTTGTAGTAGTTGTAGATGCGGTCGACCGAGGCGACGCCCGGATCCTCCTCGGGGGCGATGTCCTTCACGCCGCGGTCCTTGAGGTACCAGTCGTAGATGCGGCCGACGAAGGGCGAGATCAGCGTGACGCCCGCTTCGGCGCAGGCCACCGCCTGCGCGAACGAGAACAGCAGCGTCATGTTGCAGTGAATGCCCTCCGCCTCCAGCCGCTCGGCGGCGCGGATGCCCTCCCAGGTGGTGCCGACCTTGATCAGCACGCGCTCGCGCGGCACGCCGGCCTGCTTGTAGAGGTCGATGAAGTGGCGAGCCTTGGCGATGGTCCCCTCGGTGTCGAAGGAATAGGTGGCGTCGACCTCGGTCGAGACGCGGCCGGGGACGATCTTCAGGATCTCGCACCCGAACTCGACGAACAGGCCGTCCATGAACGCCGCCGTGCGCGCGGCCTTGTCGCCGGCCACCGCCTGCGAGGCCTTGAGCGCGCGCTGGACCAGCTCGCGGTAATCGGGCTGCTGCGCGGCCTTGAGCAAGAGCGAGGGATTCGTGGTCGCGTCCTGGGGACGGTGCTTGCGGATGGCCTCGATGTCCCCGGTGTCGGCCACGATCGTGGTGTAGCGCTTCAGCGATTCGAGCAGAGTCATGCCGGCCAGCCTACCAGATCGCCACGGCCCATGGCTGAACATGGGTTCAGTCGTTCGTGTTACATTCATGCGATGTCGACGGCCACGGAAGCGGCACGGTCGGGACCGCTGGCGGCCCCCCGGATCTGCTGTCTGGACCTGGACACGTTCTTCGTTTCGGTCGAGCGGCTCCTGGATCCCACGCTCGAGGGGAAACCGGTGGTCGTCGGCGGCCAGCCGGGCACGCGCGGCGTGGTGACGGCGGCCAGCTATGAGGTTCGGCGGCTGGGCGTGAAGTCCGGCATGTCGCTGGTCGAGGCAGGCAAGCTGGCCCCCGACGCGATCTACCTTCCGACCCGCGGCGAGACCTACGGCGAGCACGCAGAGCGGGTGCGCGAGATCGCGCGACGGTTTTCGCCCACCGTGCTGGTGGCATCCATCGACGAGATGTTCCTGGACTTCACGGGCTGCGAGCGGCTCTACGGGCGACCAGGCGACCAGAACGAGGACGTCGCGATCGAGCGCGCGGTGCTCGAGCTGGCGGCCGCGATCGATCGCGAGCTGGGCCTTCCCGCCAGCGCCGGCATCGCCACCAGCAAGGTGATGGCCAAGGTGGCGTCCGCGCTGGCCAAACCCCGTGGCGTGATGCTGGTGCCGGCCGGGGTCGAGCGGGCCGTGCTGGCGCCGCTGCCGGTCCGATCGTTCCCGGGCATCGGTCCGGTCGCCGAGGGGAAGCTGCACGCCGCCGGGCTGGAGACGCTGGGGGCGGTGGCGGAGGCGCCGCTCGCCGAGCTGCGCCAGATCTTCGGCGCCTGGGCGCCCGGCATCCAGCGCGGCGTCCAGGGACGGGGCTCCGGCGACCTCGGGCGCGAGCGCCCGGCGTTCTCGGAGCACGATCCGGAGGGGGAGACCGTCGGCAGCATCTCGAACGAGCGGACGTTCCGCGAGGACGTGTCCGACCCGGCGGTGGTCCAGTCGGTCCTCTGCGGGCTGTGCGAGCGCGTCTGCTGGCGCGCCCGCAAGCGCCACATCAAGGCGCGCACCGTGACGCTGAAGCTGCGCTACGCCGACTTTCACACGCTGACTCGATCGCGCACGCTGGCGCCCACCAGCTCCGAGCTCGAGCTCTACCCCGTCCTCAAGGAGATGCTGGCGGCCGCGCGCACCCGCCCGCTGCCGGTGCGGCTGCTGGGCGTTCAGCTCTCGAACCTGGGAGCGTTCGAACAGCTGTCCCTCTTCGATCAGCACGAGAAAGCCGCCGCCGTCGTGGACCAGATTCGGGACAGGTACGGCTTCTCGACCGTGACGCTGGCGACCCAGCTCGGCGGCGGGAGCGCGGCTGCCAAGTTGGCGATCGGGGCACCCTCGCGAGTGCCAGGCGGGCGGGGCTCAGGCCCGGACGCCCGGGATCCCGGCTCGTGAGTCGTTGGCCCGAGCGCTGCAAGTCCCGAGGCGCATGGCAAGCGCTCCCCTCATCTATGGCTCGCTCTGCCTCTTCTTGGCAGGGTGCTCGACGACAGCCGCCACCAGCTCTCCCGCCATGACCATCCCGCGGCCCGAAAGCTGGCAGGGTCCTGCCGCCGACCGCATGAACGAGCGCGCGGACGGCCCCGCGACCCCGGCGCTCCAGGAACTGGTGGGCCAGACGCCGCTCGTCTACGTGGCCCGCGTCCCGGAAGCTGGCGAGCGCGACGAGCCCGCCTGGGAGCTCGCCGTGTTCGACGACGGCACCCTGGTCTACGAAGGCCACCGCTGCATCGAGACGGGCGGCGTGCTCGTCAGGCGCCTCCGCACCGGCCAGGTCTCGGGCCTTCGCGACGCGCTCGAGACGCTCTGTCCCAACCTCGAGGAACCGCACAATCAGGACGAGCTCTGCGATTCAAGAACCGTCTCCCGCGTCGTCTGCGCCAGCCGTGATCGCATGCGGGTCGGAAGCGACCACTGCCGAGAGCGCTATCCCTCGCTCGGGAAAGAGGTCGACGCCGTGGTCGCGGCGCTCGAGGCTCACTCGGACCTCGCGTCGTGGGTGGGCCAGCCCACGCAGCGCATCGCCTGCACGCCGGGCGCACGAGACCTCTCGCCCCATGACCTGGCGCGCACCATTCGCGCCGATCTGGCCGATGCACGAATGGTCAGCCGCTGACTCAGGTGCTTTGGGTTAACATCGGCACGGGGTGTTTGGTCTAACCTGAGGTGGTCCACGATGTCCCACGACACAGCGGGGATCGCTCGAAATAGTTGCCCGCTTTGCGGCGAACTGACCCGCGTTCCCGGGAATCAATTCTTCAACGGGGGAATAACGAAATTCTTTCAGTGCTCCGCGTGCAACGGCCGGATCCGCGTCGCCGCGAGCACCCGGATCACGGCGACGTTCGGGGGACTCCTCGGCGTGGCCCCCGGCCTGTATGCCCTGTGTCGGCTCCCATCCTGGATGGATCGAATCGGATGGCATCCTCGTCCGAAAACCTGGGAAGAATTCTTGTTGCACGGTGCGACCCTGGGAACGCTGTTTGCCGGCTACGCCCTGGCGGCCGCGGTGTTGTGGGGGTTGACGATACGGTTGGAGCCCGCGACCCTCTGAGAGCGTCGCTTCGCGCCGATCTGGCCGAGGAGGGTCAACAGCCCCGAAGGGTGAAGGCGCCCAGGATCAGGCCCAAAAGACGAAGGTTGAGATCGAGCAGAACGAAGACCGCGCCGAACGCGCGCAAGATGACCGGCGCATGTCGTCCCTCGGGGACGGGTCCTGCTGCTGCAGGACCGTCACGGACGTTCGGGCAGTCGCCGGTCGGTCAGGGTCTGCAGGAACGCCACCAGGTCGTCGATCTCGGCGTCCGTGAAGGCCGGCGGGTCTCCCGGCTTGCGGTTGTAAGGGACGCTGACCGTGTCGATCAGGCCGCGGTATGGCACGGGCGTATCGTCATACAGCGCCTGGCGGTACCAGCGTCGCGGGTCGGTGGCCCGCGTGGCGTAAAAGACGATCACGTCGCGCAGGCTGGTGAAGGCGCCGTTGTGCATGAAGCTGGGGCGCAGGGCGACGTTCCGCAAGGACGGGGTCCGGAAGCTGGCGCACCACTGCGTCTCGTTGGACGGGACGTTGGTGTCGGTGCGCTCGCACAGGCCGCGGTCGTCGGGCTGGCGGAAGCCCCGGGGCAAGTGGCGGTTGCGGGGAGCGCCCACCACCTCGTACCCGAAGTCGGTGAACAGCGACCGCTCGACGGAGGGCGGGTGGCTGGAGAGCGTGTGGCAGCGGACGCAGTTGCCGCGCTTGCGATCGCGGAACAGCGCCAGCCCGCGCGCCTCGGCCACCGACAGCGTGGCCTTACCAGCCGCGAAGTCGTCGTACTTCGACGAGAACGGCGCCATCTGGGGCGAGGTCAGGAACTCCTCGACGGCGATGCCCAGCGCCGCCACCGCCTGGCCGTCGTCGCGGGACGCCTCGGGAAACTCCCTCAGGAACGCGGGCGCATATCGCGCGCGCCGCAGCTTGCGCGCGATCTGCGCCAGGTCGCGGTTGTTCATCTCGCGCGGGTTCAGCAGCGGCTGCTGCGTCAGCTCGGCGATCGTGTTGGCGCGCCCGTCCCAGAAGAAGCCGCCGTACGGCTCCTGGTCCAGCGCGTGCTTTTCCGGCTCGCCCACGAACCGGAAGGGCGGGACGAACTTCAGGTACAGCAGCGAAGGTGTGCTGCGCCGGGCCAGCTGGCCGCGCCGGCTCCCCGCCGGCACGCCCGCGCCCGATCCGTTGTCGCCCGAAAATGCCCGCGCCGGATCGTGGCAGCTGGCGCAGCTGGTCCCGGCCGGCTCCGACAGGGCGCGATCGAAGAAGATCGCGCGGCCGAGCGCCGCCCGCGCCTGACGGTCGGGCTCGGCGCCCGCCCGGGACGCCAGCAACGTGACGACAAGGACCGAGAGCAGACGTCGCACGGGAAACGGGGATGTTTGCCCGGTCCGGTGCCCCGCCCAGGTGACGACTGCGAAAACCCTGCGGAACGGTTCAGGACGGACCGAGCGCCGCCGCGATGTCCGGGAACGTCAGCTTGCAGTCGCCGTCCGCCGTCAGCCCGTCGACCCGGACCACCCCGCTTTCGTCGGGCGTGGCGTCGATGGTGCGCCCGCCCGGCAGCTGGAGCTGGCTGCTCCCGTCGAAGGGTGTGTCGTCGTCGTAGACCAGCTCGATCTCGATCCAGTACTCGGGCGCGATCGCGGGCTTGAGCTGCGAAGGGGTCGTCGCGGGCGCTTCGTCGGCGGGCGCGACGCCCCCGCTGGGCGGGGTGTAGCGCAGGAGCATCAGCCCGTTCTCGTCGCTACCGTCCGTCAGCAGCCCCGCGGCCTGCTCCCAGCGTCCACGGAAGTCGGGCCGGCGGGTGAAGCGCGCCGCCATCCGCTCGATCAGGCCACGCGCCTCGGCCGGCGCGACCGGGCGGTAGTCGTCCCCCACGAACCCCGCGCTCACGATGCCGGCGGGCACCAGGCGATACTGGCGCCCGTCGAGAAACACGTCGCCCTGCCCGCCCACCAGGTCGCGCGCCAGCTCTGCGGCGGGCCCATTGGCGAAAGCGCCGGCCCCGTCCGCCGCTCCGCCCGCCAGCCCGCCCCAGCCTCGGTAGAACCAGAGCCGGCCGGCCTCGAGCGCCTCCTCGATCCCCTCCGCCAGCTCTTCCGACGCGACCCGAGACGGAAGATGAACCTCGAAGCCCATCGCCAGCTCATGCAGCGCGACCAGCGCCGGCCAGGCCTCGTCGCGCCGCAGCTCCAGCAAGATCGCCCGCGCCTCGTTGGTCCGGATCGCATTGGTGTCGCCCGCGCGGCCAGGCGACCCGAGCACCGCCGTGACCGGCCCGGAAGCCGCCAGCAACCGCACCGACTGGTCGACGGCGGGCATGCTCAGCGGAGCCCCGGCATGATGCCGCAATCCTCGGTGGTATGGCGAAATTGCAGCGTCACGCGCGCGACCCGATCGCCCTCAAAAGTGACGACCTCGTTGACGATCCTGTCGCGGCAACCCGACTGGTCGGACGTGTAGATCCATCGGCCGCCTTCCTTCCTGGTCGGCGCCCCGCGACGTGCCAGGAGCTGCTTGCGGGTGAGGCCGACCAGGGAATCCTTAGATGACCGCCGGTCCGGCTGGCGCTCTTTGGCCGCCGCATCGGTGAGCCCAGCGTCGTCTCGGCGCTGCGGCGCCGCACCCTGCGCCTCGGGAACGGCGTACTGGCAGGCGCTCAGGGCGCCCAGCAATAGGACGGCGATAGACCTCATCGGTATTCCTCGCGCCAGAGCGTGAGCAGGCCCGCGCCCCGATCGACCTGGTCCAGCCGGAATTCGACACCCGGCCAGCGCGCGAGGATGGCCGCCCGCCTTGCAGCGAGATCGGGCACCGCCCGAGCGGAGAAGAGCTCGTACGTCAGCACGCTGGCCTCGCTGGCCCAGGGAC
Organism: Polyangia bacterium; assembly: GCA_035578045.1. GTDB lineage: Bacteria > Myxococcota_A > Polyangia > Fen-1088 > Fen-1088 > JADGRB01. The sequence continues at coordinate 60,070 of DATJWP010000096.1, read as the reverse complement.
CCTGGAAGTGCGCCGATAGGAACTCGAGCGGGAGCTGCGACAGGGGCTGGGGACCATGCACGGCCTCGTGAAGGATCAGGTAGGGCAGCAGCGTCCGGCGGCTGGACGCCGACAGCCGCCGCAAGGCCTCGTCGTCAAGCGCGGCCCGCTCCTGGATCAGGTTCGCCCAGGACGGAGAGGTCCCGCCACCGAGGCCACGCAACCGCCGGATCAGCGGCGCGTCGGCGGGGTCGCCCGCCTCGAAAGTGATCGAGACCGGCGACGATCGCGGCTGCTCGTGGCGCATGACCCAGCGGGCCGAGAGCCGCCAGGCGCCGGGCGGCACGTCCGTCTCGAGCTCCGACAGGTCCAACACGAAAGTTCGGGCCTGGTGGGGCAGGAGATCGAATCCGGTCGGCGTCGCGCCGGCGGTGGCGGTGGATCTCGCCGGTAAGGTGACTTCTCCACCCTCCCCGCTCAACGTGAACTCCACCGGGAACGGCGGTGACCAGGGATCGCAGTTCGTTAGGGCGTAGTAGTCGGTCGCCTCGTTGTCGTTCGCCAGAGTCACCTCGACGAACAGCGGCAGCAGCCCCGCCGTCGCCGTGGCCGGTGCCCGCAGCCGCAAGCTCAACTCGGTCTGATCCTCACCTTTTTCCTGGCCTTGCTCCTGGCTCACGAGCCGCTCCACTTCCAGATAGCTGGGTTGTCTTCCAGGTTCACCTCGCGGACGCCTGACAGGTGCTTCGAACAGAGGTGCCCCCCGGACGTGCCGAAGAAGAACCGTTGCAGCTCGCGCGTCCCGACCTTGTAGATCCAGGTGAGGAAGTAATTCATCGAGCAGCTGAACTCGGGCGGTTGCGGCCAGCCGTAATAGCCGCACTTGTGCGGATAGCCGAAGGCGTGGGTGAACTCGTGGACGATCGTGCTGACCACGTCGTCGGCGTCTAGTGACGTCGCCTCGAAGGCGCGCGTGAAGATCAACAACCGGCCCGCGAAGTACTCCTGCCCCGCGAAGCGCGCGCTGGGGCTGAGGCCGGTGGTCTCCGTTGTTCCCGGCGGCGCCGCTTTGATGAACACCTCGTCGGCGAACCCCATCCCGCCCGGCTCCCAAGCGCTGGAAGGGTACCGGAACCGGTGCTGGAGGTAGTAGTTGTCCGTCTTGTCGTAGGCGCCGCCCTTCCCGGGAGCGCCGAGCAAACCCGTCTTCTGGCCACGCGGTACCTCGAAGTCCGACTGGTAGTCGATGCCCCACAGGTGCAGGTGCGTCTGGTTGCCGGTGACCTGTTTCTTCCAAATCGGTTGGAAGCCCCTTGGACCGCCCTCGACGTCGTGCACGGTAACGATCGCGACCTTGTCGGTGATGACCTGATCGACGACCAGCTTCTCCCAGTTCTCTCCGCCTCCGCTCGCCTGGGCCACCCGGGCCTTGCCCCGGTAAACCGTCTTCGGGCCACCATCGCTGGGTGAGCTAGCGTTCTCGCTGGAACACCGCTCGGCCGCCGCCAGGAAGAACCATCCGGGCTTCCCTTCTAACTTGAATTCGCCATTCGAAGCCGTGGCGTACATCGCGCAGGCCGACTCCTTATCCTTGTCGAGCTTGGTGAGAAAGTGCTGGGACGGCACCGGGCGCTCGGGGGCGAAGTCCATCTGGACGCGCGCCGGCTCGAAGAACGGCGGCACCTGATCGACCGGCAGCGAGAAGGCGCCGGCCATCTTCACGTACTCGACGTCGATCCGCTTCCACACCGTCATCACCCCGGTGCGCACCTGCCCCGAAGGAGCGACGCGCGGCGAGTTCTTGAGGCGCGCCACGACGACGAAGTTGTCGCCGGCGACGTTGCTGACGTGCAGCCGCACCCGGCTGGTGCCGTCCGTGATCTGCGTGTCGGCGAGCTTCACGGTGGCCGCGTCGGCAAAACCGAAATCGCCCGCCTGACCGAAGCGGGCCATGTCCTTGCTGCCGGGCTTGGGGAAGTCGCACGTCCCGCGGTTCAGCATGCTGCGCGCCCGGCCGTCCACGTCGACCTGGTCGGGAACCAGCGCGCCGTGCGCGTTCGTGTCCGGGTGGTCCTTGTCGTTGGGATCGAACCATTCCCACTGGACGCGCGCCTCGGGCGGGATCTTCGGGCCCTGGACCAGCTCGACGGAAGCCTCCAGCTCGATGTATTGCGTGTCCTTGGTGACGACGTCGTCCCAGGCCTGGGTGGGGTCGGTGCGCGGCTTGTGGTTGACGAAGACCCGGCCCAGATCGTCTTCGCTGAGATAACCTTCATTGTAGCCGGAGGCCTTGGGCGCCACGTCGCCGTCCTGCTTGAAGCCGGGCGGGTACAGCCCCTCGATGGCCGTCAGTTTGAGCGCGAGCTGAACCGGCGGAGCCACCGGGAGGTAGCGTCGCTTGACCAGCGGCACGGGGCCATAGATGGAATTGCCGGGCGGCTTCTCGGAAAAGAAATCCGGATACGGCTTCGAGGGATCGAGGAAGAGCATGTCGACCCGGCGGTCCGCCACCGACCGCATCCCCGCCGGGCTGTTGTCCCCCTCGGCGAAGTCCTCGCCGCAGGCCAGGATGTCCGGGCTGTAGAAAGACAGCGCCGACCGGCACGCGCTCAGGTCGTCGCCCAGCTCGTCCTGCAGGCCGAGATCGAAGAGGTCGAAGAAAGCTTCCCAGTCCTGGGCTGACGTCTCCTCGGCGTCGAGCGGCAGTGAAGCGGAGAACTCGTCGTTGTAGCGCTTGCGAAACGCCCGGCGGGCCGCCTGGGTCTTCGGGCCCATCGTGTCGTCGATCGGGCCCGGGTTGCACGGCCAGCCGTGGGTCGCCGCGACCCAGAGCAGCGTCTGCTGCAGGTCCTCGACCGTCTGGTGTTCGACGCACAGGCTGCCCCAGCCCGACTTGTCGTCCGTCAGCAGCGCCTTGGTGGTCTTGGCGCGGGCCTCCGACAGCTTTCGGTTGTAGTCGGACTCGCCCGACGAATCGGTGTGGCCCGCCAGCAGCAGCTTCTTCGACGGGTTGTCCTTGGCATAACGGAGGGCCGCGGCGATCACCGAGATGCCGGACAGCCGGTCCTGGTCGTCGTCGAGCCCGGTCTCCTCGCCATACCCCCAGGGCAGCACCACGTCGCTGTTGTGGTGGAAGTGGATGTCTTCCATCTCGATCGTGTCGACGTCCAGCTTGGGGACGACGACCTTGTGCTTCTGGCCGGTGGCCAGCGTGAGGCCGGCCGCCAGCTCGCGCAGGGTGGGATGTAGGTCGGCCACGGTCAGTTCATCCCCATGTCCTTGCGGATTGCCGTGACCATCTTGCAGTGGTCGATGCCGTCGTTGATGTCGTGGTACTCGCTGTCGTAATTGAGGCCGTAGGGCCAGAAGTGCATCTGGTCGGCGTTGACCTGGTCGGTCGCGTTGCCCGTGATCGCGCGGAGCTGATTGGTGGCGTTCGTGCCCGTGAAGATGCCGTTGCTCACCAGCGCGTCGAACGGCGCGCTGCCGATCCCGACGGTATGGCCGATCTCGTGCATGGAGGTCGGCATCGTCCTGTACGTCGAGTCGGGGCCGAAGCGGATCGAGCCGTTGACGTTGCCGTCGGCGGTCTGGACGCCGGTGTTGTAGGTGACGGTGTCGGCCTTGGTGATGTTCGCGTAGCAGTTGTACATGGCGACGGCGGCGTCCATCGCGACCGTGATCTCGTCGTAGGCGGTCTGCTCGTCGGCGGTGGGGTTCGCCGACCTGGTCAGCGTATAGGTGACGTGGCCCGAGAACGGACAGCCGCTGTTTGCGCTGGCCACCGCTCCGCAGCTGACCTCGACGGCGAAGCTCTTCGTTGTCTTGTCGCACGGGTCGCCGAACACGTCGTTCCTGGCCGGGATGGTGCAGGCGGAGCGCCCGACGCAGAGGGCATTGACCAGCGGGACGGAGTCGGTCGCGTCGCAGGCGCCCGCCGTGAACGCCCCGCAGGCTCCGGCCGGCGTTCCGAAGCTGGCGAACACGACGCCGGCGATGACCTGTCCGTTCGGGCAGGTCAAAGCAACGTTGTCGTTCTCGGCGCCCATGCCGCAGACCTGCGAACCGCTGCCGCCGGCACCAGGTGAACCGCCCGCGGAGCGTCCGCCGGCGCCGCCGGCCGCTGCCCCGGCGCCACCGCCGCTTCCGCCGGCCCCATCGCCGCGTCCACCGGAGCCGGCCGCGCCGATGCCACCGGTCGAGGCGACGGCGCCGCCCGTCGCCTCGGCCTGTCCGGCCCTACCTGCCTGACCGTCCGTACCGGCCTGGCCGGGTCCGCCCGCCTGGCCCCCGGTTCCGCCGGCTCCGGACCCGCCGGACCCGGACCCGCCGCTCGAGGACGAACAGGCCGAAAGCGCCATCGCCAGCGCGGACCACGCGGCCAGGCTTCGTCGCATCCGGATCGATTCGCACAGGACGCCGTCCAGAGCAATGGCCCCTGCTCTACACCGGCTTCCCGTGACATGCTGTGGCGCATGGCGATGACCATGACGTCGAGCGGGCTCCAGTACGAAGACACCGCACCCGGTACGGGTGCGACTCCTGCCCAGGGCCAGACCTGCGTGATGCACTACACCGGCTGGCTCTGGGTCGACGGCGCGAAGGGCGCCAAGTTCGACAGCTCCGTCGATCGCGGCCGCCCGTTCACGTTCCCGCTGGGACAGGGGCGCGTGATCAAGGGATGGGACCAGGGCGTGGCGACGATGAAGAAGGGCGGCAAGCGCACGCTCCTCATCCCGCCCGATCTCGGCTACGGCGCGCGCGGCGCGGGCGGCGTCATTCCGCCGCACGCCACGCTGCTGTTCGAGGTCGAGCTGCTCGAGATCGAGTAGCGCCTCAACGCGAGCGGCGGCGCCGAACCACGAAGGCGCCCAGGAGGGCCACCGCGAGCGCGAGCGCGCCGGCCGGCGGTCGCGCCTCGACGGCGCACGCGCAGCCTGCCGAGCCGGATTCGTCCGTGCCCGTGGCGCCGCCGGTCCCCGAGCCGCCCGTCCCGGTGGTCGTGCCGCCGGTCCCCAACGCCGTGCCGGCGTCGACGGGAGCCGTGCCGCCGGTCCCCGAGCGACCGCCGGCGGCCACGCCGGCGCCGCCGGTGCCGGCCCGCCCCGCAGAGCCGGCGATCCCGCCGCCGCCAGTGGCCTTGCCTCCCGTGCCGGTTCCGCCGGTCCCGGTCCCGCCGGTCCCGGTTCCCCCCGTGCCGGTCCCGCCCGTGCCGCTGGCCGGCGTCGCGCCGTACTCGTAGGCGCCCAGATCCGGCGCCGCTCCCACGTACGGAAGGCCCACGTCAGTCCCCTTGTCGATCATTCGACTGGCTGCCGACAGCGTCAGGAAGTCGACGTCGGGGAGGCTGCCGTCGGCCTGGCGCGGGCCGAGCGCGCCCATCCCCTCGATGGCCATGCCGGTCATCGAGACGCTGGGATCGGCGATGCTGGCGAAGTCGCTGCCGGCCGGCGTGATGCTCAGGTCCCAGGTGTTGAACATGGTGTCGACGCCCGTCATGTTGGTGTTCTTGTTCGGGTAGCCGATGTTGTTGCGCATGATGTGAACCAGCGATCCGGTCAACGTGATGGTCGTGTTCGGATCGCCGGCCGGACTGGCCAGCATGTTGTACTGGGTCCCGTTCATGAACGACGTGTTGTTGTACCAGGTGTTCCCGCCCGTCGAATGGTTGGCGTAGAAGCCGCTGGCCTTGTTCTTCCAGGCGACGTTGTTCTGCACCAGGTGGCGGATGCCGGTCTGGCTGGACCCCATCTTGAACCCGTTGCCGTTCCCGTCGGCCGGGTTGAAGGTGCCGTACATGGCGTAGCCGTTGCCGAACGCCCAGGAGTTCTCGACGGTGACGGGGACCTCCTGGTTGATCAGGTCGTAGCCGTCGTCGGAGTTCCACCAGGATCGGCAGCCGCGGATGATCGTCGTGTCGCCCGTGGTCTGGTAGTGGACGCCGAAGCCGTCGGCGTTCTGCCCCTGGCCTTGGTTGGACGTCGCGTCGTAGTTGTCGTGCGCGTCGCAGTTGACGATCTGGTGTCCGCCGCCGCTCTTGTTGCCCACGAAGATCCCGTTGCCGCTGTTGTGGTGCATGTTGAGCTGCTCGAAGATGTCGTGGCCGGAGCTGCCATCCACCGAGATGCCGTTGTTCGAGAACATGTTCATCGGCACGCAGCAGATCTCCAGCCCCTTGAAGTGCAGGTAGCTGGCGTTCACCACGAACCCCATGGTGTAGCCGGTCGTCGAGATGACCAGGTTCGTGAAGTCGAAGACCGGGGTCTCTCCCGGGTAGGCCCAGTACTTGATCCGGTTCGTGTCCGAGGTCCCGCTCTTCGTGAAGTTGATCCCCGCGCCGCTGTTGGCGGGCGTCGTGATCTTGTAGGTCCCGCCCCGGATGTAGACGGTGTCGCCCGCGGCCGCCACGCTGGCCCCCTTCTGCAGGGTGGCGAACGGCATGTCCATCGTGCCGGGGTTCGAATCGCTCCCGTCCGTGGCCACGTAGTAGTCGGTCGCCCGGGCGGTGCCGGAGGCACCGAGCCCGAGCAGCGTGACCAGAGCCGCCGACAGCGCAGACCTTTTCATGTCTCCATTAGGGCAGAGAATCGTGGAATTTGTGCGCCCCCAGCCCCAACCCCAGTCGGAAGAAGGCCCGCGCGGTGGCGGTGGTGGCGGCCGCGGTGGTGGCCGGCGCCTCGCGGCGCGCGGCGGCCACGGCGCTCAGCACGTGCGGCAGGAAGGCCGGCTCGTTGCGCCGGTCCCGCGGCGGCCCGGGCATGTTGCGCGGCAGCAGATAGGGGGCGTCGGTCTCGATCATCAGGCGCTCGGCCGGGATCGCCGGCGCGGCGGCGACCAGGTCCCCGCCTCGGCGTTCGTCGCAGATCCAGCCGGTGACGCCGACGTGCAGGTCCAGCGACAGGTAGACGTCCAGCTGCGCGCGCGTCCCGGTGAAGCAATGGATGACCGCGCCGGCCAGGGACGCGCGGTGCTCGCGCAGGATGCCAGCGAAGGTGTCGTGGGCGTCGCGCTCGTGCAGGAACAGCGGCAGGCGCAGCTCGGCGGCCAGCTCCAGCTGGGCCCGGAAGCAGCGGACCTGGTCGGCGCGCGGCGAGTAGTCCCGGTTGAAGTCGAGGCCGCATTCGCCCAGGGCCGCCACGCGCGGGCGCCGGGCCAGCGCCCGCAGCTCCGCCAGCCAGTCGCCGGTCGCCTCGACGGCATGGTGCGGGTGGACGCCCGCGGTGGCGAACAGGGGGACTGGCCCGCCGTGCGCAGCCAGCTCGGCCGCCGCACGGCTGGCGCCCAGGCTGGTCCCGGTCACGATCACAGCCTCCAGTCCGGCCGCCGCGGCGCGATCCATCACGGCCGGCAGATCGCGCGCGAACGCCTTCGACGTCAGGTTGGCGCCGATGTCGATCACGGGCGCGCCGCCTACGGGACCGTGGCCAGCGGCACCATTCGCTTGACGGCCTTGGCGTCGCCGTGGATGTCGCCGTCCAGAACCTTGACCGGCACGGGCGGCGTCAATCGGAAGCGGTAACCCTTGCTGTCGCTCTGCAACGCGATGTCCTGCCCCTTGTACTGCAGGTGCCGCACGTAGTCCTCGGGCACCAGGCCGTCGCGCACGTTCGCGTGGTGCTTGACCAGGAAGCTCGCCAGCCGCAAGGCCTCGAAGTTGTGCAGGCGGTGGCAGCCGTTGCTCTCGCCGCGCTTGACCGATCGGTAGCCGGGCGTGCCGTGCGTGCGGATCCGCAGGTCCTCGAGCTGCTGCTGGCCCTTGTCGTCGACGCCCATGATCTGGTGGTGGACGATCGCCACCAGCCCGTAGGCGGCGTGGTAGCCGGGGCCGATGATCTCGGTCTTCGGAACGAACGAGTCGCCCACCTTGATGAGCAGCCGGCGCGTCGGCATCCCCGGCGCCGGGTGCCAGGTCGGCGTGGCCAGGACCTCCGGCCAGACGGCGTCGCCCGTCACGGACTCCTTGTATTTGAGCGCCATGGTGCCGTCCGACTTCTCGAACGTCTTCCAGCCGCCGATCGTGGTCGGCCAGCGGCACAGGGCCACCTCGTGGTCACCCGCGCGCGCGTACAGCGTGATGGTCGGGCGGTCGGCGACCGGGGGCTTCCACTTCTTGTGCCCTTCCTTGTCGAGCTTGGGCCGCTCCAGGTTGACCTGACCGCGATCGATCTCGGCGCGCAGCTCCATGTTGGCGCTGTGGTAAGGGGGCGGCGGCGGGAGCCGGATCGCGACCGCCGCCGGCAAGGGGGCCAGCCCCTTGCGGGCCGCGCCGCGGGCCGGTTTCTTGCCGGCGGGCGGCGCCGCGACCAGCGTGCTGGCGAGGACGGCGTCCGGCGACGTCCAGCCGAGCGCCTGCGTGGCCGCCTGGGTCGCCGCCGCGATCAGATCGGGCGCCGGGACGATCTTCGCCGCCGCCGCCGGCGCGGGCGTCCCGGCCGGGGGCTTTTCGCCGGCCGCTTGCGCGGGCAGCGGCTGGAACTCCGCGGTGTCGAGCAGGCGCCCCTGAACCTGACCCAGGACCCCGGCCGCCGAGCCGTCCTCGATCAAACCCGTCGCGTCGACGACCCGGGCCCGCAGCGCCCGCAGCAAGGCCCGGAAGTCCTGCTCGTGCGTGTCGCCCAGCAGCGCCGCGCGCGTCTCTGGATCGATGTTGCCGCTGTCGGCGAGCATCTGCAGCCGCTGGTAGACCTTGAGCCCCTCGACCGTTCGCCGATCCATCCGGCCGGCGGTCGCCTTGCCCGACAGCACGTCCTCGCAGCGCAGGTGGGCCTGCATCGCGATCACGGCCCGCTTCTCGGTCGGGGTCAGCGGGCGCGGCGAGACGGTCTTGCCGGTCGGAATCATGGCCGGCGCCGTGCCGGCCGCGACCGCCGCGGTGTCGGGGTTGGGGACCTTCTCGGCCTCCTCGGCCGGGATCACGTTCTTGGCCGACAGCTCCTCGAGCACCGAGTCCTTCACCCGCTCGTGGCAGGCGTGGCGCTTCTTGTCGGCCAGCCGCTTCCGCACCAGGTTCAGGCTGGGGAAGATCCCGAACGCCTCGAAGAAGCGGTCCTCGCGGGCCCGCGCATAGGCGCTGCTCGCGCGGAACCGCCCGTTGGCCAGATCGATCAGATAGGGGCGCATCGGCTGCGGCTTCCCCGGCTCCTCGGAGAAGATGTACGGCAGCCAGTCGTCCGAGAGATCGACGACGGTCAGGCCGTCGCGCTGCGCGTTCTCCAGCGTGGTCTGGCCGGTCGCGTGCCCGCCGTCGATGACCAGGACGTCGCCGCCGCTCACGGGCGCCGGTGGCGCCGGCGCCGCTTTCGAGGTCTGGCCGCCGCTCACCAGGAGCCCGGTGAGAATCAGGGCGGTCGCGCTGGTGGTCCTCTCGCGCACCAGGCGGGAGCCTAGGATCTCGGCGTTCCCGATTCAAGCCGCGACGTGACGGGAACGCCCCTGGCCGTGCGCCACTTGCACAGGGGCAGCTCACCGAAGACCTTCATGAATCTTCGATCTTTGGTGCGGGCGCCGGTTTTCGCATTTTCGGTCGTCGGGCTCGCGGCCTGCGGCGACCAGCCCACTGACAGTTTTCTCACCGCCAGCCCGGGCCGGCCTCGGGGGACCGAATTGCGACCAGCCCCATGCCGGCACGCTGCGCGGCTGGTTCGCGTTCCAGTGAGAGATTGGAAGTATGAAATAGTTCCCCCCCGTTGTACCGAGATGGGGGACCTGATGGGCACTGGACAGAGGCTCCGACGCGCAACGCTCCTCTCATTGCTGGTCGGCTGCAGCTCGAGCAGCTTGCCGGCATCCCACCCCGGCGGAGGCGCGCCCGGAGGGCATGGTGGCAACAGCGCCGGCACCGGCGCGGGCAACGCCGGCGGCAACACGGTCGGCTCTGCCGGCAGCGACGGCCAGGCGGCCGGCGGCGACGGCCAGGTCAGCGGGAACGGCAACGCCTCCGGCTCGGGCGGCGCCGCCACCGGCGGCCGCGTGGGCACCGGCGGTGGCGCCGGAGCAGGCGCGATCACCGGGACGGGTGGCGGCAGCGGGGGCGTCGTGGGCGCCGCCGGCAACGGAAGCGGCACCGGCGGAGCGGGCGGCCTGTCGCTCGGTGGCAGCATCGACCCGCGCTGGGCCGGCTGGCCGATGCCGAACGACACCGCGGACGTCGCGGCCGGCGCGCCGAACCCGATGGCTTACTCGGTCAGCGTCGACGGCACCGTGACCGACGACGTCACCGGCCTGGTCTGGCAGCAGACCCCGCCCTCGAGCCAGTACACCTGGTCCAACGCCAAGACCTATTGCCCCGGGTTGAGCCTGGCCAACCGCCGGTGGCGCCTGCCGACGCCCATCGAGCTGGCGTCGCTGATCGACGACACCGTCGTGAGCCCCGGGCCCACCATCAACGCCACCGCCTTCCCCGGGACGCCGGCGAACAGCTCCTTCTGGTCATCCCTGGCCGACGCGGGCCAGACCGGCTACGCGTGGGCCGTCGGGTTCGGCGGCGGCTTCGTCGACACCTACGCCACGTCGTCGACGTTCTCCGTTCGGTGCGTGGGGATCGACCCGAACGCCACGGCCGACGCGGGCGCCCCACCCGCCCGCTACACCAGCGCCGGCGCGACCGTCTACGACGCCGGGACCAGGCTCACCTGGCAGGAGTTCCCGGCGCCGACGCCGATGACGTGGGCGGACGCCAAGGCCTATTGCGCCGGCTCCCTGGTGGCGGCGCTCGGAGGCACGGGCTGGCGCCTCCCCACCAAGAAAGAGCTGCTCACGCTGGTGGACTTCGGCGTCGCCCGCCCGGGCCCCACCATCGACACCACGGCGCTCGACGCGACGGCGGACTACTTCTGGTCGGCATCGCCGCTGGCCGGAATGAGCGCCAGCGCCTGGCGCGTCTACTTCGGGATGGGAAATCCCGAGGCCGACGTCATGTCCAATACGGCCCAGGTTCGTTGCGTTCGCTGAGCGCGCAGCCTCACCGGAAAACGTCGTACGAGGTCGAGCAGGCCGCGCCGCCGCCGTCCGTCGCGGCGCACGCGCTCCCGATGACCGGCAGGCAGCCGATTCCCGGGCACACCACCGACGCGGTGGGGCAGCCGGCCGCATCCCACGCCTGCTGGATGGCCGAGAGCTCGGTCGCGTCGTTCACGTAGATCCCGCACCCACCGTAGCAGGAGAGATCCAACGGCACGACCGTCTGGCACTGCGTGGGTGTGGCGGGGTTGCAACTTTTCGCGGCCGGCATTGCCGCCTGGTACTTCTGGTCCAGGGTGTCGCAGATGCTGGAACCACCGTCCGGCCAGCCCCAGCCACCGTCGGTCCCCGGCGAGGCATAGCTGCAGGTCCCGTGGGTGCTGCCCGGCGCGACGCCGCACATGTCGGCGTTGGTCGTGCTGATGCAGGTTGATACGACGCACGGAGCCGACGGAAGCTGGTTGCAACCGGCGCCGAACCAGGCCTGCTCGATCGCCATCGGTTTCGAAAGGTCGTTCACGTAAGTCGGACAGGAACCGCAGGACGACAGGGCGGAATCGACCTTCACCTGACATTGCCCAGGCCGCCCGACGCCGCAGGTCTGCGCATCGACGATCGCGGCCTGATACTGAGTGACCAGGCTGTCGCACATCGACTCCAGGGACGATCCACCTGCGCCGCCGGCTCCCGTCCCGGATCCGCCCGTCCCCGGCGTGCTGCTGGTCAGCGATTGACTGCAGGCCCCCATGGCGCCGGCCGCCAGGACGGAAACGATCAGGGCGCAGCGCATGCGCTCCAACAAAGCACAGAAACCCGAGGGCCGGGGGCAGAACGCACATCAAGATCGGCCCCGTTTGCGTCGATGCAGACGTCGCGCCGGAGGCTGGGATGAGCATCTTCTCGCGACTCAAGAAGCCCGCCGCGGGCGAGGCGTCCAGGCCCGCCGCCGAGCCGCCGGCGCGAGGTGAGCGCAGCTCGCACCCGACCGCAGATTCCAGTGAGACAGCGGCGCAAGCGCCGGCCCCGCCGCCTCCGTTCCCACCCGCGCCCCCGGCCAAGCCGAACGGGGTCCATCCGGCCGCCGCCACCCCCGCGACGCCGCCCATTCCGGCGCCGCCCAACGGCGCCTGGAAACGCCCCGAGCTCTCGACCACCATGGCCTACGGCGCGGTGCGCCCGCCGGTTCTGCCGCCGCCCGTGGCCGTTCCCACCACGATCACGGAGCCCGACAGCGGCTCGGTCGACCTGGCCATCGAAAAGGCGCTGGGCGCCGAGCCGGCCGCCAAGGTCGCGCATGGCGCCTCGACGGCCTCCGATCAGGCGGCCCTCCGCGCGACGTTCGAGGACCTGGCCGTCCCCTACGTGGCCGAGATCCGGGGCGCGATGATGGAGCTGCAGTGGGGCGAGGCCCAGGCCAGCTGGCTCGAGATGGCCCGCCCGGTGCTGCGGTCGCTGCGCAAGATGGCCGAGCCGGTCGGGCACACCGCGCTGGTCGAGGCGCTCGATCGGTTCGACGCGGCGCTCGCGGACGTCCTGGCGCCCGGTCAGCCCGCGACGCCCTCGGCTGCCGCGCGCGACGCGCTGCTGGCCGCCTACGCGCCGCTGCGCGCCTGCCTGCCCCGCGCGTTCGAGCTGCAGGGCGAGCGGGATCGACGCGAGCCGCTGATCGTCCGGGCGCTGCTCGAGCAGGTCCCCGGCCTTGATCCGCTCTCGATCGAGAAGCTGACGGCGGCCGGGTTCGGCAAGCTGTCGGCGCTGTACGCGGGGCGCGCCGAGGAGATCGCCGCGGTGAGCGGCATCGCCGACGAGGTCGCGGCGGCCCTGGTGGCGCGGGTCCAGGCGTTCCGGCAGGCGACGCCCGCCGGGCTGGCCGCGGTCGACACGGGGGCCACGCTGCGCGAGCTGGCCCGCCTGGTGGCCGACCTGCGCACCCAGCACGGCGCGTTCGAGGGCGCCTCCCGGAACTGGTCGGAGCAGGGCCGGATCGGGAAGCGGCACCTGAGGCGAGAGCGCCAGGTCTCGCTGCTGCAGATCACGATCGAGCTGGTGCGGCTGGGCGAGGTCGACCTGGTCCAGCGGCTCGAGAAGCTGCCATTCAACAAGAAGATCGACGAGGTCGAGGAGCTGATCGGGCGGACGGCCCAGTCTGCCAAGGCCAAGAAGCGAGAGGAAGGACGGACATGGGTGAGCTGACACGCGACCAGGCTCTTCAGAAGCTGCGCAAGAACGAGAAGCTCGACCGCGCGGACCTGCGTGGGATCGATCTCTCGCGCGCGTCGATGCCGGGCGCGGCGCTGTCGCGCGCCGATCTGGAAGGCGCCAACCTCGAGGCGGTGGTCCTGCGCAAGGCCACGCTCAAGAACGCCAGCCTGCGCGAGGCCTACCTGGTCGGCAGCGACCTGCAGGAGGCGAACCTCGAGAACGCCGACCTGGAAGGGGCCAAGCTGGATCGGGCGAACCTCTCGCGCGCCAACCTGGCGCGCGCGAACCTGGACGGAGCCAGCCTGGCCGGCGCGAACCTCTCGGGCGCGCTGCTGTCGTTTGCGCAGGTCAGCGCGGCGAACCTGACCGGCGCGGACCTGCGCCACGCGGTGCTCACCCACGCCAACTTCGAGGAGTCGGCGCTGGGCGCGGTCAAGGCCATGGAGGCCGACATGCGGGCGGTCAACCTGCGCGGCGCCATCTTGACCAAGGCGGACTTCACGGGCGCCAAGGTGGCCGGCCTGATCGGCACCGGCGCCCCGCTGGGGGACGTGCTGGTCGCCTGGCTCGACACCAGCGAAGCGGGCGACGGCACCGGCCGGATCACCAACGGCGAGATCCCGGGCCTGCTCAGCGGTCTGCGGCGGCCGGCCGCGGCCGCGACCGCGCCGGCGTCGCGTCGATACTTCGGGCGCGGCGACGTGCTGAAGAACGCCACGCTGGACTTCGACGGCGGCGCCCGCGTCGAGATCGACAGCCTGTTCGAGAACTGCGCCATCAACGTGGGCGACGGGACCGAGCTGGTGATCGGCGAGGCCGGCGTCCTGGCCGACTGCACGATCTCGGGCGCTGGGATGATCACCGTGCACGGGCACTTCTTCGAGCGGGAGAGCCCGGGAATCGTCGGCCCCCGCGAGCTGGTGGTTTCGAGCGGCGGCGCCGTGGTGGCGTCGGTGCTGCAAAACGACTCGCTGACCCGTTTCGCGTTCGAGCGGGGCAGCCGGTTGCGCGTGAAGATCGTGAAGTGACTGAAAGGCGGATGACGACGATGAGCGAAAAGAAGACTCTGATCGAAGAGGGGACCGAGCTGAAGGGGACCCTGACGTCGACCTGTCCCATCGTCGTGCAAGGGCGCGTCGAGGGCGAGCTGAGCGGACCGTCGGTCGAGGTCGCCGACAGCGGCGTGCTGTCCGGCAAGGCCAAGGTCACCGAGCTCCGTTCGCGCGGCGAGATCGCGGGCGAGTTCGACGCCAAGGTCGTCGAGCTGTCGGGCCGCGTGCGCGACAAGACCATCATCCGCGCCGAGTCGCTGGAGGTGAGCCTGCGGCGCAGCGAGGGTCGGATCGAGATGGTGTTCGGCGACTGCGAGCTGGCGGTGGGTGACGCGCCCGACAAGGCCAAGGCCGTCGCGGCGGCGCGCGGCAACGGCCACGGCCGCGGCAAGCCCGCTGCGGAGCCCGAGCAGCAGCCGCCCGCTCAAGATCAGAACGGCGTCCAGTAGCGTTTTGATCGAGCTCAGAAGCGGCTGTCGTCCCCGAAACGTCGGCGGCTGTTCACCGTACCTGCATCGATCGTTCAGGTACGCTTGTCCGCGAACATGTCGCTCCTCAGCCTGGCCGCCGTCGCGTTCATCGGCACGGTCTTCTGGCTCGTCAGCCCGGAGGCCGCCACGGCGCTGGCCGGCGCGCAGCGACGGCGGTCGCCGCTCACGATCGGGCTGGTCGCCGCCGGTCTCGGTGACGGCCGCGCTGGTCCCCGGCGTCGCGCCGCGTCCTCTTCGGTTGCTGCCGCTGATGCTGGTGCTGCGGTTCGCCCGCTTCACCGTGCTGGCGTGGGGCGCCCGCGCCTCCGGCTGGCACCTGCACTGGTGACGGCGGGCGCGCTCAGGGCGCCGGCAGCGCCACCGCGCACACCCCGTCGACGTCCCGGAAGATCACCTGCGTGTCGGTGACGGCCACCGGCGCTCCGTTGCCGACGATCACCGGGGTGGCGCCGGCCTGCATGCGCATCAGGTAGGTGGCGCTGTTCGCGGACCCCTCGTAGCCCATCGCGGTTCCCGAAGGGTTCATCAGCGGCCCCGTCCCGGGCCCGGGCAGCGTCCACGACGTGCCGTCCGGCGCGTAGGCTTTCATCGGCGTGCTGCTGTCGAGCCAGACCACCGAGACCGCGGTCTGCGGGCTGGTCACGCTGGTCCCCGACACCGCCAGCGACGAGAGCTGGGTGGTGGTCGAGCTGACGAAATCGTGGACCATCAGATAGCTGTCCATCTGATAGGTCAGGTAGCGATCGCTGGCCGAGAACACGTAGACCGTCTGGTAGAGCTGGCTCAGCGCCCCGGGCGGCGCGTTCAGGTTCAGGGGCGCGTTCGGCCAGACGACCGCGGCGGCCGAATCGCCGCTGGTGAGGACGACGTCCCCCAGCGGTGACACCAAGGTGAACGTCCAGCCGTCGGGGATCGGGAAGGCGGTGGTCAGGTTCGTGGTGGGATCGTCGTTGCGCAGCTCGTACTGGCCGCTCCCCAGGACCTGATGAACGATCCCGCCCGTGCTGGCGAACCAGGCGGCCACCGGCCGGCCGGGCGTGGTCTCCTCGGCGCGAACCGGCCCCGCCACGACGCCGAACGGGACCGCGTCCCCGGGCAGGGTGAGCGGCGGGGTGCCGGCGACGGCGGCGATGCTCAGCACGCCGCCGCTCACGTACGCGACCTGGGTCCCGGTCGCGTCCGGCCAGACGCCGGCGCCGCTGTCGGCCTCTGCCAGCACCTTCGGGGCCAGGCCCGGCTCGTCGTGCAGCAGCAGCACCTGACCGTCGCCCGTGGCCTGGTCGGTCACGGTCTGGAGAGCGACATACGCTTGCCCCGGAAACGGCGTCAGCGTCATGGAGTCGCCGAACGACAGCATGTCGGCCGTCGTGAAGTCGTAGGCGTACATGGGGATCGATCCGGATGAGAACGACGTCGACGCGTCGTAGGCGGCGAAGACCACCCGATCGCCGCTGGCAAAGAACGCGACGGTCGATGCGGTTCCGGGATCGGCGTAGGCGTGCGGGGCCAGGGTGGTGGTCTGGCCGCTGGCGAACTCGTACGTCACCAGGTCGCCTCGGCTCTGAAACGGGGCGTTGGCGTAGAACGCGGCGCGCCGGCTGTCGGGCGAGAACACCGGCAGACTGACCGACGAGTCGGCGATCTTGGTGGTCGTCCCGGTCATCGTGTTCAGGGCATCCAGCGACGGGAACTGCTGCCCGGTGCTGCCGGGACCCAGAAACAGCAGCCAGTGCCCATCCGGCGAGCCCACCGCCGACGTCCCCACGTTACGGCCCAGATCGAACGCACGGCCCAGGTCGGCGCGCCAGTACCAGGTCTCGGCACCGATCGAGAAGACAGCCCAGTCGCCGCCGCCGTTGGCCGGGCCGGTCGTCCCGGCGTTCACCGTGAGCAGCGTGTTGCTGCTGGGGCCCAGGGGCGGCAGCGGGATCTCGGCCAGCAGCCGGGGATGATCGTCGAAGAACCCGAGCGGCGGTGTTCCTGACGAGGGTGACTGGTTGCAGGGCTGGACCTGCAGCGACTGGACGTCGGCGGTCGCGTAGATCGACCAGCACCCGCTGGTGCCGGGCGCGTCCATCAGCAAGGTCGTGCTGCCGTCGGTCGCGGTGCTGGCGGCCAGCGGATACACGCCGAAGCGCGTCCAAAGACCCCGGTCGCTCGGGTCGGTGGCGCTCCAGTGGATGACGAACGGACCGCGGTCGACCGCCGCGCCCCCGTCGCCCTGCGCGCCGCTCAGCGACGCCCACCAGCGCCCCGGGTAGGGAAACGTGCCCGTCGACAGCGAGCCGTCGGGCGCGCCCCCGTCGGCGCGCGCTCCAGCTTGACCGCCAGGTCCGCCGCCGCCCGCGCCGGCCCCGCCCATGGCGGCCTGACCGCCGCCCCGTCCGGCGCCGCTTCCCGGACCGGCGCCACCACCCCCGCACGCCCCCAGCACGGCCCCGGCCGCCAGAGCCACCGCCCATCCCCGTCGCATGCGGCGACTATAAGCCCGCGGTCGTAAAATACGTGCGCCGCGCGCGCCCGGAGGCGACTCTTTTGGATCATGGGAGGTCGCCCGATGCTGCGCAGACTGCCTCTGTGTGTGCTGCTGTCGGCCTTGTCGGGCTGTCACTCCGGCGGCGCCGGAACGACGACGACCACCAGCTCGCCGCTGTGCGCCACCGACCCCGGCCCGGCGCCGCTGCGCCGGATCACGCGCTTCGAGTACGGTCACGCGCTGGCCGATCTGACCGGCGTCGATCCCTCCATCGCGCAGAACCTGCCGCCGGACGAGGAGACGATGGACTTCGACGACATCGCCACCGTGTACAGCGTTTCGAGCCTGCACGCCGAACGCTATCTGGAAGCGGCGGAGCAGGCGGCGGCGGCGCTGGTCGCGAACGCGCCGCTGCTGGCGGCGTTCGGCAGCTGCGATCCGACGGCGGGCGACGCGGGCTGCGTGGCTGCGTTCACCGGCGCCTTCGGGCGCCGTGCCTGGCGCCGCGCGCTGACCGGCGACGAACAGCAGGCGATGCTGCAGCTCTATGCCGCCACCGCCGCTCCGGGGCCGGCGGACGGCGTCCAGGGCGTGGTCGCGGCGATGTTGCAGGCGCCGCAGTTCCTGTATCGGCCGGAACCGGCGCTGGACGGGTACGCGCTCGCGACCCGCCTGGCGTTCATGCTGACCGCGGCGCCGCCCGACGAGACGCTGCTGCAAGCCGCCGAGCGGGGTGACCTGGCCACGGAATCCGGCCTGCTGGCCCAGACCGACCGCCTGCTGGCCGCCGGGCGCGCCGCGGATCTGTTCGTCCACTTCGCCAGCGAGTGGTGGGAGGTCGAAGGCATCGACACGATCGACAAGAACCGCTCGCTGCTCCGGAACTGGACCGACGACACGCCGGCGGCGCTGGCCACCGAGACGTCGATGTTCCTGGCCGATGCCTGGAACAGCGGGCCGACGCTGGCTTCGCTGCTCACCGCGCCGGTGACCTTCGCCGACGCGTCGCTGGCCTCGTACTACGGCCTGCCCGCACCGGCCGGGACCGGCTACCAGCGCATCGCGCTGGATCCCACCCGGGCCGCCGGGATGCTGACCCAGGGGGCTTTCCTGGCCGTGCACGCCAAGGCCGACCAGACGTCGCCGGTCCTGCGCGGCAAGTTCGTGCGGGCGCAGCTCTTCTGTCATCCGCCGCCCCCGCCGCCGCCGACGGTCGTGGTGGCGCCGCCGGTCGTCGACCCGCGGCTGCCGACCCGCCAGCGCTTCGCGCAGCACACCGCCGATCCGTTCTGCGCCAGCTGCCACGAGTACATGGACCCGATCGGGTTCGCGTTCGAGCACATGGACGCCACCGGCGTCTGGCGCGACACCGACGCCGATCAGCCGGTCGACGCGACCGGCTCGCTGACCGACACCGACGTCGACGGCGACCTGGACGGCATCCCCAGCCTGGCCACCAAGCTGGCCGGCAGCGCCCAGGTGGCCAGCTGCGCGGCGACCCAGTGGTTCCGCTATGCCTTCGGGCGCAGCGAGCAGACCGGCGGGGACCTGTGCACGATCGCGGCGCTGGCCGCGACCCTGTCGGCGCCGGGGGGCGACTTCAAGCAGATGGTCCGCCAGACCGTCCGCATGGCCGAGTTCCGCAACCTCCCACCGGAGTCGCAACCATGAAAAGGCTCTCGCGACGGACGGTCCTGCGCGGTCTGGGGGGCGCCGCCATCGCCCTCCCCTTCCTCGAGGCGATGCGCCCGCGCCGCGCCCGCGCCGGGACTTCGCCCAGGCGGTTCGTGGTGATGTTTTCGGCCAACGGCACGCTGCCGGCCTGGACGCCGACCGGCACCGAGCTCGACTTCACGCTGTCGCCCATCCTGTCGCCGCTGGCGCCCCACCAGGGCGACCTGGTGATCGTGCAGGGGCTCCTGCAGCAGGGGGGCGGCGGCGACGGGCACCAGAACGGGATCAGCGGAATGCTGACCGGCACGCCGCTGAACCCCGGGCCCTTCGCCGGCGTCGGCGCGCCACCCGCCGGCTGGGCCACCGGGCCTTCGGTCGACCAGCGCATCGCCGAGGCGCTGGCCGCGCCCACGCCCTTCCGGTCGCTCGAGCTCGGGGTCCAGGTGGGCGCCGCCGACGACTGGGGGCGGATGATCTACCGCGCCGCCAACCAGCCGCTGCCGCCGACCGACGATCCGGTGGCGGTCTACGACACCATCTTCTCCGATCTGCACACCGACCCCACCGTGCTGGCGCGCGAGCGCGCCCGGCACAAGTCGATCCTGGACGCGGTCGGCGCCGAGTACACGCGGATCGGGGGCCAGATCAGCAGCGCCGACAAGCAGCGGCTGGACCAGCACCTGACGGCGATCCGGGAGATCGAGACGCGCCTCACCACCAGCCTGGTCGAGAACAACCCGGCCTGCGCCGACCCCGCCGTCCCGCCGGTCTCGGCCCAGTCGAACGACTCCTTCCCGGCGGTGGGCGCGATCCAGATGGACCTGCTCACCATGGCGCTGGCGTGCGACCTGACCCGGGTCGCGTCGCTGCAGTGGTCGCGCTCGGTGTCGCAGGTCAGGTTCACCTGGCTGGGCATCTCCGACGGCCACCACGACCTCTCGCACCGGAGCGACAGCGACACCGACGCGGTCAGCAAGCTGACGCAGATCAACGGCTGGTACGCGCAGCAGATGGCGGGGCTGATCGCGCGCCTCAAGGCGACGCCGGACGCGGGCGGCGGGACGCTGTTCGACAACACGCTGGTGCTCTGGTGCAACGAGCTGGCCAAGGGGAACACCCACAGCCGGCAGGACGCCCCCTACGTGCTGGCGGGAACCGGCGGCGGTCCGCTGGTGACCGGGCGATACCTCGACTTCGAGGGACAGGGGCTGGCCCACAACAACCTGCTGCTGTCGATCCTGAACGCGATGGACATCCCAGACACGACGTTCGGCCAGGCCAGCTGGTGCAGCGGTCCGCTGGCCGGTTTCGTGTGAGCATGAGGAGGACGCCGATGACACAGAGGAGCAGCTGGTTCGTCGCCTGCGCGCTGGCCGCGGCCTGGGGAGTGGGCGCCGGCTGCGGATCGGACGCGGCGTCGCCGCCCGGCGGCCCCGTGGCGGCAGCCGGGTCGGGCGGCGCGTCGGGCGCGGGCGGCGGTGGCGGCGGGTCCAGCTCGACCGCGGCCAGCTGCCCTGACGCCGGCGGCCCGGTCGATCCAACGGCCATGATCGACGACATGGAGGCGCCCGATCCGGCGATCCTGATGGAGGGGGGGCGAAACGGCGGCTGGTGGGCGGGCGGTGACGCGCTCTCGCCCAACGCCACCATCGTCCCCAACGGCGACGCCCAGGCCGAGCTGATCCCGAACGGCGGGCGCTGCGGCAGCAAGTACGCGATCCACGTGACGGGACAGGGCTTCACCAGCTGGGCCGAGGCGACGGCGTCGATGCGCTACGGAGCGGTCGACGGCGGGGCGGCCGGGCTGCTCCCCTACGACGCGCACACCCGCACGGGCATCACGTTCTGGGCGCGCATCGGCGACACCTCCGCCAATCAGGTGCGCTTTGCCGTGAGCGACAAGTACACGCGCCCCGAGGGCGGAGTCTGCGACGCGTCGGTCTCGACCGGCTCGACCGCCTGCTACGACGAGTTCGGCGTCGACCTGACGCAGCTCAGTACGCGCTGGACACAGTACCGCATCCCGTTCGCCGGGCTGGGCCAGCGCAACTTCGGCCTGCAGGAGGCCGCCCTGGACACCAGCGCCATCTATTCGGTCGACTTCAACTTCTACGTGAACGAGATCTTCGACTTCTGGGTCGACGACATCTCGTTCTATTGAGCCAACTCGCATATTTGGCTCAGCGCAGGATCCAGACCTGCGAAGATCTCGCCGGTTCTGGCGAGTAGGCTCAGTCTCCCCCCGGAGGTATTTGAGCCATGACTCGATCCCGAAGCTATGCGGTTGCTCTCGTCGCGGCTGCCGTCGGACTCCTGACGGCGTCGGAGGCGCGAGCGGGTGCCTGGCAGACCAACTACGCCTTCGGGGCCACCCTGCAGGGCGACCTTTACACCCCGACCACGCTGGCCAACCCGCCGGCGATCCTGGTCGCGATTCACTACTGCAGCGGAAACTCCGGGAACGCCCACAGCTGGTTCCAGTCGGCCGCTGACACCAACGGCTTTTACATCATCGCTCCGAACGCGGGAAAGAACTGCTTCGACTCGAGCGCCAGCCGCGACGGTGACAAGCTGGCCATCGTGACCATGGTCAAGTACCTGATCACGAACAAGCACGCCGATGCCACGCGCGTGTTCGCAGCCGGGTATTCCTCGGGCGGGTGCATGACCAACACGCTGCTCGCCGTCTACCCGGACGTCTTCGCGGGCGGCTCTGCGTTGCCCGGCTTCCCGGCCGGCGCCTGGCCGAAGAACGACACCCAGTGCCAGCTGTGCGGCCAGAAGCCGTCCAGCAACGACGGCACCTCCTACGCGAACACGGTGAAAGGCGTGTTCCAGTGGAGCGGCCAGTACCCCTGCTCTCAGCAGTGGGTGGGCGGCGGCGACCAGTACGACTTCAACTACTGGCTCCCGGTCGTGGTGAGTGAGATCCAGAACCTGGCGGGCCTCGGGTCCGGGATGTCGGGCAGCGGCGCCCCCAGCGGGTGGACGCGAACCGAGTACAAGGACAGCAACGGCAACGTGAGATTGCAGACGAACCTGGGCCCCAGCAGCCAGATGCACGACCTGACCGGCGCCAACCTCAACGGCCAGGTCATCAGCTTCCTGGGCCTCGACAAGCCCACGGGCGCCTGCGGCCTGTCGACCACCTCCACCACCGGCGGCGGCGGCATGAGCGGCGGGGCGACCGGCGGCTCGGGCGGCGCCGCGGCCGGCGGCGCCGGCGGCCACGCGGGCGCCGGCATGGCCGGCGGCGGCGGCCACGGGACCGGCGGCACCGGCACCGGTGGCACCGGCACCGGCGGCATCCTCGGCACCGGCGGCATCCTCGGCACCGGCGGCACCGGCACCGGCGGCACCGGCACCGGTGGCATCCTCGGCACCGGCGGCACGATCACCACCGGCAGCGGCGGCACGGTGGCCACCGGCGGCGACAGCGGCGCCGGCAACGACTCTGGCTCGAACGGTTGCTCCTGCGCCGTGCGCGGCGAGACCACCAGCACCGGCGCAGTCCTGCTGCTCCTCGGCCTGACCCTGACCTTCGCCCGCCGCCGCCGCCGCTAGCGCCTCGCTCCCCTCATCACATCCCCCGCGCGCCCGGCGCCCGGAACATCCGCTCAATTCAAGTCGGGCGAGGTCGCGCACAGGCGGCCGGCTGTTCGTGACCGGCGACGAGCCGCGTGGGTCCACGCCTTCCGAGCCCACCCCACGTCCCGGCCACCGGTTATGGGCCGGTGAGGCTCACGCTGGTGCGTGGGAGCTGGCGCTACTGCGTGATGAACTTGATGTCGTCGGTGTGCAGCTCGACGGTGCAGCCGCTGCTGCCGCCGTTGACCTGCCACTGCACGCCCACGATCTGCGTCGCCAGCGGAGCGGTCAAGGTGCCGCCTCCTGTGAAGGCCGTGAAAAGCTGGGTGTACACGTGCCCGGCGGCGGTCGGGCCCTGCAGGTTGGTGACCGCGGGCGCCTGGTAGCAGCTGCTGGCGGTGCAGGTTCCGCCGCTGGGCATCGTCGCGGTGGTCGGGCGCTCGTCCTGCGTCTGCAGCTGCACCTCCCAGTTGCAACCGGTGAGGGAGCCCCCGCCCGACGGCACCACGGCGCTGAACGACAGCGTGTTGAAGCTGGAGGCGTTCACGCACGAGTAGAACAGGATGCCGCCACCGGCGTACCCGTTGGCAGGCACGGTCAGGGCCATCTTGAGGTTGTTGGCGGTCGTGTCGACGGTGACCACGCTGGCGGCGCCCGTGCCCGCGAAGCTGTAGGTCTGGCCGGACAGGCCGTCGGCGTCGCACCAGAGCATGGTCGTCGACGACCACTGCGCCGGAGAGAAATCCGTGACCAGGCCGTCGGGCATCAGCGTCAGGGCGCCGGCTGTCGTGCAGTCGAGCGTGGTGGACGCTTCGCAGACGTTGCTGCCGGAGCCCGCGGCGCCTCCGGCTCCGCCGTGCCCGCCGTTGCCGGCGGCGGAGCCCGCGGCGCCGCCCGTGCCGCCACCACCCGCGGCGCCACCCGCGCCGGCCATCCCCTTGCCGGCCGCGCCGCCCGCGCTGCCTGCCGTGCCGCCCGTGCCGCCGCCCGCTCCGGCCACGCCACCGGTCCCGGAGCTTCCGGCCTGACCGCCGGTGCCGGTCGTCCCGGCGCTCCCGGCCGCGCCGCCGGTGCCGGTCGTGCCGCCCGTCCCGGTCGTGCCCCCGGTGCCAGTCGTGCCGCCCGTTCCGGTGGCGCCGCCCGTGCCGGTGGTGCCGCCCGTGCCCGTCGTGCCGCCGGTGCCGACACTCCCGCCCGTCCCCACGGTGCCGCCTCGACCCCCGCTGCCGCCGGTCGAGCCACCTTTGCCCGAAGCGCCGCCGGTCGCGACGCTGCCGCCGGTGCCGACGCTGCCGCCGGTGCCGAGCGACCCGCCCGTCCCGTCAGAGTCGGGTCCTTCCATACCGCGGTTCGCGCAGGCGGGTAGGACGAGCGCCAGAACCAGCGCCCATCGTCCACTGGAGACGAGGCTAAGGGTGCGCACGGGGGGCAGTCGTCATTGTATCCGGAAGCACGATCTCCGATAGCGAGCTTTTGTGGCCTGCGCCTACCTCCTACACCGACGCAGATATGCGCAGCCGTCGGGATCTCGATGATTCTGCGGCCCCGGAGGCGACGCGCCGCGCCCGGACGGGCGGTTGCGGTGACAGCCAACACTCGGCTACCTGGCGTTTGTCGTGGGAGAAGCACATAACCCCTCGACCACTTCTCGATCAGGAGTCGCGCCATGAAGCTCGTCCTTTGCCTCTCGCTGCTCACCGCGGTGGTGCTGACGACGCCCGCCCAGGCGCAGCTCCTCTGCGCGCTCGGGCCGACCACCAAGCCGTACGACGCGACCGCCGACGCGACGCCGCCCGCCAACCTGCAAGCGGATCTGAAGCGCGTGAAGGCGGTCCTGTGTCCCAAGGGCTGCGGCAAGGTGGTGCTGGTCGTGAACCCGACGACGCCCGACGCGCTCACGGCGACGACCGGCATCGGCGTCACCGAGATCGCGTTCAACCCGAAGTTCCTGGCCGTGATCAAGTCGTCGTACGGCCCGAACGCGACGATCGGGTTCGTCGCGCACCAGCTGGGGCACCACCTGGACACGATCGGCAATCATCCGAGCTGGATGAACAGCGGCTGGGACGCTGAGCTGCGCGCCGACGCGTGGGCCGGCTGCGCGCTGGGGAAGGCCGATCTGAAGCCCGCCGCGCTGCAGTCCGCGCTGTCGGCGATGGCGGCGTTTCCGCCGGCCACCCACCCGGCCTGGACCAGCCGCCGCCCCACGGTCGAAGCGGCTTACAGCGAGTGTTCGGGCGGCCAGAGCCTTCCCGCGCTTCCGGCGCCCGCCAGGAAGGACGCCGTCGTTGCCTCGGGTGGCGGCTGCACCGCGGATCGCGAGTGCCGCAACGGGCGGGTCTGCGTGGCGGGGCGGTGCGGGATCTCGTCCGGACACAAGGCGTGCGGCAAGGACACCGACTGCCCCGACCCGGAGGAGTGCGGCGCCGAGGGCACCTGCCAGACGCCGCCGGGTGCCGAGAGCACGCACGCCTCGGCGGCTCCGTCCGACTTCACGCCGGCCAAGGCCACCGAGACCCCGGCGGCCGAGGCGCCCGCACGGCCTGCCAGCGGCGGCAGCAGCAAGGCGGGCGGCGAGGTCGCGACCTGCGAGAAGAGCTGCTACGACATCCGCGACCGCTGCCTGGAGGCTTCGAGCAGCGCGCGGACCCAGTGCCTGTCCGCCATCCAGGCCGAGCCCAACTACCGCGCCTGCAGCTGCCCGCGATATCCCGAGGGGAACTACAGCTGCTACCAGCTCTGCACCGAGGCCTACCAGCGGGGGACCAGCTGCCTGTCCGACAAGAAGGCGACCTCGTGCCAGACCGAGGCGTCCGGCTGCCTCAACCGTTGCTTGGGTGAAGTGTCGACGCGCGAGTGAAGATCGCGCCGGCGGTCAGCTGGGCAGGCCGGCCGACCTGTCGAGCTCGCGGCGGATGAGCTCCAGATCCTCCGCCGAGAATTCGTAGCGCGCGCGGCAGAAGTTACAGGTCACCTCGGCCCGGCCGTCCTCGACCAGCATCTGCGCCACCTCTGCCTGCCCCAGCAGCGCCAGCGACGCGCCCGCGCGCGTGCGCGAACAGGGACAGCGAAAGGTGACCGGCCGCAGGTCCAGCAGCTGGGCCGGCCCCAGCTCGGGCCCCAGCGTGGCAGCCACCAGCTTGGCGACGTCGTCCGCTCCAGCCATGGCGCCCGCCAGGGCACCGGCGCGCAGTCGCGCGCGCGCGGCCCGGACCTGTCCGGCCGCCTGGCTGCCGGGCAGCGCCTGCACCAGCAGCCCGGCCGCGCTGACCACGTCTCCCGCGGGGTCGAGGAGCGCCTCGCAGCCGAGCGCGCTCTCGATCTGCTCGCTCACGTTCAGGTAGTGCTCGACGTCCTCGTCGATCTCTCCGGTCATCAGCGACGTCTGGCCCCGGAAGTTGTCGCGCAGGCCGACGTCGCGCACGACGCTGATGAGGCCGGAGCGACCGACCGCCGGCGCGATCTCGAAGCGGGCGCCGCCCGCCGGCTGGGCCAGCCGCACCGCCGGGTTCTTCACGTAGGCGCGCGCGGTGCCGGCCGCCGTGGCGTCGACGGTCAGCGTGCCGAGCGGGCCGTCGCCCAGCACTTGCAAGGTGACCCGCTCCTCGTCCTTGGTCAGCGTCGCCAGCATGAGCCCGGCGGTCAGACCGCGGGCCAGCGCGACCGCTGCCGCGCCGGACGCGTCGTGACGGCGCGCGGCCTCGCGGGCGACGTCCGTCGCCGTCACCGCGACCACGCGCGCCGCCCCACCCTCTAACAGGCCACGAGTGATGTGATCCCGGGTTTCCACCCCTCTATCGTTGATGAGGAAGCCCGAGACTGCAAATCACAACCCGGCGGCGCTGCAGGTCTGGGTGATGTTGTTCACCACCGGCGTCAACCCCAGCAGGTAGGTGGCGATGTCGTCGGCGTCGGACGTATGCATGCCGGACAGCGCGCGCATCCCGCAGATCGTCTTCGGGGTCGGGGTCGACCTGTCCAGATCGTTGATGATCGTGTTGGCGATCTCATCGACCGTCCAGCCCATGATGCCGGTGGCGTCGGGCGTCAGGTTGGAGGTCTGAATGGCGTGTCCGCTGACCGTGACCGTGAAGCCCCCCTGGAAGGCCTTGGTCGGATCGATGTGCGTCGGGGTGCCGGAGGCGCGGACGGTGTGGCAGGTGATGCAGGTGAGCGTCGCCATGTACTGTCCGTTGTCGGCGCTCGACAGCGTCACACCCGTCCAGTCGGGAGAAGTCTTTCGATTGGCTTCGGCGTACATGCCGACGTCGGCCGCGACCGTGTGCGAGACGGCGGGCACCGACTTCAAGTACGCGACGATCGCATCGGCGTCGGCGTCGGTCAGGGGCGTGAACTGGTAGTAGGGCATGTTCGAGAACAGATAGTTACCCGACCCATCGGGATCCTTGCCCACCCTGAACGCGTCCTTGATCGCTTGATCGCTGACACCCATCAGACCGGTCGCGTCCGGCGTCAGGTTCGCGCTGCTCAGACAATCGGGGCCGCTGGTGCTGCCCGCGAAGCAGTCCTTGCCCGACAGATCGTTGCCATGGCAACCGGTGCAGCCGAGCACGCTCTTCACCAGATACCCGCCGCGGATCAGCGCCGCATCCGCGCCACCAGCACCGCCCGCTGCGCCACCCGCGCCGCCCGCGCTGGCACCGGCCGCGCCACCGGCGCTGCCAGCCGCACCGCCCGCACCCGCGTGACCACCCGCGCCGCCGCCGGCCGCGCCACCGGCGCCCGCCGAGCTTCCGGCCGCGCCGCCCGCACTGCCAGCCGCGCCGCCCGCGCCCGCGTGACCACCGCCGCCACCCGCGCCACCGGCGGTGCCGGTCGCGCCGCCCGTACCCGCGTGACCACCAGCGCCGCCGCCCGCGCTGCCAGCCGCACCG
This sequence comes from Polyangia bacterium, assembly GCA_035578045.1. Lineage (GTDB taxonomy): Bacteria > Myxococcota_A > Polyangia > Fen-1088 > Fen-1088 > JADGRB01. The sequence goes on along the minus strand of DATJWP010000096.1, from coordinate 32,754 downwards.
CCCGCGCCGCCCGCGTGACCACCGCCGCCACCGGCCATGCCGCCGGTGCCGCCTTCGTTGCCGCCGGTCGCCGAGCCGCCGGCGCCGCTGCCGGCGTGACCGCCCGAGCCCACGCTGCTTCCGGCCTGACCGCCGGTCGCCGAGCCGCCGGTGCCGCTGCCGGCGTGACCACCCGAGCCCACGCTGCCGCCACTGCCCACGCTGCCGCCCGTCCCCAGGTGGCCGCCGGTCGCGTGACCGCCCGACCCTCCGGTACCCTCGCTCGATCCCGAGCTCCCGCAGCCGACTGCGACTCCCCACAACAGAACGAAGCCAAGCGCGCGTGATCTCATGGTGGTCATGCCCGTGACAACGCGCTCCGGGCGATAAATTTCAATCGCCGGGCGCCCGGGCAATTTTCAGCAACTTTTCGGCAGCCTCGAGGGCCTCGCGGCTGCCGGTCAGCACCAGCACGTCTCCCTCGGCCAGCGCTTCGTCGCCGGTCGGAAAGATCAGGCCGGCCTGGCCGCGATCGATCGCCACCACCGCCGCCGACGTGAGCCCCCGCAAGGCCAACTGCTTCAGCGTGCGCCCGATGGCCGGCGAGCCCGCCGCCAGTCGGACCGGCGTGGCGCCGCCGATGCCCGCCAGCACGCGCTCGACCGCGGGGGGGCGGGCCGGCGGCTGGTGCCCGCGGCGCCCCTGCGCGGCCAGCTCCTCGACCACCACCTGGGCGCCGGCCCGGACGTGCTCCTCCAGGTTGGTCGCGCTCCGCCAGAGCGGAACGATCAGCGCGGCCAGCAAGAGCACCAGCAGCACCGGCCCGGCCGCCGACCGCACGAACGGCTGCGTCACCGCCAGCAGTGGAATACCGGCAGCCAGCAGGATGGCGATCTGGATGGTCACCACCAGCGCGCGCCGCGGTGCCGCCGACAGATCGACGGTCTGGTCCGCGGGCAGCGCCTCGAGCGCCAGGCGCAGGCCCAGCGCGCGCGCCACCCGGACGGCGCCCACGCCGAACGGCGCCGCCAGCAGCACGCCCACGGCGATCAGGCCCGCCCGAGCGACCAGCGAGCTGGGGTTCCAGCCCAGACGCGCGGCCGCGCGCTCGACCGCCGGGAACGCCAGCGAGGCCCCGATCGTCACGGCGGCAATCCCGCAGACGTCGGCCAGCAGCCGCAACACCAGACGGCGAATCCGCGCCCAGCTGGACCCCTGCTGCCGCACCTCGCGCAGGCGGTCGATCCAGGCGCCGTACAGCGAGGCATAGGTCTGCACGGCGTGGGGCAGCCGCCGGTCCAGGAACGCCGCAACCGGGCCGGCCGCCCGGATCAACCACGGCGTCGTCAGCGCGGTCAGCGCCGAGACAGACACCGCCACCGGGTACAGATAGGGGCGGACCGCGCCCAGCGACAGCCCCAGCGCCGCGATGATGAACGACAGCTCGCCGATCTGCGCGAAGCTCATTCCGGCGCGGACCGACGTGGCCACGCCGTTGCCGGTCAGGAACGCGCCGACCGAGACCCCCACGACCTTGCCCACGACCACCACCGCCATCATCGCCAGGATCACCCCCCAGTGCGCCACGATGACCTTGGGATCGATCAACATGCCGACCGACACGAAGAAGATGGCGGCGAACATGTCGCGCACGGGGGCGATGAGCTCGGCGATCTGGTGCCCCTCGCCCGACTCGGCCACCAGCGCGCCCCCCAGGAACGCGCCCAGCGCCACCGAGTAGCCGAACGCGCGCGCCAGCAGCGAGAAGCCGAAGCAAAGGCCGATGACCGCCACCACGGTCGTCTCGGCCCGCTGCAGCCGCAGGATCGCCCGCACCGCGCGCGGCACGATCAGCATCCCGAACGCCAGCGTCGCGAGCAGGAAGATGACCAGCCGGGCCACGGTGGTGGCCAGCGCGTGCGGCGACAGCTTCGCCCCCGAACCGATGGCGGTCAGGATGGCCAGCAACAGGATCGCGACCAGGTCCTCGACCACCAGCACGCCGAACACCAGGTCCGCGAAGCGGCCGCCGATCTTCTGTTCGGCGAAGGCCTTGACGATGATGGTGGTGCTCGAGATGGCCAGCATCGCGCCGACGAACAGGCTCTCGACCGAGGACCCGCCCAGCGCCCGGCCCAGCGCGTAGCCGGACCAGAGCTGCAGGCTGCACTCGATGACCGCGACGACGCCGGCGATCGGGGCGACCTCGACCAGCTTGCCCAGGCTCAGCTCGAGCCCCAGCGAGAACATCAGCAGCTCGACGCCCAGCTCGGACAGGTGGTGGGCGACGTCCTCGTTGGCGAACAGCGGGACCGGGAAGTGCGGGCCCACGATGACGCCCGCCAGCAGGTAACCCAGCACCACCGGCTGGCGCAGGCGCTGGAACAGCACCGTCGTGACCGCCGCCACCAGCATGATGAGCGCCAGGTCGACGACCAGGTCGGTTCCGTTCATGGGCGTCCAAATGTGAGAGCATCGGGGCGGTTGACCAGGCCCTCCACGCGCGAGAGCCTCGACTGATGCGCCGATTTCGGCTGACGTTCCTGGTGGCCGTCCTGGCGGCCGCCTGCGGCGGCAAAGGGACGCAGGACGCGAGCGGGACGGGCGGAACCGGAACGGGCGGCGGCGCGACCGGCAGCGGCGGCGCACCCGCCGGCACCGGCGGGGTCCAGGCCACCGGGGGAACGGGCGTCGCGGGCAACCCCGGGGGCGGCCAGGGCGGAATCCGCGCGACGGGCGGGACCGGCGGCGCCGCGGGGCGCCCGGCCGGCACCGGTGGTCACGCAGGCGGTGGCGCGGCCGGCGCCCCGGGCGGGTCGGGCGGCTCGACCCCCGCGGGCGGAGTCTCCGGCGCCGGCGACTGGGTCACCATCGCCAACAACGGGTTCTGGAACGACACCAGCGGCAAGCGCATCGAGGCGCACGGCGGCGGGTTCATCCAGGTCGGCGACACCTGGTACTGGGTCGGCGAGGACAAGTCCAAGAACTCGGGGAACTTCAACGCGGTCAACTGCTACGCCTCCAAGGACCTGGTCAACTGGGAGTTCCGCAACGCCATCATCACCCGGCAGACCTCGACCGATCTGGCCGCCTCGGACCGGATCATCGAACGCCCCAAGGTCGTCTACAACGAGTCGACCCAGCAGTACGTGATGTGGCTGCACTGGGATGGGGCGAACTACGCGACCGCGGAGGCCGGCGTCTTCACCGGCCCCACGGTCGACGGCGACTACGTTCAAAAGAGCCACTTCCAGCCCGACGGCAACATGTCGCGCGACGACACGCTGTTCAAGGACGACGACGGCACCGCCTACTTCATCTCGGCCGCCAACAACAACCAGGACATGATGATCTACCAGCTCTCGGACGACTACCTGACCGTCAAGAGCCAGGTGGCCAAGGTGTTCGCGGGCAAGTCGCGCGAGGCCCCCGCCGTCTTCAAGCAGAACGGGCGCTACTACCTGATCGCGTCGGCGGCGACCGGCTGGGACTCGAACCAGGCGCAGTACGCGTCGGCCACCAGCATGGCCGGCCCCTGGGGCAGCCTGACGAACGTGGGCGACAGCACCACCTTCGACACGCAGTCGGCCTACGTCATCCCGTTCACCGGCAGCCAACCGGGGGCAGCCACCACGTACATCTTCGCGGCCGACCGCTGGCAGGACCCCGATCTGGTCAGCTCGAAGTACATCTGGATCCCCATCCAGATCTCGGGCACCTCGCTGACCTTGAACGACTACACGCAGTGGCAGCTGGACCTGGCCACCGGGCAGTGGTCGGACGACCAGACGCTGATCTCGCAGAGCGGCTGGTCGCTGGTCTACGCCGACAGCCAGGAGACGCAGGACGAGAACGACAAGGCCACCAACGCCTTCGACGGCTCGACCTCGACCTTCTGGCACACGCAGTACACCGGCAGCGCGCCGGCGCACCCGCACGAGATCCAGATCGACCTGGGCGCCTCGTACGGCGTCGAGGGGTTCCAGTACGTCGCCCGCCAGGACGGCAGCAACCACGGCATGATCGCCGACTGGCAGTTCTACGTCAGCAGCGACAAGACGAACTGGGGGGACGCGGTCGCGACCGGCACCTTCACCCAGGATCTGAGCGCCCAGCGGGTGATGTTCACGCGCAAGACCGGCCGCTACATCCGGCTGGTCGCTCTGTCCGAGGTGAGCGGGCAGGCCTGGACCAGCGTGGCCGAGCTGCGGGTGGTCGGCGGATCACCCTAGGCCACCGGCCAGTGTCCGTGATGGCCCCCGGCCGGCGGCCGCCTTCCTTCGCTTCCTTGCGACCGCGACGCCGCACGGTGCCCCAAGCGCCCGTTTTGCGATAACCTCCCGCTCCGGGAGGGGAAGCGGTGAGCGACAAGGTCGTGTACCTCCTGGTGGAGGCGGTCGTCGTGTTCGCGATTGTGCTGGGCGTTCACGCTCTGCGCCGCCGCACGACCCTGGTCTACTCGTACGCCGTCCTGGCCTTCATGCGCCTGGGGTCCTGGATCGCGACCCACCACTCGATGGTCCCGGTCGGGGACCTGCAGCTGAACGTCGGCTCCAACATCTTCTTCTCGGCGACGTTGCTGTCGGTCTTCCTGCTGTACGTCGCGGACGGTCGGTTTGCCGGGCGCGCGGCGCTGGTGGTCGTGATGGGGTCTGGGCTGCTCTACGCGCTGATGGCGACCATCATGCACGCGCAGTTCCCGGCCTTTCCGGAGGCGATGTTCCCGGCCAGCGGCCTGCGGGCCAGTCTGGCATCGATCGCCGCGTCGCTGATGGACCTGGTGCTGCTGGGCCTGGTCTGGGAGGCCTTCCGCCGCCGCCTCCGCGGGGCCCCGCTGCTCTTGCCCGTCTTCGTGACGCTGGCGGTGGTGTTCGTGGCCGACGGCCTGATCTACGTGCCGGTGGCGCACCAGTACGGCAAGCTGCGGGCCGAGCTGGGCGGGATCGTCTTCTCGCGCGCGCTGGTCGCGGCGCTGCTGGCGCCCGTCGTGGCCGCCTACCTGTCGTACGAAGTCCGCCGCTACGGTCTGCGGCTGGACCCGCGCCCCGTGCTGTCGATCCTGCTCAGCGAGGACGCCGAGCGCGAGCTGGTCGCCGCGCGCCACCAGCTGCGGATCGGCACCGAGGCGCTGTGGGAGAGCGAGGAGCGTTACCGGCGGATGGTCGAGGACCTGCCGGTCATGGTGTTCCGGTTCTCGGGCGACGGCCGCCTGACCTACGTGAACTCGGCCCTCTGCCGGTATTACGACCGGGATGTGAAGGACGTCCTGGGCCTCTCGGTCCTGACCCCGGTCGATCCGGCCGAGCGCGACCGCCTGTGGTCGACCGCGATGGCGCTGACCCCGGAGTCCCCCACCGTCGAAATCATCGCGCACGCCACCCCCAGCCGCGGCCCGCTGCAGGGGCAGCGGCGCACCCACCGCTGGGTGATCCGGGGCATCTTCTCGCCGCGCGGCGAGAGCCTGGCGTTCCAGGGGGTCGGCAGGGACATCACCCGCGAGGTCGAGCTGGAGGCCCGGGCCGTCGACAGCCAGCGCATGGAGGCGATCGGCCAGCTCGCCGGAGGCATCGCCCACGACTTCAACAACCTGATCTTCGTGATCTGGTCCTGTGTCGAGGCGGCCAGCGCGCAGCTGGGAAGGGCGGCGCTGGACGGCGGGCGCGCGGCGGCGGCCGACCTGCTGGACATCCGCAAGGCCGCGGATCGCGCCTCCGTGCTGACCCGCCAGCTGCAGGCGGTCAGCCGGCAGCAGCCGCTGCAGATCTCGGCCGTCGACCTGTCGGCGCTGCTCGAGAACCTGCGGCCGCTGCTGAGGCGCCTGATCCCGGCCTCGATGGGGCTCGACATCCGCTGCGCGCCGGCCATTCCCAGCGTGCTGACCGACCCGGCGCAGATCGAGCGCGTGATCATCAACCTGGTGACCAACGCCCGGGACGCGATGCCGGCCGGCGGCACGGTGGTCGTGTCGACGGACGCCGAGAGCCTGGTGGACGGCGCTGTGGGACGGCCCGGGCGCTACGCCGTGCTGAGCGTCCAGGACACCGGCACCGGAATGGACGCCGCCACCGCCCGCCGCGTGTTCGAGCCGTTCTTCACGACCAAGGCCGAGGGCCGCGGCACCGGGCTGGGTCTGTCGACCGCTTACGGCATCGTCGAGCAGGCCGGCGGACACATGCGGGTCGAATCCGCGCCGGGCACGGGGTCGACGTTCTTCGTCTACCTGCCCGTCACGGAGGCGGCCGCCATGGCCCCGTTCCGCCGCGAGGCCGCCCCCGCCCGCGCCCTGGGCCCCGTCCTCTACTGCGAGAACGAGGACAGCGTGCGGGCGCAGGTGGTCGAGCTGCTCGAGAACGGGGGCTATCGCGTGGTCTGCGTGCGCGACGTCCAGGAGGCGGTCGCGTTCCTGGATGGCCCGACCTCGTCGGCCCCACCCTGCCTGCTGCTGCTGGACCTGGTGGCCGGCGAGATGACCGGCCCCGATCTGGCCGCCACCGTCCGCCGGCGCCACCCGCGCCTGCCGGTCGTGTTCTTCTCGGGCAGCGCCGACAACGGCAGCCACGACCGCGAGGCGCGCGTCTGGTACGTGAACAAGCGCCACGGGCTCACTGCGCTGCTGTCCGTCGCCGCCGAGGCCACCGCGCCGCCCAGCGGCGCCCGGCTCGAGATGAGCTGACTGCCGGCGCCCGAGGCCGGCCAGGCCGTCAGGGTCCGATGACGGCCAGCGAGATCACGACCGCGTCCAGGCCACCGCGGCTGTCGCGCAGGGCGACCGCGAGCGAAACGGTGCCCGCCGTCCGGGGAGCGATCCAGGTCGCGATGGCGGACGAAACGGCCGGATCCGCCGTCTCCTCGGCGGCGCGATCGAGCGTCCCGTCCGTGCGCAGGCCCGCCGCTCCCCGCCTCCGTCCAACGCAGTTCTCGAACCTCTCCATGCCCCTCTCGTCGCTTTGATGCGACATGACGTCAACGACGTTTGACACACGTGTCCACCAAGTTACGCCGTTTGATTGAGCGTTGACTGGCGGAAACCAGAGCGCCGGTCAGGTCGGCAGGCGCACGGAGGCGCCCATCACCTTGGTGTCGCCGCTGGGCTGGGTCGCGGTGGGCGTGGGCTCGGCGGTCACCTCCACGTCGAACTCCCGGTAGGGGGTCTTGGTCTGAAGCCGGGCCCGGAGGTGCATGTCGAGGGGCAGCACGCCGATGTTCGTGGGCGGGCCGTCGGGCGGCAGCAACCACACCACGTACGTGCTGGTTCCCTCGAACACCTGCGCCGGCTCCGCCAGCCGCTGAACCTCCAGGTCGACCGTCTGATTGCCGTCCTTGCCGGCGAGCACGCTGATCTTGCCTCTGGCCGCGGGCACCCGCGGGCTGATGCTCAGGGTCCAGGTCTGCGTCGTTCCGAACCCGTGAATCACCTCGCTGGAGGCCGTGCATCCCGCCGCGCCCAGACCCCAGACCAGCGCTGCCACAAAAAACAAACCTCGTCGCTGCATGGTTCACCTCGCTCAGAACCCATCGAGGTTGAAGGTAAAGCGTCCGGGGGAATCCGTCAGAGCTTGATGTCGCCGCCGTCGTCGTTGCGCCCCAGCCGGCGCCGGATCTGTTCCCCCCGGTCGGGCGGGGGTGGCACAACCACGAAGCTCGCGCTCAGCCAGGTTCCTTCTCGGGTGCCCGGCGGCAGCAGCCGGACCGGAACGCTGAACGCCTCGGTCCCGGCCAGCAGCCGCGCGATCCCCCCCTCGATGGCGTCGACGAACAACGTCGTGCTCATGGGGTGGCCAGCGCCTCGGCGTGAGGACGGCTGGTGCGGACGCGAATCGACGCGCCGTCGGTCTCGACCGTCACGTCGCCGTCCAGGTCGGTGCGGTAGACGGTCGCGCCGGCCCGCGCCAGACGCTGGACCGTCGTGGCGGCCGGATGGCCGTATTCGTTCCCGGCGCCCGCGCTGATCACGGCTATCCGCGGGCGGACCGCGCGCAGCAGCTTCACACCGGAAGCATAGCGGCTCCCGTGGTGCGCGACCTTCAGCACGTCGGCGCGCAGCTCGGCCCCGGAGGCGAGCAGCCAGCTTTCGGTGGGCGACTCGGCGTCCCCGGTGAACAGGATCGCCACGTCCCCGTACGTCAATCGCGCCACCACGCTGTTGGCGTTGACGTCCGAGCGCGACCCGACGATCGGAGGGTCCGGCGGACCGAGCAGCGTGATGACCGCGCCACCGCCCAGGTCGATGCGCCGCCCTCGCGTCGCCAGCCGGGCCGGCACGCCGCGCGCGTCCAGCTCGCGCATGAGCGCCTCGTAGTCGGCGCCCGCGTGAGCGACCGGCGCATCGAGGAAGACGCGGACGCCGATCCGCCGGACCACCAGCGGCAGCCCCCCCAGGTGATCCTCGTGCCGGTGGCTGAGCAGGATCAGATCGAGCGGGCCATGCACGCGCGCCGCCAGGAACTCCGTCAGCGCCGGGGCGCCGTGCGCGGGACCGCCGTCGATGAGCACCGTCTTTCCCGTGGGCGACGTCACCAGTGCGGCATCGCCCTGCCCCACGTCGACGAAGTCGACCCGCAGCGCGCCCGCGGCCCACGCCGTCGCCCACCACCCCAGCAGCGCCAGGCAAAGACAGAGGCCAAGAGTCCGTGAGAACCGGCGCGACGCTGACAAGCAGCGCCAGCATCGCAGTGATTGGCCCGACCGTCACGAAAGCTCATCGGACGGACCGGGTCACGGGTTGCGGGCGCGATCAGTCTGGACCCAGGGACCCGCTCTCGGGCTGGTACCAGGGATCGTCGCTGTGGTGGGAGGGCGCGTCCAGGGCGTGCCCCCGGTCGGGTTCGAGGGGCGCGTTCCCCTGCTTGGGGGCGTGTTCCTCGGGCTCATCCTGGCCGTTCGAGGGTCGCTCCGGCCCACCTTCGACCATGTCCCGCGGCGCTGGCGTAGGTCGATTGCTCATGGAACCAACCTAATCACGGAGCGAACGCGATGGTCGACAGCAACGCCGCCGCCGACTGGCGCGAGTCGAGACGCGTGTGCTGGACCACAATGGGCGCGTCGGACTCGATCACGCTCGAGTAGTCGGTGTCGCGCGGGATGGGCTCCGGGTCGTCGAGGTCGTTGAAGCGCAGGTGCAGCGTCCGCCGCGCCGGGACCACCACCCGATAGGGTCCAGCCGGATCGCGCCCCGCGTAGTAGATGGTGATCTGCACGTGCGCATCGCGGTCACCCGTGTTGAGCAAGCAGGCGGTCTCATGGCTGGTCATCGGCGGCTCTGGACCGGTGCTCCGCGCCGGGATGTAGCCCTCCGCGATCACCCAGGTCTGACGGCCGAGCCCCCCTCCGTTCTTCATCGCTCCCTCCTGACGCCCGACACCGAGGCGGCCAGCGCGGCCAGACCGGCACCGGCCAGCAGCGCAGCTCCGAGCAACCTGCGCGTCCAGCCACCAGACAGCCGGCGACCGATCGGCTGCGTGGCGCGAAGACGGCCGCGCGCCAGCAGCGGCCCGGCAACCAGCCCCGCCAGCGCCAGCGCCGCGACGGCCGCCGGACGGCGGGGGTCCAGGCGGGCTGGTTCCACCGCGCTCGCGTGACCATTCAGGGCCAGCCGCGCGACCTCGGCCACGTGCAAGGGGCGGCGCGCGGTCCCCTGGTCGATCTGCTCGCGGCAGCTGAACCCGTCGCCCACCAGCAGCGTGTCGACATCCAGGTCGCGAACCTTCGGGAACACGTCCAGCTCGCCGATCTTCTGCGAGACGCGAAACTTCTCGCCCCGCTCGAACCCGAAGGAGCCGGCCAGGCCGCAGCATCCGGTCTGCAACACCTGGACGTCCAGGCCCAGGGCCTCCAGCAGACGGCGCCCGTGGTCGGTGCCGCCCAGCAGCGACTTTTCGTGGCAGTGGCCGTGGACGGCGGCCTTGCCGGCCAACCTGGGCAGCCGTTCGGGGTGAGTGTTCTCGGTCAGGAACTCCGCAAAGAAGTAGGTCTGCTTCTTCAGACGTCGCGCGTCCTCGTCGTGCGGCAGCAGGTTCACCATCTCGTCGCGGAACACCGAGACGCAGGATGGTTCGAGGCCGACCACCGGCGTTCCTGCCTCGATCGCGCTGGCCAGCGCCCGCAGGTCCTTGCGAAGCAGGCGCTTGGCACGGTCCAGCATCCCGAAGTCATAGAGTGGCCGCCCGCAGCAGACGTCGCCCCTGGGAACCGTCACGCGATATCCCAGGCTCTCGAGCACTTCCGCGGCCGCCAGCAGCGTCCCCGGAAAGAAGTGATCGTTGAAGGTATCGGGCCAGAGCAGCACCTCGGGACCCCGAACCGATGGCGCTGGCCGCTGGCGCCAGAGCGCCTTGAACGTCCGCGCCGCGAAGGGTGGGATGGGCCGCTCCGGCGCGAGCCCGCCGATTCGCTTGAGCAGCCGCGCGCTCAGCGGCGCTTGCGACAGCGTGTTGGCGACGCCCGGCGCCAGCGCCGCCAAGCGCGCCCAGTCGTGGATCAGCCCCATGGCGTAGGCGGGAGCCGGGCGCAGCCGCCCCTGGTAGTGGTGCGCCAGGAACTCGGCCTTGTACGTCGCGACGTCGACGTTGAGGGGGCAGTCATTCTTGCAGCCCTTGCAGGCCAGACACAGGTCCAGCGATTCGTGAACGTGTGGATCGCGCCAGCCTTCGAGCTGGCCGTCGGCCAGCCGGTCGCCGCGCATCATCTCGAACAGCAGGTGCGCCCGCCCGCGCGTGCTGTGCATCTCCTCGCGCGTGGCCCGGAAGCTGGGGCACATGGTGCCGCCTTCCGCGCGCCGGCACTCGCCGACGCCGACGCACCGGAGCGTGGCGCGCGCGAAGTCGCCGTCGTCGTCCGGATAGCTGAAGTGCGTCCCGACCTCGCGAGCCCGGTAGTCGGCGCCCAGACGCAGGTTCTGGTCGATCTTGTACGGATCCACGACCTTGCCGGGGTTCATCCGCCCCGCCGGGTCCCAGATCGCCTTCAGCTCACGGAAAGCCGCGACCAGATCGGGGCCGAACATGCGCACCAGCAGCTCCCCGCGCGACTGCCCGTCGCCGTGCTCTCCCGAGAGCGACCCACCCAGGCGGATCACCAGATCGGCGGCCTCCTCGACGAAGTTACGGTACTTGGCTATCCCCGCAGCGCTGGTCAGGTCGAAGTTGATGCGCGTGTGCAGACAACCCTGACCGAAGTGTCCGTAGAACGCGCCGCCATAGCCGTGCGCTTGCATCAACGGGCGCAGCTCGCGCAGGTAGTCGCCCATCCTGTGGGGCGGGACGGCGGAATCTTCCCACCCTTCCCAGCTGTCCGGCGCCCCCGGGATGCGCGCTGTCGCGCCCAGGCCCGACTTCCGCACCTCCCAGAGCTTTCGTTCCTGATCGGGGTCGTCGTAGATCTTGCCGTTCGGACGAGGCGCCGCCCCCTGCAGCCGGGCGAGCGCGTCGCGGGCCCTGGCGTCCGCTTCTTCCCGGCTGTCGCCCCCGAACTCGGCCATCAGGAAGCCGTGGCCGTCGGGCAGGTAGGCCAGGTAGCGATCGTGCAGACCCTTCTTGCGCATGTCGTCGATGAGGCGCTGATCGATCGCCTCCAGGCCGATCGGCCCCTCTTCCAGGACTGCCGGGACGTGGTCGGCCGCCGCGGTGATGTCCGGATAGCCCAGGACCAGCAGCGTGCGGGCGCGCGGCCAGGGGACCAGGCGCACCGTCGCCTCGAGGACGGTGACCAATGTCCCTTCACTGCCGACCAGAGCGCGCGCGACGTTGAACCCGTTCTCGGGCAGGAGCTCATCCAGGTTGTAGCCCGAGACCCGGCGCGGGATCTTCGGGTAGCGCGCGCGGACCAGCGGCCCGACGCGATCGATCAGCGCCTTCATCCGACCGTAGATGTCGGCGCGCCGCCCCCCCTGCCGCACGATCGCGTCCAGCGCTTCCGGGGGTGTCGGCCCCGCCCGCATCACCAGACCGTCGTATGTCGCGACCTCCAGCTCCTCCACATTTTCGGATGTGCGCCCGGACATCACCGAGTGCACGCCGCACGAGTTGTTCCCGATCATTCCGCCCAACGTGCAGTGGTTGTGCGTCGACGGGTCGGGCCCGAACGTCAGGTCGTGGCGGTTGGCGGCGCCGCGCAGCACGTCCAGCACCGTCCCGGGCAACACGCGCGCCCGCCGTCCCGAGGCGTCCAGCTCGAGGATGCCGTGCAGGTACTTCGACATGTCCATGACGACCGCGAAGTTGCAGCACTGCCCCGCCAGGCTGGTGCCGCCGCCCCGCGACAGCAGCGGCGCGCCGAACTCGCGACACACGTCGATGGTGGCCAGCACGTCGGTCTTGTGCCGCGGGATCACCACCCCCATCGGCAGCTGCCGGTAGTTCGAACCGTCGGTCGCGTACAGCGCGAGGCTGCCGGCGTCGAACCGCACCTCGCCGTCCAGCTGGGCGGCCAGCTTCTGGGCCAGCGCGTCCAGATCGGGCGCGCCGACCCGCGGCGCTGGGCGCGGCTTCACGCGCGTGATGGGGACGACGTCGGTCGGGCGGGTCGTGGACATGCGTCAGCCCTTGTGCGGCTTCCAGGTCGCCACCATCTCGCGATAGATCTCGCGGACCATGTCGCGCCACCCGCTGTCCCCCTTGAGCAACGAGGACGAGAGTGACTTGGCCTGCTTGAACGTGATGTGCGGCGGCAGCGGCGGCACCTCGGGATCGGTCATCGCCTCGACCACCACGGGCCGGTCGGCGCGGAACGCCCGGTCCCAGGCCGGTCCGATCTGGTCGGGCTGATCGACGCGGATGCCCACCAGCCCCAGCGCCTCGGCGTAGCCCGCATAGGGAAAGTCGGGCAGCTCCTGCGAGGCGTTCAGCTTGGGGTCGCCGTTCATCGCGCGCTGCTCCCAGGTGACCTGGTTCAGGTCGCGGTTGTTCAGCACCAGCACCACCAGGCGGGGATCCTTCCACTCGCGCCAGTACTTCGAGACCGTGATGAGCACGTTGTTGCCGTTCATCTGCATCGCGCCGTCGCCCACCATCGCCACCGCCACCCGCTCCGGATAGGCGAACTTGGCGGCCACGGTGTAGGGCAGCCCCGGTCCCATGGTGGCCAGCGTCCCGGACAGCGACGCCATCATGCCGGGCCGGATCTTGATGTCGCGCGCGAACCAGTTGGCGGACGAACCGGAGTCGCTGGTCAGGATGGCGTTGTCGGGCAGGCGTTGCGACAGCTCCCAGAAGACGCGCTGGGGGTTGAGCGGCTTCGCGGGGTGCATGGCGCGCGCCTCCAGCACCTTCCACCAGTCGGCGACACTCGCCTCGATCTTCTTGCGCCACGAGCGATCGCTCTTGCGTTGCAGCAGGGGCAGCAGCGCCCGCAGGGTCAACGCGCTGTCGCCGACCAGGTTCACCTCCATCGGGTAGCGCAGGCTGGTCCGGCGGGCGGCCAGATCGATCTGCACGCCGCGCGCCTGGCCCTCCTCCGGCAGGAACTCGGAGTACGGGAAGCCGGAGCCGATCATGAACAGGGTGTCGCACTCCATCATCAGCTCCCAGCTCGGCTTGGTGCCCAGCAGGCCCAGCGATCCGGTGACCCACGGGAGATCGTCCGGCAGCGCTGCCTTGCCCAGCAGCGCCTTGGCCACCCCCGCCCCCAGCACGTCGGCGGTCTGCGCCACCTCCTCCGCCGCGCCGAGTGCCCCCCGCCCCACCAGCATCGCCACCCGCGAACCGGCGTTCAGGACCTCGGCGGCCCGCTTCAGGTCCTCGTCGCGCGGCAGGACGCGCGGCGGGCTGTAGCCAATGCCGGTGAACACCGACCCGTGCTTGCGCGGCGGCGACTCGACCGCCTCCATCTCTTGCACGTCGTTGGGGACGATCACGCAGGTGACCGTGCGCTCGGCGGCGGCGATGCGCATCGCGCGATCGACCAGCTGTCGGATCTGCGCCGGCGTGGTCGCCATGTGCACGTACTCGTGCGCGACATCCTTGAACAGCGAGACCAGGTCGACCTCTTGCTGGTAGTCGCCGCCCAGAGAGGCGCGCGCCTGCTGGCCGACGATGGCGACCACGGGCTGATGGTCGAGCTGCGCGTCGTACAGGCCGTTCAGGAGGTGGATCGCGCCGGGACCCGACGTGGCCAGACAGACCCCGACCTGCCCGGTGAACTTCGCGTGAGCGCAGGCCATGAAGGCGGCCATCTCTTCGTGACGGACCTGGACGAAGTCCAGCTCTTCGACCTTGTGGAAGCCGCCGATGATGCCGTTCACGCCGTCGCCCGGGTAACCGTAGATGCGCCGCACACCCCAGGCGCTGAGCCGCCGCAGCAAGAACTCCCCAACCGTGGTCGCCATGGCCACCTCCACCCGGAACCTAAGGCTGGATTCCCCTTGTGGCCGGCGCGGCGTCATCCAGCTTGTCGAACGATGCCGCCGATCGACAGCCTCAGGGCCGCAACCTACGTGATTCCAACCGACGCCCCTGAATCGGACGGGACGTTCGAATGGGATCGCACCACCGCCGTGGTCGTCGAGGCGGCAGCCGGCGGCGCCTGCGGCCTCGGCTACACCTACGCCGACGGCGCGACCGCGGCGCTGATTCGCGAATCGCTGGCGCCGATCGTCACCGGCCAGGACGCGTTCGACACGGCGGCGCTCTACGCGCGGATGGTCGGGCGCGTCCGGAACCTGGGGCGGGCAGGGGTGGCGGCGATGGCGATCTCCGCGGTCGACGTGGCGCTGTGGGATCTGAAGGCCCGCCTGCTGCAGGCGCCGCTGGCGGCGCTGCTCGGGCGGGCGCGCCACGCCGTCACGGCCTATGGCAGCGGCGGGTTCACGTCGTATGGGATCGATCGCCTGCAGCAGCAGCTGGGCGGGTGGGTTGCGGCTGGGATGAGGTCGGTGAAGATGAAGGTGGGGCGCGAGCCCGCCGCGGACCCGGACCGCGTGCGCGCCGCGCGGGCCGCCATCGGCGAGGGGGTCGAGCTGCTAGTCGACGCGAACGGCGCCTACGCGCGCAAGCAGGCAGTCGCCCTCGCTGGCCGCTTCGCCCAGGCGGGCGTCACCTGGTTCGAGGAGCCGGTCAGCTCGGACGATCTGGACGGGCTGCGCCTGGTGCGCGACGCCGTCGGCGGGTCGATGGAGGTCGCGGCCGGCGAGTACGGCTACGAGCCGTTCTATTTCCGGCGCATGCTGGCCGCGGGCGCCGTCGACGTCCTGCAGGCCGACGCCACCCGCTGCGGGGGCGTCACCGGGTTCGTCTCCGCGCACGCCCTGGTCGACGCCCACGGGCTGCCGCTGTCCGCGCACTGCGCGCCCGCGCTGCACGCGCACCTCGGCTGCGCGCTCCCTCGCGTGAGGCACGTCGAGTACTTCCACGACCATCAGCGGATCGAGACGTTGCTCTTCGACGGCGTCCCGGCGGTCGAGGACGGCAGGCTGGTCCCCGACCCGGCACGCCCCGGCCTGGGGCTCACGTTGAAGAGGCAGGACGCGGCCCGCTTCGCCGTCGAAGGCGAGCCGTGAGCCTGGTCACTTTGACGGCGTCCCCTGGCCGGCCGAACATCCCGGGCCATGAAACCAAGCGCCGCGATGGCCGTCCTCGTGATGGCGAGCGCGGTCGCCGCCTGCAGCAGCGGCGCCACCACCGCCACCACCGGCGTCACCAGCGACCAGGCATGCGCCGACGTCGCGCAAGCCCGCTGCAACCTCCGGTCGGAGTGCAGCCGCCCGGACGGGACGACCGACCTGGGATTCAACCTGCTCGAGAACTACGGTGACATGACGACCTGCCTCGCGCGCGAGGCGCTGGCCTGCAAGAACGGGCTGGCGGCTCCGCAGACCGGGAACAGCCCCAACGACGTCGAGATGTGCGTGGTCGCGTTCGCCAGCTACTCGTGCATGGACTTCTTCGACAACCAGCCGCCGCAGGCCTGCACGCCGACCGGGCCGCTGGCCGCGGGCGCGACGTGCACGTTCAGCGGCCAGTGCCAGAGCGGCTTCTGCAACGGCACCAAGGACAGCGCCTGCGGCACCTGCGGACCGCCGCCCGAGACCGACGACGACTGCTCGAGCAGCACCTGCCTGCGAGGCGACCGCTGCCTGGCCGGGACCAGCACCTGCGCCGCCGTCGTCACGTCGAACGGCATCTGCGACGAGACCCACCCCTGCGATCGCGAGCTCTCGTGCGTGGGGAGCAACGCCAAGACGATGACCACGGGGACCTGCGAGACCGCTGGCACGCGCGAGGGCGTGGCTTGCGGCGGCACGATGCCCGGCTGCGACGCCACCCGCGGGCTCTACTGCGCCGGGCCCAACGGCTCCAAGGTCTGCCGGCAGGTCGGCTACGGCGGCACGACCGCCGGGCCCGACGGCGGGATCACCGCGTCCGACGCCGGCGCGTCGGGGCCGACGCCGGCGGGGACCGCTTGCGGCCAGCTCGCGGACGGGACGCGCGTCGGGTGCGTGGCCGGGACCTGCACCACCGCGACCGGCGTGGCCACGGGCAGCGACATGGGGACCTGCCAGCCCCTGGCCGCCGACGGGCAGCCCTGCGACACCATGCTCGGGCCTGGTTGCATGTCGCCGGCGCGCTGCGTGATCACGTCCGGGACCACCGGAACCTGCGTGGTCCCGACCGCTTCGATGTGCACCGGGACGTAGCGCGACCCGGTGCGCATGGCCACCTTCCTACACAGGAGGTCGCCATGGTGCGGAAGAGCTGTTTCATTCTGGGGATTGGCCTGGCCATCCTCTGGTGGGTCGGCCTGAGCCAGAACCACGCGGCCACGATCCTCTGGTTCGACGCGGTGGCGGCGGTGCTGGCGTTCGGCATCGCGGCGCTGCTGCCCGATCCGGAGACGAACCCGAGCCGGTCGCTGGGTCCGGCCGTGCTGGGGTTGGGCCTGGCGGCGGTCTGGATCGCGGGCATGTCCGGCGGGCAACCGATGTGGGCCAGCTGGCTGAACCTGGCGTTCGCGCTGGCCTTCCTGGGGGTTGCCACGGCGGCGGCGCTCAGCAGCCAGTGGGTTCACGCCCGACAGCGCCACCGGACCGTCTAGGCCGCCTTCCTGGCGGTACACTCTTTAGATGGTCGATCGCCCCTCGCTCGGGATCCGACGGATCGAGGCTCTTCACTACTACGTGCATGACCTGGAGCGGACGCGCCGCTTCTTCGTCGACAAGCTGGACTTCGTCGAGCTCGGGGCCAGCGGGCCCGAGCTGGAGCGCGACGGGCGGCAGCGGTCGGCGGCGTTCCGCGCCGGGGATGCGCTGTTCGTGATTCACCAGCCGCTGGGCGAGGGCGGCCGGGCCTGGCGCTACCTGCGCAAGCACCCGGAAGGGGTGGGCACCGTGGTGCTCGAGGTCGAGGAGATCGACCGCGCCTTCCGCCTGCTGGACCAGCGCGGCGGCACGTTCATCACTGACGTCCAGCGCTTCTCCGACGACGGCGGGACGCTGGCGATGTTCTCGATCACCACCCCGTTCGGCGACACGACCTTCCGGTTCGTGGAGCGGCGCGGCTATTCCAAGCTATTCCCGGGGTTCGTGCCGCGCACACCCGCCCCGGCCGCGGGGAACCGGTTCGGCTTCAGCGCCATCGACCACCTGACCGCCAACTTCCAGACCATGAAGCCGGCGCTGCTCTGGATGGAGCACGTGCTCGGCTTCCAGCTGATGTGGGAGATCGCGTTCCACACCCGCGACGTCTCGCAGGTTCAGGGGGGGCACGGCTCGGGCCTGAAGTCGATCGTCATGTGGGACCCGGCCTCGGGCGTGAAGTTCGCCAACAACGAGCCCTTCCGCCCCTTCTTCAAGGACTCGCAGATCAACATCTTCGCCGAGGACAACCGGGGCGACGGCATCCAGCACTCGGCGCTGACGGTGAAGGACATCGTCTCGGCCGTGCGCGGACTGCGCGCGGCCGGCGTCGAGTTCATGCCGACGCCGGGCAGCTACTACGACGTGCTGCCCGAGCGGCTGAAGCAGATCGGCGTCGGCGAGATCGACGAGAGCGTCGACCTGCTGCGCGAGCTGGAGATCCTGATCGACGGGCAGGAGCCGCGCCGCTACATGCTGCAGATCTTCGTGAAGGAGGCGGCCGGCCTGTACCACGATCCCGAAGCCGGGCCGTTCTTCTTCGAGATCATCCAGCGCAAGGGCGATCAGGGGTTCGGGGCCGGCAACTTCCGCGCGCTGTTCGAGGCCATCGAGCGCGAGCAGACCCGCGGCGCGCCATGATCGATCGCATGCAAGCCGGGCGGGTCCCGGCCAAGCCGCACACCGTGCTGCGCGACGCCGACGGCCACCTGAATCACGAAGAGTGCCTGACCCGCGACGGCTTCGACGGGCCGTTCACGATCCTGTACCACCGCGACCGCCCGCACGTCGCGATGCCCGCCTCGGCCGCGCACGGCTGGGAGATCCCGTCGCGCAGCGACGACGAGCCGAGGCCGCTGGCTCGCCGGCACTATCGGACCCAGCAGCTCGCCCGGCGCGGCGGGCCGCCGCTGGACGCGCGCGTCCCGTTGCTGTTCAACGACGACGTGGTCCTGTCGGCCCTGCACCCCGACGAGCCCGACCCGGTCTACTTCGCCAACGGCGACGCGGACGATCTCTACTTCGTGCTCGAGGGGGGCGGCGTGCTGCGGTCGGCGCTGGGCGACGTGCCGTTCGGGCCGCGCGACTACCTCTACGTGCCGCGCGGGCTGATCCACCGCCTCATCCCGAACGACCGGCCGCAGTCGTGGTTCTCGATCGAGTGCCCCGGGGGCCTGTGGCTGCCGCGCCAGTGGCGGAACGAGGCCGGCCAGCTGCGCATGGACGCGCCCTACAGCCACCGCGACTTCCGGCGGCCGGAGTTCCTGGGACCGCGCGACGAGGGGCTGCGCGATCTGGTGGTCAAGCGCGCCGCCGCCTTCCACGGCTTCCATTACCCGCACGCGCCGCTGGACGTGATCGGCTGGGACGGGACGGTCTATCCCTGGGCGTTCCCCATCCTGAACTTCCAGCCCCGGGTCGGCCTGACTCACCTGCCGCCCACCGTGCACGGCACGTTCGCGACGCGCGGCGCGCTGGTCTGCAGCTTCGTGCCGCGGCCGCTGGACTTCCACCCGCAGGCCATCCCCTGCCCGTATCCGCACTCGTCGGTCGGCTGCGACGAGGTGATCTTCTACGCGGGCGGCAACTTCACCTCGCGCAAGGGCGTGGGCGTGGGCAGCCTCTCGCACCACCCGGCCGGCATCATCCACGGCCCCCACCCGGGCGCCTACGAGGGGAGCATCGGCGCGCGCGCGACCGACGAGCTGGCCGTCATGCTCGACACCACCCACCACCTGCACGCCACACGCGACTGCCGTTCGGTCGAGGACGCCGACTACCACGCCAGCTTTGCCTGAGGCGGCGTCTCAGTAGCGCAGGTCCAGGCCGCCCCAGGCGGCCCGCGGGGCGCCTGGACCCTGAAAGCGCGGGTCCATGTAGTTCGGAAAGACGTCGGTCGCGTCCCCCAGCACGCCGAAGCTGGCGTAGTTCGCGTCGAAGATGTTGTCGACCAGCGCGAAGACGGACAACGGCTTCCAGATCCGGTACTCGGCCCGGGCGTTGACGATCACGTACCCGGGAATCTGCGGCAGCAGGTTGGCCTCGTCGCCGCGGTAGTACTGGCTGCTGTCGGCCACCAGGTTGACGCCGACCGAGAATCCGTAACCCGACACGAACGTCGCAGCGACCTTGCCGATGTGCATCGGGATCGATGGAATGTGTGCGCCGGCCGGAACGTCGATGAACCCGTTGACCGCGTCCGGGTGGGTGGCGCTGAGCGCCGTGAAGGCCGATTCGAACCTGGCGTCGATCAGGGTGTAGTGGAGGCCCCACTCGATCCGCGAACCCTTGCCCACCCGCTGGCTGCCCGTCAGGTCCGCTTCGATCCCCTGCCGGCGGGTCTCACCGACGTTGGCGAAGTAGCCCTGGTTGGCGACCATCCCCGAGCTGATGAACAGGATGTCGTTCGTGTTGACGGTCTGGAATGCCGTCAGGTCGTAGGCGAGCCGCAGCCCCGCGCGGCGCAGGCTGCCGCGGACGCCTGCCTCCAGCGTGCGCGCCACCACCTGAGCCAGCGGCGGATCGGAGACGAAAGCGTTCGGCAGGCGACAGGGATCGTCGGGGCTGGCGCAGGTCAGCTCGATCGCGGTGGGAGCGCGGTTCGACTCGCTGAAGCTGAAGTACCCGCCCAGCCAGCGACGCGGCTGGTAGCTGAACCCCACCGCGGGGTTGAAGTGGTTGAAGTTGTGGTCACCGGTCAGGTCGTCGCCGAGCTGGTCCTTCAACGACAGCGACGTGAGGTTGAACCGGCCGGACACGACCAGGTGAAGGTCCCTGAGCGGGGAGAAGGTGTCGCTGGCGTAGACGCCGAAGTCGTTCGTCACGCTGTCGACGGCGATCGGCGAGGTCGGATCGAGGAAGCCGTCGTCGATGGTGTTGCGGTCGTCGTCCAGCTCGCCGACGGTGGTCGACGAACGGAAGCGCACCCGGCTCTGATCGGCCTCGATCCCGACGAACAGGTGGTTCTCGCGATCCCGGATGGGCCGCTCCACGGCCAGCTGGGCCGCGACCCCGTAGCCGGTCTGACGGGTGTCCGTCCGGTTCTCTGCGGCGTTGTAGGCGTCGTCGAACGCCACCGGTTGGCCCGACGAATCGAGGATGGGCGTCTCCATCCCACTGTCATCGGTGGTACACAGCGCGCCCGGCGTCGCCATGCACTCGCTCCAGTCGTGCTGGTCGCCGTTCGAGGTCTTGGTCCGGTTGGTGCGGACGTAAACGGTTCCGGACAGCCGGATGTCAGTCGCCAGCTTGCGCTCACCGCGCAAGGTCGCCATGAAGACCTGGTTCGCCGTCGTGTCGGGCGCCGTGAAGATGGCGCTGCGGTCCACGGCCAAGAGCTCGATCGGGGAGACGCCGTTGCCGGCCAGGTCGGTGTTCGCCACCATCAGCGTCAGATCGGCCTTGGAGTCCTCGCCGCGGTACGCCCCCGACACGAACGCGCTCTGCGAGCTGGAAGGCGACAGCTGGCGCCAGCCGTCCTCGCCGAAGATCTCGGCCGCGGCGAACAGGCCGAAGCGGCCCCGGCTCATCCCGCCGTTCACCCGCACCAGCTTGCGGTTCCACGAACCGTAGAGCACCGTCGCGTCGACCCCTGGATCGGAGAAGCCGTCCTTGGTCTCCAGCGACAGCGCGCCTCCCAGTGTGTTGAGCCCGAACAGCGGGTTCGATCCGGGCATCACGTTCATCGAACGTATGGCGTTGGTCGGGATCAGGTCCCAGTTGATGGTGTCGCCGAACGGCTCATTGAGCCTGACGCCGTCCAGGTACAGCGACAGACCCTGCGGAGCTCCCAGGAGGGGAGACGCCAGGAACCCGCGGTACTGCAGGTCCGGCTGCAACGGGTTGTTCTGGACGTCGTTGATGTGAACGCTCCCCATGGTCTCGCCCATGTATGACGAGACGTCCAGGCTGTGGTGATCCTCCAGCTCGGCGCCCGTCCCCACGCGGACGTTGGCCGGCACCTGATCCAGCGGCAGACCCGATCCGTGCACGGGCGTGGTCCCGACGACGATGGTCTCGTGCGCCCCGGGATTCTCCGCCGGATCCGGCTCTCCCGGATCGCCAGCCGCGCTTGCGGGGCCGGCCCACGAGACACAGAGAACGAGCACGCCGGCTGCCGCCGATCTCGTGATGAGCACGGCGCCACAAGACCGTGTTTACACCTCGCCCGTCAACATTCATTCGTTGACCTACATTACGACGCCCGTCGTAGCTACGACGCGTGTCGTACCGGCTCGAGCCCGACTGAACGAGCTCACCGGGAGCTCGCACCCCGGATCATTGCCAATACGACGTGGGTCGTATTACGACGTCGGTCGTAAATGACAAATTGGGCGCTTCCGCCAACGTTCATACCTACCGGTATAACCTCGGCCCATGAAACATCGCATTGGCCTCGTTGCATTGGGCATCGGCGTCGCGCTCATTGATTGCTCGACCCAGCACGGCGGCAGCCCGAGCGGGACGGGCGGCTCGACCGGGACTGGCGGCGCCATGCAGGCGTCCGGGGGAGCCTCGGCGACCGGAGGCGCGATCGGGACCGGCGGCTCGCCCGGCTCAGGCGGCGCCCCGGGGTCAGGCGGTGGGACTCCGAGCTCGGGCGGCCAGGCCGGCACGGCCGCCGGCGCGGGTGGTCAAATCGGCGCCGCGGGACACGGAGGTTCCCAAGGGGGGGCGGCCGGCGCTCCGCCAACCGCCGCGAGTGCCTGCAATGGCTCGGTACACTCGTCGGCCGCCGCCGGTCCGACACCGCCGTCAATCGCCCTGACGGTTCCGAGCGGGTTCACGCTCACGAACATCGCCCAGGTCTCCAAGGCGCGCCAGCTCGTCGCGCTGCCCAACGGCGATCTGCTGGTCGCGACCAACGCGAATTCGGCCTACCTGATCCCCAACGCGGACGCGGCGACGGCGCCCGGCGCGCCGGTGGTGTTCACGACGCCCGGCGAATCCTCGGCTCAAGGCATCGCGTTCGACGCCAAGTCGTGCACGGTCTATCTCTCTTCGCAGCACAACATCTATGCAATGGCCTACAAAGACGGGCAGCAATCAGCCACCAGCGGGGCGGCAATCGCCATGGTCCGCGGGGGGAGCATCTCCCCCAACCGGCCCTCGGGCGACACCGACAACCACACCAGCACCTCGGTGACGGTGGCGGGCGGCGCGCTCTACGCGGGCGTCGGGTCGTCCTGCAACGCCTGCGTCGAGAGCGACGCGACCCGCGCCTCGGTGCAGCAGTTCGATCTGAAGGGCGCGAACATGACGACGCGCGCGACCCGCTTCCGCAACGCCATCGCCCTGACCGAAAACCCGGCCACCGGGACGCTCTGGGCGGGGGGCGCGGGACAGGACGATCTGACGAGCGGCCATCCCTTCGAGTTCTTCGACGCGGTCGGCCTCCATTCCGGCGTCGCCGACTACGGCTGGCCCGCCTGCGAGGAGAACCACACCGCCTACCAGTCGGGCGCGTCCTGCGCCTCGACGGTCGCGCCGCTGGTCGAGCTGCCGGCTTACTCGACGATCATCGGCGCCGCGTTCTATCCGACCGGCCAGACCGGAGCCTACGCGTTTCCCTCGTCGTATCAGGGCGGGGTCTTCCTGGCGGCGCACGGCTCGTGGCACACCAACTCCGACGGATCATACGCCTCGGTGCCGCAGGTGGTCTTCGTGCCGATGAGCGGCGACGCGCCGGCCACGCCGGTCAACTGGACGGATCCGACCAAGCAGTGGACGGTCTTCGTCGGCGGGTTCCAGAAGAGCGACGGCAAGACCCGCATCGCGCGCCCGACCGGGGTGGCCGTGGGCCCGCTGGGGAGCCTCTTCGTCTCTGACGATCAGAATGGCTACATCATCCGCGTCCGGCCGAACTGACCGGCGACGCACCTGCGCGGCGGTGCTGGCGGCCTTCTGGCTGACCGGATCTGCTTGCAGCGGCGGCGCCCACCTGACGGCCACCGGCGGCGCGGGCGGTCAGGCCGGCGCGAGCGGTCAGGCCGGCGCGGGCGGTCAGGCCGGCGCGGGCGCCGCCGGCGCGCCCGACGGTGGGGCTGCGGCCGATTGCGACGTCGGTTCGGCAGGCGAACCGACGGAGCTGCGCTGCACGGGTCTTTACGCCGATTGGGCGACCAAGGCACTGGCGGCGGGGGTGCGCCAGTACGATCCCGGTCTGCACCTCTGGAGCGACGGCGCCTCCAAGACCCGCTGGATCTATCTGCCGCCCGGCGCCCAGATCGAGACGTCCAACATGGACGAGTGGACGTTCCCGACCGGAACCAAGGTCTGGAAGGAGTTCGTCGTCGGCGGCGCGCGCCTGGAGACCCGGCTGGTCTGGAAGCGGTCGATCTCCGCCTGGTACCTGACGACCTACCGCTGGTCGTCTGACGGCTCGCGGGCGGACGAGCTGACGACTGGCGAGGTGAACGCCGACGGGAACGGCTTCGAGATCCCGAGCCAGAGCGCCTGTACGGACTGCCACGGCGGCCGCTGGGACGTGGTGTTGGGGTTCGAGGCGGTCGCCCTCTCCACGCCGGCCGCCAGCGGCGTCACCATGGCCACGCTGCAGGCGGGGAACCTGCTGACGGCGCCCCCCGCCAGCCCGATCGCGATCCCCGGCGACGGGAAAGCCGCCGCCGCGCTCGGGTACCTGCACATGAACTGCGGGGTCACCTGCCACAACGACGACGGGGGGATGGGCGGCGAGGTCGGCCTCAACCTGCGCCTGGACGTCGGCACCCTGGCGTCGGTCCAGAGCACCAACGCCTGGACCACCGCCATGGGCCAGGCGTCGACCTTCCACATCCCGGGCGCCGGTCAGAGCTTCCGTCTGGCCGCCTGTGACCCATCCTCCAGCTCGGCCTACTACCGCATGAGCGTCCGTGACGGCATGGACGGCGCAGCGGACAACGCGCAGATGCCGCCCAAGATCACCCACCAGGTCGATCAAGATGGCCTGGCAGCGCTGGCCGCCTGGATCGACGACCAGCCTCAGTGCACGTCGGGTCAGCGCACGCAGCGGACGCCATAGACGGTCGACCCGTCCTGGGGGCCCGTGGCTCCGGGTCGCCGCATCCGGCGAAGCCAAGCAGACGATCGAGAAGCCGGCCAGCGGGCGCCAGCTCCGAATCAGCCCCCCACGGGCGACAGGAGCTCGCCAGTGCGGATGCCCGTCGAGTCGTCGGGCGAGCGCAGCGGCAGGTGCACCGAGAACGTCGAGCCTTGCCCCAGCTCGCTCTCGACCTCGACCCGGCCGCCGTGCAGCTCGACCAACCGGCGCGTCAGCGCCAGCCCCAGCCCCGTCCCCTCGGGCCGCGTGCCGTTGGGCTGCGAGAGCTGCTCGAACTCGCGGAACAGCCGCGGCAGGTCGGCGCGCGCGATGCCGACGCCCGTGTCGGCCACCGACACCACCAGGCTGCGCACGTCGGCGCGCGCGGTCAGGCGAACCACGCCCCCGCGCGGTGTGAACTTGATGGCGTTCGAGATCAGGTTGTAGAGCACCTGCTTGATGCGCCCGGGGTCGACGTAAACGTCCGGCAGGTTGGGCGAGACGTCGACCTCCAGGTTGATGCCGCGCTTGGCCGCCAGCGCGCCGATCACGCCGCGCACCACGTCGACCACGCTGCCGATGGGCGTGCGCTCGTAGGCCAGGTCCATGCGCCCGGCCTCGACCTTCGAGATGTCCAGGATGTCGTTCACCAGCTGCAGCAGGTGCCGCCCCGAGACCAGCACGTTGCCGACATAGGTGCGCTGCTTGTCGTTGAGCCCGCCGAAGATCTCCTGCTCCAGCAGCTCGGAGAACCCGATCACCGCGTTGAGCGGCGTGCGCAGCTCGTGGCTCATGTTGGCCAGGAAGGCGCTCTTGGCGCGGTTGGCGGTGTCGGCCGCCTCCTTGGCCTCGTGCATCTCGCGCTGGGCGCGCTCGCGCTCGCCGACCTCGCTCTTGAGGCGCGCGTTGGCGTCCATCAGCTGGCTGGTGCGCTTCTCGACCCGCACCTCCAGCTCGGACATGATGGCGCGCAGCGACGCCTCGGCCGCCTTGCGCGCGGTGATGTCGCTGAACGAAGCCATGGCCGCGTAGGGGACCTTCTCGCCGAACCGGATCAGCGGCTGCGAGTTCATCGAGATCCAGACTTTACCCGCGAAGCCTGTCTGATCGGGACCCCGGGTGACGCCCAGGACCACGTTCTGCCGCGCCTCGCCCGACAGCAGCGTGGCCAGAAACGGCAGCTCCTCGGCCGGCACCGGCGATTCGGTCTCGTCCACCGCCGACGCGAACGTCGCGGCGCTGTCGCCCGCGGTGATGTCGGCCGCCTGGCGGGCCAGGATCCGCTCGCAGCTGGCGTTGCAGGCGATCACCTTCCCCTTGGGGTCGACCAGGATGATCCCCTCGTCCAGCGCGGCGATGACCGACCGATAGCGCTCCTCGCTGTCGCGCAGCCCCTGCTCGACCCGCTTGCGCTCCATGAACTGGCCGATCTGGCCGCCCAGCGCGCTGAGCATCGAGAGGTGGTCGTCGTTGGCCTGCCGGACCTGCTGGCTGTAGAAGGCCATCACGCCGATGACGTCGGGGCCGTTGCGCAGCGGGATGGCGAACCCGCCCTTCAGCCCCGATTCGGCGGCGAAGGTGCCGCTGGACGCCAGCGGCTCGTCCGAGAGGTCGGCGATCCAGAGCGGCAGGTGGCGCTGCCAGACCCGGCCGGGGAGCCCCTCTTCCTGGCGCAGCGCCGACCGACGGCGCTTCTCGAACAGGTCGGCGCGATCGTAGGCGTCGGCGTTCCACAGGTCGACGCAGCGGAGCAGCTGGCGCGCCTCGTCGACCTCCCACAGCTCGCCGAACTGCCAGCCCTGGTTCTCGCCCATGATGCGCAGGATCAGCGGCGCCGCCTCGCTCAGGCTGGCCGAGCCGGCCAGGACCCGCGTGATCACGTACTGCAGCGAGAGCAGCCGTTCGGTGCGCTGCCGCTCGGCCACCTCGCGCTCCAGGGCGGCCCGGCTGCTGTCGATCGTGGCCTGCTTGCGGGCGGCGCCCAGCAGGTCGGACTGGCTCTTGTCGATGGCCAGCACCAGCAACAGCGCCTCGATCGCCATGAAGGCCGTGTCCGGGAACCATGCCCAGTGGCCCACGCGCGCCACGCCGTAGATCGAGTGCGGCCACCAATAGCACCCGGTGACGCGGTCGATGCCGGTGACCAGGCTGGCCAGCAGCAGCACGGAGACGTCCCGGTACATGGCCAGGAACGCCAGCGACACGAAGGGGAGCGCGTGGAACTCGTAACGGCCGCCCGACAGGTGCGTGATGAGCGCGGTCAACAGCGCCTGGCCAATCGCGATCTCCTGCCGGGTCAGCGACGAGCCGGGGTGGCGCAGGATGACCAGCATCGGGAAGGCCGCGATCCCGCCCCCCAGGAAGAAGGCCTTCCAGACCAACGGGGAGACGTACACCGCCGACCCGTGCGAGCCGACCCAGATGGCGGTTGCGATCCCGGCCAGCCACTGGATGCCCAGCAGCCAGAGGAACATCCAGTCGGTGTGCTCCCAGATCTCCTGCCGGTACTCCGCGTAGAGGCGCCGCGTCCCCGGCGTCTCGTCGTCCAGCCGCACCATCACCTCACCGCGCGGCTACGGACCGGGACAGCGGCCTCGATCTGACCGGTGCGCGGACGCGCTCCCGGGTCGGGAGCGGACAGCGGCAGCCGCGCGGTCGGCAGCCGGACGCAGAAGCAGGCGCCGCGCCCCTCTTCCCCCTCGATCCAGATGGCCCCGCCGTGAACGTCGACGGCGCGCCGGCAGAAGACCAGCCCCAGGCCGTGGCTGGATCGCGCCTCGCGCGCGCCCGTCGCCGCGCGGCCGTACTTCTCGAACACAATCTGGCGATAGGCCTCTGGGATGCCGTCGCCCTCGTCGCGCACGCGGATCTCGACCGCCGGCTCGGCGCCGTCGTCCATCGTCGCGGTCGTGACCTCCAGCCAGATCGTCGCCGCGCGCGGGCCGTACTTGTAGGCGTTGTCGATCAAGTTCTCGATCGTGCGGCGCAAGAGCTCCCGGTCGCCCCGGAGCGCCCCCACCCCGGGGGCCGTGGTCAGGGACAGGCACTGCTGCTTGTCCTGGATGCGGCGATCCATCTCGGAGCGGACCTCCGCCAGCAGGTCGGGCAGCGCGAACTCCGAGACGTGGGGGACCAGCGCGCCGTCCTCGCTGCGGCTGATGTCCAGCAGGTTCATCACCAGCCGCACCATGGCCTGCGAGGCGCGGACCACGTCCTCCAGCGAATCACGCATCTCGCGGTCGGGGACGTGGCCCCCCAGCACGAACTGCGTGTTCGAGAGGATGCTCGACAGCGGGTTCTTGAGGTCGTGGACGATCAGCGCCGTCAGCTCGTCCTTCTGGCGCTGCGCCGCCAGCAGCGCGTCCCGCTGCGTGCGGATGACCTCGTAGTTGCTTCGGAGCTCGTCGGAGAGCTGCTTGATCCGGAGCAGCGAGCGCACCCGGATCAAGAGCTCTGTCCGGTTCAGCGGCTTGGTCAGGAAGTCGTCCGCGCCGGACTCCATGGCCGCCCGGTGCGTCTCCAGGTCGCCCAGCGCCGTCAGGAACAGCACAGGGACGTCACCCCCCCGCGGCAGCGCGCGGATGCGGCGGCAGGTCTCGTATCCGTCCATGCCCGGCATCAGCACGTCCAGCAACACCAGGTCCGTGCTGCCGCCAGTCAGGATGGCGAGCGCCTCGGCGCCGCCCTCGGCCTGGACCACGCGGTAGCCGGCGCCGACCAGGTGCCCCTCGGCCACCTCGCGGTTCTGCAGGTTGTCATCGACCACCAGGATGGTGGCCGGCGTCTCAACCGGCCCGGCCGACACGCTTCGGCTCCTCGGCGCGCGCGCCGCGGTCAATGAACGATTCGACGATCGACCCGAACGTGCGCGTGTCGATCGGCTTCGCCAGGTAACCTTGGAAACCGCTCCCCAGCAGCCGCTCGCGGTCGCCCGGCATGGCCAGGGACGTGACGGCCACGATGGGGATGCTGTCGAACCCGGGGCGCCGGCGCGCGTCCCGGATGACGGCCTCGGCCCCGCCGCCAGGGATCTGCACGTCCAGCAGCAGCAGGTCCGGGCGCTCCGCGTCCAGCGCGCGCCTGGCCTCGTCGACCGTGGCCGCCTCGATCACATGGTGACCGCGAAGCACGAGCAGGTCGTGCACCAGCAGCCGGTTCAACGCGTTGTCTTCGACGACCAACACGCGAGCGCGCACACTCTCGATTTCGGCGGTTCCTGACAGGGGCTTGACCGGATCACGACGATGCGCGTCAAGGAATCAGCCGGGTCGGCGCATGACGAGCAAGGACAGGCCTGTCGCGACGGCGTCGCGACAGGTATAGCCACGGGACTCGAAGAACGAGCATACCCAGCGCTCGATCGGGAGGTCGCGGATGCCGGCAAAGAAGATCAGCGGCGCCCGCGACAGCTCACCGTCGGCGAGGTGACGCACGTACGATTGCGCCACCTCGTCGAGCCCGTAGGGCAACGGATAGACGCGGTTTGGTATGGGATAGGCGCTGAGCTGGGAATAGAGAAAGCTGTGCGCGGCGATCCCGCCCTCCCAGTCCATCGCGTTCGACATCGGGTGGCCCGCCTGGAGAAACACCGGCGCCGCGCCTTCCGGATCCAGCGCCCGCAACGCGCGTATGGGAGCCCGCCAGCTGTCGGGCCCGTCCGCCACGCTCCTGTGCGCGAGATTGAGCACGGCCAGCAAGAGAAAGCCGGCGAAGAGCGTCAGGCGAGCGAACTTGGGCGGGAAGTCACGTAAGAGCAGAGCCACCATCAGACCCTGCGCGGCCGCCGTGTAGAAGAAGTAGCGGGTGAGCATGACGTCCTGGCCGACGATGTACGAGATTGCGGCCAGCGCCAGCGGCGGCACCAGCAGCCAAAACAGGAGGAGCCGGACGGTGGGAGCGGTCTCAGGCGCCCGGAGCGCATCGAAAACTGGGCGGCGCGCGCGGAACGACAAGATGGCGACGGCAACCAACGCGAGCAGGATCAACCCAGGCAGCGTTGCCACGGTCCCGCGCGCGAGGTCCGGCAGCGGTGCCTGGGACACATCCGAGAGACCGGCGCTCTGACGCGCGAAGCTGCGCGCCAGGGGAAACAGCGGCAGGAGCAACGAGGCCGCGACCGCCAGCCAGACCGCCAGGTTCCGCCAGGGGAGAGGGGGGGCCCGGCGGGCCCGCTGGAAGACGACGATCCCGAGCACCGGCAAGAAAAGGACAAAAAGCAGATGGAGGTACAGGATCGACGCCACCGAGATCGAGAACAACCAGCCGTGGCGCCGCGCCCCCGTCTCCAGCCACCGGAGCAACCCCCAGAGCGACGCCAGACACGCCGCCATCGCGAGCGTGTAGGGCCGCGCTTGCGACACGTACTCGACGACGGCCGGCGAGCCGACGAAGACGATCGACGCCAGCACGCCCGCTCCCTTGCCGACCTGCGACTCCGCGAGCCGGTACAGGAAGAGACACGACAGCAACGCCCCGGCCAAAGCCGGAACCCGCAAGGCCACCTCCATGACGCCCGGGTGCGGGAAAAAGAACGGCGCCTCGAGGTACGCAAACAACGCCGATTGCCCCGGATTGACCAGCTTGGTGGACGCGATCGCGCGCCAGCCCGCGTCCACCTGCCACGCCGTGAACGTCTCGTCGAGCCAGAGGCCCCATCCGAACCCCGGCCCCCATCCAGCGACCACCAGGATCGCAAACAGGGTCCCCGTCAGCCAGCGCGCAGCACGCGGATCCGCCGCTGGTTTGAGCATGGACATATGGCGGGGCGGCCCGTGCGATCCCGCCTTGGGAGGCATGATAAGCGGAAGGGACGGCGTGAGGATAGGACGTTCAGGCTGCTGATCGATCTGCGGGTGCTATCGTTGACCATCATGAAGGTCAACTGGCGATCCTGGTTTCGGCGCGAGAAGAAACGTGCGGCGCGGCTGGTTCGGGACCCGGTGGCTGTGCTGCGGGCGACCGAGGCCGCCGGTGAGAAGTCCCGCCACGCGCGCGGCCCGCTGGCTCGGCAGTGGGACGACCTGCAGACGACGATCCGGCTGGTGCGTGCCTGGGCGCGACGCGACTACCGCGGCGTCGCACGCAGCACGATCGTCCTGGTGGTCGCCGGGCTGCTCTACTTCGTGAGCCCGATCGACGCCATCTGCGACGCGATCCCCGTGCTCGGGCTGCTCGACGACGCGGTCGTGCTGGGCTGGGTGTTCGGCCAGGTCCGCTGGGAGCTCGACGTGTTCCGCGAGTGGGAGAGCCAGCGCGCGCTCGAGCCGCCGCCCGCGGCCGAGCTGGCCGGCATGGACCCGAACGCCGCCCCCTCTTGATTACCGGCCGGAGGTCTCGACGGCCGTCGTGATCTCGTCGAGGAAGCACGCCGCCTGAGCCAGCCCGCTGGGCGCCTCTCGCGCCAGCCGAACCGGATCCAGCTCTCCATAGCTCTGAGCGATGCGGTTCCGCAGCGAGGACATCGCGCCCATGCCTCTGGACGTCTCCGGAGAGACGATCCCCGCGCGCGCCAGCAGGTCAAAAGTCTCGCGCTGCGATGTCGGGAGCCCCAGCGACCGCGCCGAGACCAGGTGCGCGCCCAGATCGACCAGATCCTGAATCAACAGGAACATCTGGAAACTGATGAAAGCCTCCGTCCTCTCGTCGGCGAGGATCTCCTCGGGACGGGCCGGGAGCGCCCCCCGGATCTTGACGATCCTGTCGCGGCACCCGAGCGCCTTCTTGATCAGAAGGTCACCCAATGCCCGCCTCCTCGCGAAGGCGTCGTCGGGCGCTCTCGGCGCAGAGCTTCAGAACCGGCTCGAAATCCCAGTAGGCGATCATCGCCTCCGCGCGGAAGCGCGCCCAGGCGTCGGCTCTCTCGAACACACAGACACCGTCGCGAGCCACCTCGAACCGAAGAACCTCGCCGGCCTGTGCCAGATCGACGACATGGGCCTCGCGCCCCGTCCTGGCGCCGATCCGGGAACCGAGCTCGAGCTGCTCCCAGAACGTCCCACCCAGGATTCCGACGTCCAGATCGCTGTCCACCCGTGCTTCGCCACGAGCGACTGAACCGAAGAGCACCACGAGCCGTACGTCCGAGACGTCGACGACGTCCTGAGTCGCCTGGCGCAACGTCTCGGAGCGGCTCACGTCCACCCATCAAGGATAGCCCGGCGAACTATGGCGCGACCAGCACGGTCCAGCGGTCGTCGCGGAAGCGCGGCTGCCAGCCGCCGGCGGCCAGGTTCTGGGCGGCCTTGTTGTCGGTGGGGAGGATCGCGCAGCGGATGCCGTAGTGGGTGAACGCCTCCCGATACGGGCCGCCGTGCTCGATCGACGCGGTCGTGCGGGTCACCGAGAGCGGATACGGGTCCTGGCGCGTGTCCGAGAAGACCCGCCGCTCCGGCAGGAACCAGATGAGCGGGCCGCCGTCGTTGTAGCGCCCGAAGAGGCGCTCGGGACAGCTTCGGGCGGCGGCCAGCGCGCCCGGGCTGATCGGCTGCCACCCCAGCAGCTCGTAGGGGAGCTGCCAAGCATACAGGATCGCCGCCGCCTCGAGCGCGGAGATCACGATCAGCAGCGCCAGGTTCGCACGCGGATGGTCGGGCGTCTCGGGATGGACCGCGCGCCGGAAGCGGAAGTCGGCACCCAGCAGCCGGCTGGCCGTCGGCACCGCGATCAGCAGGAAGACGCAGGTGTTGCGGATCGCGCGCGCCGCCAGGACCAGCATGACCAGCGACGCGGTCAGCAGCACGGCGTCGCCCCAGCTCATGCCCCGCAGCCGATGGCGCCGCCAGACCAGCAGCCCCAGGAACGCCAGCGCCAGGATCCAGAAGATGATCCCGAACGGACCGTCCGGCCAGGTCGGCTGCCACTCGAGGATCCTGTTCTCGTGCGACAGCGCCATCGACGTCCCGACGTAGCGCCACAACCCGAACCCGAGCGGCGTCAGCAGCGTCGCCAGCGTCGAGACCGGCGTCAGCCAGGCGAGCGCGACCGCGCGACGGCGAGCGGCCGCGTCGCCCTGCCGCGCGCGCAGGACCGCCAGGCCGGTGACCGCCGCCAGCACCGCCACCCCCATCGCCACCGCCGCGTGCGCGTTCGCCCAGACGAAGAAGAGCAGCGGCAACCAGCGCAGCCGGTGGTGCACCAGCAGCCAGAGCAGAATGGCCAGCGCCAGCATGCTGAC